>CAWCDM010000155.1:0-30938 GCA_963794185.1 uncultured Alphaproteobacteria bacterium | reverse complement strand
CCGCGCTATTTGGGATGGGTAGAAACGTCCTCATAACGCGGGCAACTGCATGTCGAGCTTGCCCGCCAGCAGGTAAATGATGGCCTTGAGGTTGCGGGTTGAGCGGTAGCCTCGTGCCTTGGCCTTGGCGGCCTGCACCAAACTATTGAGGCCCTCGATCAGGCCGTTGGCAATCTTACTTTCGAACCATTGTAGTATACCGTCCCAGTGGCGTTTGACGGTGCGCGCGGCGGCGATAACTGGTTCGATCCGGCTATGGGTGGCCCAGAAGTACCACTTCTTCAGATAACTCGCGCCCGCCTGCGCAGATGGCTCCTGATAAAGGTCCTGAAAGGCGAGGCGGATCTGATACGCACGGGCGGTCTTGAGGTGCCGCGTGGGCAGACCACCGAGCGTCTTGCGCTGACGAGCGGACAGCGTCTGTGGATTGCGTAGCCAGAGGTAACGCGTGCCACGCAGCAGACTTTGCTCCTCCTGTTCGGCGCGGCGTACCTTATCGACCGCATCGTTGATGATCTTGACAGCGTGGAATTTGTCGAAGGTGATGGCGGCATTCGGCAGGTTCTCAGCGATGCCCTTGGTGAAGGCCGGGCTCATATCGATGCAGACTTGGCTGATCGCGTCGGGATCGCCGCCATGCGCAGTGAGGTCATCGGCGAAGGCGGCTATGGTGGCGGCATCGTTGCCCTCGGTAGCGAACATGACGCGGGCTTGGTCGATGTCGACAAACAAAGTGACGTAGTCTTGGCCGCGCCGGGCGGCGGTTTCATCGATCGCGAGCCGGGTCACGCCCGACGCATTGGTCCGCGCCCGCGCCTCGTCGACATAATGATGAATGACACGCCATAGCCGGGTGTCGTGCTCGCCCACTATCCGGGCCACCGCCTTGACCGGCATCGCCGCGACCATGGTCATGACCAATGCCTCGAACAGCAAGGTAAAGCCGCTGCCAGGCCGTGCCCATGGCACGTTTACTGTCTTGATGCCGCACTTGTCGCAGCGGACGCGCGGCACGCGGGCATGCAGATAGGCCTCGTGCTGAAAGAAGTTGAGGTGGCGCCAAGTCATCCGCTCGGTGTCATAGGCCGGGCAGTCCGCCGCACCGCAGGTCGGGCAGGCGAAGCGGCTGCCCGGGGCGAAGTCGATCTCGATGTCGAGCCGGTGTGCCTCGGGGTCAAAGTCGCTGCGGCTCACCGTCCACGGTGGGGCCAGCCCCAACGCCTGTTGCAGCAAAGAGGTGTCACGCATGGTTGGTCTCCCGCACTCGTCCCGGCCTGCCCGAGCCTGGCGCCGTGCTCGCCGCCGTCAATGACGCTGCGCGCCGCAAGCGGTGGCCTTCGGCCATCATTGACCGCGGCTGCGCGCGGCGCCTTGCTGACGTCAGGCCGGGACGGAGAAACGGCTCCTGTCAGCCGAACTGAGAAACGCTACCAAGTAGGAAGTGTAAGGTAGACAAGCAAGGGCAGGACGTTTCTACCCACCCCGGACAGCGAGGAAGCCAACAGGTTCCGCGCTATTTGGGATGGGTAGAAACGTCCTCATAACGCGGGCAACTGCATGTCGAGCTTGCCCGCCAGCAGGTAAATGATGGCCTTGAGGTTGCGGGTTGAGCGGTAGCCTCGTGCCTTGGCTTTGGCCGCCTGCACTAAACTATTGAGGCCCTCGATCAGGCCGTTGGCAATCTTACTTTCGAACCATTGTAGTATACCGTCCCAGTGGCGTTTGACGGTGCGCGCGGCGGCGATAACTGGTTCGATCCGGCTATGGGTGGCCCAGAAGTACCACTTCTTCAGATAACTCGCGCCCGCCTGCGCAGATGGCTCCTGATAAAGGTCCTGAAAGGCGAGGCGGATCTGATACGCACGGGCGGTCTTGAGGTGCCGCGTGGGCAGACCACCGAGCGTCTTGCGCTGACGAGCGGACAGCGTCTGTGGATTGCGTAGCCAGAGGTAACGCGTGCCACGCAGCAGACTTTGCTCCTCCTGTTCGGCGCGGCGTACCTTATCGACCGCATCGTTGACGATCTTGACAGCGTGGAATTTGTCGAAGGTGATGGCGGCATTCGGCAGGTTCTCAGCGATGCCCTTGGTGAAGGCCGGGCTCATATCGATGCAGACTTGGCTGATCGCGTCGGGATCGCCGCCATGCGCAATGAGGTCATCGGCGAAGGCGGCTATGGTGGCGGCATCGTTGCCCTCGGTGGCGAACATGACGCGGGCTTGGTCGATGTCGACAAACAAAGTGACGTAGTCTTGGCCGCGCCGGGCGGCGGTTTCATCGATCGCGAGCCGGGTCACGCCCGACGCATTGGTCCGCGCCCGCGCCTCGTCGACATAATGATGAATGACACGCCATAGCCGGGTGTCGTGCTCGCCCACTATCCGGGCCACCGCCTTGACCGGCATCGCCGCGACCATGGTCATGACCAATGCCTCGAACAGCAAGGTAAAGCCGCTGCCAGGCCGTGCCCATGGCACGTTTACTGTCTTGATGCCGCACTTGTCGCAGCGGACGCGCGGCACACGGGCATGCAGATAGGCCTCGTGCTGAAAGAAGTTGAGGTGGCGCCAAGTCATCCGCTCGGTGTCATAGGCCGGGCAGTCCGCCGCACCGCAGGTCGGGCAGGCGAAGCGGCTGCCCGGGGCGAAGTCGATCTCGATGTCGAGCCGGTGTGCCTCGGGGTCAAAGTCGCTGCGGCTCACCGTCCACGGTGGGGCCAGTCCCAACGCCTGTTGCAGCAAAGAGGTGTCACGCATGGTTGGTATCCCGCACTCGTCCCGGCCTGCCCCAGCCTGGCGCCGTGCTCGCCGCCGTCAATGACGCTGCGCGCCGCAAGCGGTGGCCTGCGGCCATCATTGATACTGGTGGCGAATTCGGGCACCGCCGGGGCGCAATATTGGTTCGGGCCAGGACCGTCACCTGCAATAATGATTTAAGACAGGGTCGGTTACGATTCTTTTCGATCTTTCTTTCTTCTGCAACCGGTAAGCATAGCCGAATCGCTCCTCGAACTAGCAGCCTGCAGGATTCTCCTCCGAGGACACCGCATGTCGCTGCATCCGCAAGAACCGCCTTCCGTACCGGAAGAAACCAGTCGTGTAGCTCGTGCCGCATTCCCGAAAGGTTCTCTCTGTCTGCACATCGCCGACGAACTTGGTTCGATCTACACCGACGATCAGTTCACCGCCCTGTTCCCCCGCCGTGGCAAGCACGCCGAAGCACCGGGGCGGCTCGCTCTGGCGACGGTGCTGCAATTCGTGGAGGGCTTGTCCGACCGGCAGGCCGCGGATGCCGTACGCGGACGGATCGACTGGAAATACGCACTGGGTCTGTCGTTGATCGATCCCGGCTTCGACCACACGGTCCTGAGCGAGTTCCGCTCGCGCTTGATCGAAGGTGGCGCTGAACGACTGCTGCTCGACACTCTCCTGCAGCGCTTGCGCGACCAGGGTCTGGTGAAGGCCAACGGTCGCCAGCGCACCGACTCAACGCACGTGTTGGCGGCTGTGCGCGGGCTCAACCGGCTTGAACGCGTCGGCGAGACCGTGCGCGCGGCTCTGAATGAACTCGCCGTCGTTGCACCGGATTGGCTGCAAGCCCTGGCGCCGCCGGTTTGGTACGAACGGTATAGTCGCCGCGTGGAGAACTTTCGCCTGCCAAAGGCCGACATGGAGCGCCTGGAACTGGCGGTCACCATCGGTGCTGACGGCGATCAACTGTTGGCTGCGGTCGACGCCGCGGTCGAGCAGCCGTGGCTCGCGCAATTGCCCGCCATCCACGTTCTCCGCGAGGTCTGGGCAGCGCAATACATCAAAGAGGACGGGCAGCTCCGGTGGCGCACCGTCCAAGAGATGCCCGCAACCGCTGAGCAAATCTCATCTCCCTACGACCCGGAGGCACGCTATAGCAAAAAACGCGATATCTCTTGGACGGGTTACAAAGCGCATCTCACCGAGACATGTGACCCCGAAACACCGCACGTGATCACCAACATCGAAACGACTCTGGCGACGACACCGGACGACCACATGCTGGCAGTTGTGCATCGATCATTGGCAAACAGTGAGTTGTTGCCCTCGCAACATCTGGTCGACATGGGCTACACCGGCTGCCGCATGCTGGTCGACAGCCAGCAGCGCCATGGAGTTGTCATTGTCGGCCCGGTCGTTGAAGATACGAGCTGGCAGGCGCACGCTGCGGAAGGGTTCAGCAAGGCAGACTTTCACGTCGACTGGGATCAGCAAGTCGTGACCTGCCCAGAGGGCAAGCAGAGTATCTCATGGCTGCCGAGCACCTATCCAAAAAGCGGCATGCAATTCGAGGCCCGCTTCGCGCGAAATGACTGTGCAGCTTGCCCAATGCGGAGCCGCTGCACTCGGTCGAAGGTCGAGCCGCGTATCATCACGCTGCAGGCACGCGAAGATTATGAGGCGCTGCAGGCCGCTCGACGAAATCAGGCAACAGAGGAGTTTCGGAAAAGCTATGCCGCGCGTGCCGGCATCGAAGGCACGCATGCGCAGGCGATTTGTCGGTGCGGCTTGCGCAGATGCCGCTATATCGGGTTGGCGAAGACGCGCTTACAACACGTCATTACAGCCGTCGCAGTCAACCTGCTCAGAGTCGTTGAGTGGCAAAACGACAATCATTCAGCAAACACGCGTATCTCACGGTTTGCGGCTCTACAGGCGGTGGCTTGACCGGGCTGTCGCCCGAATTCGCCACCAGTATCATCATTGACCGCGGCCGCGCGCGGCGCCTTGCTGACGTCAGGCCGGGACGGAGAAACGGCTCCTGTCAGCCGAACGGAGAAACGCTACCAAGTAGGAAGCGTAAGATAGACAAGCAAGGGCAGGACGTTTCTACCCACCCCGGACAGCGAGGAAGCAATGTTTATCCCCCTGATAATGGTTGCGGGGATCGGCCAAATCGGGTTCGAACCTGGATGGCCGCTGTGGGTCGGCATGTGACGTTCGAACTGACCCGCTGCTGACATTTGGCATATCGGAGCACGGCTCCTAACCTCGTGTCGGAGCGACGGGAGCACTTTACCATGCGGTTCGGATTGTTCGGCAGCGCCGCGGCGCGTCGCGGCAGCGGCGAGTTCGACAGCGCCGAGGGGTTTCGTGACTTCATCGAATACAACGTCGAAGCCGAGGCGTTGGGCTTTCACGGCACCTTCGTCGTAGAACATCATTTCACCGGGTTCGGCCAGGTTTCGGCGACGCTGAATCTGCTGACCTGGCTCGGCGCCCGCACCCGGCGGCTGCGGCTTGGCACCGCGGTGATCGTGCTGCCATGGCACAACCCCGTGCTGCTGGCGGAACAGGCGGCGACGCTCGATCTGCTGTCAGGCGGGCGGCTGGATTTCGGCATCGGCAAGGGCTACCGCTACAACGAATTCGCTGGCTTCGATGTGCCGATGGAGGAAGCCGACGCACGGTTCGAGGAGTCGCTCGAGGTGCTGCTGAAGGCATGGACCTCGGAAGAACGTTTCTCGCATCACGGCAAGTACTGGCGGTTCAACGACGTCATCGTAGAGCCGCCGTCGGCGCAAAAGCCGCATCCGCAAGTCTGGATGGGCGCCGGCAGTGAGCGGTCGATCCGCAACGTTGCCGAACGGGGCTTCAATCTTCTGCTCGGGCAGTACGCATCGCCGGACGATGTCGCGCAGAGCATCGCCTGGTACAAGGGCGCCGTCGAGGAGGGCGGCCGGCGCTACGACCCGACGCAGGTCGGCGTCACCCGAGCCTTCTTCGTCGCCGACAGCGATGCGGAACGCGACGCGGCGCTGGACCGAAGGCTGCAGAACCGGCTGCGGCAGTTGAAGCTCGCCACGACCCCGGATGGCACGGTGCATGGCGGGCCCGACCGCGCCAGCGGCGACCCGCAGGCGGTGAATGTGAACAGTGCGATCTACGGCAACCCGGACGAGATCGCTCGCAAACTGGAAGCACTGCAGCAGGTCGGGGTCGGCTACGTGCTGATCAACGGCGGCGGCTCGGGTGGCGGTGAACGCGGGCGGGCGAGCATGCGCCGCTTTGCCCGCGAGGTCATGCCGCTGTTCTCCGATCAGGCTGCGGCACGCGCGGCGGAATAAGACGCAACAGGGAGGAACATTGGCGATGCTCATTGTCGATTCCCAGATCCACATCTGGGAGAACGAGAAGATGCCCGGCCAGCATCGGCAGATCCCCACCTATTCGAAGGATGACGCGTTGGCCGAGATGCGTGAAGCCGGCGTCGATGCCGCGCTGATCCATCCGCCGAGCACACTGCCCCGGACGGTGCCTACCGCGATAGACGCTGCGCGCCAGCACCCGGAAAAGTTCGCGATACTCGGACACTTTGCCGTCGAACGGCCGGAGAACCGCGGGCTGATCGATACCTGGAAGCAGCAGCCGGGGATGCTGGGGCTGCGCTTCACCTTCAACCAGCCGCATCAGCAGAGCTGGTGGACCGACGGTACCGTTGACTGGCTGTGGCCAGCGGCGGAGCGTGCCGGCCTGCCGATCGGGCTGCTGGCAGGCGGCCATTTCGATGCCGTCGCCAAGATCGCCGAGCGGCATCCTGGCCTCAGGCTGCTGATCGACCATATGGGCCGCAGTGGCGGTACCACTGACGATGCGGCGTTTGCCAACCTGGCCGAATTGCTCGGGCTGGCGCGGCTGCCGAATGTCGCGGTGAAGCTGTCGGGCGCCCCGAGCTATTCCAGCGGCCAGTATCCGTGGCGCAACATCCACGGTCACATCGAACGGATATACGACGCCTTCGGTCCGCATCGTTCGTTCTGGGGCACCGACATCACCCGCATGCCGTGTTCGTACCGGCAGTGCGTGACGATGTTCACCGAGGAGCTGCCGTTCCTGTCCGGCACCGACAAGGAACTGGTGATGGGCCGTGCGCTGTGCGAATGGATCGGCTGGAACCTGCCTGGTGTCTAGCCAGAGCCGAAGTCAGGACCGTTGCGGCGTGGCAGGCTGCTGACGCGCCATGTCTCGGCAACTGCACCTCAACCTGTTCATCCACGGCCGCGGACACCACGAGGCTGCATGGCGTCATCCATCAGCCTCGCCGCTGGCGCTGACCGATATCCGCTACTACACGGATCTCGCGCGCATAGCGGAATTGGGGTTGTTCGATTCGGTCTTCCTTGCCGACACGCTCGCGGTCGGCGAGGACGTGGCGCGTGTACCGCGCACCTGGCTGGAACCCATCACTGTGCTGGCGGCGCTGGCGGGTGCGACCAGCTGGATCGGGCTGATTGCCACATGCTCGACCACCTACACCGAACCGTTCAACCTGGCGCGGCAATTCGCCTCGCTGGACCACATGTCCGGTGGGCGTGTCGGTTGGAACATTGTTACTACCTGGCTGGCGGCGGCTTCCGGCAACTATGGCGGCCACGGTCCGTTGAGCCACGCCGAGCGCTACGAGCGCGCCGAGGAATATCTGCGCGTGGTGACCGGGCTGTGGGACAGTTGGTCGGACGATGCGGTGCTGGATGACCGCGGCAGTGGAGAGTATGCGCGCGCTGACGGGATCCGCGCCATGAAGCACATCGGCGCGCATTACCAGGTGACCGGGCCGTTGAACCTGCCGCGCGGTCCGCAGGGTCGGCCGGTTTTCGTGCAGGCGGGGTCTTCAGAGACCGGGCGCCGGTTCGCCGCGCGACATGCCGAGGCTGTGTTCACCGCCCAGATGGAGAAGGCGACGGCGAGGGATTTCTATGCTGACCTGAAGCGGCTGGCAGCGGACGAAGGCCGCACCCCGCAGCAGGTGCTGATCCTGCCGGGATTAAGTCCGGTGATCGGTTCCACGGAGGCCGAGGCCCAGCGTCTGGCACGCGCGTTGAACGACCTGAGTGACCCGGAGGTGGGGCGCAAGCGGCTGTCCGGCCGCTTTGGCGGGCATGATTTCTCGCGCCTGAAGTTGGATGAACCTCTGGCGCCCGAGGACTTTCCCGACCCCGGCACCGTAGAAGCAGCGCGCAGCCGCACCGAGGTGATCATCGGCCTGGTGCGCCGGGAAAAGCCGACCCTGCGGCAATTGCTGGGATACATGGCCGGCGCGCGCGGGCATTTCGTGACGGCCGGCACACCGGAACAGATCGCTGACCTGATCGAGGACTGGTTCCGCGACGGTGCCGCGGACGGCTTCAACCTGATGCCACCGGTGTTGCCGTCAATGCTCGAGGTGTTCGTCGCCGACGTGGTGCCGTTGCTGCAAAAGCGCAGGTTGTTCCGTACCGCCTATGCGGGCAGGTACTCTCAGAGCACATTACGGCCTGGCGCGGCCCGAAGTGCGCTTCTAGATCATGTCAGGCAGCGACCGGATCAGCGGTTTCGTCATCGCCTACAATCGAGCGAGCCTTCTCGCGACCTGCCTGCGCTCCCTTCGCTTCGTCGATGAACTGATCGTCATCGACAAATCCTCGACCGACGAGACGCCGCGCATCGCCTCGCGCTATGCCGACCGTGTCATAACGGTGCCCTGGACGCCGACCGTCGAAGAGACAAGAAGCTTCGCCCTGGAGCAGTGCCGGCACGACTGGATCGCCTTCCTGGACGACGACGAACTGCTGAGCCCGGACGCCATCGCGTATCTGCGTACACCGCGCGCGTCGGATGGCCCGGCAGCAGTCGCATTGCCGCGCCGCCACTGGATCCTCGGCGCATTCGATGCCGACGCCTACTACTGGCCGGAATACCACGATCAGGTTCTTTCGTAAGGGCGCCGTCGCCTTCGGGCCCGTCGTGCATGACGGCATCGAAATCCTCACCGATCGGGTCGAGCATATTCCGGCGGAATTGCCGATCTGCATCGAGCATCTGTCGCACGCCGACACGGAGCAGTGGATCGAACGCACGAACCGTTATACATCGCGACCGAAGCGTGTCAGTGTCGAACTCGGAAATGGCGGACATGATCGACTTTGCCCACAAGCGTATCGACCACTGGCTGGCGCTCAGCCGTCATAGCGACCGCAACGACTATCAGGCCGCCGTTGCCTTGCTGCGCGCGATCTACGACATGGTGGACCGTGTGAAAGCCTGGGAGGCGCGGCGGGGCCTCGATGGGGCGGGCGCGTTCCGGACACGCTGCGAGGAGTTGGACCGCGCCTACGACGAACTCGAGATACACCATGGGATCGCGACCGGCATGCGCAGCGGTCCGCATGCGGCGGGAGGCGTGCTGCAACGCCTGATCGGGCGCATTCGTTGCTGACCGATCTGTCGGCCGTCGCACGCACCGGCGCGTTTGTCGGTGCCTGGCGCCTCAGGCTCCAGCGGTGGCGCAGGGCCCTGCTGACCGCAGTGACGCAGCCGATCTACGCGATGTACGGCCACCGCCTGCTCGGACAGGTGATGCTGCGGCCGCCCCCGCGCCACGTCGGCATCATCCTTGATGGCAACCGCCGCTTCGGGCGATTGTCTGGTCTGGTCGATCCCGCTCAGGTGTACGCACAGGGCGCCCAGAAGCTGGACGATCTGTTGAACTGGTGTGGCGAGCTTTCGATTCCGGCCGTCACCCTGTGGGTCTGCTCCACCGACAACCTGGAACGCCAGCCCCACGAGGTCGCCGGCATCCTGGGTGCGCTGGAGGTGAAGCTCCGCGCGCTCGTCGGCGACCCGCGCATCCACAGCCGGCGGGTCCGCGTGCAGGCGATCGGCCGGCTCGATGTGCTGCCGGAGAGCACGCTCGCGGCAATCCGAACAGCGGAGGAAGCGACCGCCGGCTACGACGCGATGTTGCTCTCCATCGCTGTCGCCTACGGCGGCCGGGAGGAGATCGCCGACGCCGTACGGGAGATGCTGGCCGAGGCGATGCGTGCCGGCGCCTCGTTGCCCGAGATCATTGCCGGCGTGTGTCCCGAGAGGATCGGCCGGCATCTCTACCTCGCGGATGCCCCCGAGCCCGACCTGATCATCAGGACGAGCGGCGAGCTGCGGCTGTCGGGATTCCTGCTCTGGCAGAGTGCCTACAGCGAGTTCTATTTCTCCGATGTGCTGTGGCCGGCGTTCAGGAAGATCGACTTCCTGCGCGCGGTGCGCGCGTTCCAGCAGCGCAGGCGTCGCTACGGCCGCTGACCGCGCAGGTGCCGACGGAGCCGCGGCAGGTAGCCGCGCATGAAGGTGCGCAGCGAACCCCGCACCGCGGCGAGTTCCTGCTCCACGCGTTTGCCCTCGCGGCGCAGCGCCTCGTTCCGGTCCTCCGATTCGCGCAGCGTCCGGTCCGTGAGCTCCGCGCGCTGCGTCGCGGCAAGCAGGTGCGCCGTGGTTTCGGCAAGGTCGGACTGCAGCCGGGTGCGCGCCTCGCGCTCCCGCGAATTTTCTTCCCCCACCCAGGAAAGTTCGGCGTGGGCGTGCGCGAGTTCGCCGCGAACCTCGGACAGGTCGGTCTGCGCCTGTGCAAGCGCGGCCTGCGTCTCGTTCAGTTGGCCGGCGAGCGCCGCCAGCCTGGCCTGGTCGGTGCCGACATCGCCGCGGTCGATATAAACGCTGGGCGGCAGCGGCGGCGGCTCGCGATCGGACGCGACGGCAACCAGATAGGGCGCGCGCGGCAGGCCGATGCACGCCTCGAAATGCGTCTCGCCGCGGCGGTCGAACACCTGCGGCGGCGCCGTCGATCCGGCCTCGCCGAGCAGCGCCGAGCCGATCAGCGCGCGCTGCTGCACCATCTGCACGTGCCGGAACGTGCCCTTCAGGAGCGCCACGAACTCGAGGCGGCTCAGCTCGTGCACATGGAACGGGTTCGCCGCCGAGCCGGCCGGCGAATACACGTCGCGGTCCGGCGTGCTGACGATGAAGCTGCCGTCCGGCCGCAGCACGCGGCGAACCTCGCGCAGGAACGCGTCCTGCCGGTCGAAGTGTTCGATCGTTTCAAACGATACGACCGCGTCCACGCACGCATCGGCGAACGGCAGGGCACGCGCATCGGCCTGCACGAATCGCAGGTTGGCGCGCGGGAAATTGCCGACCGCGGCGCGCACGGTCGGCCCCGAGTACTCCACGCCGACCACCGAGCGCGCGACCTGCGCGAGCAGCGCCGAACCGTAGCCTTCGCCGCTCGCGACATCGAGCACGTCGAGCCCCGCCACGAGCGAGCGGGCGAGCAGGTAGCGGTGATAGTGCTCGATCTGCACCTGTCCGCCGATCGCGGTCGTCAGGCGCTCGCCGGTGAACGGCTCGGGATGTTCCGCCGTTTCGCGGCGAAAGATTTCCCCCATTACCGCACCTAGTTCAGGCGCGTGCGCAGCTCGTCGATCGCGCCGCGGATCCGGCTCGCTGCATCACCCTCGGGCACCAGCATAAGGAAGCGCTCATAGCAGCGCAGCGCCGCAGAGACGCGATCGAGCCGCTGGTTCATCACCGCGGCCTGGCGCCACAGATCCGCATGATCGGGCGCGATCCGCAGCATGTCCTCGGTGCAGGTCAGCGCGCCGGGCAAATCGCCGGCCTGCAGACGGCGGCCCATGATGTTGTTCTGCAGCCGCAGCAGCACGCGCCGCGCGCTCATCGGCCTCAACAGCCCCGGTCGCAGCTCGGCGTTCTCGCCTTCAACGCGCTTCAGCAGGGCGCGCAGATCGCGCGCATCCAGGGTTACGCCGCCGGCAAACACGTCGATCACCGCCTGGATGCTCTTGCCCTCCAGTGCGACCAGGAAATGCGCCGGGAAGTCAACGCCGTGTGCGCCCCATCCCGCGGCGCGCGCGGCATGCAGCCAGATGATCCCGAGCGCGACGGGCAGACCTTTGCGCCGCTCGATCACGCGGATCAGATTGGCGTTGGCGAGATCGTCGTAGGTCTCGGCGTCGCCGCCATAGGCGTAGCGCCCGGCGATCAGCCCCGCCAGCGCTTCGGCGCGCATGCTCAGATCGACTGATACCGATCGTGTCGGCGAGCGCCACGCAATCGCGCGCAAGATCGGAGAGATGCGCGCGCGCCGCCTGCCAATCGGCATCCGGCGAATCGACGCGCGCAAGCTGCAGCGCCGCGTCACCGATGTCGATCTCGGTATCCGGCAGCACGCCGATCGCTTCCAGGGCGGCGCGTGGTTCGCTCATGCGCGGCAGTGTGGGGGTGCGGCTTGCTCGCGTAGCAAGTCAGGATCACCACGGAGACACCGAGGCAGGCAGTCGTTCCAGATCTCTGTGCCTCTGTGGTGATTCTTCCTGCCTACTCTGCCGCCGTCGCGGGCAGGTACAGCTCTTTGCCCTTCTCGACGAATTCCTTGCTCTTCTGCTCCATTCCCGCCATCCGCTCGGCGTCCGCGCGCAGGTCCTGCGTTATGCGCATGGAGCAGAACTTCGGTCCGCACATCGAGCAGAAATGCGCGACCTTGTGCGCCTCCTTCGGCAGCGTCTCGTCGTGGAAGTTCTGCGCCGTGTCGGGATCGAGCGAGAGGTTGAACTGGTCCTGCCAGCGGAATTCGAACCGCGCCCGGCTGATCGCATCGTCGCGCAGCCTGGCCGCTCGGATGGCCCTTTGGCGAGATCCGCCGCGTGCGCCGCGATGCGATAGGTGATCACGCCCACCTTCACATCGTCGCGGTTGGGCAGGCCGAGATGCTCCTTCGGCGTGACGTAGCAGAGCATCGCGGTGCCGAACCAGCCGATCATCGCGGCACCGATCGCCGAGGTGATGTGGTCGTAGCCGGGTGCGACGTCGGTGGTCAGCGGGCCGAGCGTGTAGAATGGCGCCTCGCCGCATTCGCGAAGCTGCTTGTCCATGTTCACCTTGATCTTGTGCATCGGCACGTGGCCGGGGCCCTCGATCATCACCTGGCAGCCCTTGTCCCAGGCGATCTTGGTGAGCTCGCCCAGCGTCTCGAGTTCGGCGAACTGCGCGGCGTCGTTGGCATCGGCGTTGGAGCCGGGGCGCAGCCCGTCGCCGAGCGAGAACGACACGTCGTATTTGCGCATGATGTCGCAGATGTCGCCGAAATGCTCGTAGAGAAAGCTCTCCTTGTGATGCGTCAGGCACCAGCGCGCCATGATCGAGCCGCCACGCGAGACGATGCCGGTGACGCGCCTGCGGTCAGCGGCACATACGCCAGGCGCACGCCGGCATGGATGGTGAAGTAATCCACGCCTTGCTCGGCCTGCTCGATCAGCGTGTCCTTGAACACCTCCCAGTCGAGCTTGTCGGGCTCGCCGTCGACCTTCTCCAGCGCCTGGTAGATCGGCACCGTGCCGATCGGCACCGGCGAGTTCCGAAGAATCCAGTCGCGGATGTTGTGGATGTTGCGGCCGGTGGACAGGTCCATCACCGTGTCGGAACCCCAGCGGATCGCCCACACCAGTTTTTCGACTTCTTCCGCTGCGCCGGACGTGACGGCGGAATTGCCGATATTGGCGTTGATCTTCACCAGGAAGTTGCGGCCGATGATGACCGGCTCGAGTTCCGGATGGTTGATGTTGGCCGGGATGATGGCACGGCCGCGCGCCACTTCCTCGCGAACGAATTCGGGCGTGATGAACTCGGGGATTGCGGCGCCGAAATCCTCGCCGTCGGCGCGGCGTTCGGCCGCACCTTCCAGCGCCTTCTGCCGGCCAAGATTTTCCCGGTGCGCGACGTAGAGCATCTCCTCGGTGACGATGCCGGCGCGGGCGAATTCGAGCTGGGTGACGTGCTGGCCCGGCCTGCCGCCGTAGACCGAATGATCGGCCGGGCAGAGTGGCACGAGCCGTTCGCCGCTGGCGCCGCCGTTGTCCTCGGGCTTCACCGCGCGGGCGTCGATGCGCGCGAAGCCGCGCCTGGCCAGCCAGTCGGCGCGGATCGGCGGCAGGCCGGCAGCGAGGTCGATGGCGACCGAGGGATCGGTATAGACGCCGGAGGTGTCGTAGCGCGCGGTACGGTTCCTCGCGCGCCGTCGGGTCGAGGGCGATCTCGCGGAACGGGACGCGGACGTCGGCGCGGCCTTCCGGCGATGTGTAGATCTTGCGCGAGCCGGTGATCGGTCCGGTGGTGACCGTATCTGGCCGGGCGGCGGTTTTCGACTGGACCGTCATGGACCCCTCCTTGTTGCGTCACGGGCACTGGACGGAGGGACGTGGTGCTTTGCGACGGCTCCCGTCCCTACGCCGGCATGACCCGGTTCAGGTTCAAGGGTCACCGCCCCGCCGCATTGGATCGCGGCTCTGTCGGTATCTCAGCCCCTGCGGCGGGGCTCCCCTCGGTTGGCCGGCAGGATGGGGTGGGTTGGGGGTGGTGTCAAACCGGCGGGTCCGCGACGGATGGTGCGGTCGTGCCCATTGCACAACAATCGGTGCGGCCCGTTGAGAAAACCTGTGACCTGGTCCAGGCAAATCCGGTACAATCAAACCCAGTACAATATCGCAGGCGGACATCGAGGCACGCGTCGGGGAAACCGTCGCGCGCCCGATCGTTCCATGAGATGAAAGGCGCCCTATGAAGGCATCAGACATGACGCGGGTAGAAACCTATCTGCGCACGACCCTGGGTAGCAGCCGGATCCACATCGACGCACCCAAGAACCGCGGTGCGTCGGTCGAGGTCCGCGCCGGGGACGAGTTCCTCGGGACACTGCACCGAGACGAGGAGGACGGCGAGGTGTCGTACTCGCTGCACATCACGATCCTGGAGGAGGACCTGCCCGCTGCAGGCTGATGACCGGCCTCACCTATCCTCTGGCTGTCCGCTTCGGTCGCGTCTCGGGCCGTGACTCCTCACCAGGCTAGGCGCGCCGCGGCCGCGCGGCCAGAGGCAGACTGTCGAACAGCGTCGGCGTCTCGCCCAGTTGTGCGCCCTCGATGTCGAGCAGGCGCAGCTTCGTGGTGACGCCGCCGGATGCGGAGAAGCCGCCGACCTTGCCGCCGGCCGCCACCACGCGGTGGCACGGCACGATGACCGGGAACGGGTTCTGCCCCATCGCCTCGCCCACGTCGCGCGCCGCACCACGGTCGCCGAGCCGCGCCGCGATCTCGCCATAGGACAGCGTGGCACTTGGCGGAATGCTGCGCGCCACCGCATAGACAAGCTGGTGGAACGGCGGCACGCGATCCATGTCGAGCACGACCGAAGAGAGATCGCGCGCCTCGCCGCGCAGCAGGGCCACGATCCCGTCGATCGCCTGGCGGACGGCCGGCGGCGGCGGCACCTCGCGTGCGTCCGGATAGCGTCGGAGCAGGCGCGCACGCGTCGCACTGTCGCCCCGTTCCGGCAACTGCACGCCCCATGACGCCGCGGGCGCCCCAGGCGATGCCGCAGCGTCCGACCGCCGTATCGAACAGTGTGAATTCGTGTTCCGCCATGATGCCGCCGAACATAGCATTCACCGCGTGGCCGCACACTTCGCGGTTCTTGCTGTCGTTCATCGAGGCACAGCCGTGTGACCGTTCCAGCGCCGTGCCGGTCTTGTCAGGAATGGACCCCAAGTATAGGCCAGTTGCGGCTTTGGGTTGCGCGACCCGTCCAGCCCGGCGGGTTGCCGCGGGCACGAACCGCGCCACGACAGGAACGCAGCCTTGGGGCGTGCAGCCCGCCTTTGCCCGACGATCCGATAGGGAGACAGCGATGGACAGCATTTCCGCGGACCTGGCGACGATCAGCGCCTACGGCCCGGCACGCGCGACGACCGAGGGCGCGCCGCTCTCGGCCGAGGAGCTGCACGCCACCGTCCAGTACTGGCGCGCCACGCTCTATATGTCGGCGGCGATGATCTACCTGCGGGACAACCCGCTGCTGCGCGAGAAGCTGACGCCTGAGCATGTGAAGCGCCGGCTGCTCGGCCACTGGGGATCGGACCCGGGCCTGAGCCTCGTCTACGTGCACCTCAACCGTCTGATCCGCAAATACGATCTGGACATGATCTACCTGGCCGGTCCCGGCCACGGCGCACCAGGCGTGCTGTCAAATCTCTATCTGGAAGGCAGCTATGGCGACGTCTATCCGGAGATCACCGACGACTAGGACGGCCTGCGCCGCTTCTTCGGCCGCTTCTCCTTCCCCGGCGGTATCGGCAGTCACTGCACGCCGGAAACGCCCGGCTCGATCCATGAAGGCGGCGAACTCGGCTATTCGATCTCGCATGCCTACGGCGCCGCATTCGACAACCCGGGCCTGATCGCCGCGGTGGTGGTGGGTGACGGCGAGGCGGAGACCGGCCCGCTCGCGACCGCGTGGCATTCCAACAAGTTCCTCGACCCGGTGCGCGACGGCGCGGTGCTGCCCGTGCTGCACCTGAACGGCTACAAGATCAACAACCCGACCATTCTGGCACGCATCCCGCGCGACGAGCTCGAGGCGCTGTTCCGCGGCTACGGCTACGCGCCGTGCTTTGTCGAAGGCTCCGACATCGACAGCATGCACCAGGCGATGGCGGCGACGTTGGAGCACTGCGTCACCGAGATCCGCCGGATCCAGGCGGCTGCCCGCGCGATCAGGCCGTGCCGAGCGCCCGCGCTGGCCGATGGTGATCCTGCGCAGCCCGAAGGGCTGGACCTGTCCGGAGGAGGTGGACGGCCATCGCGTGGAGGGTTTCTGGCGCGCGCATCAGATTCCGATTGCCGATATCCGTCAGAATGCGCGGACACCTCGCGCTGCTGGAAGGCTGGCTGCGCAGCTACCAGCCGGAGGACTTCTTCGACGCGGAGGGGCGGGTCCGGCCGGCGCTCCGCGCGCTGGCGCCGGCGCACGGCCGACGCATGGGCACCAACGCGCACACCAATGGCGGCCTGCTGCGCCGTCCGCTCTCGATGCCCGACTTCCGCGACTATGCGGTCAAGGTCGGCAGGCATGGCAGCGATCAGGTCAGTTCCACCAGCGAACTCGGCAAGTTCCTGCGCGACGTCATGCGGCGCAATCCGTCGACGTTTCGCGCGTTCAGCCCCGACGAGAACTCTTCGAACCGGCTCGACGCGCTCTACGAGGCGACCGGCAAAGCGTGGCTCGGCGCCTATTTCCCCGAGGACGCGGACGGCACGCACCTCGCACCCGACGGCCGCGTGATGGAGATGCTGAGCGAGCACACGTTGGAGGGCTGGCTCGAGGGCTATCTGCTGACCGGAAGGCACGGCTTCTTTTCCACCTACGAGGCATTCGTGCACATTATCGATTCGATGGTGAACCAGCACGCCAAGTGGCTGGAGAAGTGCAACGCGCTGCCCTGGCGGGCCAATATCGGCTCGCTCAACCTGCTGATCACGTCGACCGTGTGGCGGCAGGACCACAACGGCTTTACCCATCAGGATCCGGGCTTCCTCGATGTGGTCGCGAACAAGAGCCCGGACGTGACGCGCATCTACCTGCCGCCGGATGCGAACTGCCTGCTGTCGGTCGCCGACCACTGCCTGCGCAGCGTCAACTACGTGAACGTGATCGTCGCCGACAAGCAGCCGCATCTGCAGTTCCTGGATATGGAGGCGGCGATCAACCACTGCACCAAGGGCGCCGGCGTCTGGCGCTGGGCCAGCACCGACATCGACAGCGAGCCCGACCTGGTGATGGCGAGTTGCGGCGACGTGGTGACGATGGAGGCGCTGGCGGCGACCGCCCTGCTGCGTCAGCACTTTCCCGACCTGAAGGTCCGCTTCGTCAACGTGGTCGATCTGTTCCGCCTGCTGCCCGCCACCGAACACCCGCACGGCATGACGGACTTCGAGTTCGACGCGCTGTTCACCCGCGACAAGCCGGTAATCTTCAATTTCCACGCCTATCCCTGGCTGATCCACCGGCTGACCTACCGTCGCACCAATCACGATAACCTGCATGTGCGCGGCTACAAGGAGAAGGGCAGCATCGACACTCCGATGGAGCTTGCGATCCTGAATCAGATCGACCGCTACACGCTGGCCATCGACGCGATCGACCGGGTGCCGAGCCTGCGCAATCGCGGCGCACATGCCCGCGACGTTCTCCGCGACCAGCAGATCGCCTGCCAGACCTACGCATACGAGTACGGCGAGGACCTGCCGGAGGTCGTTTCCTGGAAGTGGCAGGCAATGTGACGGCGGTGTGAGCGGACGAGCGTCGACGCGGAAACGGACGGTTTCATTGTTGGCTCGCACAGACCTGAACAGGCGTACGTCGACCATCATGACCGACGCCCACCGGCCGTTCATGAGACAGAGTCCTGCAATTCATCTCACCCCCGGAGACGATCATCGTGAGGTGGCAGTGTTGATGAGCGGCGACGGGCCGTTGCCCTACCAGTGGCTTTGGTGCAACATGATCACCTTCACGCTCTAGCCAGTTGGTCCGGTCTCTTCGTATATTCGCTGGAATGCCGCAAAGTCCCGCCGTTCATTGGTCTTCAGCCGCCCTATACAGTTGAACGAAATGCGAGTTGTAATTGCTCGATCCATTCGTGGGTGCATTGGCCCCATTGCCATTTATTCCTTGTGCGTCTGATTCTCGCTGACGCTGGGTTGCGGGGGCCGGCCGGCCATCATTTGAACTATGCGGCCGCCCTCGCCGGCGCGGCCCAACAGCGCGGGCTATCTGCGCTCGTCCTGACTTACCGGGAGTTCGTCGCCTGCACCTCGACTGCCCCGCTGCATGTAGTGCCGGTCTTCAGTGCACATTACCAAACGAGTGGAGGGGGTAGCCAGCTACGTGGCGTTCTCTTTAGAGCATGCAGCCTGCTGCCGGCCCAATTGTCCGGTTCCGCCGCCGATCTCGTCCGCCGCACGCATCGCGCAATACGCTCCGGACGTCCCGACAGCTTCGGCCGTGAGTTGGCGACAGCAATGGTCGATCTGCAGCCAACCGACAGCGACTTTCTGGTGCTTCCCAGTGTTTCATCCGCCAATTTGGCGGGGCTGACGGAAGCACTTGCTCCGACCATCGTCGGCAGGATCGCCATTATGCTGCGACGCCTGCCTGAGGAGATGGACCAGACAGATCCCGGCCCCGCACCAGTCGATGCGATCCTGCGCCGCCTGCACAGCCATTTCGGATCGCGGTTGCGATTGTTCGCCGACACGGAGCCACTGGCCGATCTCTGGCGCCGCTTGCTGGGCATATCTGTGCTCCCGGCACCTGTCCCGGCGGATATGCCGGCGGCTCAGGAGCGCCGGCCCCGCCTCCGGCCTCATCTCGTATTTGCAGGCGGTGCACGCATAGAAAAGGGCTATCCGTTGCTGCCGGAGGTCACTGCCGCCCTCAAGACGACCGCCCGGTTCACGATCCAAAGCGGACTGGTGGATGGGTCAGCCGACCCGACGGTGCAGCGTGCGCATCGCACACTCAAAGCACAGGCCGGACCAGACATTGAACTGGTCGAGCGAGCCCTCGCTCCCAATGACTATCTCGCCCTCATCCGCGACGCCGATCTCTTGCTGTTGCCTTATGATCCCGTGGCTTACGGTCCACGCAGCAGCGGTATCCTCGCCGAGGCGCGCGCGCTGGCGATACCGGCGATCGTTCCGCGAGGCTGCTGGATGGAACAGGCAGCCGGGCCGGCGAGAGACTTCGCATTCGACCACCCATCCGGATTTGCCGCGAGTGTTCGACAGGCATTGGCGCACCTGGGACCGTTGACCGCAGCCATGCGAGAAGCCGCTCCCGCATGGCGCCGGGTGCACAACGCACGGGGTTTGCTGGACGTGCTCCTGGGAACCGGCACGGTGGTTGCCGCCAGCGGCATCGATCAGTATGAAAATCCCCTGCAACAATTGTTCGTCAGCTGAAGGAATCGCATGCGCTTTCTTGTCACCGGGGGGGCCGGCTATATCGGCTCCATGCTGGTTCCGGCGCTTTTGCAGAGCGGCCATCGGATCACGGTCTTGGATACGTTCGCCGCCGGCGACGCCACCTTGGCGCCCTGCTGCATCAATGAGGCGTTCGAACCGGTCCGCGGCGACGCCCGTGACATGCGAATGGTGGAGCCTCTGCTGAAACAAGCCGACGCGGTGATCCCGTTGGCGGCGCTGGTCGGCGCCCCGCTTTGCGCTCGCGACCAGATCGGCGCCGTGACGCTGAACCGCGATGCCGTGATAGAGCTGGCCAGGCGCGTGTCGCGCGACCAGTTGGTGGTCTATCCGACCACCAACAGTGGTTACGGCATTGGCGAAGGCAATGCCTTCTGCACCGAGGAGTTGCCGCTGCGCCCGGTTTCCCTGTACGGCCGCACGAAGGTCGAGGCCGAACAGGGCGTGCTGGAAACCTGCAATGGCGTATCGCTCCGCCTGGCCACGGTCTTCGGCATGTCCCCGCGCATGCGGCTCGATCTTCTCGTCAACGACTTCACATGGCGTGCCGTGACCGACCGCGCCGTGGTGCTATTCGAGCCGCATTTCCGCCGCAACTACATCCATGTCCGCGACGTGGTGAAGGCCTTCCTGCATGCCTTCGAGAATTTCGCAGCCATGCGCGGTCAACCGTTCAACGTCGGCCTGTCGGAGGCCAACCTGAGCAAGGCGCAGCTCTGCGAGCGCATCGGCAGGCATGTACCCGGATTCGTCTGGCTCGAGGCACCGGTCGGCGAAGATCCCGACAAGCGCGACTATGTCGTATCGAACGCGAAGATGGAAAAAACCGGCTGGCTGCCCGACGTCTCGCTGGACGCGGGGATCATCGAACTGGTGAAGGGCTTCCGCATGCTACGAAATGGGCGGTTCGCCAATGTCTGATCGGGTCGTGGTGCCGCAACCCGGCCGCATGCTCGACATGGCATGCCGCTGCTGTGACGGAAGGCAGGTCGAGCTGGTGATTGATCTGGGCGATCAGCCGCATTGCAATCGGCTGGTCCGCTTCGATCTGCCGGTTGGCACCGAGCCCTCCTATCCGCTGCGCGTCGGCTTCTGCCGCGCCTGCACCATGGTGCAGATCGACCACACGATTCCCAAGGAATCAATGTTCTCGGATTACCCTTATGTCTCGGGAACTACCAAGACGCTGCCCGAGCATTTCCGCCAGACGTCCGCGCGAATAGCCGCGGCCTGCGGTCTCGGCTCGCAGGACCTTGTGGTCGATATCGGCAGCAATGACGGCACCTGGCTCAAGCAGTACGCGACGTACGGCTGCCGCGCGCTTGGCGTCGAGGCGGCAGCCAATGTCGCCCGCATGGCACAGGACGACGGCGTGCAGACGTGGAACCGCTTTTTCAACGAGGCGTGCGCAAGCGACATACTGGCCGCGTTCGGATCCGCGAAGGTCGTGACCGCTGCCGGCGTGTTCTTCCACCTCGAGGAACTGCACAGCGTGGTGCGCGGCATTGCCGCCCTGCTCGCCGCCGATGGCGTATTCGTCGTCCAGGCGATCTACCTCGGCGGCATGGTGGAGAACACCGCGTTCGACCAGATCTATCACGAGCACCTGTGCTACTACACGCTGCGTTCCCTGTCGGCATTGCTCGAACGCCATGGCCTCGAAGTGTTCGAGGCGAGCCTGGTGCCGATCCATGGCGGTACGATCGAGGCATACGTCGCCCGCAAGGGGACCCGCCAGGTTGGCCGATCGGTGCGGCGATCTGCAGGAGACCGAGGCGGCGAACGGCCTGGGTGAAATCGACACCTATCGGCGGTTCGCGGCGAACGTGCTGGCATTGCGCGATCGGCTGCGCGCGCTGCTCCATGCTTACCGCGTGGCCGGCCGCTCGGTCTGGGCCTACGGCGCGCCGGCGAAGGGTGCCACGCTGCTGAACAGTTTCGGCATCGGCCCCGATCTCGTGCAGAAGGCAGTGGAAAAGAACCCCCTCAAGATCGGCCTGGCGATCCCTGGCGTGCGGATCCCGATCGAGGACGAGGCGGGACAAAGACCCGATGCCTACCTGGTGCTCGCGTGGAATTTCATCGACGAATTCGTCCGCAAGGAACAGGACTGGCTCGCTGAAGGAGGCCAGTTCATCGTGCCGATCCCCGAAGTGAAGATCATCGAGGCGAACGCCCGCGCATGAGCCTTCCCGATGCGGTGGTGCTGTGTGGCGCCAGCGGCTTCATCGGTCGCAATATCGTCCAGGCACTGGCAGACCGGGTGGAGCTTCTGGTTGGCGTCAACAGTTCCGGCCGCCCCGTTCCAGGCTGCACGCTGACCGTCCCCGCCGACGCGATGGACCAAATCCCGTCGCTGCCGTCGCGTTCGGCCGTTGTGCACGTCGCTGCGTTCCGCTACTTTGCCTCGCACTTCGCGCAGCAGCAGGCGGCAATCGTCGCCGCCAATCTTTCGCTCACCAACCTTGTGTATCACTTCGCCATGCAGCGCGGCATCTCGGAGGTGCGGGTTGCGAGCAGCTCCGCCGTGTATCCCGCTGTCTCGCCGATACTTGACGACACGGTGCCCATCGATTTGAATCTCTGGCCCCATGATGGGGAGGCGGCCTACGCCTGGTCGAAGCGATGGGGCGAGATCGCCGCCGAATTATGGCGCCGCCGTGCAGCCATCAACACCATCAGCTTCCGCCTGACAAATCCCTATGGAGCGTTCGACACGCTGGATGAGAGCGAGGCGCATGTCGCCACCGCCTTCGTGATCCGCGCCCTGAGAGACACGCCGGATTTCGAGGTCCGAGGCGATCCGACGGCCGAGCGTGACTTCGTTTTCGCAGGCGACGTGGCAGCGGTTTTCGTCGCCTCCCTGGAGCTTCAGGGTGCGACCGAGGCGGTGAACTGCGCCGCCGGACAGACCGCCCGCATCGATGATCTGGCGCGGATAGCGATGCGCGCCGCCGGCCGGGAGCGTCCTCTGCGCACCACACCGCCGCCGACCGGCGCCAATCCCGGCGTCCGGCTGCGCCGCGCGACGGCGGCTCGGTTACGCGAGCTGCTGCCCGGGCTGCGCGCATTCCGTTCGCTGGAGGACGGAATGCGCGAAACCGTGGCATGGTATCGCAATGCGCTACGCTGAGACGGTCACCATCGTGCTGGGTGCCAATGGATTTGTCGGCCGCCATTTCGTCGCCGCCTGGCGTGCGCGTGGCTGGCCGGTGCATCCGGTCGGACGAAGCGCGGGCGACTTTACCGACCCGGCCATGGTTGAGGCCGCCTTGCGCGACGCCCCGCAGGCCGGGCGGATCGTGCATGCCGTGACCCGGCAGCGCACCGGCGCAATCCAGTACCAGATGCAGGGGGAGCTGCTGCGCGACAACGCGCACATCCACCTTAACGTGCTCGAGGCGTGGCGCCGGTGCCAGCCTCAGGCGAAGCTGATCTCCCTTGGCAGCTCGTGCATCTATCCGGAGTCGGATCGGCCGATTCCAGAAACCGCGTTCCGCTCCGGTCTGCCGCACCCATCGGTGCGCGGCTATGCGCTCGCCAAGGAGGTGCTGGTGACCGGATGCGAGACCTACGGCTCGCAATACGGACTGAGCTGGCTGCACTGCGTGCTGGCAACCTTGTACGGGCCGGGCGCGCATACCGAGGCGCATCGCAGCCATTTCATGGCGGCGCTGATTGCCCGCGCTACCGCGGCTCGGCGCGGCGGGGAGCGCAACTTCGAGGTCTGGGGCAGCCTCGACACCGTGCGCGACCTGCTCTACGTCGCCGACCAGATCGATGCGGTGATTGCCGCCGATGCCACATTCCAGGACACTATCGTGAACTGCACCTCGAATGCTCCGGTCACCATCGGCCAATGCGCCTCGGCGATCATGCAGGTGCTGGGTTGGGACGCGCGGATCGTGCAACCGCCCGGCAGCTTCCAGGGCGCCAGCTACAAGAGCCTCGATTCGGGACGCTTCCTGGCTGCCACGGACTGGCGCCCGCGGATAACGCTGGCCGACGGTGTCCGCCACGTGCTGGAGGCGGATTTCGCCGCGGATCACGCGCCATGATGACCGTGTCACGCACGCCGCTTCGCGTCAGCTTCTTCGGTGGCGGCACCGACTATCCGGAATACTACGAGCGCGCGCGGGGTGCCGTGCTGGGTATGGCGATCGACAGATACGTCTATATTTCGGCGCTGCGGCTGTCCTCGGTGATCGACTACCATTACCGCGTCAGCTACTCGCGGATCGAAACCGTGTCCGATGCGCGCGACCTGCAACATCCCGTGGTGCGCAGCGTGCTGCAGCATTTTGCGCTGTGCGACCCGCTGGACCTGTCCATCATGGCCGACCTGCCGGCACGCAGCGGGCTCGGCAGCTCGTCCTCGTTCACCGTGGGACTGATCAACCTCGTGCATGCTCTGCAGAAGCGGCCGATCACCAAGTTGGATCTGGCACGCTTCGCAGTCCACGTGGAGCGCGAGCTGCTGGCGGAGAATGTCGGAGTGCAGGATCAGTATCACGCTGCCTTCGGCGGGCTGAACCGATTCGAGTTCACCGCCGGCCGCACAAGGATCGAGCCGGTTCAGATGACCGCGCCGTGCCAGGCTGCACTGACCAGCTCGCTGTTTCTGGTCTATACCGGTGTCACCCGGTTCGCGTCGGCCACGTTGTCGGAGCAGATGCATCGCACCGTGAACCGAACGGTGGACACCGAACTTTCGCACCTCCTCACGTTGGTCGACCAGGCCGTTGCGGTTCTGGAGGGGCGCGATCCGGAGCGGCTGCTGGCCGAATTCGGCGCCATGCTGAACGACGGCTGGGAGACGAAGAAGCGCCTGTCGTCCAAGGTCAGCAGCCCGCAGATCGATGCGCTCTACGAAGCGGCGCGGGCTGCAGGCGCGGCCGGTGGTAAGTTGTGCGGTGCGGGCAGCGGCGGCTTCCTGCTGATGCTGGTACCGCCCGAACGGCAGGCCGGGTTCGCCGAGCGAATGCGGGGCGCGTCGGTGATCCCCGTCGGGATGGACACGATCGGCTCGACCATACTCACCGGCTAGCTATTGCATCGCTGAGTCGGCACCGTCGTCACGACGTCATGGCACCGTGGGCCATGACTTCAGCGCATCGAAGGCCGCCGAGGAGGTGAACAGGTCGCCGGAGTTCAGCCGATCGTACAGGATGGTGCAGTGATCATAACCGCCAGCGCCAACTTCTCGAATGACCCCAGGTATGTCGTCCGCATTGCCGTTGCCGTCCGCATCCTGCGCGAGCTGGCCGGTGGCAACGGTGAGCCCCGGGTGGTCGAATGGCGCCTTGTGGCAGGCCACCCTGGGGTCGGTGAGCGCCTTCAGGAACTCGACAATGTAGCTCTGTTGCAGGGCGGACAGGCCGAGGGGTGTGACGTCCAGGTCGGCGTTGCTGCCGCCCATGCCGCTCGTCACGGGGGCTGACGTCGGGACGGGCCGCCCGAGCGCGCCGGTGCCCGACGTGTCGCCATTGGGGATCGAACGCCGGTCGCTGCCGCGGTTGTAAAAGGCAAGCACGTCGGTCAGCGACTTCTGCCCCCCGTTGTGAAAATACGGCGGCGTCAGAGCGACATTGCGCAGGCTGGGGGCCTTGAACGAGCCGTCCACCGCGATCCGCTGCACCTTGGTCTGCGTAGCAGGGGGCACGGCGTTGCAATTGTGCGGGTCGAACTGAATGATGAGCGCGCAGGGAAACAAGGTGAAGCGGTCGACGCCGATATTGGTGGTGCCCGGCGCCAGCACGAACTGCCGGGTGAACGAGAGCGGGTTGCCGTAGGGATCGGTGCCGCCGACGCCGACATCCTCGAAGGTGGGCCGCACGCCGATGTTGTAGAAACCGTTGTCGTACAGCGCCATTCCAAGCTGCGCCAGCTGCATGTGTTCGATGGCCTCGAAAGGTGTGTCGCTCTTGAAGGTCGTGGCCTTCGAGAACAGTGGACCGTCGTGGCAGGCGATGCAGTTGGCATTGTTCTTGAAGAGGTTCATGCCCACCTGGGCCGCCCCCGACATGGTGTTCGTATCGAACGGCGACTGGTCGGAGATCAGCGTCCGCTCATAGGCATCGATCGCCATGCCGAAGAACATGGAGAAGTCCAGTTCGTCGACCAGATAACCGCTGGTGGTGTCGGCAGCCCGGCTGACCTGGCCCGTGGTGCCGTCAATCGTGTAGTAATGCGCGTCCTGCCAATAGGCCGGCTTGAACGCCGCATGAACGAGCTGGCGGTATGTCACAGTGAGCCCCTGGCCGCCAGCCGCGATCGCGCCGATGGGCATCTTCGAGAACACGCTGTCGGTGGCCGACACCGGCTGGGTCTGCAGCGCAAGCTGGCCCATCACGCTCCGCGCCAAATTCGCAAAATTCTCGCCCGGGCACGCCATCTCGAAGGTGCTGAGCACTGGCCCGACGGCCTGCGAGGCGGTGCTCATGTTGTCGAGCGCCAACGCTTGCGGGGTGGCAGTGTTGCCGTCCGTCGTATACACCCGCGCCGTGGGATCGGCAGCAGTGGCACGCCTGCCGAACGGGTTGACGCCGTTGAAGGTGTTGCTGGCGCGGCCGTCCCAGAAGTTGCGGAAGTTGAACACGGCATTGATGTTGGACGGGGTGTTGCGCGGCGTGACCTTGCGCGTGTTGATGTGCTTGCCGCCGGCGGTAATCGAGAAGAGCGGGTCTGGTGTCGAGCTGCACGTCAGGATTTGGCCGGCGGCGTTGTTCGCCGCCGCCGCCACCAGCGGGGTCTGGAACACGCCTTGTGAGCCGGCGACGTCATTGGTGTCGTACAGGACCGCCGAGTTGGGATCGTTTACGTTCGCCAGCCTGTGGAACGGAAAGTCGGCTGCTGTGAGGGCGTAGTTCGGACCGGCCACGGCGCCGCTGCCCATCTTCCCGAGGGCGTTGCCGAAGGTGGTATCCCCGGCGGGCTGGCCATTCAGGCCCGGGTCGAGCTGATTGACCGTGCGCGCGTCGGCGCCGCTGTGGAAGTGGCAGCTCGCGCAGGCCTGATGGTTGCCGTTGCCCAGCTGCATGTCCCAGAACAACGCCTTGCCCAGGACCACCAGGGCAGCCGGATCCTGGACGATGGCGTTGTAAGCACTCGCGGGGGGATCCAGAGGGCGAATTCCGGTCAGTGGTCCGATCGGCCGCGGCATAAAATTGGGCAGCACCGTCGTCGCCGTCTGGGCGTCCGCCGCGGTCGGCAGGATCGCGGCGAAGCTGAACCCGACACCGAAGATGGCGATCATGGCCGTCATGGTGCGACCGATGCGTGTCCGTTCCACAGCCAGCCTCTCTCTCATGGTTGCGCCAAGTATTAGGCCGCACTACGTTGCCCTGGTCTTGACGTTGCCAGAGTCAGTTGTATAGCCAGATTTAGGCATCTTCAGACGTCGGCCGGTCAGGACTGCCTAACTCGTGTGGCGGCCCGACCCGGCTGCTTCTGTTTCTCCGACAACTTCCTTTTTTATTGCCGTTGAATTTTTTGTATCTCTGAAGGAATATTACCGATCATCAAATGAGCGGTCAAGCAAATTCGTTACGCCAGCATTCGGGTAGGCTACAGGCCAAACTTACAAAGCTGCCGTTGTGGTTGACTTTCGACGCCGCATTTTGAACGTCATGGCCGTCCCCGGACACGATCCGGGACGGCCATGACGTGAGAACCGGGCGGCGGGGCCGCCGAGGTGTCTGCTCGGCGGCCGGCCCTGGTAAAAGTTCGCTATTGCAGCTCACAACGTCATGGCACCGTCGGCCATGACTTCATGGCATCGAAGGCCGGCGAAGAGGTGAACAGGTCGCCCGAATTCAGGCGGTTGAACAGGGTGCTGCAGTGCTGATAGCCGCCGGCGCCGACCTCGCGGATGATCGAGACAGCGTCATCGGCGTTGCCGCTATGGCTTGTATCCTGCGGAAGCTGGCCATTGGAGATGGTGATGCCCGGGTGGTCGAACGGCGCCATGTGGCAGGCCACTCTGGGGTCGGTGAGCGCCTGCAGGAACGCGACGATCTGCGCCTGCTGCTGGGCGCTCAGGCCGAGGCGCCGGACGTCAGGATCCACGTTGCTCCCGCCCATCCCGCCGGTGATGCGAACGGTTGTCGCGATCGGGCGTCCGAGCGCACCGGTGCCCGACGTATCGCCCCCGGCGATCGTGCGCTGGTCGCCGCCGCGATCGTAAAATGAAACCACCTCGGCCAGCGACCTCTGGCCGCCGTTGTGGAAATAGGGAGGCGTCAGCGCAACGTTGCGCAGGCCTGGGATCTTGAACGACCCGTCCACTGCGACCCGCTGCGACCGGGCCTGCGCCGCGGTGGGCAGGCTGGCGCAAGTCCCGAGATTGAGCAAGCAGGCGTCCACCGAGAAGCGGTCGACGCCGACATCGGCGGGCCCCGGCGCCAGGACGAACTGGCGAGTGAACGAGAGCGGGTTGCCATAGGGATCGACGCCGCCGGCGCCCAGATCCTCGAAGACCGGGCGAACACCGATATTGTAATAGCCGTTGTCATGCAGGGCTGTCTTCGCATCTGCCGTGTCCATGAGTTGGATGGCGGCAAAGGCGGCATCTCCCTGAAAGGTTGTGGCCTCCGAGAATAGCGGGCCGTCATGGCAGGCAGCACAGTGGGCCTTGCCGATGAAGACGCCCTCACCCGCCAAGGCATCTGCCGACATGGTGCCGGTGTCGAACGGCGACTGGTCGGAGATCAACGTCCGCTCATAGGCGTCGATCGCCACGCCGAAGAACATGGAGAAATCGAGTTCGTCGACCAGGTAGCCCTTGGTAGCGTCGGCGACGCGGCTGATCTGGCCGGTCGCCGGATCGACCGCATAGTAGTGCTCATCCCGCCAATAGGCCGGCTGGAAGGCCGCATGTACGAGCTGACGGTAGGTCACCGAAAGCCCCTGGCCGCCGTGGGTGATCGAGCCCAGGGGCATCTTCGAGAACACGCTGTCGGTGGCGGAAACCGGCTGGGTCTGCAGCACGCGCTGGCCCATCAGGCTGCGCCCCAGCGCCGGGAACGTCTCGTTCTCGCACGCCATCTCGGAGGCGCTCAGGACCGGACCCGTGGCCTGCGAGGCCGCGCTCATGTTGGCGAGCTCCAGCGTTTGCGGCTTGGCGGTGGTGCCGTCGGTGGTGAACACCCGTGCGGTGGGGTCGGCGAGGATTGCGCGCCGGCCGAACGGGTTGACGCCGTTGAACGCGTTGTTGGCCCGGCCGTCCCAGAAACTGCGGTAGTTGAACACCGCGTTGATGTTGGTGGGCGTGTTTCGCCGCTCGACCCTGCGGGTGTTGATTGGGTGGCCGTTGACCGCGATCGCGAACGGTGCGCCGGGCGTCGATTGACATGTCAGCCCTTGGGCGGCCGCATTGTTCGCGCTCGGCGCCACCAAGTTACCCTGGAAGGCGCCCTGCGAGGACACCACGTCGTTGGTGTCGAACAAAACGGCCGAAATCGGGATCGTCCACGTTCGCCAGCCGATGGAATGGGAAGTCGGCCGGCGAGAGGGCGTAGTTCGGGCCGGCCACGGCGCCGCTGCCGGTCTCACCGTACGCATTGCCGAATGTGTTGTCCGGGTTCGGCTGGATATTCACGCCGGGGCCGAGTTGGTTGACCGTGCGCGTGTCGGCGCCGGCGTGGAAGTGGCAGCTCGCGCAGGCCTGATGGTTGCCGTTGCCCACCTGTGTGTCCCAGAATAGCGCCTTGCCGAGCGTCAGAAGAGCGGCCGGGTTCCGGACGATGGCGTTGTAGGCCGCCGGCGGGGGAGCAGGAGGGAGAAGCCCTGTCAGGGGTCCGATCGGTCTGGCGTTACCGTCGTCGCTATTATCCACGGCGCCTGGGGCAACGTTCGGATCACCGGTGTCGCCGCCCGCCAGCGCGACATTGGCGGCTTGCGTTGATTCCGCCGCGGCCGGCAGGATCGGGCCAAGGCTGAAACCTAAACCGACAACGACGATCACCGCCGTCATGGTGGGACCGATGCGGTTGCGTCGCACTGTCAGCAATCCTCTCTAAGTTGCTTCCAGTATCGGGTCGGGCCCCTCAACTCTAGGCGGAGGCGGCCAGAATCAATGGCGCGTCAAACATCGCCCGACACTACCGGCCGGGACTGCGAACTTCTCGTGGCATCCCCAATCAAGGGCGTCCGTTTCTTCAACGGTATGTCAGGTTCAGCAGGCAGTATCTTTCTACCTATTCTATAATGTTACAGTCTGACAAGAAAATGGTCAAGCAAATTCGCTTTACGCCCTACTGAACTCGACGAGCTGAATTTGTGTCGGTCACTGTAGGTCCTACGCAACAGTCTCTTGCCGAAACGGCCATCCGCGACCTCGATCAGCGCCTTGAGGCCTCGCGTTGCGTGAACACCGGCAACGGCCGCCGAGCAACATGCCCGGTGGCCGCCTCCAGTCCTATGCGCGGCCGCGGCTCACAGTGTCACGGCACAGTCGGCCACGACTTCATCGCATCGAAGGCTGGCGACGAGGTGAACATGTCGCCCGAATTCAGGCGGCTGAACAGGATGCTGCAGTGTTGGTAGCCGCCCGCGCCGACCGCCCCTATGACGGAGGCCACGTCGTCGGCGTTGCCGTCGTGGTCCGTGTCCTGCGGCAGCTGGCCATTGGCCACGGTGAGGCCCGGGTGGTCGAACGGGGCCATGTGGCAGGCCACCCTGGGATCGGTCAGCGCCTGCAGGAAGGCCACGATCTGCGCCTCCTGCTGGACGGTCAGGCTGAGCGAATTGACGTTCGGATCGAAGTTGCTGCCGCCCATATTCGGGCCGATCGGCGTCGCCGTCGCGATCGGGCGGCCGAGCGCGCCGGTGCCTGTCGTATCGCCCCCGGCGATCGTGCGCCGGTCGCCGCCGCGGTTGTAGAATGCGACCACGTCGGCCAGCGACTTCTGTCCGCCATTGTGGAAATAGGGCGGCGTGAGCGCGACGTTGCGCAGGCTTGGCACCTTGAACGACCCGTCCACCGCGACCCGCTGCGACTGCGCCTGGACCGTTGCCGGCAGGCTGGCGCAGTTCCCGCCGCCCGACCCGCACGCGGGGATCGCGAAGCGGTCGACGCCGATATTGATGCTGCCAGGCTGCGCCACGAACTGGCGGGTGAACGACAGCGGATTGTTGTAGCCATCGACGCCGCCGACGCCGCGGTCCTCGAAGGCCGGGCGGACGCCGATGTTGTAGAAACCGTTGTCGTAGATCGCGTCGTTCCCCGATGCCATCTGCATGTTGAGGATCGGCTGGAAGGCGGCGA
>CAWCDM010000154.1:0-33174 GCA_963794185.1 uncultured Alphaproteobacteria bacterium | reverse complement strand
AGTAAACGGCCATGCTGCCGAACCTGGTTATTGCCGAGGGCTGGCGACGCTTGGGCGTCGCCGGCCCTTTTTCGTGGCCTCTCCCAGTCATCGTCACGGCGCCAGGTGCCAGCACCCATCGCGGCGCATTACGGCAACACTGAGCGGTGTAAAGTCCAAGTCGCCAACGGCGTTGCGGGATGCCGCCGTAATTTCAAAGCGCGGTATTATTCGCATCCCGCATGTGAGTCAGGTCACCATTGGATAGGGCGCAACCCGCTACTCTGCCCGTGTCGTGTCCGTAGAGACCGATGGAAGAATTTACCGCAACGACGCAGAGGAAGATATGCCCCGGGGATGTACAAAACTACAACAGGAAGTGGTCGAGGCCTTGATCGCATCGAAGGCTGTTGACTTCGAGGCGGTCGGAGCCGTCATGAGCAAATTCGGCGAAAGAGCAGCACTGGCCGGCGATGGTCTGTGGTCCGTGATCAATTGGCGTCTTCACGATGTTTGCATTCCGCCAGTCACACTTGGGGAAGCGGTGATCGGCGTCCGTCCTCAGGGGGCAACCCCGACGGAGGAATAGCAACCGGAAACCCGGAGGCATGCCCAGGCCGATCAACCGAAAAGCGCGGTCGACGGGCCCTGGCTGTCTCCGAGGCGCCCAGCACAAGGCGCGACAGGAGACGGAGCAGCACCTGATCCAGTGTGTCGCGTGCAGCATGGACATGGCGCTTCACCTGCTCGACACGCTCGAAGACCTCGATCTGGCAACCGCGGTCGATCAACCCACGGCGCAAAAGGCTAGTGTATTCCTTGGTGAAAAGGCTGTTGCGGAAACAGCGATGCTTCTGATGTGCGTGGACCCGGTCAAAAGTCTGGATCATCGCATCGAGAAGCAGTTCCATGACATTGCACGTCGTCTCATTCCGCATGCCCGCAGTCCCGCCAAGCTCTCTGCGCTTTGCCTGGAGCCGGGGTGGGCGCGCGACCATGCGTTCGCTCACACGATCTTCCCTGGACGGACACAGCCACGTTTTCGTTGCGGGTCCTTCTGGATGCCGAGGCAATTTTCGGATTCCTGACCGGTATAGCCTTCAATGGTGCTGACTACGCTGAACTCGAGGGCAAAACGCGCCTGCGCTACGCTGTGTCCACCTCATATCACGCAGCCTATGTGATGGGATTCCTGTGTGCCACTTTGGTGCGAAAGGGCTATACCCCCTCGGCCAACGCACGGAGGACACACCGCTGGGCGGGAGCTGCAGCCGAGCTGTTGCGCCACATCGATAGCAACGCCGAAACATCGAGTTGGAGGCCCGTGTTCGACAATTTGCCGACTTGGCAGCGGGATGCGCTGGCCCCCATGCTGCTCACGATTTTCCTGCAGCGGGCAAGAACACGATGTGACTTTCAATCGATCCAGATGGCGCTGGAGACCGCACTGGCTGTGGATTGTGTTGAGGGGCCGGCCCCAGGCAGGCAGCCGCGCTTCTTCGCAGACTCACTTTGCTTCAGGTGTAATAGCGCGATGGCGGCGATCCCGGCTGGCCGCGACCTTGACCCTCCGCGCGCGCGACCCTAACACGCGCCGCATGAGCGAAATCCGAGAAACGACACCCGGCGACCCCGGATCGGCCACCGAGCGGGCGCGCGTTCTGGCGCAGGCGCTGCCGTTCCTGCGCCGCTACGCCGGTGCCACCATCGTGGTGAAGTACGGCGGTCACGCCATGGGAGAGGATGATCTCGCGGCCCAGTTCGGCAGCGACATCGCTCTGCTGAAGCAGGTCGGCGTCAACCCTGTCGTCGTGCACGGCGGCGGCCCGCAGATCAACGCCATGCTGAAGCGGCTTGCGATCCAGTCCACATTCATCGACGGGCTGCGCGTCACCGATGCAGCCATGGTGGAAGTCGTGGAGATGGTGCTGGCGGGCTCCGTCAACAAACACGTCGCCAGCCTGATCACGCGGGCCGGCGCGCTCGCCGTGGGCGTCAGCGGCAAGGACGGCGGCATGATCCGCGCGCGCAAGCTCGCGCGGACGAAGCAGGACCCGGACAGCAACATCGAGCGCGTGCTAGACCTCGGCTTCGTCGGCGAGCCGGAGCATCTCGATGTGCGCGTGATCCATGCGTTGACCGGCGCCGGCCTGGTGCCGGTGATCGCGCCGGTTGGGGTCGGTGCGGACGGCCAGACCTACAACATCAATGCCGATACCGTGGCCGGCGCCATCGCCGGCGCGCTCAGCGCCACGCGCCTGCTCATGCTGACCGACGTGGCGGGCGTGCTTGACAACGACAAGCGGCTCATCGCCGAAATGACCATCGCCGAGGCCGAGGCAGGCATAGATAGCGGCATGATCTCCGGCGGCATGATTCCGAAGGTGGAGAACTGCATCGACGCCGTGAAGCGCGGCGCCATGGGTGCCGTGATCCTCGACGGCCGCGTGCCGCACGCCTGCCTGCTGGAACTGTTCACCGAGGCGGGGCCGGGCACGATCATCAAGCGGTAGAGCGTATTCCGGACTGCGTGTCAGCGTCCCATCCGGTCCAGAAACTCAAGCTGCCAGCGCATCTCCTCGACGCCCAGTGGGAAGTCGCGACCTTGGCCGTCCCCCAGAATGGCGTCGGGTGCCAGGCGCGCCAGCAGGCTTTGCAGCGCGACGGCCGAACGCATGGTGAAGCCCGCCTTCCAGACCAGGCTCACCAACCCTTTGGCACTGCGCAGCGATGCGGCGCGATCCACCACTGAAACGGACGTTCCGGCCGCCACCGCAACCAGGGCCGCAGCGTATCGAGCTTCGCCGCGACGCGCCGCATCCAGCACCGCGTCTTCAGTGAGCTTGCCGCGTTCGGCCAACGTACGCGCCGAAGCCAGCGCCTGCTCCGTGGTCGGCTCTACCCGCTCCTGCGGCCCTTTGGCATCGGACTGCAATCGGGCGACGAGCCGGTGGCGCAGGTCTTCGGCGAGCGCCGGAGCGAGGTCGACGCGCGTCGCCAGGACTTCGAGCAGATGCGTCGCCACGATCTCCGACAGAATTCGCGCGGTGCGCGGAGGCAGCGATGGGCGGCGCACCAGGGGCTCGTGCCAATCGGTATGCTCAGCCGAGCGCGCGACGAGGGCATCAAGCGTCGCTTCGCGGATCTGTGCTGACGGGTTGGCAAGCAGGGCGCAGATCGCAGTGTCGTCGGCTGATGCGGCGATCGCATCCGACACCGTCTCATGCAAGCGCGACCGGCGGGCCACCGCGACTGCGGTGCCAGGCGACGGGGCCTTCGCCAGCAGTGCAAGCAGATCATCGTTGGTCAGCAGCGGCGAAAGACGGACCACCGGTTCGCTCACCGACATCGCCACGTCGTTGGCAAGCCGCAGGATCAGCTCCCGTGGCGTGTCTGGTAAATCCTTCACCGCGTCGGCAATGGTCGCCCGCACCCGTACCGCTTCGTCGGCGACCAATGCCGTGAGCGTTTCCCACGTCACTCTGCGCAGCTTCGCCTGATCCGCGACCGAGAGGCTGGGCGCGAGCGCTCCCAGCTTGCGTGCCAGCAGGATCCGCACGCGCTCATCGGGGTCGCCCACCAGCGCCTCATTCACCTGCGGCGGGGCTGCAGGGTTCAGTGCCAGCGCGGCGCGGACGGTGACCGAGGGATCCCGGGCCAGATCGCGCAATACCTCGGGCTCGGTGACCGTGCTGGCGCCGAGCCGCACGCGCGCAGCCTCGCCCGGTGCGCCCTCGCGGCAGGGCTCGAGCGCCAGGTCGTCGCCGCGTCGGCTACCCGATGGAGCGCCGCTCATGCCTCCTCCCCGACGAACACCCGCCAATGACCGCGGCCGGTCCGCTTGACCTCGTACATCGCGCGGTCTGCCCGGCGCAGCAGGCTGTCGACCGCCTCGTCGCTGCCGACGAGCCTGCCGGCAATACCAACCGACACGGTCGGCGTCGGCTCTTCGGTACCCACAATAGCGCGCAATTCGCGCGGAACATCGACGCAGAGACGCTCCGCACGCTCGGCTGCGGTCATGTGATCGGCACCATCCATCCAGAGTGCGAATTCATCGCCTCCCAGCCGAGCCACGAGATCGCTCGGACGGAGGGTGTTGCGCAGTATGTTGGCCGTGCTCTGCAGAACCTCGTCGCCCACGTCGTGGCCAAGGCGGTCGTTCACGGCCTTGAAATGGTCGAGATCGACGAACATCAGGGTTCCGGTCTGCTGGTCGCGGTCCAGTCGGTCGATACGCCGCACCATTTCTTCCAGAAAGGCGCGGCGGTTCAGCAGCCCGGTCAGCGGATCGGTCCGCGCCTGTAGCGTCATCGCAAGCTGGACCGCATCGTGCTCGAGAACCATGCGGATCAGGCTGGCGGCGGCATCGACGAGCAGCTTGTCCTCAGGGTCCCAGCCGCGTGACCCAGGCGAGCGCCACAGCGCCAGCCCGGCGTGTGCCCCTAAGCGGGTACGGCAGGAGGCGACGACGACAGGCCTGCCATCACCGGCGGCCCCATCAGTCGGCTCCATTGCGTCCGCCAGCAGTGCAGCCGCCGCGGGCAGCACATCTTCCGCTGCCCCGCCGGCCCGGTGCATCAGAACGGCGGCATCCTCGCCGTGCAGGCTGATCACCGCGGCCCCCTCGGCACCGAGCGCGTTCATAAGCGCGTCCAGCGCCGCCTGCATCATGCGCGGCGCCAGTACCTCCTGGCTCATGCGCCACAGGATATGGTCCAGCACCTCGCCGCGGCGCAGGGCCGTTGCCACCCGGCCCTCGTGCTCATCGAAGCTGGTCCAGTCGACACCGATGCCGCGGGTTCCCACGATGCGGGCCTCGTCATCGAACAAGGGGGCTGCCGAGAAGACGAGCATGGAGGCGCCGCCGTCGGCCCGGTTTAGCCATGCTCGCTGGCGGCGCACCGGTGCGGTGATGCGGAACGGATTGAAGCCGTTTGCATTGGTGCCGCCGGCGAGCAGCAGCTCCGCCGGCTGGCCGATCAGTGTCGCAGGTGACCATCCGAGCGATGGGTCGAGGTTGACGAAGACCAAGCGACCGCATTCGTCGGTCTCATAGGCGAAATCGGCCGCCATGGTCACCAGGTCGCGCCAGCGCTGCCGACTGTCCAGCAAGGCATGGCGCAAGGTTGCCTCGGTTCGGGCCGGGGAGACCGGATTGTCTGCGATCACATCGTTCATCACGCGGTTGTCCTGTCGCGACAGCTCATTTGACACCATCGATGCTAACGAAGCGTTGCCGTCGCGCGTTGACAGGCACTTGGCGCCTGCGCATGGTCCGGCCGACACCTGCCCCACCCCAGACCATGACGAAGGACGTCTCCGCATGAGCCAGCACGCGCTGCAACAGCCGATCGAGGAGCTTTGGGAACGGCGGGATTCGCTCTCCTCCAGCACCGGCGGCGCAGCGCGGCAGGCCGTCGAGGCAGCGCTCGACGCACTGGATTCCGGCGCGGAGCGTGTTGCCGAGCCGACACCGGCGGGCTGGCGGGTCAACCAATGGCTCAAGAAGGCGGTGCTGTTGTCGTTCCGGCTCACGGACTCCGTGCCGATGGAGGGGGCGGCGGGGGCGCCGGTGTTCGACAAGGTGCCGCTGAAGTTTGCCGGCTGGGGCGCCAACCGCTTCCGCGACGCAGGCTTCCGGGCTGTTCCAGGGGCGGTGGTACGCCGCTCCGCCTACATCGCCCCTGGCGCGGTGCTGATGCCGAGCTTTGTCAACGTCGGCGCCTATGTCGGGCGCAACACGATGGTGGATACCTGGGCGACGGTGGGAAGCTGCGCGCAGATCGGCGCCAATTGCCATCTCTCGGGCGGCGTCGGCATCGGCGGCGTGCTGGAGCCGCTGCAGGCCAATCCGGTGATCATCGAAGACGACTGCTTCGTCGGTGCGCGCTCCGAGGTGGCCGAGGGCGTGGTGGTCGAACGGGGCAGCGTGCTGTCGATGGGCGTGTTCATCGGCGCTTCGACCAAGGTCGTCGATCGCGCCACCGGCGAGATCCATGTCGGGCGCGTGCCGGCGTATTCGGTGGTGGTGCCTGGCTCGCTGTCCGGGCGGGCGCTGCCGAACGGCTTGCCGGGGCCATCGCTGTATTGCGCGGTCATCGTCAAGACGGTGGACGAGCAGACCCGCGCGAAGACCTCGATCAATGAGCTGCTGCGCGATTGAGCGGGATGACGGAAACCATTCTCCCCCTCCCCTTGCGGGAGGGGGCAGGGGGAGGGGACCGCGCCAATTGCCAAACCCCTCCCCCCACCCCCTCGCCGCAAGGGGAGGGGGAGGACTTTGCATGACCGCTGAGCTGCACGATCCCCTTCCCCTGGCCCAGGCGCTGATCCGCTGTGCCTCGGTGACGCCCGCCGATGCCGGCGCGCAAGGCGTGCTGAGCGATGCGCTGCAATGTCTCGGGTTCACGGTGACGCCGCTGCGCTTCGGCGAGATCGACAACCTGTTCGCGCGCATCGGCATCGGCGCGCCACATGTCTGCTTCGCCGGCCATACCGACGTGGTTCCGGTCGGCGCAGCGCAATGGCAGGCCGATCCGTTTGGCGCCGAGGTGCGCAACGGCGTGCTGTACGGCCGCGGCGCATGCGACATGAAGGGCGGCATCGCCGCATTCGTCGCGGCCACGGCGCAGCACCTTGCCGGCGGTCCCCCGAACGGCTCGATCAGCCTGCTGATCACCGGCGACGAGGAAGGGCCCGCGGTGGACGGCACGGTCCGTGTGCTGGAGTGGATGGAAGCCAACAGCCAAATCCCCGACTTCTGCATCGTCGGCGAGCCGACCTGTCCGGTGAAGCTCGGCGACATGGTCAAGATCGGCCGCCGCGGCAGCCTGAATGCCAAGATCACCGTGCATGGCACGCAGGGCCACGTCGCCTATCCGCATCGCGCCGACAACCCGGTGCACCGCCTGCTGCGCGTCGCCGCCGCCCTGACCGCGGCGCCGCTCGATGCCGGCAACGACTGGTTCGAACCATCCAGCCTGCAGTTCACCAGCCTCGACGTCGGCAACACGGTGACCAACGTGATCCCCGCCGCCGCGAGCGCGATGCTGAACATCCGCTTCAACAGCGACCATACCGGTGCCGCACTGTCCGCCTGGCTGCGCGCCGTGCTGGCCCAGCACGCCGAGCGCTTCGACCTGGACATCGCGATCAGCGGCGAATCGTTCCTGACCGAACCCGGCCCGCTGGTGGACACGCTGCGCCAGGCAATCATCGACGCATCCGGCGTGGAGCCGAAGCTCGATACCGGCGGCGGCACGTCGGACGCACGCTTCATCGCGCGCTACTGCCCGGTGGCGGAATTCGGCCTGGTCGGCGCAACCATGCACCATGCCGATGAACGCGTGCCGGTCGCCGAACTGCGCGATCTCGCGCGCATCTATCGCACCATCCTGGCCGCATTCCTGCCATGAGCGGACGGACGCGCGGGCCACGTCAGTCGACTGGCAGCATCGTCGTCGGGGTCATGCGTCTTGCACGTGGACGCGCCGACGGGTTCAGCCAGTTCGGCGCAACCCGCAAATCGTTCCTGGCGAGCCTTGCCCCACTCGTTGCATTTCCGTTGGTGGGCAGCGTGCTGATGCTGATGGGCGGCGGCGGCATCAGCGCATTGTCGGATCTGCTGGCAACATTGTGCGCCCTCCTGGCGCCGCCCGTGCTGTCGTTCGAGATCGCCCGGCTGTGGCGCCGGGATGCCGCCTGGCTTCGCTTCGCCACCGCGTTCAACTGGTGCCAGTGGGCGATCCCGGTGCTCGGCAGCCTGCTGCTTCTGACGCTTGGCATGCTGGTGGCATTGGGTCTGCCACGCAATGCCGCGCGTGGGCTCGCTCTGCTGGGGCTGGTTGGCTACGGGCTGTGGCTGCACTGGTTCATTGCCCGCCATGGCCTCGGCCTGACGCGTTTCCGCGCCGCGGTGCTGGTGCTCGGGGTCAATCTGGCCACGGTGGTCATCGTGATTGGACCGCGCTTTCTGACGCTGGCGACCGGCGACGCGGCATTCGGCGGCAAATGAGCATTGCCGGGTCCGTCACGTCAGGACTGCATGGCGCGCTGCTGCTGGCGCGCGGCCGGGCGGAGGGGCTGCGCTATGTCGAGGACGACCTGGCAGGCGCGGCGCGCAGCTTCTGGGCCGCGGCAATCTGCATTCCGGCCTTCGTGTGCCTGCGATTGCTGGCCTGGACCGGATCGGGGGTGCCGCCGCATGCGTCGCATGTCTTTGCCCTGGACCTGCTGACCTACCTGATCGGCTGGTGCGGATTTGCCGTCCTTTCGCACCGGCTAGTTCGGCGCCATGGGGCTGGCGGAGCGCTGGCCGCGCTTCATCGCACTGTGGAACTGGTGCAATGTCGTGCAGTACCTGCTGCTGGTCGTGTTCAGCATCCCCGGTCTGCTGGGCGCGCCGGCACTCTTCGATCAGGTGGCGCAGCTTTTCGCGCTAGGTTGGGCGCTTTGGCTGGAGTGGTTTGCATTCCGGCTGACGCTCGGGATCGGGGTCGTCCCTGCCGCGGGGCTGGTGGCGACTCGACGTGGCGATCGGCGTGCTGTTGGCGGCGGTCAGCCTGCCGTTTGGTCCGGGATAGTGAACAGTTCCATCGGATAGCGAACGCCAGTCAGACATAACCCTTCCGCCGGCGCCGTGGGACCGGCCGCGGCGCGGTCGCGCGCAGCGAGGGCAGTGGCCACGCGTTCGATAGGCCAGCTTTGCTCGCCAACCAGCTTCAGCGTCCCCACCATGTTGCGCACCTGATGGTGCAGGAAGCTGCGCGCCTCGGCGAGGATCTCGACGATCGCTCCGTCACGCCGTACCTCCAGCCGGTCGAGCGTGCGCAGTGGGCTCTTGGCCTGGCAGGCGGCGGCGCGGAACGACGTGAAGTCGTGCCGCCCGAGCAGGCTCCGTGCCGCCTCGTGCATCGCCGCGGCGTCCAGTTCGGCGGCAACGTGCCAGACGCGGCCGGCGAGCAGGCCAGGGCGGGCGCGACGGTTCAGGATGCGGTAGCGATAGGCGCGGCGGGTTGCGGAGAACCTGGCGTTCCAGCCTTCGGGCGCCGGAGTGGCGCACAGCACCACCACGGGATGCGGTTTCATGTGGAAGTTCAGCGCGTCCCGCACCTTCGCGGCCGGGATCGTGTCAGGCAGCTCGATCTGCGCGACCTGGGCCGAGGCATGCACGCCAGCGTCGGTGCGGCCGGCGACAGTGCTTGTGACGGGGTTGCCGTGGTTCAACCTGGCCGCGGCGGTCTCCAGCACTGCCTGCACCGACAGCCCGTTGCCCTGGCGCTGCCAGCCGACGAATGGCGCACCGTCGTATTCCAACAGGAGCAGCCCAGCGCGTCAATGCTCCCCCTCCCCTTGCGGGCTTGGACCGCGAAGCGGACCAAGGTGGGGGGGAGGGGTCAAGCCGCACGAAACCAGAGCATCCAATGTGTGACACCCTCCCCCTACCTTGGTCCGCTTCGCGGTCCAAGCCCGCGAGGGGAGGGGGAGCACTGGGCATCAGACGCCTGCTTGTCCCCGAGCCCCGCCATCACGATACCAGGCGGCACCGGATGGCCGCGGAGGAACGCATCCGCCGCCATTGCCGGCCGGCCGGCCAACTGCACCCGCGTCAACCGCAATGCACCGGCGCCGCAGGCGATCGTCAGCCGTCCGTCCAGCACCGTCCCCGCCGAGCCGCTACCAACGGCGAACTCCGCCGCCAGCACCTTCAGCGTGGCACCGTGCAGCGTGGTGTATGTGCCGGGCCAGGGATCGAACGCCCGCACCTGCCGTTCGATCGCCGCTGCATCGCGGGTCCAGTCGATCCGGCCCGCATCGCGCGTCAGCTTCGGCGCATAGCGTCACACCGTCCGCGGGCTGCGGCACCGGTGGCGGGTCCTCGGCCAGGGCGCGCAGGATCAGGCGCGCGCCGATCCCGGCCAGCACATCATGCAGCTCGGCGGCGGTGGTCGTGCCGGTGATCGGCACCGCCTCGCGCAGCAGCATCGGTCCGGTGTCCAGCCCCGCATCCATCCGCATGATCGTCACGCCGGTCTCGCCGTCGCCGGCGAGGACCGCCGCCTGGATCGGGGCCGCACCGCGCCAGCGCGGCAGCAGGCTCGCGTGGATGTTCAGACAGCCTCGCCGAGGCGCGTCCAGCATCGTTTGCGGCAGGATCAGCCCGTATGCCGCCACCACGGCGGCGTCCAACCGCAGCGCGGCAAACGCCTGCTGGGCCGCCGGATCAGTGCGCAGCCGCACTGGCGTCCGCACCTCCAGGCCGAGCCGTTCCGCCGCGATCTGGACCGGGCATGGACGCAGCGCATAGCCGCGTCCGGCCGGCTTCGGCGGCTGGCAGTACACCGCCGCGATCGCGTGCCCTGCCCGATGCAGCCCGACCAGCGCCGGAACGGCAAACTCTGGACTGCCCATGAAAGCGAGGCGCATGACGCTACATCGCCTCGGCGCGCTTCTGGCGAAGCTCCTTGGCCAGTCGGCGAAGGATCATGTTCCTCTTCAGCGCCGACAGGTGATCGATGAACAGCACGCCGTCCAAATGGTCGATCTCGTGCTGCACGCAGGCTGCCAGCAACCCTTCCGCCGCGATCTGGCGCTTCGCCCCATCGGCATCCGTGTATCGCACGGTCACCCGCGCCGGGCGCGTCACGTCGGCATACTGGCCGGGGAGTGACAGACAACCCTCCTCCCGCGTCGCCAGATTGTCGCTGCGTGCGACCACCTCGGGGTTGATCAGCGTGATCGGGTTGGATTTGTCGTCCACCATCAGGTCCACGATCGTGAGCCGCAATCCCACCCCGACCTGCGGCGCCGCCAGTCCGATGCCGGGGGCGCGGTACATGGTCGCGAACATGCGCGGCAGCAGATCGCGCACGCGCGGCATATCGTCAGCCGTCACCGGCCTGGCCCGTGCCTTCAGCATCGGGTCAGGCGCAATCAGGATCGGCAGGGTCTCGATAGTCCTGGCCATCATGTCGGCCATTTAGCGGTCCCATCGGCCGCGGGCAACGGCGGCTGCGGGCCCGGGACCGTGCGGCGTGGCGCGCCCCTTGCAACCGGGCCTTCGGACGCCAAGATCATCGTCTGTCGGGATGCCGCAACGGGTTCCGGCGACGCTTCGCTCTAAGGAGGGGGCCATGACAGCACGGATGTTCACATCGCCGCTGTTTCTGGGATTCGACCATCTCGAGCAGATGCTCGAGCGGGCATCCAAGACTTCGTCGGACGGCTATCCGCCGTACAATATCGAGCAGACCGGGCCCACCGGGCTCAGGATCACGCTCGCGGTTGCCGGCTTTACCATGGACGACCTGCAGATAACGCTGGAAGACAACCAGTTGGTAATCCGGGGCAGGCAGAATGACGATTGTCAGGATCGTGTCTTCCTGCATCGTGGCATCGCGGCACGGCAGTTCCAGCGGGCCTTCGTGCTCGCCGAAGGGATCGAGGTGAAAGGTGCGTGGCTCGAGAGCGGGCTGCTGCATATCGACCTCGCCCGCCCGCAGCCGGAGTCACGTGTGAAGACGATCCAGATCAGCCGTACCAGCCCGGCCGCGGTCGGTAATGGCAGCGGCAGGATGCGGGTGGTCGAGAACAAGACCGAGCAGGGCTGAACCCGGTCCAGCGACAGAACAACGGCGCCGCAATACGCGGGCCGAACCAGCAAAAGGCACCGGCGCTGCATCGTCAGGCCGTGGCCAGCAAGGAGAACGACTATGAACACCAACACTGACAACGGACCGGAAGATCAGACCCCCGCCGCCGTCATCATGGACATTCGCCATATTTCAGCAGCGCAGCTCGCGCAGCTTGGTATGCAGCAGATCGCCTATGTGAAGCCGGTGGTGCTCAACGGTGAGAACGGCTTTGCCATCCATGCCGCCGATGGCACGCCGATGGCGGTGGCCGGCAACCGCGAAGTAGCGATCGCCGCGATCATGCAGCACGAAATGGTGGCCGCGCAGGTCCACTGACCGCCGTCGCGCGGCGTCGCGGCGATCATTTGGCCACGACGCCCGCCCGCGAGGCGCCGCTCCAGCCAGGCGCGGCTATCGTGCGAAGCCTTCCAGCTCTTCCTTCGCCCACGCGATCGACTGCTCGATGGTCTTGCCGGCGAACAGCTTCGCCACCATGCCGGGGATTATGGCGCGATTCCACATTTGCACCGCAATCTCCGGCGGCGCCGAAGATCCCGGGATGTAGTACTCTGCATTGTGCCAGGGCCGGATCGGATAGTTGTACACCGTGCCTTTCGGCGGCTCGACCTCCGACCAGACGCTGAAGTTCGACATCGACAGGAACGGCGGAATATCGTAGCCCGCCGCAGCCTGCGCCATGAACGCCACGTTGTCGCGCTGCATGATGTGATGCAGCAGATCCTTGGCCGCACTCTTGTTCTGCGCAAAGTTCCAGATGCCCCAGAAGTACGGGCGATGCGGAACGAGCCTGCCGTTCGGCCCGGCCGGCGTCGGGAAGTGCCAGCAATTCTCGGCGACCCGCGGCGCGTCGCGCTTCGCCACCGCCCAGGCTGACGGCGGGTTCCAGATCAACGCACTCTTGCCGGAAATCAGCGCGCGGTTGTTCGACGCGTTGTCGTAGCTCACCGTATCGGCAGGCAGGAACGGCAGCAGCTTTGCGGCATATTCCAGCGCCATGCGGACGTTGTCGGAATCGACGATGACGTTGCCCTTGCCGTCCACGAGGTCGGCGCCGAACGCTCCGAATGTTGCGCCCCATGTCTGGGTGGAGTCGGTCGTCGACCCGCAGCCGAGCGCGAACTTGTATCCGGCCCTCGCACACGCCTCGGCGGCGCGGAGCTGCGTCGCATAGGTCCAGTCGGCGGCCGCCTCCGGTGTCGACTCGTGCGGCGGATACCACGCCTGCACATCGATGCCGGCGAAGTTCTTCAGCATGCTGATCCGCGCGCAGGGCGGCAGCGTACCGCTGCCGATGCTTGTCGGCACCGCCATCCAGTGCCCGCTCACCTTGCCGAGATACTCGTTGACACCGGCGACCGGCCCATATTGCGCGATCAGCGACTGCACCACGTCGTCCACCGGATCGAGCTTCTCGGACCATTGGTGCACGGTCCACTGATCGAACGCGTAGATGTCATGCCCTCGGCGGGCCTGTGCCTCCGCCGCCATGGTGATGTCGATCTTCTCGCCGTTCGTTGTCAGGAAGTCGAGCGTCACCTCGACCTTGTGCTTCTGCGCCCAGGCGTCGACAACCTTCTGAACGGCCACATTGCCGTCGGGAACCCAGTGGTCCCACATGGCGAATGTCAGCTTTCCCGCGGCGCCGGCTGTGCGGATATGCACCATCGGCAGGGCGGCCGAGGCTGAAGCCAGTTGCAATGCGCGGCGGCGCGAGACTCTGCGCGGATTCCTCATGACGTTCGCTCCCTGTGCGGCCGTCGCTTCGAGCGGCCATCTTTGGCGTCCCCCAGTGGCGGGCCCAGGGCCCACCTTCGGGGCATCGTTACCACTAACGGAAGCCGCCCGGCCAGGCGAGCGAAAACCGCGCCGGCTTGATGCAAACGCCGATGCGCGGTCTGATCGGCGCAACGCCAAGCGAACCGGGAGGACGGACTTTCATGCTCGGTCTTATGCAGCAGCGCCCGTTGCTGATTTCGTCTCTGCTCGACTACGCGGAGCGCTACCATGCCGGCACCGAGATCGTGTCCCGCTCGGTCGAGGGTCCGATCCAGCGCAGCAGTTGGGGCACGATCGCCGCGCGTGCCAAGCGGATCGCCAACGCCTTGCGCAGGCTGGGCGTTGTACAGGGTGAGCGGATCGCCACACTGGCGTGGAACCACAACCGGCATCTGGAAATCTATTTCGGCGTCACCTGCAGCGGCGCCGTGCTGCACACGGTCAATCCGCGGCTGTTTCCCGATCAGGTGCGCTTCATCATTGGCGACGCCGAAGCGAGCCATGTGTTCTTCGACCTGACTTTTGCCGCACTCGTCGAACAACTGGCGCCAAAGCTTCCAAGCGTGCGCGGCTATGTCGCGCTGTGCGCGCGTGAGGCGATGCCGCCACTCGATGTGCCGAATCTGCTTTGTTACGAGGAACTGCTCGCGGCGGAGAGCGACGACCATGTTTGGCCGCAGTTCGACGAGAATACCGCGTCCGCGCTTTGCTACACTTCCGGTACGACCGGCAATCCAAAGGGTGTATTGCAAAGCCATCGCTCGGCGGTGCTGCACAGCTTCGGGCTGATGGCGGCCGATACGATGGCCGTGTCGACGCGCGACACGCTGCTGCTCTGCGCGCCGCTGTTCCATGTCAACTGCTGGGGCATTCCCTTCGCGGCGGCCGGTACCGGCGCGAAGCTGGTGCTGCCTGGCATGAAGCTGGATGGCGCCAGCCTGTTCGAGCTGATCCGCGACGAGGCCGTCACCTTCGCCGGCGCGGTCCCCACGGTCTGGCTGACCCTGTTCGCCTGGATGGAGCAGAACCTCGATACGCTCGACCATCGCGGGCTGCGGCTGAAGCGCGTGCTGTCGGGCGGCACCGCGGTGCCGCGGGTGGTGATTGAAAAGGCGGATAGGTATTTCGGCGCCATCATGCTGCATGCCTGGGGCATGACGGAGATGAGCCCGCTGGGCACCTGCGGCAGCCTGTTGCCTCGGCACGTCGGGCTCGACCTCGAACAACGGATGGACGTGCATCTGAAGCAGGGCCGCACGGTCTATGGCGCGGAGGTCCGCATCGTCGATGATGAGGGCCGGGAGCTGCCGCGCGACGGGCGCTCGGTCGGCGAGATCCAGGTGCGCGGTCCGTGGGTGCTGTCGGGCTATTTCAAAGGCGCCGGCGGCAAGGTGGTGGACGATGATGGCTGGTTCCGCACCGGCGATGTTGCGCACATGGATGCTGACGGGTTTCTCACCATCACCGACCGCGCGAAGGACGTGATCAAGTCGGGCGGCGAGTGGATCAGCTCGATTGAGATCGAGAACCTTGCAGTGGGCCATCCCGGGGTGCTCGAGGCCGTGGTGATTGCCACGCGTCATCCGCGCTGGCAGGAGCGACCACTGCTGCTGGTGCATCGCAAGCAGGATGCCGCGGTGACGAAGGAGGCTCTGCTGCAGTTCCTGTCGCCGAAGCTGGCCAAGTGGTGGCTGCCGGACGATGTGGTGTTCGTCGATGAGTTTCCGCATACGGCAACCGGCAAGGTACTGAAGACGCGGCTGCGGGACCAATACGGCGACTGGTTGGAACGTGCGTGACAGCTCGAAGGCGGTGCTCTGCTGCAATCGCGTCTTCGTCGCCATCCCCGTGCTACTTGTCTTTATCCTGGTGACAGCGGGGACCCAGGCCGCAACTGGACCCTGACGCTGGTGGTCTCTGCGGAGGTACCTCACGGTCCAGCCCGCATGTGCCGGTGACGAGCCGAGGCCATCGCCACGCCGCCGCATCCGCTCCATGTCATCGTCCCTGCGGCACTGGGCCGATAAGGTCGCACGGTAGAGCCAGCTCCTCAGCTGCGACCAAGGGCAACCTCCCGTGTCCGCGAGGATGGGACGCGCGTCGTGATGTGAAACGCTTCATACTTGCTGCGCCATCCGAATGCCATGTTCCGCTCGTCAGCGAGGCTGCAGCGGAAGCAAAGCGCGGACTGACAAAGATGCAACCAAATCCGCGCGGTGCGGAAACCAATGGAGAATCCGATGAAGAAGGTCGCTCTCGCCGCTCTGGCCGCCCTGGGTATCGTGCTCGGTACGGCGGGCTTCAGTTCACAGGCCAATGCGTACTACAGCTTCGCTCCGCCAGCCGCAAATGCGGGCTCCAACAGCTGAGACGTCCAGTATTAGGAGCGATGGCGGACTTCCGATGGGTTGAGCAATGATAGGCACACTTTTCGTGGTCGTTTGTGCACTGGCAATTGCCATCATCGGCTGCGAGGTGGCCGACCCGATCGACGGCTTGGCCAGAAACCTGAGGTCGGAACGCCAAGGCTGACGCGCAGGACGAGGTGGGCACGGCGAGCTGATCCTGCTGGATCGGCTCTCCGCTCGTTCCAAGCGGCGGCCGCCGTGTTATGTTCCGTTGCTGCCCCCTGTCACTTGGGCTTCTGCACGACCACGCCATAGCGACCATAGATCCGCGCGATCGTTCCGTCGTTCGACAAATGATCAATGGCAACGTCAATGGCCTGGCGCAGTGCATCGTCCGGCCGGCGCAGGCCGACGGCAACGTTCCACGCCAGATCCCGCTCTGTGTCCTCGGGCGGGAGGACCGTCATCTGCTGATCCGGATGGGTGAGGTTGTAGTATCCAGCCGAAATCGGCGACACCGCGGCTGCGTCGATCTCGTGCGCAGCGAGCGCGGCCAGCATGTCGTCGTCGAAGCCGAAGACGGAGATCCGAACGCCCCGCCGGTCAAGTGTCATGGCGGCGAGCGAACCCGTCTGCACGCCGACCTTCGTCTGACCGTTCAGCGCCGCGAACGATGTTATCGAGCTGCCCGGCGGCACGGCGAGCGCCACGCCGCTGCGATAGTAGGGCTTCGACAAGCTTGATTCCGAAATCGGGCGGCGCGTCGGGATCGGAGATGGTGTCGAGGATGATGTCGCAGTCGGTGCGCGGCAGGTCGTAGCTGATCAGCACCCAACCCAGCGTCAGCGAGACGCCGAGCTGCTTCGCCAGCGCCTGGCCGAGTTCGACCTGGAAACCCGGCGGTTCGGCGGTCCTGCTGGCGAATGGCAGCGAGTTCGGATGCGCGCACAGGCCTGATCGCGCCGCTCTCCTTGATCGCCGCAAGGGAGCGCGCGTCGGCTGAACCAATCGCCGCGAACCCGACGACCGCTGAGACCGACAGTAGTGCGCCGGCGAGATGCCGCGCCGACTTGGTGCTCATCCCTGCTCCGGCTTCAGTGACGCGGATGTATTTGATGATGGCGTCGATATCGGCGTCGCTTGAACGACGCGCCGAACGCGGGCATCGCGCCCTCCTTGCCGTGCTGAATCCGGAAGCGGATGAAGTCGTCGCTCCGCGTGGTGTTCATCAGCTGCGGCCCCTTGCCGGGGACCCGGCCGCCGTCGCTGTGGCACCAGCCGCAGGTCGTCGGCGAACAGCTGCGGCACGTCAAGCGGCGACGTGCGTCGCGGCCTGCTGCGCCGGCCGCCGGGCGTGGCCCGGCCACCAGCAGAGTCCAAGCACGTGCAGATCATGAACTGGTGTTCATCTCGCGTCGCATAAGCGGCATCGGCATAGATCCTCCCGGAGGCAGAACGCCGCCTCGCGGGAGCTCGGTTCAGCGGCTGCTATTTCAGCGCGTAGACGACCAGGACGCCGTCATCGCGCGGCATGCTCTTGTACGGCTCGCCGAAGGTCGGGGCGAAGTCGTCGCTGACCATGCCGCCGAAGCCCGCGACCACCGCGACATACTGCTTGCCGCCGGCGGAATAGCTCATGATGCCGCCCTGATGGCCGAGGCCGTCGCTGTGGTTCCACAGCTCTGCGCCGGTCTCCGCGTTGTAGGCGTGCAGCGACGCCGCGGCTGTCCGGCACGAACACCAGATTGCCGGCGGTGGACAGGACGCTCGCCATCGGCGGCTCGGGATAGCGGATCTCCCACTTCTTCGCCCCGGTGATCGGGTCGCGCGCGTCGAGGTGGCCGTAGATCTCGCCGCCGGGCGGCGGCACCAGCTTGAAGTTGGCGCCGATGTTGAGCTGCACGACGGGCTCGGTGACCGGCGTCGTCTTCACCACGTCGAGGTCGATGCACCATTCGTTGCCGATCTTGTAGTAGAGCCCGGTCTGCGGGTTGTAGCTGCCGGAGTTCCAGCTGACGCCGCCGCTGATCGCCGGGCACAGCGGCTCGGACTGCTTGCCGGCCGCTGAAATCCCGCCGGCCCGACCAGCTCGCCGGTCTTGCGGATCGATCGACCTTGACGAAGTTGATGGCGTTGACGATCGGATAGACGTTCTTGCACCTTCAGGTCGCTGGTCGTAGACGAAGATGAAGCCGCCCTTGTTGGGATGCACGATGTACTTTCTGGCCGTCCCGGTCGAGCATCACGAACTCGCCGACCGCGCTGTCGAAGTCCCAGGCGTCGTGCGGCAGTTCCTGGTGATAGAACTTCAGCTTGCCGGTATCGACATCGAGCCCGATCACCGAGGTGGTGTAGAGATTGTCGCCGGGGCGCGCGCCGGTGTGCTTCCAGTCGGCGCCGGACCAGTCGTACAGCGGCGCCGGATTGGCAGTGCCCCAGTAGATCGTGTTGGTGTCCGTATCATAGGTGCCGGGCATCCAGCCGCCGCCGCCGCCGGTGCGCCAGGAATCGTTGCCCCACGTCTTCATCGCATCGTCGGTGCCGGCCACGGTCAGGAACGTCCATTTCACCTTGCCGGTCGCGGCGTCGACGCCGTAGATCGGACCGCGGCCCGGCCACTCGCCGCCCTGGCTGCCGATCACCACAGTGCCCTTCGCGTACAGCGGCGCGCCGGTGAAGCCGACGGTGAGCTTCTGCGGAATCCTGCAGCTTGGTGTCCCAGACCGGCTTGCCGGTCTTCATGTCCAGCGCGATCAGCCGCCCGTCGACGGTGCCGACGAACACCTTGCCCTCGCCGAGCGCCACGCCGCGGTTGTACGGCGAGTGGGTCTGCCGCGCGACCAGCGCGTCGTCGAGTTCGGGGAAATACGACCAGATCACCTCGCCGGTGGCGCCGTTCAGCGCGAAGACGCGGCTGTACGAGCCCGTGTAGTAGAGCACGCCGTCGGCGACCAGCGGCATCGACTGCAGGCCGCGCGTCGATCGGCCGGGGACATGGATCCAGGCGACGCCCAGGTCCTGCACGTTGTTCGCGTTGATCTGGTCGAGGCCGCTGTAGTTCCAGCCGTTGTAGGCCCGTGGTAGGTCAGCCAGTCATTCGGGCTGCCCGCGGCGATCCGCGCGGTGTCGACCGGCTGTGCTGCGGCTCGGCGCGGCGATCACCCCGGCGCCGATCGCCAGTGCCGCACCGGCGAGCATGCCCTGTGTGCTCTTCTGCATGGCTCTCTCCCTTGTTTCTTCTGGTTTTCGGCTGGTCGGCATGACCCCGACCGCCGGGCGGATTGGGTAGCCTCGTCAAGTATCCCAGTGCGACCGAAGGCAGCATAATGCCACGCGGCGGACGGGCGCCAGTCCCGCGCTGAGCCGCGCACCGGCGGTCCTCTCCGGCCGAAGTCCGGCTTGCCAGCCGCCGGCCGAGCGCAGTAACTGACCGGTGAATATACGAAATCATTCTGGAGAGTTAGTTTAGCTTGATCCAGGTCAATGCATGGCCCGGTGACGTGATGGCATTCATCATAAGCTGGCCGATTGCCAGTGCGGGCCGGCCGGCGCTGGCGGGAGCGCGGCTGGCTGAATCGCCGCGTGGGGGTTGAGTGCGGACATGACGTTGGTCCAGCGGCTTCTCATCCTGGTCGGCGCCGTATTGGCAATTCTTTTCGGCGTGGGGGTCTATGGCATTGCGCTGTATCACGACGCGCGCGAGGCCTCGGTCAGGCGTGATCTTGGGCAGACGCTCGCGTTCGTCTCAGCCGAGTACGGCCGCTTCGTCGAACGCACGCGCGACTGCGCTGCTGATCGCCTCGCTCGAAGCACCGCGGGCGGTTGCGGATGCCGGCGTGTGCCAGGCGCTTGTCGGTTCGCTGCGCGGTCCCGACTTCGGCTGGCTGCGCCTCGATATCCTCGATGCGCGCGGAATCGTCCGATGCTCGACCGAGCCGGGAGATGTCGGCACGGACCAGTCGGACTATCCCGAGGTGATCGCGGCACGCACCGATAGTCATGCCTCAGGCGGCGACTATGCCTGGGGCCTGTTCTCCGGCTGTGCCCGGCCTGACGGTGGCGACGGCCTGGCACGGGCCGAATGGAGACGAGCGGAGTCATCGCCGGCGTCGCGCGGCTGGATCCGTTCGTTCGGACGCTGCGCGCGCTGGTGCCGGAGGGCTATGCCACCGTGCTGGCCGATCGCGGCGGCCGCCTCCTGGCCATGGAGCCCGCTGGCGCGGACGTGATCGGCCACAATCTGCCGCCTTCGCTGGCGCCGCTCGCATTGCTGGCGCAGCCCGGCCAGACGGTGGCCCGCTGGAGCGACGGGTCGGAGCGGCTCGTCGCCTATGCGCCGGCCGATCTCCCCGGACAGCAGGGGGTGTTCATCGCCGTGGGCGTTCCCGCAGGCCGCCGTGATTGGCCGATGTCTGGGCACTTGCCTATCCTGCGGGCCTGGCGTCCGTCGGTCGCCGCGGTGGGGGCGTTCCTGCTGGCCTGGTGGGGCGGCATCCACTTCATCCGCCGCCCGCTTGCCAGCCTGGGGGAAGTCGCGCTGCGCTGGCGCGACGGCGACCAGTCGGCGCGCGTCACCCTGCCCGGCCGCTCCGAGATCGCCCAGCTCGGCCGCGTCTTCAACGCGATGGCGGACGCCAAGGATGCCAGCGACCGCCAGATCCGTGAGGGCTGGGAGCTGCTCTCGGCGTTGATCGAGTCTTCCCGCGACTGCATCTTCGTCACCGACCGGGACGGTCGCCTGGTGCTGGCGAATTCGACGTTCCTGGACGCTGCTCGGCCTCGACGCGCGAGGCTGCGGTCGGCCACAAGCTGATCGTGCATCGCGATCGGGACGTGCAGCGGGCGATGAGCGCACTGCAGGAGAAGGTGTTCGCGACGCGGGTGCCGCAGGCCGCCGATGTCTCCGTGCAGGCGCTGGACGACCGGAGGCGGCGCGTCCTGCAGACGATCTGCGCGCCGATCTTCGGTTCGGCCGGCGAAGTGCGCGCCATCGCCGGCATCGGCCGCGATGTTACCGAAGCGCGCGAGGCGGCGGAGACGCTGCGCGAGGCGCGCGATCGGGCCGAGGCCGCCGATCACGCGAAGACCCGTTTTCTCGCCGCGGCCAGCCACGACCTTCGCCAGCCGTTGCAGGCTGCGATCCTGCTGGCCGATCTCATCGCTCAGAGGCCGGACGGCGCTGCACCCTGCCAGCGGATCGGCTGACGGTCTCAGGCGCACGCTCGACGACATGAAACGCATGGTGGATAGCCTGTTCGACGTGTCGCGCCTCGATTCCGGCGCCGTGCAGCCGGAGATCACGGCGTTCCCGCTGCAGTCGCTGCTCGACCAGATCACCATCGCCTATCGCAGGCTGGCCGGAATCAAAGGCATCGCACTGGTGGTCGTGCCGACCGACGCCGTCGTGCGTCAGCGATCGTGTGCTGCTCGCACGCATGCTCAGCAATCTGATCCAGAACGCGGTGCGGTACACTCACTCGGGCCACGTGACGATCGAGTGCCAGCCGGCGGGCGACCACCTGCGCATTCGCATCGAGGATACCGGCGTCGGCATCTCCCAGCAGGACCTGTCGCGGATCTGGCAGGAGTTCGAGCAGCTGCACAATCCGGAGCGTGATCGACGGCAGGGGCTCGGTCTCGGTCTGTCCATCGTCAGGCGGCTCGCGACGCTGCTCAACCATCCGGTGGAAGTTTCCTCGGGACCTGGCCAAGGATCGTGTTTCGTCGTGAGCGTCCCGCTGCAGGAAGAGTGCCCGGCAGCATCGATCACGGCGCCGACGGCCAAAGTGGCCGCTCCCGACGTGGCCGGCCGGCTCGTCGTGATCATCGATGATGACCCGCTGGTGCTCGAGACCTTGCGCATGACGCTCGAGGAGTTCGGGTTGAGCGTCATCGCGGCGGCCGACTGCGCCGATGCGGTGCGACGGGTTGGCTCGGCCGGCCGGACGCCCGACCTGATACTGGCAGACTATCGCCTGCGCAACGGCGAGGTGGGCGCCGAGGCGATCGCCGCCATTCGTGAGGCGGTGGGAAGCCAGGTGCCGGCGATCATACTGACCGGCGAACTGGGGAGCCTGGGCGACGAGCTCGACCAACCACTGCAGGACGCCGAGCGGCTGGGCGCCGCACTGTTCCGCAAGCCGATCCGCTCGACGGAACTGCTGGAGGCGATCCGGTCCATGATGGTGGCGCCTACGGTCTAGGCTGGACGCGAGGCAGCAGGGGCTCGAGCGCCGTTTCGCTCAGATCGCCCGCCGAAGCCGGGTCGTAGCCAAAATCGAAGCCGAAAAGAATCACGTTCCGCATCGTCGAGCCAATCGGCCACAGCATGATCGCAGCTATACTGCCGTTGCAACCGCCGCCCGAACCGGAGCACGAAGCCGCGTTTCGCGTGGCAGGGTGCGGCGGGGGCCACGCCACGAACAGGATCACGACGGCGGCGGCGACACATCCTTCCGCGGCCCAGCGCTTGCGAGCGCCGGATGCGCGGCAGCAGAATGCAGCAGACGAGGTCGAGCAATCGGCCAACGTGCCACAAGGATGCAAAGAACCGCGACCGCGAGCAGCAACGCCGGCGCGATCGCCCAATATGCGGCGGCGCGGCCGGCCTGTCCCCGACTTCCGTCCGGCGCGAATCCGTCGGGAGATGCCAGCAGATCGTTCAACCGGGGCTGCACGAGCCGGTCCACGCGCGGGTCATAGACGGTCTGACGAAAGGCGGGGAACCCCATGTTCGGCGTCAGGCTGGTCTCGGCGGGCGTGTCGATCAGCACTCTCCAGCGCTGCCTGGATGGTCGGCTGGCTGCAGAAGCCTTCCCAGTCCAGCCCCGGCGGCAGCGCCTGCTGGAAATGTTTCATGACGAAGTCGTTATACGATGCATCCGCGGTCCTCCGCGACGCCGTTGCGACGGCTTCCATGAACGTGGACTGGTCTGCCGGATTCCACTCGGGGGGCACCTGCACGCCCATATCGCGCACCTCGGCGGCAATCCGTGGCCAATCCCGGCGCGGAATACGAGTGGGCGCCGAACCGACGTGGCGCGAGCCGGTCCAGGTAACGTTGCCAGGCTTGCGACTGCTGATCCGGAATTGCGCGGATATCGGCCACCAACCGAAGCTGCGCCGCGACGTACTCGTTATAGGCGTCCCTCAGGGAACGGACCGAAGGAATGAAGACGTTGTCGTACACCTGCTCGGCGGTGCCTATCCGTCGTGCCACCATGCCTTGCAACGCTTCGCGCGAGCCCATCGCGCGAGACGGCCGGCACGCCATCGCAGGACAGGCCCACGAACGGTGCACGCAGAAGGGCCGACTGGACGCCGGTCGGTGTGGCTGCCGCCGCACTGTCCTGCCGCGCTATTGCGAGCACGCGGAGCTGCACGGCACATTGCCGTTCCGGGGCGGTCATCCGGTCCACCAGATGTCCGGTCAATCCGGGACCAACGAGGTAGACGGTTTCACAGCAGACGAGCGCGGATAGCAGGAAGTGCCGGGGCGATGCGCCGCACGGGCCATTCGCTGCGATACGCGCGAGGCAGGATGAAGCTTCCCCAAACGAGCAGCGTGAGCGCGACGCCGCTCAATACCCACCCCCAGGATGCGAGTTCGGTGAGTTGCCGCTCCACTGATCGGATTGCCGATCGCATCGAGCAGGCGGGAGGCGAATGCCAGCTCGACCGCGAGAAAAGCAGCAGTCAAGGCAGTCAGCGGAATGACGTAGCCCGGATAGAGCTGCCGGGTCTCCACGACCCGGATGCTGTTGGCCACGGGGGGGTCCATCGGGGGTCCCATGGCGAGGCGGTCGACGCCATCCTGCCGGCCCGGGCGCCGGGGGACGTCAAGGCGCGCGGCCGGCCCCGTCGGTTCAGACGCGTGGGATGTCATTGCTTTGGCCGTGACGAACCCGAACTGCCAACGGGCGACGGAATCACCTCATCGCCGACGGGGGCACTTACGGCAGGCGGCAACCTGGCGTCGCTGGCACCCTCGGCGGAACGCGACAATGTCGCGCCCGCGGGCGGTCTCGACGGACGGGGTGCTGCAGGGGTCGTGGGGCCGCTCAGGACGCCGTCCATAAAGGTCCAGATTTTCGCGTCGCGGACGCCGATCTGTCGGATGGCAACGGTTGCGCCAACCTGCGTGAAGCCGTAGGTGTCCCCGCAGTCGCCGATGGCACGGAGACTTCCCGTGTCACTCTGTGCTGTCACCAGCGTGTAGCGCAGGCCGCAATCCTTGCCGGCGCCGGTAATGACGACCAACCGGTCGTGTGGCATGTTCCAGATGCTGTCGATGTGTGCGCTGGTATAGCCGTCGAGGAGCAGCGACGTGCGTGGGCCGACAGTTACGGAATAAGTGCCGCTGTCGATCGATTGCTGGAGGGATATAGTTCCGTCCTGAGTCTGAAAGGTTGCCAACGTGCGCGGCGTTGTGCAGGCCGCCACGAGAGTGGCGGTGCAGCCGGCGGCGAGAATCACAGAGTGTCGCGACAGAAGCCACATGCCTCAATCTAGCATAATCCGGACCTCCAATTGCACGCACCAGTTCCGGCACAAAGTTAATGGCGCGGGCGTTGGCCCCAAAAATCCTCCCTTCCCGTTGCTGGCGGGGGGTCGGAGGGGGAGGGGAATCGGCCACCACGCTTGACGCATCCCAAGCAGCTTGGCCATAACCCGCTCCTCCCGACCGGATCGAGGTTCACTGCGATGTCCCGCCGCTGCCAGCTCACCGGCAAGGGCGTGTTGTCTGGCAACAACGTCAGCCACGCCAACAACCGGAGCCGCCGCCGCTTCCTGCCCAACCTGCAGGACAGCTCGGTGCTGTCCGACATCCTCGGCGCCGCCGTTCGCATGCGGCTGTCCACCCGCGCCATCCGCACGATCGAGCACAACGGCGGCATAGACGCCTACCTGCTCGGCACGCCCGACGCCCGTCTCACGGCCGATGCCAGGGCCCTGAAGCGCCGGCTGCTTCGCACGCAGGCGAAGCGGACAGCCAGCCAGTCCGCATAACCGAGCGCCTGATCCGCCCCACCGTGCCCGCGTCTGAAGCATTGAACCAGGCCGCCGCGCGTCTGCGCGAGGCAGGCATCGACAGTCCCCGTCTCGACGCCCGGCTGCTGCTGGCGCATGCGCTCCGTACCACGCCGTCCAACCTGCTGCTCGATCCTGCCCGCTCGGTCGATGCTGCCACGATCCAGGCCCTGGTCGCCCGCCGCGCGGGACATGAACCGCTCGCCCTGATCCTCGGCAGGCGCGAGTTCTGGAGCCTCGATTTCGCCGTCTCGCCCGCCACCCTGATCCCGCGTCCGGACTCCGAGACGCTGATCGAGGCGGCCCTGGAGACGTTTGCCGGCCGCGAGCCACCGCGGCGTGTGCTCGATCTCGGCACCGGTACCGGATGTCTGCTGCTCGCCGCCCTGTCCGAATTCCCTGCCGCGTTCGGCGTCGGGGTGGACCGCTCGTTCGGCGCCGTCACCGTCGCCGCGTGCAATGCCGCCATGCTGGGCATGGCCGACCGCGCGGCCTTCCTCTGTGCCGACTGGGCTGCCGCCCTCGCCGGACGCTTCGATCTGGTCCTCGCCAATCCGCCCTACATCCCCACCTCGCAACTCGACGGCCTGATCCCGGAGGTGGCCTGCTTTGAGCCGCGGGCCGCGCTGGACGGCGGTGCGGATGGGTTCTTGGCTTATCGTCGGCTGGTGCCCGACCTGGCCCGGCTGCTCGCCCCCGACGGCATCGCGGTGCTGGAGATCGGTGCCGGCCAGGTGGCCATGGTCACCCAATTGGCCCGGGATGCGGGGTTCGCCTGCAATCCGCACCAGGATTTGTCGGGAATTGCGCGCGCCCTGGTGCTCCATCCGGTATCACCATGAAAAAACCGTTTGGCAGGGCGCTGGCGGCAGTCTAAATTTGCTATCGGCAGGGTCAGCCGCATAGCGGCTTGCCCCAGGCAGCTTGGCCGAATCGATCAGCGCTGCGTTCAATAAGCGCTGCTCGGCGGTCGGGGTGCTCGCCGGAACCAACGCCGATGGAAGGCAGCCTGGCCGCGGGGGATTGCCCCGGGACGCCGACGGGAGGGCCCGTGTGTCCAGCAGTTCCCGGCCGGCCAGCAAATTGAGAAGGCGCGACGGCAAAGAATGAACATGAAACGCATGCGTGGACGCGGCCATCGACCCGGTGGCAGCGGCAGTGGGGGTGGCCCCATCCGGCATCACGGCGGCAGCGGAGGCGGCGGAATCCCGCTCAACCGCAACCACGTCTTCGACAGCAATGGGCCGGATCTCCGTATCCGCGGCACATCACAGCAGCTGTTCGAGAAATACCTGCAGCTCGGTCGCGACGCGACCAGCGGCGGGGATCGGGTGATGGCGGAGAGCTATTTCCAGCACGCCGAGCACTACTTCCGCATCCTGAACGCCATGAACCAGGCGGCGCAGCAGGGCCAGCAGAACGGCCAGCAGCAGAACGGCCAGCGTCGTCCCTATGGCGAGGACGGCGGTCAGCCAGCCGGCGAGGGCGAAGAAGGCGAGCCCCATGCGCCTGGGACCGGCGACCAGCCCGAATCCAGGGAGATCCCGATCGCCGCCGCCCCGCCGGAGGCGTGAGCAGGCCCGATCTGGGCAGCTCCCGCTTTGGTCAGGTTGCGGGCGGGCGGTTCCAGCCGCGGCCGCGGGTGACCGCGGCATCGCCGAAGCGCTGACGCAATGCGTCGATCGCCGCCTGGGTGGCGGCGCGGCGCGGCGTCTCGGTGTCGGCAAGATCGCCGCGATCGGCCTGCGCCAGTGGCAGCAGCGGATTGGCGCCGATGCCGATCAGGCGGAAGGCGGCACCCGTCGCCTCGCGTGACAGCAGCCCGACCGCGACCTCGAACAGGCGGTCGGGCAGCACGGTTGGGCTCGGCAGGCGGGCGGCGCGCGTGCGGGTCGCGAAATCGGTGGTCTTCAGCTTCAGCACGACGCCGCCTGCCGACAGTTCGTGCTCCTTCAGCCGCCGGGCGAGCTTCTCGGCCAGGCGCCAGAGATGCGCCTGTAGATCGGCCTGCCGCGTGAGGTCGGTATCGAACGTGGTCTCAGCGCTGATCGACTTCGTCTCGCGCCCCGGATCGACCCGTCGGTCATCCTCGCCACGCGCCCTCCGGACCAGGGACGGACCTTCCTTGCCCACGCGACGCCTTGCCTCGCGATCGCTCAGTACCTGCAGATGCCCCAGCAGCGTGATGCCCTGGGACGCGAGCCGGCGGGCCAGGGCCGGGCCGATGCCGGGCAGCAGGCCGACGGGTTCCGGCGCCAGCAGAGCGACGGCCTCCGCAGCGCCGATCACCGCGAAGCCGCGCGGCTTGTCGCGGCCTGCGGCGATTTTCGCCAGCAGCCGGTTCGGTGCGAGCCCGACCGACACGGTCAACCCCAGGTCGGCCTCGACCGCGCGGGCGAAGCGGGCCAACACGATCGCAGGCGGCGCGCCGTGCAGCGCCGCGGTGCCGGCGAGGTCCAGGACCGCCTCGTCGATCGACAGCGGCTGCAGCAGCGGCGTGAGCCGCGCCATCATGCCGCGGACCTGCCGCCCGACGGCGACGTATTTCGCGAAGTCGGGGCGGATCACCACGGCATCGGGGCACGCCTTCAATGCCTTGAACATCGGCATGGCGCTGCGCACGCCGTAGATGCGCGCGACGTAGCAGGCCGCGGTAACCACGCCGCGCACGCCGCCACCGACGATGACCGGCTTCGCCGCCAGGTCCGGCCGGTCGCGCTTCTCCACGCTGGCGTAGAACGCGTCGCAGTCGATATGCGCGATGGTCAGGTCGAACAGTTCGGCGTGCCGCACGATCCGCGTCCCGTCGCATGCGCCGCATCTGGCTGCCGCGCCCCGGCCATCGAGCACTGCCAGACAGTCGCGGCAGAATGCGGGCATGCTATCCCTCGGTTGGCCAGAGCCAGGCGGCGCCGCGGACGCCGGACGAGTCGCCGTGCCGGTTGGGCAGGATCGGCGTGTCCACGAAGTCGCTGAATACATGGCGGCGCACCAGCGGCGGCAGCTCCACGTACAGGTGTTCCATCTTCGACAGGCCGCCGCCCAGCACGATCACGTCCGGATCGAGCAGGTTGATAACCTGCGCCAGCCCGCGTGCCAGCCTGTCGGCATGGCGTTCGAGCGCCGCCCGCGCCAGCGCATCGCCCGCGGCCGCGCGCGCCGGAATCTGTGACGCGTCGTGCACATCCGGGCCATCGCAGTCGCATGCCAAGGCGGGGCCGGCGATCCAGGCTTCCAGGCAGCCCCAGCGTCCGCACCAGCAATGCGGTCCCGGCACCTCATCCAGGCGCGGCCAGGGAAGCGGGTTGTGGCCCCACTCGCCGGTGACGTGGTTGCGGCCCTGCACGACCTTGCCGTCGATCACGACGCCGCCGCCGCAGCCGGTGCCGAGGATCACGCCGAACACCACGCTGCTGCCCGGCGCCGGCGCCATCCACCGCCTCCGACAGGGCGAAGCAGTTGGCGTCGTTCTCCACCCGGACTTCGCGGCCCAGTAGTGCGGAAATGTCGCGGTCGAACGGCAGGCCGTTAAGGACGATCGAATTCGCGTTCTTCACCAGACCGGTGGCCGGGCTGATGATGCCGGGGATGCCGATGCCGACCGTCGCCGTTATGCCCAGTCTGGCTTCGGTATCCTGCACCATTCGCGCGATCGCCTGGAGCGAGGCTTGGTAACCCTGCGGCGTATCGATGCGGTGCCGGAGCCGCTCGCTGCCGTCCGGGGCCAGCACCGCGATTTCGATCTTGGTGCCCCCGAGGTCTATGCCGATGCGGTGCCGGCTCATGTCATTCGATGCCATGATTGCGTGATGGTGAATGCAAAAGGTTCACCGCAGAGGCGCAGAGGCGCTGAGCAGGAATCGGCGCCCACCCCGGTCAGGGTCCGAATGCACGTGTTTTGCGAAGCGCTGATTTCAAACTCCCTGCCTCTGCGTCTCTGCGGTGAACCTTACCTGTAAGGCCTTCGACACGGGAAGCGGCGGGTCTATCCTGCAGCGGGAGGTACCGTCCGATGGCGCAACGCAAGTCCGAGGTTACGATCTACCACAACCCTGCCTGCTCGACCTCGCGGAAGGTGCTGGGCATGATCCGGGACGCCGGCGTCGAACCGCACGTGATCGAATACCTGAAAACGCCGCCGACGCGGCCGGAACTGGTCGATCTGCTCCGGCGCATGGGCCTCGCGCCGCGCGATCTGCTGCGCCGGCGCGGCACGCCGTATCAGGAGCTTGGCCTCGACGATCCGGCAAAGACCGATGACGCGCTGCTCGACGCCATCTTGGCGCATCCGATCCTGATGGAGCGCCCGGTGGTGGTCGGCCCGCGTGGCGTGCGCCTGTGCCGTCCGGTCGAACGCCTGAGGGACGTGCTGCCGGCGCGCTGAGCGGATGGCGGGAAAACTGACGCTGGCGGAGATCCGCGGGCGCGCCGTAAGGGGCTCGCTGGGAACGCCGATGCCGCTGGGGCGAGCGGTCGCGGCACTCGGCTTCGTGCAGGCCGACCCGATTAGGGCACCCGCACGCGCTCAGGACCTCATCCTGCGCCATCGCGTGCCCGGCTATCACGCGGGCGATCTCGAGCGCCGGTTTCCGCGGCTCGGACTGCACGAGGACTTTCTCTACGCCTACGGCTTCATGCCGGATGCGACCTGGCGCCTGCTGCACCCGCGCCACGATGCGGCGAGCCCCGACGGCCGGCACGTGCCGGCCGGGCTGGCGGCCGAGGTGCTCGCGCATGTGCGGGAGCGTGGCCCGACGCACCCGGGGGAACTTGCGGCCGCGTTCGGCAAGGAGCGGGCGGCGAACAATTGGGGCGGGTTCTCCAAGGCGACCACAAGGGCGCTGCAGAGCCTGCACTATCACGGCCTGCTGCGTGTCGCGCGGCGGCAGGACGGCATCCGGATCTACGAGGCGGCGCCCTCGCATGAGGAACCCGCTCCGCCGGCCGAACGGTTGCGCCGGCTGGTGCTGCTGGTGATCCGCATCCTGGGGCCTGTTCCGGACAAGAGCCTGGCCGCCACCTTCGCCCTGCTTGGTCGCGGTGCGCCGGGGCTGGGCAGGTGGCGGGACACGGTCCAGGAACTGCTGGTGTCGGGCGAATTGGCAAGCGGCGAGCTGGATGGGGTGCGATATGTCTGGCCCGCGGCCATGCGGACAGCGAACGGGACGGAGGCATCGCGTGGCGTGCGGTTCCTGGCGCCGTTCGATCCGATCGTCTGGGACCGGCGCCGCTTCGAGCACCTGTGGGGCTGGACGTATCGCTTCGAGGCCTACACGAAAACGCCAAATCGCCAGCTCGGCTACTACGCGATGCCGCTGCTGTGGGGCGAGCGGGTGATCGGCTGGGTCAACGTCACCACGCCGGATGGACGGCTGGATGTCGATGCCGGGTTTGCCGGGACGCGCCCGAAGGCTCGTGCCTTCAGGCGTGGCTTCGACGCCGAGGTGGCACGCATGGAGGCTTTCCTCGCGAAGGACGCCGATTAGAGCGCTTTCGGGGTGGCCATAAGCGATCCGGCGCGGCGTCGCTGTTGTTGGCAGGCGGTCATGGCCGGCACCGCGAAGTATACGCGAGCGTCAAGTTACCCTGGGAGTGCCGGTCGAAACCGCCCCCACCCGTGCTTCTACTTTCCGATCCCAACGACGACCCATTTAACATTCCGAACGGCTTCACATGATGGCGCTTATGCTGCGGACGACTGATGTCGTTTGGGGCCGAATGCGTGCCCCTGTGCTATAATTGGGTTCTATGACCGACGATTTCACACCTCGTCTCGACATCTTGCCGAAGGCGCAGCGGCGACTTTGGGACGAGCTAGCCGCCGTGCCAGCGGAATTCGTGCTCTATGGCGGCACGGCGATTGCGCTGCACCTCGGGCATCGGCAGTCCGCGGACTTCGACTTTTTCGGCGACCAGCCGTTCGACCCGGCCAAACTCGCAGCGTCTATTCCTTTCATGGCGGCGGCGACGATCACCCAGCGCGAGCCGAACACGCTGAGCGGCATCGTCGATCGTTGCGGCTCGGTGAAGCTTTCGTTTTTCGGATTCCCCGGCCTGCCACACCTTGCGCCGCCGCACATCGCATCCGACAATGGATTGCAGGTGGCGTCCTTGCTCGACCTCGCCGGGACAACGGCAAACGTCGTGCAACTGCGCGCCGACGCGAAGGACTATCGCGATATCGACGCCATTCTGCGCGACGGCCTCATCGACCTGCCGACCGCATTGGCGGCGGCGCAGGCGATCTATGGGACGCCGTTCAATCCGCAGATCACCCTTAAGGCGCTGTCTCACTTCGTGGACGGCAACCTGCCTCGCCTTGCGAAGGCCACGAAAGACCGCCTCGCCAACGCGGCGCGCGAAGTCGATCTTGATCGGCTCCCGACACTTACCCGGCTCGCGCCGCGCGGCAGCAGCAACGGGCCGTCGCAATGAAGCCGATTCCGCTAAACCCGGATACGGAAGCGGTGGCCCGCCGCCTTGTCTGGTTCGAGGAACCCGACGAGGCGCTTTTCGATCCCGTTCGCTTCATGGCCTACGCAATAGCTGCGGCAACGCATGAGGATATGAAGGTGCTGCGCCGTTACGTGTCGGACGACGATTTCCGGGAAGCGCTCGACAAAGCACCGCCCGGCATCATCGATCCGCGTTCATGGGCTTACTGGAATTCCAAGATGGGCCGCTATCCGGCCCCGCCGCCGCCCAAGCGCACCTTGGAGTAGAGCGCGCGCCTACATTGCGAAATTCAAGGATTATGAACTAAAATCAGGACGTTGAGAACAAAGAGCTTTTTTGTTTCATAATTCCGGTTCATAATGGAAGCCGATTTGAGGGGCTGCCATGGACGACCTGATTAAGAGCATCACAGAGAAAAAAGCCGACCTTGACCGGCTGCGCACACGCACGCCCGGCGGCCTGAGCAACTTCGAGCATACGCAAGACCTCGAACTGACCTACACATCGAACGCCATCGAGGGGAACACGCTCACCGCCGTTGAGACGACGCTTGTTGTTGAAAAGGGCATCACCATCGGCGGCAAGCCGCTCAAAGATCACCTTGAGGCAGTCGATCACTTCGAGGCGCTGCACTATGTGCGCGAGCTTGCGCGGCAGACCAACCCGCTCACGGAATCGGACGCGCGCAATCTGCACCGGCTGGTGATGCTGCGTTCCGGGCCTGAGATTGCCGGGCGTTACGCCGATCAGGGCCGCTACGTGCTGACCTACGCCGGACGCCACAGCTTCCCGTCCCCGGCGGAAGTTCCCGCCCTCATGGGAGATTTCGCGAAATGGCTTGGCGCTGCGCCTGCCACACCGGCAACCGCCTTCGACGCGCATCGCCAGCTTGTGGACATTCATCCCTTCAACGACGGCAACGGACGCACGGCGCGGCTCTTGATGAATCTTATTCTCATCCGGGGCGGTTATCCGCCGGTTGCAGTGCGACCCGAAGACCGTCCCGCGTATATCGACGCCTTGCAGCAAGCGCGTGCCGGTCGCGGCGCAGCGGCGTTCGAGCGGTTGCTTTACGAGCGATTGGACAAGACCTTGGGGGAATATGTGAGCGCTGCGCGGGATGCGCTCCCCACTCCGAAAACGCCGCTACGCCGCAACGGTGACAAGCCCGCGCCATGAACTACGGCTACGCGCGGGTATCGCCGGGCGGCAGGAGCGCGAGCGTAGATGCACAGGCGCGGCAACTCGCCAAGGCTCGATGCAAGAAGGCTTTCCGCGACGTGCATGTGAGTGGAGCCAAGACCGACCGCGCGCAGCTTCGCCGCGTGATCGAGGCGCTTGAACCCGGCGACGTGCTAATGGTGAGGCGGCTCGACCGGCTGGTGCGATCCACCCGCGACCTGTTGAACACGCTCGCCGCCATCACCGACAGGAAAGCCGGATTCCGCTCGCTGGCCGACACATGGGATGACACCACCACAACACACGGGCAGCTCATGCTGACCGTGCTAGGGGGGCCTTGCGGAGTTCGAGCGCGACCTTATCCGGGCGCGCACGGGTGAAGGCCGCGAGCGGGCCGAGGCGCGCGGCGTGAAAATGGGCCGCAAGCCGAAGTTGACAGCGCACCAGCAGCGCGAGGCGATCAAGCGCCGCGACCAGGGCGAGCCGATCCGCGACATTGCCCGCAGCTATAACGTTAGCCACCCGACGATTTCGAGGCTATCATCGCGATGAAGCCTCCGAGAGTGCGGCGGAGCCATATTGTTCCGAAATTTTACCTGCGTGGCTTCTGCCCACCGGGCACCGAACGTCTTTGGGTAGGAGACATCCGAACGAAACGCACATACCTCGCCCATATCTCGGACGTGGGAGTCGTTAAAGACTTCTATGCAGGAGACGGTGGGGTGCATGAGGACGATCTTGAAGAG
>CAWCDM010000153.1:0-26406 GCA_963794185.1 uncultured Alphaproteobacteria bacterium | reverse complement strand
CGTCCAGCAGGTCCAGAATCCGCAGCAACGCATTCTCCAGCGAGGTGTGGCCGGCCTGAATGGCATGCATGAACCCCATCCGCAGCGCGGAGCCGATCAAATCGTCTGTTCGGAAGCCGGGGTGGCGAGCGAATTCGACACCGCGAACGAAATTGCCGACCGACGATGCGATGGCATTGTCGATCTCGACCCAGCGGGCATCGCTCACCCGATCACCTCGATATCCGGCTGGATGTGCGCCAGGAAGTCTGCCTTGCACCAGGCAATGGGCATGATGTCGGGATCGATCCTGCGGTCCCAGCAGGCTTTCTCGGCGAATTTCCAGGCTTCGTCGGTCTCCGGCTCGGGGAAATCGGTAAGGATATCGACGTCGCTATGGTATCGCATGTCGCCGCGCGCAGCCGAACCGAACAGCAGATACCTGCCACCATGCTGTCGTGCATACCGGGCAAGCGCCGAGCGCAGATCATCCACCGCGCGCCGCCGCCGCTCGGCTTCGGCCGCTTTCCGCTCATTCAGGGTGACGATCCGGTCCATGGCGCTAATTAGGGCGCGAGCTCGCGCCGGGCAAGCAAACGGCTCGCCGCGTTGACCCTTCCCCCCCGGAAGCGTAAGCAAACGCAACGGCTTGGCCCCCAGTCGGGCGGCCGACAGGATGGAGCGATCCATTGAGAGACGTACGCGACGCGCTGATGGTGGCGCGCAATACCGACGGCAAGCTGATCCGCCGCCCGCTCTCCCCACATATTCAGGTCTATCGCTGGCCGCATCAGCATGGCCCTGTCGATCCTGCACCGGATCACCGGGGTGGGGCTGGGCCTGGGCGCCCTGCTGCTCACCTGGTGGCTGGTCGCCGCGGCGGTTTCCGATGGCGCCTTCGCCGAGGTGCAGTGGTTCCTCGCCACGCCGATCGGCATGCTGCTGCTGTTCGGCTGGACCCTGGCGCTGTTCTTCCACTTCTGTTCGGGCATCCGGCACTTGGTGTGGGATGCGGGGTATGGTTTCGACCAGCCCTGGTACGACCGCTCCGCCTGGGCCGTGCTGATCGTCACCGTGGCGGCGACCCTGCTGCTGTGGATCGTCGGCCTGGCGGTGTGGTGAGGCGCGGCATGTCCGGTGGATCGAAGACGCCGCAGGCGGACATCATGCGCTCGCCGTTGGGACGGGCGCGCGGACTTGGTTCGGCAAGGGCGGGCGCGGCGCATTGGTGGGCGCAGCGCCTTACCGCGATCGCGCTGGTGCCGCTGACACTGTGGTTCCTCTGCGGCATGATCGGGATGATCGGGGCGACGCGCGACGACATCGTTTTCTGGATGGCTGGTCCGCTGCCGATCGTGTTGATGATCGCGCTGGTGATCGCCACGTTCCACCACCTGCAACTCGGGCTCCAGGTGGTGATCGAGGACTACGTGCACAACGACGCGCTGCGGATCGGTTCGACCCTTGCGGTGAAGGGCCTCGCCATGCTGCTGGCGCTGGCCTGCATCGTGTCGGTGCTGAAGCTCGGCCTGTAGCAGTTTCGGACGGGAAAGGGCTCCATGAACGCGATCACGCTGCCGTCATCACGCGCCTACAACATCGTCGACCACACCTACGATGTGGTGGTGGTGGGCGCCGGCGGATCAGGGCTGCGCGCCACCTTCGGCATGGGCGCGGCGGGGCTGAAGACGGCCTGCATCACCAAGGTGTTTCCGACGCGCAGCCACACCGTGGCGGCCCAGGGCGGGGTGGCAGCCTCGCTGGGCAACATGGATGAGGACGACTGGCGCTGGCACATGTACGACACCGTGAAAGGGTCGGACTGGCTGGGCGACCAGGACGCCATCGAGTACATGTGCCGCGAGGCGGTGCAGGCGGTCTACGAACTGGAGCATTTCGGCGTGCCGTTCAGCCGCACCGAGGAGGGCAAGGTCTACCAGCGCCCGTTCGGCGGCCACATGAAGGACTACGGCAAGACGCCCGCCCGTCGCGCCTGCGCCGCCGCCGACCGCACCGGCCACGCCATCCTGCAGACGCTGTATCAGCAGAGTCTGAAGCACGATGTGGAGTTCTTCGTCGAATACTTCGCGCTCGACCTGATCATGGACGACGAAGGCGTGTGCCGCGGCGTGACCGCGTGGTGCCTGGAGGACGGCAGCATCCACCGGTTCCGCGCGCAGATCGTGGTGTTGGCCACCGGCGGCTACGGGCGCACGTTCCTGTCCTGCACATCGGCGCATATCTGCACCGGCGACGGCAACGGCATGGTGCTGCGCGCCGGCCTGCCCTGCCAGGACATGGAGTTCGTGCAGTTCCATCCGACCGGCATTTTCCCGGCCGGCTGCCTGATCACCGAGGGTGCGCGCGGCGAGGGCGGCTACCTGACCAACTCGGAAGGCGAGCGCTTCATGGAGCGCTATGCGCCGACCGCGAAGGACCTGGCGTCGCGCGACGTGGTTTCACGCTCGATGACGGTCGAGATCAACGAGGGGCGCGGCTGTGGGCCGAACAAGGACCACATCATGCTGCATCTCGAGCACCTCGGCGCGGACCTGCTGCACGAGCGTCTGCCGGGGATTTCCGAGACCTCGAAGGTGTTCGCCGGCGTCGACGTGACGAAGGAGCCGATCCCGGTGCTGCCGACCGTGCACTACAACATGGGCGGCGTGCCGACCAACCATCACGGCGAGGTGCTGCGCCCGACGCGGGACAATCCCGACGCGGTGGTGTCGGGGCTGATGGCGGTGGGCGAGGGCGCCTGCGTGTCGGTGCACGGCGCCAACCGGCTGGGCTGCAACTCGCTGCTGGATATCGTGGTGTTCGGCCGCGCGGCGGCGCTGCGTGCCGCCGAACTGATCCGGCCGGACGCGGGCCAGCCGCCGTTGCCGCCGAAGTCGGGCGAATACTCGCTGGATCGCTTCGACCGCGCGCGCCACGCCAAGGGCGGCACGCGGGTCGCGGATCTGCGGGTGGACATGCAGCGCACGATGCAGACCCACGCCGCGGTGTTCCGCAACAGCAGGACGCTTGCCGAGGGTGTGGCGGCGATGCAGCGCGTCTGGCGAGGGCTGTCGGATATGTCGGTGTCCGACCGCAGCCTGATCTGGAACAGCGACCTGATGGAGGCGCTGGAGCTGCAGAACCTGATGGGCAACGCGATGACCACCATGGTCGGCGCCGAGGCGCGCAAGGAAAGCCGAGGCGCGCATGCGCACGATGATTATCCCGAACGCGACGACGCGAACTGGATGAAGCACACGCTCGCCTGGTGCGACGATGAAGGGACGGTTCAGTTGGCCTATCGCCCGGTGAAGCTGCAGACGCTGACCAACGAGGTGTCGTCGTTCCCGCCCAGGCCGCGGGTGTACTGAGGATGGTGTGGCTCGGGTACACCTCTCCCGCTTTGCGGGAGAGGTCGACACGCGCAGCGTGTCGGGAGAGGGTGCAGCGACCAGCGGATTCGACGACGCGTGCTGCACCCTCACCCGCCGAGCTTCCGCTCGTGCGACCTCGCCCGCTTTGCGGGAGAGGTGTACGTTGCCTCCATCAGTGACTGAAAGTACTTGACGAATGGTCGCCTTCAACCTTCCCGCCAACAGCCGCATCGGCCATGGCAAGACCCACAAGGCACCCGCCGGTGCCAAACGCGTGCGGGAGTTCCGAATCTATCGCTGGAATCCCGACGATGGGAAGAACCCGAGCACCGACACCTACGAGATCGATCTCGACGCCTGTGGGCCGATGGTTCTGGACGCACTGATCAAGATCAAGAACGAGCTCGATCCGACGCTGACCTTTCGCCGCTCCTGCCGCGAAGGCATCTGCGGCTCCTGCGCGATGAACATCGACGGCGGCAACACGCTCGCCTGCCTCAAGCCGATCGCGGACGTGAAGGGCGCGGTGCGCATCAGCCCGCTGCCGCACATGCCGGTGGTGAAGGACCTGGTGCCCGACCTGTCGCAGGCCTACGCGCAGTTGCGCAGCATCGAGCCATGGCTGCAGGCCGACAGCCCGGCGCCGCCGGATGGCGAACGTCTGCAGAGCCGTGAGGAGCGCGCGAAGCTGGACGGTCTGTGGGAGTGCATCCTGTGCTTCTGCTGCTCCACCGCCTGTCCGAGCTACTGGTGGAACGGCGACCGTTATCTGGGCCCCGCGGTGCTGCTGCAGGCTTATCGCTGGATCGCCAATTCACGCGACGAGCACACGGGAGAGCGGCTGGATGCGCTGGAGGACCCGTTCAAGCTGTATCGCTGCCACACGATCATGAACTGCACCGATACCTGCCCGAAGGGGCTGAACCCGGCCAAGGCGATCGGCGCGATCAAGCAGCTGATCGTGGAGCGGCAGGTGTAGGGTTCACCGCACAGGGTCATTCGGTTCTCTTGCCGAAAACCGCGTCGATCGCGGCTTGGCGATATTCGGCGAAGTGTTCGAATCCTTCGACCGGCTTGAAACCGAGGCGGCGAAGGAGCGCCAGCGCGGTGTTGCGAACTGCGGCGAGCACCTGCGGGGCATGGCCGGCGTTGGTTCGCGACTGATCTTCACGGCAACTGACATCGCGAACGTAATGCAGCTTATTTTCGATGCCCCAGTGATCGCGCGATAATTGCAGCAGACGCTCGGGTCCCGCCTCGTCAGCGGTCAAGCTGGTGATGGCGTAAACCGTCTCGATGCTGGTTTTGCCGCCCACAATGCGCTCGCGCGTAAGACGACAGACTTGCGCCAGACCGGCCCAGGATGGCGCCAGATGCTCGGCCAGACTGGCCGTGACTTCCATCTGTCGGGTCTCGATCCTGCCATGACCTTTTTCAATCGTTTCGCTGCGCCGCAGGTCAGGCGGCGGCGTCCACGCCGCAGAGGGGGGAAAACGGCCCGAAGGCCAAGGCAATGTCCGATTTCAGCGTTGGTTGGTTGTCCTTGACGGTAAAGAAGTAGTCTCCACCTCCATCGATGATGACACGGCAGATTTCCCGCTGGGTGAAGATGGCATCGCCAGTGATGATGACGCCATCGAGCGGCAACGTCTTCAGCAGTTGCAAGGCTCCGGTGATCTCGTTGCAATCAGGTGCCACCGCCAACTGCCCGATCACGCCTTGCAGCGAGGCGCTGAACGCCGCCAACAGATGAACGCCAGCGGACTGCGCTGTGGCACTGCCGCGAAGTCGCTTACCGTCAATCGCAACGTGGCCTGCGGCCTGCTCACCACGGACCCAATTGCCCAGCACACGCTCAAGAGCGCTGACATCCAGCCCCTTGAAAAGCTCGCACCACACAGACGGTGCTGGAACCCGAGCGCGGCTGATCCCGATGCTCGCCAACGCCTCGCGGGTCAGCCGCCGGCCCCAGCGCACGATGCCCAATTGGTCACGCCGGCCCGACAAAAAGGCTGCCACAGCAATCAACAGCAGGCTTGCCAGCGGATAGCGCTTCCCCTCGGCACGCCGGTTATCTGGCACCAACGAAAGCGCGTGCCATAAACTCCCTGCCTCACCCGCCGCCAACGACATCTGCGACCACCTCCGCCCGATTCGCACAACATCTTGAATCCGGTCGGCGCCCCACCGCTAGCCCTATTTTGTCAACCTGCTTCAGAACCGAATCGCCCTGTGGCTTCGCCGCAACGGGGAGCATTGCTACCTCAGCGCGGTCACCCTGACTGAGATTGCCTATGGCGTTGCGCGGCTGCGCCAGCGTGGCGCCGTCGCCAAGGCCCGGCGGCTTGAAGCATGGCTGGACGACGTCGTCAGCCTCCACAGCGCGCACATCATCGTCGTGGATATCAGGGTAGCGTTGCGTGCCGGCGTGCTGCTGGCAGTAGCGCGAGCGACCGGTGTCGAACCGGATATCGAGGACGCCTGGATCGCTGCCTCGGCGGAGCTACGCGGTATGACCGTGCTCACGTTCAATGATGCCGATTTCCGACCGATGGGCGTGACCGTCCACAACCCGATGGTCGCATTGCCACCCGCGGCGCAACCGCCCGGGTAAAGGATGTCGGCCCGCTACTCACGCGGCCCGCGTCAAACGCTTGACGAAAGCCGACAGCCGGTGCCGCCGCAGTTCGCTGCGCGCCTTCGCGTCCGTGGTCATGTAGTTGAGCTGCACCGAATAGCGCTGCCCGGTGAACCGCTTGTGGCCGTGCCAGGCCGTCGGTCCGTTGGGGAACACCAGCAGAGTGCCGTTCACCGGCGGCACCTCGACCGCATAGTTCTCCAGATCGCCGGGGCCGCGCAGCAGCCGCAGGCATCCGTCATGCTGTTTCCAGGAGTCGGTCGCGGGATTCAAATACAGCAGGATCGTCACGCGCTTCGCGGTGGAATCGCAGTGGATGTAGCCGTCGCGCTCATTGGTCCAGCCGCGCAGCGTCACCATGGTCGGCGAACCGGCGAGGTCCAGACAGAAATGGTCCGCGATCGCCTGCCGCAGCCGCGGTCCCTGCAATTCCGACATCAGTGCTCGCGCGTCGGGACCAAGCGCCAGCGCATCGACCGGGAACGAGCCCCGCTTGCCCAGCGGCGGCAGGTCGGCGAGCACCGCGCGCAGGCTCTCGGGCGGCACGAAGTCCGGCACCACGACGTGCGGGAACGGCTCCGTGGCCACTGGCGTGGCGTGCAGCGCGGGATAGTCGAGTTCCATCATCCGGGTACTCCTCGTTGGCGTCAGCCTCTTGCCCGGACTCGGCTGGGGTGACAGGGACAGCACGGCTGAGCTACTTCCTGGACAACGACCTACCCAAAACAGAGCCCGCCCGCCATGCCCAGCAGCAATGACATCCGCGCCGCCTTCCTCGACTACTTCGCCCGCAACGGGCACCAGGTGGTCGAAAGCTCGCCGCTGGTGCCGCGCAATGACCCCACGCTGATGTTCACCAACGCCGGCATGGTGCAGTTCAAGAACGTGTTCACCGGCCAGGAGAAGCGCGCCTACTCGCGTGCCACCACGGCACAGAAATGCGTCCGCGCCGGCGGCAAGCACAACGATCTGGACAATGTCGGCTACACCGCACGCCACCACACCTTCTTCGAGATGCTGGGCAATTTCAGTTTCGGCGACTACTTCAAGGAACAGGCCATCGCCTACTCCTGGGAACTGGTAACCAAGGATTTCGGTCTGCCCAAGGACCGCCTGATGGTCAGCGTGTTCGTGGACGATGACGATGCGGTGGCGATCTGGAAGAAGGTTGCCGGTCTGCCGGACGAGAAGATCGTCCGCCTGACCGATGCCAATTTCTGGCGGATGGGCGATACCGGACCATGCGGCCCCTGCTCCGAGATCTTCTACGATCACGGACCGGGGGTTCCCGGCGGACCGCCAGGCAGCCCGGACGAAGATGGCGATCGGTTCGTCGAGTTCTGGAACCTGGTGTTCATGCAGTACGAGGAAGGTCCTCCGGGCACGCGCGTGCCGCTGCCGCGGCCTTCGATCGACACCGGCATGGGCCTCGAACGGATTGCCGCGATCCTGCAGGGCAAGCACGACAACTACGACATCGACATCTTCCGCGCGCTGATCCTGGCGAGCGCCGAAGCCACCGGCACGGACCCCGACGGCGAGTGGCGCGTCAGCCATCGCGTGGTGGCGGACCACCTGCGCAGCGTCGCGTTCCTGATCGCCGACGGCGTGCTGCCGTCCAACGAGGGCCGCGGCTACGTGCTGCGCCGGATCATGCGCCGCGCGATGCGCCACGCGCACATGATGGGCGCGCGCGAGCCGCTGATGCACCGGCTGGTGCCGGCTTTGGTGCGTCAGATGGGCACCGCCTATCCCGAACTGGTGCGCGCCGAGCCGCTGATCATCGAGACGCTGCTGCTGGAGGAGACACGGTTCCGCCAGTTGCTGGACCGCGGGCTGCATCTGCTGACCGAGGAGACAGAGAAGCTCGGCGATCGTCAGCCGTTGCCCGGCACCGTGGCGTTCCGGCTCTACGACACGTTCGGCTTTCCGCTCGACCTCACGCAGGACGCGCTGCGGGAGCAAGGGCGGGACGTGGACCTCGCCGGCTTCGAAGCGGCGATGGAGGACCAGCGCACGCGCGCCCGTGCCGCCTGGGCGGGGTCCGGCGAGGCCGCCACCGAACGGGTCTGGTTCGAGCTGAAGCAAAAGGCCGGCGCATCGGAATTCCTCGGCTATTCGACCGAGACCGCGGAGGCCGAAATCCTGGCCCTCGTGGTGAATGGCGCACCGGTCGACAGGGCAGGGGCCGGAACCGAGGTCGCGGTCGTGCTGAACCAGACGCCGTTCTATGCCGAAAGCGGCGGTCAGGTCGGTGACACCGGCACGATCACCGGCGCCGACGGGCTGCGCATCGCGGTGACGGACACGCAGAAGAAGCTCGGCGATCTGTTCGTGCACCTTGGCCGGGTCGAGGCCGGCGAAGCGCAGGTGGGCGTGCCGATCCTGGCCGAGGTGGACCATGCGCGCCGCACCACCATCCGCGCGCATCACTCGGCGACGCATCTGCTGCACGAGGCGCTGCGCCAGCGGCTGGGCACCCACGTCATGCAGAAGGGCAGCCTGAACGCGCCCGACCGGCTGCGCTTCGACGTCTCGCAGCCGCGGCCGATGACGTCGGATGACATCGCCTGGGTGGAAGCCGAGGTGAACGCTCGGGTGCGCGAGAACAGCGAGGTGACGACGCGGCTGATGACGCCGGATGCCGCGGTCGAGATGGGCGCGATGGCGCTGTTCGGCGAGAAATACGGCGAGGAGGTGCGCGTCGTCTGCGATGGGCGGGCCAGAAGGAAACAAGGCTGCCTGGTCGATCGAGTTGTGTGGTGGGACGCATGTCCGGCGCACCGGCGACATCGGGTATTTCAAGATCCTGTCCGAGAGTGCCGTGGCCGCCGGCGTGCGGCGCATCGAGGCGGTGACCGGCGCGTATGCCGAGGCGGTTGTGGCCGAGACGCAGCGTCGGCTGCACGAGGTCGCCGGAGCGTTGCGCGCAAGCCCTGCCGATGCTCCCGAGCGTGTCGCCTCGATGCTGGAGAATGGGCGGAAGTTGGAACGCCAGGTCGCCGATCTGCAGCGGAGGCTTGCCACCGGTGGGGGCGGGGCCGAGGTGGAAGAGGTGAACGGGGTGAAGCTCGCCGCGCGCAATCTGGGCGAGGTGCCGGCGCGCGATCTGAAGGGCCTGGCGGATGCGATCGGCAAGCAGATCGGCTCGGGTGTGGTGGCACTTGTATCGACGGCGGAGGGCAAGGCGAGCATCGTTGTCGGCGTGTCGCCGGATCTGACGAAGCGGTTCAACGCGGTGGAACTGGTGCGGGCCGCGTCGGCGGCGGTGGGCGGCAAGGGCGGTGGCGGTCGGCCCGATATGGCGCAGGCCGGTGGGCCGGATGGCGCGGGCGCGGACGCGGCGTTGGCCGCGGTGCGCGGGGCGCTGGCGGCGTAGCGGGGCAGGTCTGTCCCCCTCCCGATGCGCACGCCCGGTCGAGCATTTCTGGTATGACTGGGATCATTCAGATCGCGCGTTGGTTCCTGCGCTCATTGTGGGCGAGGTCCGCCAGACACGTCCTTGTTGCTTGCCGGGGCGCCCCGCAGACGCAGACGCAGACGCGGACGCCGACGCTTATCCCGGTCCCGCCTTCCCGCCTTGAACGAGTTTCGTTCCATCGTGCTGGTTCATTATGGCGCAATCGTCGCTTAGGTTCTTCACCACAACGAGGCCTGCTCCAGCTTCCGAGTCCTCTGCCTTGTAACTGAATTCAAGGTTCTTTGCGGCCCCCTGACCTGGATGGGTACGGACCCAATGGGCGACTTTGGTGGCCCTGCCATAGTCGCTGAACACCAGATCACGCGGCACACCATTCTTGAGGTTGGCTTGAAGAAAGGATCGGCCGTTCCAGTCGCCCGAAGGCCTCTCGCCCTTCCGCACGATTTGTATTTTCCAGACTGTTGGCGAGACGTCGTCTGCACCTATTATCTCAACATCCCTTTTCTCGTCCACACTGCGAATGAAAACGACCCGTTGTCGAGACTCATCGTAATACTCATCACCTCCGTAGACATGACGCTGTTCATAAAGCGCCCACACTCGCGCCCGTAGCGCACAGTGGGGAAGAGGGGCCTGAGCGACGACTTTGATTGAGTTCTTCGAATCAGGGTTGTCTCCATCGTCCAGGTGCACGTCAGTGACGACCAGGGCAATGTCGGCATCTATCGGACGGTACTGTTTGTCCGCGGGAAAAACCCTTTGAATCAAACCAGGATCGGTCACTACGGACAGCGCTACCTTTGTGTTGCCGAGTATGTCGCCTCCGGCGACACTCTCACGGACGATGCGCAAGAACTCAGGCATGATATCTACGCCAAGCCGCTCATACTGTGTGTTTATGTCAGTTGTCGTTTTCACTGTGCTTTCGCGGCTGGGCCCTATGTCGAACTTGGGCCCTTCCAGACCCGGGATCGTAAGCCCTATATCGGCAGATAATTTTCTAACATTGGTGGATTCCACGCTTGAGACCTTCACGGTCTCGTTCTCAGTCGCCGCTATGGTGTACGCCGCAAACTTGAAATTGATCGGCTGCACAAAGGTTCTGGTCCACACCATCCGGTCACTAGGTTGCCACTCCGCGCCTTTTGTAACCGAAGCCACGAGCACACGCTCGAACAAGAAGGGATCCTTCTCGCCAGGTTCGTCATCGTCCGACAGGGCCTTCCGAAGATCATCCCATGGATGGGAATCCTTGCGCGGTAACCTGCCCAAGATACTCAATTGCCCGTGCCTGACCGTGGTCCCCCAGATCGCGAAGCGTTGGGCGAGGGTGCGGTGGCCGGTTATTGGGTACAGAATAAACCGACATATGAGGAACAGACCAATCGGGATTGGGATTGGACACAATGGGACCGTCCGGGTTCTCTCGTTCGGGCACTGCCGGTTGCGATGCCAGATGATAGAGCGCGCGGGGTTGGCTCTGAGCCTTGTCTTTGTGGTTGATATACTCTTTGAACGTTTCCGTCTCAAGAACAGTCCCGCCCCCTTGCCAGCGCTTCGTCTCGTGGCGACCGGCGTGCCCGACCGACAACCAGACGCAGAGCCATACCACTACAGCCGTCCCGGCAACGCCAAGAACGGTCCGTCCGCTTACTGGCGATTTGAGGGCGCCCGTAGTCCGGTCCCATAGAGTTGCCATGGGCCGTCTCCCCAACCAATGCGGGCCAGCAGGGTGCGCCCGCCATCCCTCAGAGAAGCACGCGGAACATGGTATACGCTGTGAATTGTTTCACAGATCAGATGGAAAGTTGCCCGTTGACGCCGCTCGGCACGCGGTACTGGAGCACGAAGTGGGTTGCCCATGGAAAAATCGGTCGAACCTGCCAAATAGACCAGCGGATCGACGGCCTCGATTGCGATCTCCTGTCGCGCGATGTGTCTCGCGGCCCTCCTTCGCCGGCCGACTGCGCTCCCCTGAAATCCGCGCCACCACATAGTCGCGAGCAAACCGAATAACACGATATTGGCAGAGCAGACACGCCGGTCATGACCGCAGCGCAGACGAAACCCGTGCTGTCGCCGCCGTTGGGACAATATCGCCAAACCCAACGGCAGCGATTGCGGTCGCGCTGAAATGGTACGCGGTCGGGAGATCAACATGGCACCTCGGTGAGACGTGTCCGGCCGACGCGCGCACCGCCCATGCGCCCCGCACTTGGCGGCGGCGTGCCCTTGCCGCAACATTGCCGCCGACCGATGCCGAGTGTCCGGAGGAAGCGCCAACCATGATCAACAAGATCGTCCAATCCATGGCCGACGCCATGGCCGGCATCAAGGACGGCTCCACCGTGCTGATCGGTGGTTTTGGCGCGGTCGGGCAGCCGAACGCGCTGATCGACGGACTGATCGAGCAAGGCGCCGCCGACCTGACCGTCGCCGCCAACAACGCGGGCGTCGGCCATGTGGGCCTCGCCCGTCTGATGGAACTCGGCCGCGTCCGGAAGATCATCTGCTCCTTCCCCCGTTCGTCGGACCCGGTGGTGTTCGAAACCCTGTACCGTGCCGGCAAGATCGAGCTGGAGATCGTGCCCCAGGGCACGCTCGCCGAACGCATGCGCGCGGCAGGCGCTGGCGTACCGGCATTCTTCACCGCCACCGGGGTCGGCACCAAGATGGCCATGGGCAAGCAGGTCCAGGAGTTCGATGGCCGCAATTACGTGATGGAACATGCGCTGCCCGGCGATGTCGGCCTGGTGGAAGCCTGGGAGGCGGATCGCTGGGGCAACCTCACGTTCAAGGAGTTCGGCCGCAACTTCAATCCCGTGATCGCAATGGCGGCGAAACTGACCATCGTGCAGACACAGCACATCCGCGGACTGGGCGAGATCGACCCGGACCACGTGGTCACGCCGGGCATCTTCGTGGACCGCGTGCTGCATGTGCCTTACGGTGATCCCGCCGGTTTCTGACAAGGAGGCAGCGATGCCCGATACCACCGTCGCCGATTTCAAACCGCTGAGCCGACTCCAGATGGCCGCCCGCGTCGCGCGCGACATCCCGGAGGGCTGGTACGTCAACCTCGGGATCGGCATCCCGACCGCGGTTGCCGACCACGTTCCGCTGGAGCGCGAGGTGATCTTTCATTCCGAGAATGGTGTGCTGGGTATGGGACCCGCGCCGCCGAAGGACCAGATCGATCCCTGGCTGATCAATGCCGGCAAGCAATATGTCACGCTGCGCGAGGGCGGCAGCTTCTGCCACCACGCCGACAGCTTCTCGATAATTCGCGGCGGACACCTCGATCTTTGCGTGCTCGGCGCGTTCCAGGTGGCGGAGAACGGCGACATCGCCAACTGGGCGACCTCCGAAAACGATACCGCACCGGCTGTCGGCGGTGCGATGGACCTCGCCGCAGGTGCGAAGCGGCTCTGGGTGATGATGGAGCACACCACCAAGGACGGCACGTCCAAGCTGGTGCATCGCTGCTCATACCCGCTGACAGCGGTCGGGGCGGTGAAGCGCGTCTACACCAACCTCGCGGTGATCGACTTGACCGAGCGCGGCTTCGTGGTGCTCGACATCGCGCCCGGCCTGACCTTCGACGCGTTGCAGGCGAGGACGGACGCGAAGCTGCATCGTGGCGACCAGTAGGCGGCGGCTCGTATAGTCGTCATTCCCGCGAAAGCGGGAACCCAGTGTGGCCAGCGCGCCGCTCATTGCCCCTGGGTTCCCGCTTGCGCGGGAATGACGACTTAAACTCGATCACTGATCACTGCCGCGGAGCGAACACCATGATGGATCCGCTCGAACACCTGCAGATGCTGAAGGACAGCGCGGCGGGCATTGCGCCGCGCACGGGCGATCTGAAGCGCATCCGCGCGCTCCGCTTCACCGAGCCCGGCTTCGATCGCGGCACCTGGCGTGAAATGTGCGAGATGGGGTGGCTTGGGCTGCGCATCCCGGAAGACTTCGGTGGGTCCGGCCTCGGCTCGCGCGAGTTCTGCGGGCTGGCCGAGGAACTTGGCGCCGGGCTGGTGCCGGAGCCGCTGATCCCGGCCGCGATGGCGGCGCAGCTTCTGCCGCTCGATCATCTCGCGCCGGTGCTCGCCGGCGTGCGCATCATCCTGCCGGCCTGGCAGGAGAAGCCGAACACCATCGAGCCGGTCGGCGAGACGGTGCTGCGGGACGGCGGGCTCAGCGGGCGCAAGATGTTCATTCCGATGGCCGCCGGCGCCGATGCGTTCCTGGTCACCGTGCCTGGCGGTCTCGCACTGGTGGAGCGCGACGCGCCGGGCGTGGCGCTGGAAATCCAACAGACCCAGGATGGCGGAAACTTCGGCACGCTGATCCTCGACGCGGCGCCGGCCGAAGCGATCGAAGGCGATGCGTCGGAGGCGCTGGAACACGCGATCATGGCCAGCTCCGCCTATCTGTTCGGCCTGATGGACCGCGCCTTTGCGATGACGCTCGACTACCTGAAGACGCGCGAGCAGTTCGGCCGCAAGATCGGCAGCTTCCAGGCGCTGCAGCACCGCGCCGTGGATTTGCAGATCCAGCTTTCCCTGACCCGTGCAACGGTCGGCTCCGCTGCCAACGTGCTGGACAGCGCGGCCACGACCGCGCAGCGCCAGGCCGCGGTGTCGCGCGCCAAGGTGCGTGCCTCGGATGCGGCGATGGTGGTGACGCGCACCTGCATCCAGTTGCACGGCGGCATCGGCTACACCGACGCGTACGATATCGGGCTGTTCCTGCGCAAGGCGATGGTGCTGTCGCCGCTTTATGGCCCACCCTCGGTGCATCGCGCCCGCTTCCGCGTCGTTGCGCCGGTGGAGCAGGACGATGAATGACAGCCTGGGCACGACGCCGATGCTGACGGAAGAGCGTGACGGCAACGCCATCGTTCTCACACTGACCAATCCGCAGCGGCGCAACGCGCTGGCCATGCCGTTGCGCGAGGCGTTGATCGCAGCGTTCGATCGCATCGAGGCCGAACGAGACGTTCGCGCGGTCGTCGTCACCGGCGCCGGCGGAACGTTCTGCGCCGGCGGCGACATCACCGCGATGAACGTGAAGACGTTGGCCGATGGGCTGGAGCGGTTTCGCATCACGCATCGCCTGGTGCGGCTGATGATCCGCTGCAGCAAGCCGATCGTCGCGGCGGTCGAGGGCTATGCCGTGGGCGCCGGCCTGTCGCTCGCGCTGTGCTGCGACACGATCGTTGCGGCGGAGGATGCGCGTTTCGCCGCAGGGTTCGGCCGCATCGGATTGATCGCCGACCTCGCGCTGAACCACACGCTGCCGGCGCGCATCGGCACGGGGCGGGCGCGCCAGGTGCTGCTGTACGGCGAGCAGATGGATGCTGCGATGGGCGAGCGCATCGGTCTGGTCGATCATGTCGTGCCGAAGGGCGGCGCGCTGGATTTCGCCCTGCAACGCGCCGCGGCTTTTGCCGATGCCGCACCGCTGCCTGTTGCACTGACCAAGGGGCTGCTCGCCGAAGGGTTGGAACATGCACTCGACCGCGAGCGCGAGTTGCAAAGCATGCTGTTCCTGACGGCGGACCATGCCGAGGGACGCGATGCGTTCCTGGCCAAGCGCAGGCCCGTGTTCAAGGGCGCGTGACACGCACGCCGCGATGCACGGCAGCTTTGCGGCCATGCAGGTTGTCAGTCGTCAGGCGGGATGACACGAAGCGCGCCGCGTCCCAACTATAACGAGGCGAACAGTGCCCGACGAGGGCTTGCACACGGCGAGGCACGTAAGGGCCGCCCCAATCCTTGTGACCAAGGCGCCGTCCGCACGCCGGAGGCTGGTTCTCGCCGCCTGCCTGATGGCGACATTCATGGCGGCGGTGGAGAGCACGATCATCGCCACAGCCATGCCGACAATTGTCGCCGATCTTGGCGGGTTCAGCCTGTTCTCCTGGGTGTTTGCCGTTTATCTGCTGACCCAGGCCGTCGCCATCCCGGTCTATGGCAGGCTCGCCGATATCTACGGCCGCAAGAAGGTGTTCTATGGCGGCGCGGGACTCTTCCTGGTTGGTTCGACGTTGTGCGGCTTCGCGCACGGCATGGTGGCACTGATTCTGTTCCGCGCGCTGCAAGGATTCGGCGCCGGCGGCGTGCAGCCGATCGCCACCACGATCCTCGGCGACATCTACACGCCGACCGAGCGGGCCCACGTGCAAGGCCTGGTGTCGAGCGTGTTCGGCGTGGCCGCGGTGCTTGGCCCGTCGCTCGGCGCCTTCCTGGTCGAGCAGGTGGGCTGGCAACTCGTGTTCTGGGTCAATCTGCCGATCGGCGTGGCGGCCATCGCGATGGTCGCGGCATTCCTGGAAGAAACCGTCGAGCATCGCCAGCATCGTATCGACTACCTTGGCTCGCTGCTTTTGATGATCGGGGTCGGCGCGCTGATGCTGGTGCTGGTGCAGGGCGGCAGTCTGCCACGCGAGACGACCGTCATCCTCGGCGCCGTCGCAATCGCCGTCCTGGCGATTCTCGCCGTGCACGAGAACAGCACGCCGGAACCGATGCTGCCGCTGGAGCTCTGGCGCAACCGCATCATCCTCGTCGGCAGTCTTGGCGGCGCGGTCATCGCCGCGGTGATGATCGGCATCTCCGCGTTCCTGCCGACCTATGTGCAGGGTGCGATGGGCCGCAGCGCGACCGCGGGCGGGCTGGTGCTGGGCATGATGTCGGTCACCTGGGCGATCGCGAGCTTCTACGGCGGCCGGCTGATGGTGCGCACGACGTATCGGCTGACGGCGATCCTGGGAACCTTGGCGCTGATCGTCGGCAGCGCCGTGCTGATCGCGCTGACGCCGGAGCACGGCGTGATCTGGGCCGGTGTCGGCTCGCTAGTGATCGGCATCGGCATGGGGTTGTGCAACACGACGTTCATCGTATCGATCCAGGCCGCGGTCCCCTGGCAGCAGCGCGGCGCCGCCACATCGTCGTGCATGTTCCTGCGCTTCGTCGGTCAGGCGATCGGCGCGGCGGGATTCGGTGCGGTGCTGAACCTCACGATGCTGCGAGACGCACCTGATGCGGTGGGCATGGTGGACCGACTGTTGGATCCTGCGCAGCGCAGCGGCCTGGCTGCGGCGGAGCTCGCGCGCCTGATCGATGTGGTTGCGCTGGCGCTGCACAACACGTATCTGCTGGCGGGAATGCTGTCCGTCGTGGCGCTGGCGCTGGCGCTCATGCTGCCGGCCCGGCTCAGCCCGGCGCGGGGGTGAGGGTGGTCGTCGAACCGCGAGAGTGTCCTGGGTCCCCGCTTACGCGGGGATGACGATTTATTGAGCTGGCCGGTCATGTATCGTATTAAATCTGTTCATCTATTTCGTCATCCCCGCGAAAGCGGGGACCGAGATCCCGGTACGAACTCGTCGTACAAATCCCGCCAGCATGGATTGTCGCGTTCAATCAATTGGAGCTTCCAGACCCGCCGCCAGCGCTTCATCCGCTTCTCGCGCACGATGGCGTCGGTCATCAACTCATGGAATTCGGCAAACACCAGTCGATAGACGCCGTATTGCTTGGTGAAGCCTGCGACTTCGCCTGCGCGATGTTACCAGACACGGCGGACAAGATCGCCAGTGACGCCGACATAGAGCGTCCCGTTCCGCTTGCTGGCCAGAATATAGACACAGGGCTGCTTCATCAGGACCTTTGGCCGCTGGGTCCCCGCTTGCGTGGGGATGACGCAATAGGGAATGAGGCGTGACGATACGGCGGACAAATGAAACCCCAGTGAAGACCCCACCATTGAACCCTCGCCCGCCCGGCCCTATCCTGGCTACAAGACGGAGTTGTGGCCTGTGAGTGTTCCCGCGCCTGGCGCGATCGATTGCGATATCCACCCGGCATTGCCCAGCATGCAGGTGCTCGTCCCCTATCTCGACGAGTACTGGCGCTCGCACGTGCTGATGCGTGGACTGGAGCGCGACAACTACACCGCGTCCGCCTTTCCGCCGAACGCGCCGATCAACGTCCGGCCCGACTGGAAGCCGGCAAAGGGCAACGCCGGCACCGACGCCGATCTGCTGCGCAGCCAGGCGTTGGATGCGTTCGGCACGCGCTATGCCATCTGCAACGTGCTGCACGGCGCGCCGGCGGTGTTCAGCGAGGATTTGTCCGCGGCGATGTGCCGCGCCATCAACGACTGGCTCGCCGCCGAGTGGCTGTCGCGCGACGACCGACTGCGCGCCTCCATCGTCGTGCCGATGCACAGCCCGGAACTCGCCGCGAAGGAGATCGAGCGCGTGTCCGCCGATCCGCGCTTCGTTCAGGTCCTGGTGTGGGAGATGGGCGAACTGCCGCTCGGCCGCCGCCAGCATTGGCCCATCTACCGTGCGGCCGAACGCCTCGACCTGCCGATCGGCATCCACGCGGGAAGCAGCTACCGCCATCCGCCGACCAATCTTGGCTGGCCGTCCTACTATCTTGAGGACTACGTCGCGTGGTCCACCGGATTCGCCGGCGTACTGAACAGCCTGATATCGGAAGGCGTGTTCGTGGAGTTCCCGCGCCTGAAGGTCGTCCTGATGGAATCCGGCGTGACCTGGCTGCCAGGCTGGATGTGGCGGGCCGACAAGACGTGGCGCGGCGTGCGCGCCGAAGTGCCGTGGCTGGAGAAGTCGCCCGCCGCCTATGCGCGCGAGCATGTGCGATTGACGGTGCAACCGTTTGACGCACCGCCGCGTGCGGACCAATTGCAGCGCATCATCGAGGAGATCGGCTCCGACGACATGCTGCTGTTCGCCACCGACTATCCGCACTGGCATTTCGACGACAAGGACGCGTTGCCGGACGGCCTGCCTGAGCACCTGCTGCGGAAGATTCTAGTCGAGAACGCAATGCAAACCTTTCCCCGTTTGTCCGCGTGAACATGGAGCTTATCCGATGAACGTCACGGTTATGGACCGCCAGGCCGATACGTCGGCGCAGACCAAGCTCGGCATTGTCGATTGCGACGTGCATCCCTACACAAAGTCGGCCGCCGATCTGGATGAATTCCTGCCCGAGCGCTGGCGCAAGCATCGCGCCTTGGTCGGTGGGCGTTCGCGCGCGCCGTTCTCGAATGCGCCCAACTATCCGCGGATGTCGCCGTTCACCGGAATGCGCATGGACTCCTATCCGAAGGACGGCACGCATCCCGGCTCCGATCTGGAGATGATGCAGGCGCAGTTGCTGGACCTGTTCAACGTCTCCTACGGGCTGATGATGCCGTTGCTGGGCCGCGGCTCCGACGAGCGCAATGTCGAATTCGGCGCGGCGATGGCGACCGCGGCGAACGAGTGGGAGGCACAGGTCTGGTGCGACCGCGAGCCGCGGTTGAAGGCCGGTGTGCAGATCCCGCTCGAATACACCGAGGCCGCGATCAAGGAGATCGAGAAGCGCGCGGGCGACCGCCGTTTCACGCATGTGATGATCCCGCCGCGCGGACTGGAACCTTTGGGCCGTCGCCGCTACTGGCCGATCCTGGAGGCATGTGCCGCCAACGGTTTCTCGATCGCGCTGCACTTGGGTGGCACCAGCGGGCATCCGTCGACTGGCGGCGGCTGGCCGTCGTTCTATCACGAGGAGCATCCGTCCTATCCGCAGAGCAAGGAGGCACTGGTCACCTCGCTGGTGATCGAAGGCGTGTTCGAGCACATCCCAAATCTGCGCGTGGCGCTGGTAGAGGGCGGCTTCGCGTGGCTGCCGTCGCTGACCTGGCGGCTCGACAAGCACTACAGGCGCCTGCACGACGAGGTGCCGCATTTGAAGCGGCTGCCGTCGGAATATATCCGCGACAACATCTGGGTGACGACGCAGCCGATCGAGGAACCTGAGCGGCCGGAGGACCTGTTGGCCACGTGCGAGTGGATCGGCTGGGACCGAATCATGTTCTCGACCGACTATCCGCACTGGGACCAGGACGATCCGCGCTACGCCTTCAAGGCGCCGCTGAGCGAGCAGCAGAAGCGATGGTGTTCGGCGAGAATGCGCTGGCGTTCTACGGCCTGGAGTGAGCGCATGGCCCGGCACGTTGTCGCACCCGCGAGCGAGATCGCGCCGGGCACCTGCAAGATCGTCTCCGTCGCCGGGCGGGAGATCGGCATCTTCAATGTGAAAGACGAGTTCTTCGCGTTGATCAACCGCTGTCCGCATGAAGGCGCACCGCTGTGCATCGGGCCAATTCTGGGCCGCTTCACCGCGGACCGACCCGGCGAGTACCGGCTGGAGCGGCACGGCGAAATGCTGCGTTGCCCGTGGCACGGCTGGGAGTTCGACATCAAGACCGGCCAGTCCTGGTGCCATCCGGAGAGCGTGAAGGCGCGCACCTATCAGGTGGATGTCGTGCCGGGCGAGGCGCTGGCAAAGGGACCGTTCGTGGCCGAGACGGTGCCGGTGTCGGTCGAGCAGAACTACGTGGTGGTAGAGTTATAGAATTCACCACAGAGGCAGAGAGGCACAGAGTTTCTCCGCGCCTCTGTGTCTCTGTGGTGAATTCTTCTTGGGGAGAAACCAAATGGCAGAAATCACACTGCGTGAGAAAGGCCGCGAGATGCGGCGCAAGTTGCTCGGGGACGCGGCGGTCGAGCGGATCGACAAGACCGTCTACAACGATCCGATCATGAGCAAATTTGCCGAGGTGACGCAGGAGACGATCTTCGGCGCGCTGTGGACTCGGCCCGGCCTGGACCTGAAAACCCGTGCGCTGATCTGCGTAATATCCGACGCCACCAACGGCCGCGATCCGGAGTTGAAATTGCATCTGCGCATGGCACGCAACCAGGGCTGGACCGAGGATGAACTGGTCGAGTCGCTGCTGCATCTCGGCGGCTATGTCGGCGTCCCGTTGATCCGCGAGGCACTGCTCACGGCGAAGGAAACCTTCTCCGAAATGCGCGCCGAGAAATGAGCGCCGACGAGGCCTGGCGCCAGGCGATGGCGCGGGCCGAGGTCCTTCTGCAGGAGGGCGAGGCGGCCGAAGATATCTCGGTCATCGCCGACGCGGTGTCCGGCTTCAATGCGGCGCTCCGGTTAGCGCCGCGCGGGGAGGTGCCGCTCGACTGGGCGAAGACGCAGAGCCGGCTGAGTGCGGCATTGCGCGCACTGGCCGCGCGCATCGACGATCCGGTGATGCTGCACGCGGCGATGACGGCATGCGACGCCGCGCTGGAGGTGTATTCGCCGCGAACCACACCGCAGGACTGGGCGCGTACCATGGCGCTGCTTGGCGCCGCGCAAGTGGTGCTCGGCGAGCGCGACAGCGATCCGGCCTGGCTGCAGGCAGCGCTCGGCAGCTACCGTACGGCAACGACCGTGTATACGCGGGAGGCCGCCCCGAACGACTGGGCGCGCATGCAGCGCAACTGCGGCGCGGTATCGTCGCTGTTGGGCGAGCGCACGGGAGATACCGCTGCCCTGCGCGATGCGGTCGATCACTACCGCGTCGCGTTGGACGAATATTCCCAGCAGGATTCACCGCTCGACCTGGCGCTGACGCAGAGCAATCTCGGCCAGGCGTTGCGCGTGCTCGGTGAACGCGACGGCGACAGCGATGTTCTGCGCGACGCCGTCGCAGCCTGTCGCGCGGCGCTGGAGGTCTATACCAGCGATGCCACGCCGTTGGAGTGGGCGATGGCCAGCACGAACCTCGCCAACGCGCTGACGGCTCTGAACGACGCGGCGCCGGTCGAAGAGGCAATCGCCATTTATCGCGATGCGATCGCCGCGCTGGATGGACCGGCGCGCCTGCAGCAGCGCGCCATCGCACGCTACAACCTCAAGCGGGCCGAGCAGCGGCTGGCGGAGCTCCGCCAGAGCCCGACCGGCCACCGTCAATGACGATGTGCGTTCCGGTGATGTCGCCGGCGAGGTCCGAGCACAGGTACATCACCACGTTCGCCACCTCTTCCGGTGTCGCGTAGCGGCCGGTCGGCGTGTTGGCGGCGGTCGCATCGTGCACCGCCCGCGGGTCGGCGGGATTTCGCTGCGCCTCGATCGAGCGCATCATGCGCGTCTCGACCGGTCCCGGACACACTGCGTTCACCCTGACGCCGAGACGCGCAACATCGGCGGACGCGACCTTGGTGAGGCCAAGCACGCCGTGCTTCGAGGCGACATAGGCCGACATCCCGGCTCCGCCGAACAACCCCGCGACCGATGCGGTGTTCACGATAGCGCCGCGCCCCTGCTTCAGCATCACAGGAAGCACATGGCGCATGCCGAGGAACACGCCCTTCAGATTCACCCCGATCACCGCATCGAAGATTGCTTCGTCGTATTCCTGGGTGGGCGCGGCCTTGCCCTCGATGCCGGCGTTGTTGAAGAAGCAGTCGATCGCGCCATAGGCATCCAGCGTGGCCTTGATGTAGTTCTGCACGTCGGCGGATTTGGTGACGTCCGCGCGCACGAAACGCGCATCGCCGCCACGCTGGCGGACCAGTTCGGCGCTGGCCTCACCCGCGGTTTGGTCGAGATCGACCACCACGATCCTGGCGCCGCGCCCCGCGAAGCCGATCGCGCTGGCGCGGCCAATTCCGCCGCCACCACCAGTGATCAGCGCAACCTTTCCGGCGAATTCCATGAGTGTCTCCTCCCTTTTGAAACATCAGTTCACGCATCTTCGTCATTCTCGCGAAAGCGGGAACCCAGGCGACCAATCTGCACTCACGGCCCCTGGGTCCCCCTTCCGCGGGGATGACGACTTGAGGTCAATTCACCAGCAGCACTGCCTTCCCTGGTACGGACCGTTCGCGCAATTGCTCTGCGACCTGTGCGATATCGCGCCAGCTCCGTTCCACGCCGATCCGCGGCTTCAGTGATCCCTCGGCGATCAGCGAGACCAGCAGCGCAAGGTCCGGCGCGAAGTGCTCCTCCGCTTCCGAGGTGAAATAGTGAAAGCTCTGCACACAAGAATTTTGCGCACCACGGAAATCCGCGAAGCTGATCGTCGTGGGCTCGGACGACGAATTGCCGTACACCACAACCGTTCCCTTGGCCTCGACAAGTTGAATCGCCCTGGCGAGCGACGCACCGCCCGCGGATTCCAGGATCAGCCCGAAGCGACCCTGTGCGCTGTCGATTCCCTGGACGACGTCCGCCGCGCCAAGCTCCCTGATCCCCGCTGCACGCTCCGGCCGGCCGACCACAGCGGTAACGCGCGCTCCCGAACTTGCCGCAAGCTGCACGGCAATGGTGCCGACGCCGCCGGCAGCCCCAGTGATCAGCACGCGCCTGCCGAGCAGCGGGGCGCCGTGACGCAAAGTGCGCAGCGCGGTGAGGCCGGCGACCGGCAGCGTTGCCGCCTGCGAGAAACTGACGTTGTCGGGCAGCGCCGCCATGCGATGACCGGGGACCGCTGCACGCTGCGCCCAGCCGAATTCGTCCATCAGCGCGACGACCCGTGTTCCCGCCGCCGGGCCGTTGCCATCCTCGGCTTGGCGCAGCACGACGCCGGCCACGTCTTGTCCCGGCACCCAGCCTTCCTCGTTATTGCGAAACGACCGCAATTCGCCCCGGTTGAGCGAGAATGCGCGTACTTCGACGAGCGCCTCGTTGCGCGCGGGTTTTGGTTCGGGCAGCTCGCGCAGTTCGACCGGAGCCGTGCCGTTCGGTGTGTTGACGAGGCCAAGCATGGGGTCGCCCTCCCTTGTCATTGCGAGCGGAGCGAAGCAATCCCGAGGGTATTGTGCTCCGTGGTCCAGCTTGCTTCGTCGCTGCGTTCCTCGCAATGACAGGGGAGCGCCTCGCCGGCACTTTGCGTCGCCCGCGCTTCCGCGCGATGATCCAGCTCCCGCGACGGAGCCACAGAATGCGCCAGATGGTCATGGTCGGTTTCCTGCAGGCGCAGAACTGCACGAACCTTGTCAGCTCCTGGCGCCATCCGGAATCGCGCGACAATTCCATGTCGGCCGACTACTACCGCACGATCGGCCGCGTGCTGGAGGAAGGCAAATTCCATATCGGCTTCTTCGACGACCGCCTGGCAATGCCGGATCGCTACGGCAACGACCACCGCCATACCGTCGAGCACGGCATACGCTGCGTGAAGATGGACCCGATCACCGTGCTCACCGTGATGGGCATGGCGACCGAGCGTCTTGGCCTCGCTGCCACCTGTTCCACCACCTATTTCGAACCGTTCCATGTGGCGCGCACGTTCGCCACGCTCGACCTGATGTCAAACGGCCGTGCCGCATGGAACGTGGTGACGTCGATGAACGACGGCGAAGCGTTGAACATGGGATACGACGAGCACCTGGAGCACGACACACGCTACGACCGTGCCGATGAGTTCATGGAAGTGGTGCTCGGCCACTGGAATTCCTGGGATGACGACGCGATCGTCATCGACAAGCAGGCCGGCCTGTTCGCGCATCCCGACAAGGTGCGGCGGCTGGACCATCAGGGCCGCTGGTTCCGCTCGCGCGGCCCGTTCACCGTGCCGCGCTCGCCGCAAGGTCAACCCGTGGTCATCCAGGCTGGGCAGAGCGGCCGCGGCAAGCAGTTCTCGACACGCTGGGGCGAGCTGATCTTCGTCTCCACGCACACCAGCATGGCGCACGGACGACAGCTCTATCACGAACTGAAGGATGACGTTGCGCGCCAGGGACGCAATCCCGACCATTTCTCCATCACGCCATCCGCCTATGTGGTCTGCGCCGAAACCAAGACCGAGGCCGAGGACAAGATGGCGTTCATTGAAACATTGGCCACGGACGAGGACGCGCTTTCGTTGCTGTCGGAAGCGATGAACTTCGATTTCACCTCCAAGGGCCTGGACGAGCCGTTCACTGACGACGAACTGGCGAACATCTCCGGCACGCAGTCGATGCGCGACCGCGTGTTGCGTGCGAGCGGGATCACCAATCCGACGCCGCGCGACTTCATCAGCTACAGCCATCGAGCGCGCCCGAACAACCCGTTTGTCGGCGGGCCGAAGGAGGTCGCGGACGGGTTGGAGCAATGGTTCACCGAGCCGGTTGCCGACGGCTTCGTGCTGGCCGCGACACATGTGCCCGGCACCTACATGGATTTCGTGCGCCACGTCGTGCCGGAGCTGCAGCGGCGGGGCCTTTACCACAAGGACTACACGGGCGCGACGCTGCGGGAGAATCTCGGCCTGCCGATTCCGCGCGCGACACACGCGACGGAGAACACACGATGAAGCTCGGTCTTTCGATCGGCTATTCGCGCGCGCATCTGGACATGCCGGTGAAGCTGGTGCAGCGCGCCGAGGAGCTTGGATATGATTCCGTATGGACAGCGGAGGCGTATGGCTCGGATGCCGTCACGCCGCTGGCCTATCTCGCGGCGCTGACGAAGCGGATCAAGCTCGGCACCGGCATCATGCAGCTTGCCGCGCGCACGCCGGCCAATGCCGCGATGTGCGCCGCCACGGTCGATGCCCTGGCGGGCGGCGGCCGGTTCATCGCCGGGCTCGGCGTGTCGGGACCGCAGATCGTCGAGGGATGGTATGGCGAGCCATGGGGCCGGCCGTATTACCGCTTGAAGGACTACGTCGCGATCATGCGCAAGATCTTCCGGCGCGAGGAGCCCGGTGACGCATGACGGCCGGGAGATCAGCCTGCCCTACACCGGCGAGGGCGCGCTCGGCGTCGGCAAGCCGCTGAAGTCGATCCTGCACATGAACCCGGACATCCCGATCTATCTGGCACCGGCAACGAATCGACCGTGAAGCTGACAGCGGAAATCGCCGACGGCTGGCTGCCGATGGGCTTCGTGCCCGGCTCGCTGGCGGAATATAGGCCGTGGCTCGAGGAAGGTTTTCGCCGCGCGGGCAACGGCAAGAGCCTGAAGGACTTCGAGATCCAGGCGTCGATGCATGTCGAGGTCGACAGCGACGTCAAGGCGCGCTGGCGCGATGAAGCCCGAAGTCGCACTGTACGTCGGCGGCATGGGCCACCAGGACAAGAACTTCCACAAGGACCTGATGATCCGGCGCGGTTTCGGCGATGCCGCCGAACGGATCCAGGAACTTATCTGGCGCATCGCAAGGACGAGGCGATCGCCGCGGTGCCGGATGAGTGGGTCGATCTGAAGTCGCTGGTCGGGCCGCCGGATCGCATCAGCAGCGCTTCCGCGCCTGGGAGGATTCCGGCGCCACCAGTCTCACGTCGGTCGCGTCAGCCTGAAGCGATCGAGGTGATGGCACAGGCCGCCCGGCTGAACTGAGGGAGGGAGGTGAACAATGCGGTTCAAGGACAAGATCGCGCTGATCACCGCGGCGGCGAACGGGATCGGCCGCGCGACGGCGGAGATCATGGCGGCCGAAGGTGGGGTGGTGGTCGGCGTGGATAACCACGAACGCGGCTCGACTGGAGATGGCGCGTGAACTTGGCGGCCGGACGCACGTACGGCGCTGCTCGACGCGCTGGATCGGGCCAGGTGGATGCGGTTGTCGAGGGGGCAGTGAGACTTCGGCCGGATCGATATCCTGGTCAACGCGGTCGGCGGCAGCACGATCATTCGAAGCCGGGCGCCGGTGGAGGAGCAGTCGCTGGACGACTGGCAGCGGATGATCAAATTCAATCTGAACGGGACGTTCCTGTTCACCCATGCGGTCGTGCCAGTGATGAAACGGCAGAGAGCGGCAAGATCGTCAATCTGGCGTCGATCGCCGGCCGCGGGCTGAGTGTGGCCAGCGGCAGCGCCTACGGCGCGGCGAAGGGCGGCATTATCGCGTTCACGCGTAAGCTGTCGTTCGAACTGGGGCCGTTCGGGATCAACATCAATGCGATCGCGCCCAGTCTGACGCTGACGGAACGGATCAGGCCGCACTGGAACCAGCGCTCGCCAGAGGCTCAGGCGGCGGAGGTCGAGGCACCCCATTGCGGCGGGTGGCGGAGGCGTCGGACCAGGCGAAGGTGATCTGCTTCCTGGCCTCCTCCGATGCGGATTTCGTCACGGGACTGACGATCGACGTGACCGGCGGGCAGTAAGAAAAAGGTTCACCACAAAGACACGAAGTTCGACCTT
>CAWCDM010000152.1:0-23914 GCA_963794185.1 uncultured Alphaproteobacteria bacterium | reverse complement strand
CGGGGTGTTGCGCCTTTGCGAGCGTGGTAGCCGCGGTCCTGAGGTCGTTGACGATGACGATCGCAGCGCCGAGATCGGCGGGCAGCTTTCGGAGCAGGCGTGTGCAGGCGCCGGGTCTCCCGGCGCAACCACCCCCACAGACCACAGGATAATCGTTGCCAATCGCATTCGGCTTGATTGGCGATCTTCTCGCCCAGGGTCGCCCGTCCAATAGCAGCTTTCGCTGCGTCCGGGGCGATCTTCCGTTCAATGGTGAAGGTCAGGGGCCGGATCGCCGGCGTCGGAAATTGCGACTATCCAACGCATAGGCACGGCAGGAGGCAGAGCGTGCGCGTACTGTTCTTGCACCAGAATTTTCCCGGGCAGTTCCTGCAGATCGCGACAGCACTGTAGCGACAGTCCGGGCACGAACTCCTTGCCCTGGTGCCGACCGGCTATGACAGGCCGCTGATCATACCAGTCCGCACCTACCCCTTCGATCCGCGGCACGCGCGCACCAACGTCCCACTGGCCAAGTACTATACAGATCGCGTCGCCCGCGGAGCCGCCGTCGCGAATGCTCTGCGCACGTTGCAGAAGGAAGGCTTCACACCCGACCTGGTGCTGGGCCATGGTGGCTGGGGCGAGACCTTGTTTGTGCGCGACATCTGGCCGCAGTGCCAAATTCTAATGCACGCCGAATACTTCTATGCGGCAGACGGGTCCGACGTAGACTTCGATCCGGAGTTCCCGCCTCCAGCCGGAGACTCCCTGCGCATGGAGTTGCGGACGCGCAATGCGATTATGACGCTCGCCCTGTTCGACGCCGATCAGGGCATCACACCGACCGCATGGCAGGCAAGCCGGTTCCCCGAGATTCTGCGCGAGAAGATCGCCGTTCTGCATGAAGGCATCAACACCGACCTGATTCGGATTCAGCGGGACGCCACGGATCGCGCCCTGCAAGAGAGCCAACGTGCACTGATGGAGGCAAATCTCGAACTGCAGCGCCTGACCAGGGTCGATGGGCTCACCGGCCTGGGCAACCGGCGCTACTTCGACGAGTATCTTGCAGCGGAGTGGCGGCGCGCGATGCGGACACAGACCCCGCTGTCGGTGTTCATGATCGATCTCGACTATTTCAAGCGCTACAACGACACCGATGGCCATCTCGCCGGGGATCAGGTGCTGCGCCGGGTCGCGGCAATCATTCAAGAGAATTGCGGTCGTTCCTCCGATCTTGGCGCACGATATGGCGGAGAGGAATTCGTGATGGTTCTGTGCGACACTCCCGTCGCCGGTGTGCGAGCGGTCGGCGAGACGCTCCGCCGCGACGTAGCCGACCTGCGGCTACCGCACGCAGCGTCCGTCATTGCCGATCACGTGACGGTCAGTATCGGTGGCGCCTCGGTTATTTCGCTGCAGGGCGAGTCCGCCGCCGTTATGATCGATGCCGCGGACAAGGCGCTTTATCGCGCCAAATACGACGGCCGGAATCGGCTCGTGGTGGATGCCGACCCGATGACGGCGGCGGCCGGCTGAGCGCCCTTTTGGCTGCGCAGCTTGTATGCTGTCGGATGGATCGGCCTCCGTTCAACCTCGTTCGTAGATGCAACAAGAAGCCGAAGCGGCGGCGCGTCGACGTGCGCGCCAGTCAGTGCCCGCAGACAAATCAGGACAATACCGTTTGTTCGCTTGCAACGAAGCAAGCGTTCAGCGCTGCCCGGCGACGCGAGTTTCGCGGTCGCAATTGCCCCCCGGCATACCGTCGCGGTCCGTCGCGGGCTGGGCTGGGACACCAGCCAACATCACGGGACACGTGACGACGGCCCGAAAGGTCAGCAACAGATCAGTGACGGTCGCGTATTCGCTGTATATGGGAGGATACGTAGCTGTCGCGCTGCCTGAAGCCCCTGACGCGGTCGCCACAAGACTCGGGTCTGCGGTGCACCTTCATTGATGTTAGCTTCCATTAGGAATTGTCTGGAATATATCTCTGAAGAGACCACTTTACCGTTTTGAGAAAGGCTCGACGTCGTGCGACATTTAGGAAAGATGCTCTTCAAGCATCGGGTTGACTTATTCTGTGTGCCGTGGTAATGTTTCAAGCATCGGCTCTAACTCCTGGACCGGTGCGATGGTCCGGATGGCCGGGGTTTCTCCAACTCCCCCGGCCATTCGCTGCCTCCGGGTCCCGTTTGCGGCAAACGAGCGCCAGACGCAGGCCGGGTGCGCACCGTTTGGACGGTGGGAAAGTCTTGGTGGGCCGGGGAAGGACTTGAACCAACCGACCGCGCGCTTATCCGGCGCGTGCTCTACCGCTGAGCTACCAGCCCACATCGTCCGGCCATATGCCGTCTGATCCAGACAACCTGGGCACGCTGCCGCCGAAATGTAACGGCAGTATTTCACTGCTGCGCGACGGCCGCACTCCCGTCTCCCGATCGGTTCTGGGACGTCGTGACGGTCGGGCGATCGTGGCGCCAGCGGCATTCGCGGCCACCCCCGCGCCCGGGCCTACGCTCGGCGCAGGCTTTCGCACGGGCCAGCTTCGGGCCCGCACTGCGCCCCCCGCCTTCGCAGGGACAGGCTTCGTGCTGTTGCAGTATCACCAGGCTTGGCCGAAGCGAACGCCGGGGGGCCAGTTGACGGTCGAGCGCCTGGTCACGCTACTGCTGGCGGTTGGCGTCAGCATCTCCAGGCATCAGCGCCTGCCCCGGGCGAACGCCGCGGATGCGTCTGCTGATCGACCAACAGGAGACCATGCGCCCTCGCTCGATCTGTCGATACGCCATTTGCAGGCGCTTGAGGAGCGATCGAAGACTTGGCCCACCAAGAGCATCATCGGCCAAATCCGGAAGCAGGCGCCGCGTTCTGTTCGGTGCGTGGCCCCTCGCCCTTGAGGTGGCGAACTTCAGCTTGCAGGTCCTGGATTTGGTGCATCATTGCCGTAACCCGGTCGCCAAGGGCGCTAAGGTGCCCACGTGTCTGATCGGCGGCCTCTTGCGCGCGGTCAGCCAAGCGCATCGTAACCGTGATATCGTCACGAATGGCCGCGATGGCGGTGTCCACTCGATCCATCCGACCCATCACGTCAATCCGCAGCCTTTCGAGCGCTTCCTCAAATCGTTGCTGCACGTTCTGTAGTGCGGTAAGCGCCGCCACGATGGCGGAGGTGGGATCGTCTCTCATGGCGTCTCCTTTCGCATCAACCGCCGCGCGATGCTCGCGTTTGAGCGTTGCTTGCGATAAATCCCGGCCCGCGTCACTCGACTGGACACTTGCAGCCTAAGCAGCCACGGAGCGCGCAGCATTGATCCAGATCAGTACACCGCGTCGAAAATGCGCCCTTTTCCCCTCCACGGAAAACCTCATCTGTAACGATTGACGCAGGCGACGCCGTTCAATCCTATGCCGTCGCCGCAAATATTCTGATCGGCGACAGGAAAATCGTCGGCTGCCCGAAGTCCAGGCAAAACGTTGTGTTGGGCGGGAGTCGGCTCCCTGGCGCAGCCTGTGCACAGGGATATGCACAGACTTTCGAACCGACCAGTGGGTAACATTGCTGTAATGTGCGGATCGTCGGCGAGCGCCGGGGTCTATCCGCGCAAATTTGTCTTTCAGGGACTATGTCTGTGGTGGCGGCACGAAACAGATGATGCCCAAATTGGGCTGGTAGCGGGCCACCGCCTCACCGGTTGGATTGTCCTGACGCAACACTCGATCCGGCGGTACAGGAATCCACCTGTTGTGGATGTACGCGTCCCAGCCGGCTGGTGTCATGCGGACCTCGACGCGCAGACAGTCCGACGAATCGCAACATGACGTGTTGGTATCCGGCCGCATGAGGTCACGAAACCACAACCTCATCGGATCATTCGGATCGGCACCTGGCGGTGGGGCGGCCGTGGCAGCGAGTGAAAAGCTGACCGCCACCCTGCTGCAAGGGCCACAAACGTCTTCATCGCTCCGTTGCCTTTGCTGGTGGCTGGCTGATCGAGAGGCATCGGGTCCCCCCTTTATTGTGAGTGTGGCGACGGCAAATGCATACAAGTCGCGATGCGTGCTTTACAGCGATGGTTCCGGTTCGAGCGTCGTCACGAGTTCAGAGGTTTTGAAATCAGGCACGTTGGCTACGCTGGGCTTCGAAGGCGGGCATTGCCGACCGCCTTCATAGTTCACAGCGCAGTAATTCGCTCAACCACGCGCATGATGGTGCCAGTGTCCACCATTGCGACGCCGAGACTGCCCAGCACCGGCCGGGCGTGGGTGTCAAGCGTATTGCGCCACTGCTGGCGATGCCTGGCAGTGCGCCAACTGGCCGCGTGCGCCGCGATGTAGGCGTGCGCCACCTCGGCGAAGGTATTGATGCCTGCCCGCTAGGCAGCATCGGCCTGCGTCGGGCAATCGGGTCAATCCCCTGCCTGACCAGCCTGCAGGCCAAGGCAGCGACGTCGCGGGCGTCGGCCAGCGACAACGACCGCGACGGTCCCCAAGGCCATCGGGTGCGGCTTGCCGTACAGCTTGCAGCGGTACAGCCAGGCGTGTTGCTCGGCGCCGCGCACCTGTAGGTAGAGGCTGGACCCGTCGCTATACGTCCCCGGCTTGATCAGGGTCCGCATCTTCGCCGCATTGAGCTTGCCGATAGCCTCGCCCACCCAAACAGCATACATCATGGCGCGGGATCGAGGGCGACAAAGGGGAGCGGCGATGGCCGAAGGCATAGCAAATGTCGCCAGACTTTTTGTGGTTTGTGGCCTGCCTCGAAATATGCCGGGGCAGCGGTTAGGCGGACCCCCTCTCCGCCATGCCACCGCCACGGGCGATTGGCGGCCTTGACCCGGCTCTGGTTACGGTCCTGGTACAGGAATGCTAGCGACATGGCCCTTGCGCCGGAGACCGCGGCCGCATAGAAATTGGGTAATGCAGTCAAGCGGGTTTCATTCGGGCGCGAGCCATTCCCAGTGACACGAAAGTCCCGGATCTCCTTCACAGCGCTCCTACTCGCCACGATTCTCGGTCCCGCATTGCTGTTTGCTGCCATGGCGTGGTGGTCGTGGGACCGGGTGAAGCAGGACACGGCGGTTGCCATCAGCCGAAAGGTCGAGCTGCTCAACGAGGACACGCAGAGGCTGGTGCAGTCGGACGCGATCATCCTGGCGCGCGTCGCCGACCACATCGGAGGATTGAGCTGGCCCGAAATCGCCACCCGGCGGTCTGAGCTCAGCCGTGGCCTCAAGGATCTGGTCCGCGGCATCACCGAGATCGATGGCGTTTTCATCGCCGGTCCACAAGGCGACCCTGAGGTCTCCAGCCCCGCAGATCTCTTGCAAACCAGCAGTGCGGCGGCGGCAACGAACGCCAACGTCGCATCCCTTCCCTATTTCCAGGCGGCGCAGGCGGGCGCCGAGCTTGTCGTCGACGGTCCCTTCGTCAGCCGCGTGACCGGTCAGCCGATCTTCAGTGTCGTCAAACGCCTGTCCGATCGCGACGGATCGTTTCGCGGCATCGCCGCGCTCAACATCTCGCCCAACCATCTGACCGAATTCTGGCGACGCGTTGTCTCGCCCGGCGACAGCATCAGCCTGGTGCGCGAGGACGGAACCGTCCTGGCGCGCTATCCCGACGCGCCGATGGCAGCCGGTAACAGTCCGCCGCGTTTCAGCCAGGTGGCGATGGACATCATGCGGAAGGCTGACGCCGGGCAGTTCGACCGCACACCCTCGCCCATCGATGGCATCGCGCGGACCCTGGGATATCGCAAGCTCTCGGGCTACCCGCTCTACATCGTCAGCGCAGTCGATCGCGGAAATGTCCGCAACGAGTGGCTGCCGAGCGCGCTCGCTTTCGGAATGCTGGCCGTGGCGGCCGCCGTCGCCCTTCTGCTGAGTGCCATCGCGGTCATCCGACGTGCCCGCAGCGAGGAAGAGGCGCACCGGCGCGCCGAAGCCAGCGAGGCGAACTATCGCGCGCTATACGCCAGGACGCCGGTTCCGATGCACGCGTGCGACAGCGACGGGAAGCTGACAGCGGTGAGCGACCGCTGGCTTGAGCTGTTGGGCTACCAGAGGGACGAGGTGATCGGCCACGACATCACCAGCTTCCATACCGCAGCCTCGGCCACCGCGGTGGCGGACGAATGGCGCCATACGATCGATGTCGGCGGCGCACGCGACAGCGAGCACCAGCTTGTCCGGAAATCGGGCGAGATTCTCGACGTCGTGATATCGACGCAGATCGATCGTGACGGCATGGGAACATTCCAGCGGATCCTCGCCTTCGTCACCGACTTCACCGCGCAGCGGCGTACCGAGGCGGCGCTGCGGCAGGCGCAGCGTCTCGAGGCGGTCGGCCAGCTTACCGGCGGCATCGCACACGATTTCAACAACCTCCTGCTGGTCGTCACCGGCAATGCCGAACTGCTGCGTGCGGGGATCCACGAACCGCGATACGTCCGCGCGCTCGATGCGATCGACCGTGCGAGCGATCGTGGCGCGCGTCTGACACGCCAGCTTCTGACATTCTCGCGACAGCAGACTCTCAGCCCGAGCGTCATCGATCTGTCGGAGCGGCTGCCGCGCTTGCAGGAGATGCTCAGCGGCTCGTTCCGCGGCGACATCGAGGTCGCATTCGACGTGCCGGCGACGATCTGGCTGACCGAGGTCGACGCCGGCGAACTGGAGCTGGCGCTCCTCAACATCGCGGTCAATGCGCGTGACGCCATGCCGAACGGCGGCAAATTCGTCGTCAGCGCAAGAAACTTGACACTGACGAAGCAGTCCGCGCCTGGCAGTCTTGCAGGCGACTTTGTCGCGCTGACCCTCACGGATACCGGTGAGGGCATCTCACCGGAGAACCTGACAAAGGTCTTTGAACCGTTCTTCACGACCAAGGAGATCGGGCAGGGCACGGGACTGGGACTGTCGCAGGTCTACGGCTTCACCAGGCAGTCGGGAGGCACAACGACCATCGAGAGCAAGTTGGGACACGGCAGCTCGATCACCCTCTATTTGCCGCGCAGCGAATTGCAGACCGTCACACCGGCCGACTGCGTCGCACCGGTTCCGGCGGGCGGCAGCGAGACGATCCTGATCGTCGCGGACGATCCGGAGGTTGCGGAGATCAGCCGGACCCTGCTCCAGCAGCTCGGCTATCGCACGCTGCTTGCGGCCGATGCACGGCGCGCACTCGAGGTGCTGGCGAGCGTCCCGACGATCGACCTCGTCTTCAGCGACGTCATGATGCCCGGCGGCATGAGCGGCGTCGAATTGGCCCGCACGATCCGGCAGCGCTACCCGCACCTCGGAGTGCTGCTGACAACCGGCTACAGCGGCGGCGCCCAGGAGGCCGTGCGCGCCGGCATGCCGCTGATCTCCAAGCCGTATCATCTCGCCGAGCTGGGCCGCCGGATCCGCGAGATCCTGGTGCAGCGGGGCGGGGATCAGCCGGCCGATGCCGCCGGCAAGGTTCCTGCTCAGGTGTAAGACACCTCGCGAGAGTCCCGCCCCTTCTCGTCTTCCCCGCTTTCGCGAGGATGACAAGAAGTGCGGGATGACGAGAAGTGCAGAAGGCTGGTTGCAACTGACGCAGTAATTCGCGCCGAGTCCTACGTCTTGATGGGTGCGAGTGCAGCGATCTTCTCGGGCAGCTCGGAGACCGCGAGGCTGACGGCGAAACCCACCGCGAACGCCTCCACGTAATCGAAGCTCTTCTCGCCGAGCGCCTTCTTCCCGGAATGGAAGCGCCAGTAATAGACCACCGACGCGACCAGCAGCGCGAGCGCGAACCGCGCATTCAGAAAGGCATCGGCCAGAGCCTGCGCGCGCGTGACGGGCGACGGGCGAAGCAGCAGCGTCGTCTCACCCTCGCCAAGCAGCCGGCCCTGCGGCGTCAGCGTCGCGTCGAGCTGTTCGGCGGCGAGCAGGCGTGGATGCAGTGTGCGCGGCGCGGCGTACTCGTGCTCGATCGGGCCGCCCTGCCGGATCGCCTCCGCGCTGACGATCAGCGGGCGCTTGCCATCCTGGAAATCGATGCCGACCTGGACGCCGGGACCCCAGAGCGGGTCGAGACCGTCGACCGCGAAGACGATCCGGCGTCCGACGGTGCGTTCGTCCATCGGCGTGCGGATCTGCAGGGTCAACGGCCGCGGCCCGTTCGCGAGCTGGCGGGTCAGCTCGATCGCCTCGGCAACGCCGGAAAGCTCCGCCGAGGCAACGCGTGCGGCCGCGGGGATCGCTGCATTTGCCAGCATCGCGGTGAAAACGTCGTTTGACTGGGCAATTCGCCGCTTTTCCAGCCCTCCCAGCACATCGAGGCAGTCGTGCACGGCCTCGCCGTCGGGCACTGCCTGCAGTGTTTCGTACCGGATCCGATCCAGATCAGCCTCCCAGGCGATCTGTCTCGGTCCGGCCGGCTGCAGGCGGACGTTCTCGTCCGTTCCGACGAGATTGCGCAGCAGCGCATCGCGTTCTTCCGTGCATTCGGCGCGCAGGATCGGCGCGGTCTGGGCGCTCACGTGCTGCGTCTGCCAGTCGCTCCAGGCATTCAGGAGCGCACGATAAAGCGGCGGTGTCGCGCTCGGGTCACCCGCGGACAACGCCTGTGCCAGGGCGTCGGCGCGCGCCGTGAGCGCCTCACGCGCATGCGCGTCCGGCACGCCGGCGATCATCTCGCGCCACGCGGCGAGAATGCGGGTCAGGCCGGCAATCTTGTCCTGCGCCGAGGCCGGCTTCACCGCCATCACCTCATCGACCACGGTCTGGATGCGCTCGGTGCTCGTCTCCGCCATTGCCTTATCGACTTCGGCCTGGAACCGCTGCTTCATCTGCCCGGCGCGGGCGCGGATCAGGGCGGTCTCGGCAGCCGTGATCGTCCTATGCGCCGCGGCGAAGGAGGCAGGCGTCGCCTGGTCGCCGAGCTTTGCCGCCGCGGCGTCCAACTGATCCTGAATGGCGACACGGTCGGCCTGCGGCAGATCCGCGGCGGCCAGCCTCTGGCGCATCGTCAGATCCGCGGCGGCAATGGCGCCGGCTGCACCGGCGTAGGCGATCCAGGTGTGCAGGCGGTCGTCGAGCATGGCGGCGGCCCGTCTGATCCAGCGCCGCACCGCAATCGCCTGCGCCCTAGCCGCGTCCTCCTGCCCCGCGGCCAGCAGCAGATGCACCCGATCGAGCTGAGGGGTCAGTTCGAGCGTGACCCATTGCATCGGGACCCGGATGAACTGCTGCTTCCAGCCGTAGATGAAGCTGTCGAGCCGCCCGGCAATTCCAGGCTGGGTTGATGCTTCCGGCCGAGCCTCGTGTGCCGTCACGTTCATCTGTGTCTGCAGCGCCTGCCAGTCACGGGTAAGATCGGCGACCTCCGCCGCGGCGGGGCTGCTGTCCTTGACCTGCGTCCGCAGCGTCGCGGCGATGGCAAGCGACGGCTGCAGGCGTGCATTCGCTTCATCCGGCCGGTGATCCACAACCGACAGCGCACGCGGCTGGCCGAGTGCCGCGATCGCGGCATCGAAACCGCCGTCCATGTCCGCGACATCCTGGCCGAGGCGTTCCGGCGGCGGATGGCGTTCGAGCCATTCATGGGTGAGCTGCCGCGCTGCCAGTACATCGCGAAGCTGGGAGGCGACGGCGCTCTCGCCGGTGAGCGCGCCTGTCGTGCCGACGACTCCCAGACCGAGGAGCATGCACGCGATGCCCCATAACGGGCTCGCCGACACCGCCACCGTGAGCGGGATTGCCAGAGTCCGGGCGCCATCGGCCCCGATGCGGATCGCCGATGCGTAGATGCCGGGGCGTCCCGGTGCAGCGCCGCTGATCTCGATCAGCGCTTCATCGCCTGGTGCCAGGACCCCGTCAGCGGGAGATATCAGGGTGGCGTGGAGGCTGCCGTCGGCGCCGGCGCCCTCCTCGCTGCGCCGCACCCGGTCAACGTGCGGCGGCGCAAGCGTCAGTTCCGTGGCGCCGACATTGGCGACCGAGAGCCGTGTTGGTTTGATCGCCGTCCGCGAGCGTGCAGTGGCGAAGGGTCCCAGCATGCTCGTGGCCGAGAATGCAAGCGATGCCGGTCCCGACAAGGCGTCCGATTGTTCGGTTTCGGATTCCGTTCCGCTCATGCGCACACAGTAAGACGCCAGCCGTCAGAATCGCAACGAGGGGCAAATTACGCGCCGGAGCCTTGCATGCCGGCTACTGGCGACTTCTCGGTGCAGGATGGGTGATCGTCCCCCCGGGGAGAGCGGCCGGTATCCCCGTCGTGTCGGGAAAGCTGATCGGCAGACCGGCCTGCGTGCGGGCTGCAAGGAAGCCGAAACACTGCGCCTCCAGCGCATCGCCGTCCCATCCGAGGGCCTCCACCGGATCGACCGGCACAGCAAGCCTGTCGCGCAGGGCCCGCATGATCGCCGGGTTGCGGCGACCGCCGCCGCTGACCAGCCAGCGCAGCGGCGGAGCGGGAAGCGACGCCGCGGCAACCGTCTCGGCGGTGAATGCGACCAGCGTCGCCGCACCATCGGCCGGTGACAGCGCCGCGAGTCCGCTCGCGGCAAGCACGGCGGAAAAATCCAGCCGGTCCAGCGACTTCGGCGCCGGCCTGGCGAAATAGGGATGCGCCAGCAGCCTGCCCAGCACCTGCCGATCGACCTGTCCGGAAAGCGCGATCGCGCCATCGTGGTCGAACGGCGCGCCCGTGTGCCGCGCGACCCAGTCGTCCAGCGGGCCATTGCCCGGCCCGGTGTCGAACGCCACCAGGCGCCCGTCCGGCCCAACCCAGCTCACATTGGCCACGCCGCCGATGTTCAGCACGGCGAGCGGCATCGGCTGGCCGCGCGCGAGGGCGGCATGGAACACCGGCGCGAGCGGCGCCCCCTGGCCTCCCGCAGCCACATCGGCGGAACGGAAATCGTGCGCAACCGGCACGCCGGTCCGCCAGGCGAGTTCGGCCGCGTCGCCGATCTGCCAGGTGCGCCGCCGGTCGGGCTGATGCAGGATGGTCTGGCCGTGGAAGCCGATCAGGTCTGCCCGGCGCTCCAATGCGGCCACCGCGCGCACGTGGTACTCGGTCAGCCGCGCCGATGCGCTCTTCAGGCGGCGGTCATCGGGGTCCAGCCGCGCCGCGGCGTCCAGGATGCGCCGCAGGTCCGCCCGCAGCCGGTCGTCGTACGGCATTGTCAGGGTGGGGCCGAATGCGCCGATCCGCTCGCCGTCGGTCTCCAGCCAGGCGGCGTCGACGCCGTCCAAGGATGTCCCGCTCATCAGCCCGATGGTGCGCAGCATTGTCCCAACTCCGATTTCCCCCCGGCTGCGTCTGTGCTAGCCCACGCTCCCTTCTGATACAGGCCAAGTGCCATGATCAAAAGCTCGTTTCTGCGGGAGGCCACCGAACGGGGCTTCGTGTTCCAGTGCACCGATACCGATGCGCTGGACGCGGCGTTCCGCGACGGCACCGTCACCGCGTATATCGGCTTCGACTGCACCGCCGACAGTTTGCACGTCGGCAGCCTGGTGCAGATCATGATCCTCCGCCTGCTGCAGCGGCACGGCCATCGCCCGCTGGTGCTGATGGGCGGCGGCACCACGCGCATCGGCGATCCCTCCGGCAAGGACGAATCGCGCCAGTTGCTGACGGACGAGCAGATCGAGGCCAACATGGCCGGCATCCGCCGCTGTTTCGATCCGTTCCTGCGCTTCGGCGACGGGCCGTCCGACGCGATCATGGCGAACAACGGCGACTGGCTGAATGCGCTCGGCTACATCCCGCTGCTGCGCGACGTCGGCACGCACTTCACGGTCAACCGCATGCTGAGCTTCGATTCGGTGCGGATCCGGCTGGAGCGCGAGCAGCCGCTGACCTTCCTCGAATTCAACTACATGATCCTGCAGAGCTACGACTTCCGCGAGCTGAACCGTCGCCACGGCGTTACGCTGCAGATCGGCGGCTCGGACCAGTGGGGCAACATCGTCTGCGGCATGGAACTGACCCGGCGCACCGACGGCAAGCTGGTCCATGGCCTGACCACGCCGCTGATCACCACCGCTTCGGGCGCCAAGATGGGAAAATCCGCGCAGGGTGCGGTGTGGCTGACGCGCGACCGGCTGTCGCCCTACGATTACTGGCAGTTCTGGCGCAACACCGAGGACGCCGATGTCGGCCGCTTCCTGCGCCTGTTCACCGACCTGAAGCTGCCCGAGATCGCCCGGCTGGAGCAGCTTGCCGGCGCGGAGATCAACGAGGCGAAGAAGGTGCTGGCGACCGAGGCGACCAGGCTGGCGCACGGCGCGGACGCTGCTGAAGAAGCCTGCCGATCCGCCGCAGTCTTATTCGCGTCCGCACATGTGGCCGGGCAAGGGACGGTCAGTGTCGATGCCTACGTTGTGCCCAGCGTCGAGGTGCCGCGCAGCGACCTCGCAGCCGGCATCCCGGCATTTCGCCTGTTCGCGATCTCCGGTCTGGCCGGCAGCAACGGCGAGGCGAGGCGGCTGATCCGAGCCGGCGGCGCCCGCATCAACAACATTCCGGTGAGGGATGAGGGCCACACCGTCACGGTGGCCGACCTGCACGACAACGCGATCAAGCTGTCGGCCGGGCGCAAGCACCATCGGCTGGTGCGCGCCCCATAGGTGCCAGGTCAAGCTGCGGCGAGGGTCCCGATACTCCCCCTCGCCTGCGAGGGCAACGCGCCCCCTCCCCCACCCCCTCCCGCAAGGCGAGGGGGAGAAAGAACAGCATGATCAGGAATTGACCGGACGCGCGGCCACCAGTATTTAACTGGTCGGTTATATAAGTGAGGTTGGCCATGCCAAGCACCGAACGGCTGCCATCGCGCGGGCTTTGCCAAAAGCGGCTCGCCCGCATCTCCGATGCCATGCAGGGCTATGTTGAGCGTGGCGAGGTGGCCGGCGTGGCCGCCCTGGTCGCTCGGCATGACGAGGTCCACGTCGTTGCAGTCGGCGCACAGGACCTGGAAACCGGCGCGCCGATGCGGCGGGACAGCATCTTCCGCATCGCCTCGATGACTAAGCCCATCACCGCCGCGGCCGCCATGATCCTCGTCGAGGAGACCAGGCTGCGGCTGGATGACCCGGTCGACCGGTTCCTGCCGGAACTGGCGGATCGGCGGGTGCTGCGCTCGATCGGCAGCGCGCTCGACGATACGGTGCCTGCCCGGCGTCCGATCACGCTGCGCGACCTGCTGACCTTCCGCCAGGGCTTCGGAGCGGTGATGGCGCCGCCGGGACAGTACCCGATCCAGGCCGCGGTCGCGGAAGCCGGGCTCGCCCCAGGGCCCAATCCCGCTTCGTTCGGGCCCGACGAATTCATCCGACGCTTCGCCAGCCTGCCGCTGATGCATCAGCCCGGCGAGCGGTGGCTGTACCACACCGGCTCCGACATCCTCGGCGTGCTGATCGCGCGGGCCAGCGGCATGCGGTTCGAGGATTTCCTGGCCGAGCGGATTTTTGCCCCACTGGGCATGACGGACACCGGCTTCAGCGTGCCCGGGGAAAAACTCGACTGGTTGGCGACCTGCTACCAGGCCGATGCCGAAACCGGGCGGCTCGCGGTCTACGACCCGGCCCGCGGCGGAAGGTGGGAAAATCCTCCCGCGTTCGCCTCCGGCGGCGGCGGGCTGGTCTCGACCGTCGACGATTTCCTGGCCTTCGGCCGCATGATGCTGCGCGGCGGACGGCACGGCACGGAGCGCATCCTGTCGCGACAGAGCATCGAACTCATGACGCGCGATCATCTGACGCCGGCGCAGAAGGCGGCCTCGCCGTTCTTTCCCGGCTTTTGGGACGATAATGGCTGGGGCTTCGGGGTCGCCGTGACCACGGCGCGGAATGGCCTCGGACCCGCTCCCGGCAGCTTCGGCTGGGTCGGCGGCTTCAGCACGTCGTGGATGTCCGACCCCAGCGAGGACGTGGTGGGCATCCTGCTGTCCCAGCGCCTGATGGGCGGTCCCACCCTGCCGGCGGTCATCGCCGATTTCTGGACGCTCGCGTATCAGGCGCTGGAAGACTGATACCAACTGGCCTATCCGATGACCTTTCTCGACCCGTCGCCAACATATCCCCATCTTGTCCACCATCGCGGCAGGTCTTTTTCGCTCTTTGAATTTCAGCGGATTGCCGAATATGGCCAGCATGGCACATTGTGTGACTCAAGAAGCCGGGGAGAAAGGAGATTGCCATGAGCAATGAATCTTCGACCACCTCAATCTTGCCGGTCGACCCCTATAACGACTTCCTAAGCGAAGGCGGCAAGCTGTGGCCGCAAGCGAAGGCCGTAGCCGAGCAGGGATACCGACGACCCGATGATCGCACAGCTTCCTCCGTGAGTCGGGAAAGTAGGCGCGCTAAATTTGACAAAGGAGGTGCTGACGATGAGCAGCAAAAGGATGCTAACGATTGCGATTATTACGGGAGTGTTTGCCGTCGTGGGCGGCTGGGCCATGTCCGCAGAGGACAAGTACACCCTGAAAGTGCCAAATGGGCTCGCGTTCTCTGAGTTCAGAGGATACGAGGCCTGGCAGGTTGTCTCCATCAGTCAGGACGGAGACTTAATTGCTGCGATCCTCGCTAATCCTGTGATGATCGACGCCTACCTGGCTGGCGCTCCTGGCAACGGCAAGCCTTTCCCCGACGGCGCCAAGCTGGCGAAAATCCATTGGAACCCGACAAAGATGGAGCCATTTCCCGCAGCGACGGTGCCAGGTACCCAGCATGACATGGATTTCATGGTGAAGGACAGCAAGAGGTTCGCGGATAGCGGCGGGTGGGGATGGGCCGTGTTCGACTATAACGCCGCATCCGATACGTTCACGCCCGGCACCCTGGCTGACCATCCGCCACAGGGGAACGACGCCAAGTGCGGGTTCGCGTGCCACACGAGCGTGAAGACAAGAGACTACGTTTTCACGGATTACGGGCACAGGTGAAGCGGTATGAGCAGCACACAGATGGGTCGTCGTCCTTCCGGTGTCCGGCGTCGCTAACACCTACGGGATGAAGAGCAGTTTCCTATCAGCTGGCATCTTGGGAGATACTGACTAGAACTTATCTTGGTGCGTTTTTACTGACTTTCGCACCACACCCTCCGGCCCGGTGCGGTCATTGGACAGGCCCGCTGATACGAGCACAGCGAGACCCGCCAAGACCACGGTGCATCAGGCCTCGTAGGGCAGCCGCAGTCCCGGCTCCGGCCAGTCCATCGCGACCAACTGTCCGGTGCCGGAGAGCGTGACGAAGGCGGTCCGCAGATCGGCGCCGCCGAAACAGATATTGGTGGTCACCGGGTCGGGCATCGGCACCTGTCGCAGCAGCCTGCCATCCGGGGCGATCACGCTGATGCACCCTGTGATCAGCGTGGCGACGCAGATGTTGCCCGCCGTGTCCACCGCGAGGCTGTCGAAGCGCTGGAACCCGCCGAGCCCCGTGACCAACCGGCCGCCGTTCGGCGATGGCCAGCCTTGCTTCTTCACCACGCCGGGTTCGGTGATGTCGAAGGCCCAGACCCGCGCGGGCTCGGTCTCGGCGACGTAGAGCACGCGGCCGTCCGGCGACAGCCCGATGCCATTCGGCGTGAGGCAGGGAAACGCCACCTCAACGATCCGCGAGCCGTCGGCCAGCGCATGGTAGATCACGCCATGGTCGCGGTCGCGCGCCCGGGTCTTGCCGAGGTCGGTGAAGTAGAACCCGCCGTTGGTGTCGAACACGATGTCGTTCGGCCCGCGTAGAGGATTCGCGCCGCAGCGGTCGTACAGCACGCTGACCGCGCCGGACCGCGGATCCACCCGCTCGATCCGGCCGGTGGTGTAGTCCGACGCCTGCACGGCCGGCCGCAGCAGTCCCATCTCCAGCCGCCACGCGAAGCCGCCGTTGTTGCATACATAGAACGCGCCGTCGGGCCCCACCGCCATCCCGTTCGGCCCGCCGCCGGTCCGCGCGATCACCTGCACCGAGCCGTCCGGCAGCACGCGGCTGACCGTCTGACGCTCGATCTCGACCAGCACCACGGAGCCGTCCCGCATCGCCACCGGCCCCTCCGGAAAGCTCAATCCCGTGGCCACGACGCGCGCTGCGCTCATTGTCCGTTCCCCCAACCGATGCGGGAAGCCTAGCCGATCCTGCGACAAGGAAAAGCCGTGCGACCAATGGCCGGTGTCCGCCATAGCCTTTTGGTAGGGTTTTCGTGCTGGCATGCGGCGCATGGAGCTTCCGCTTCGATATGCGCCGCCGGTGACATGGCCGGGGCACGCCAGTCACGCCGCAATCGGCCTCTTCGCGGTCAGTGCCGTCCTCGCCGTGTCGGCGCCCTTCTGGTTCTGGCTGCCGCTGGCCGCGGCGGCGGCGCTCGGCATCGCAGTCCTGACGTTTCGCCACACGGTCGTGTTCTGCGTCGTCTGGCTGCTGATCGCCGGCGCCACCCTGGAGATGACCCTCAGCGATCTACTCGGCCCGGCCGCATTCCCGACAACGATCGCCGCGGTCAAGGGGGCGGAATTGGTGCTCGCCGCGATCTGCATCCTTCGTTACGGCCTCGAGCCGGACGTGTTCAACCCCGGCCTCGGCTTCCTGGCGATGTTCGTCGTCGGGCAGGTGCACGGCCTGCACCCTGATCTGACGCAGGCCGAAGGCCTCCGCTCGCTCGCCGGTTCGGTCGCGCCGTTTGCCTTCGCGTTCAGCCGCCTGTCGCGACGCTGGGCCCAGGCGATGATCCGCACGACGGTCTGGATCCCGCTGCTCAGCGTGGCGGCAGGGGGCATTCTCGCCGTTGCCGGCCTGCGTCCGCTGTTCTTCGAGGGCGGCGGCGAGCGGCTGGCGGGGCTGGGCCACCCCGCCTTCCTCGCCGGGGTGTGTCTCGCGGCCATCTATGCCGGTCTGATCGAGCTCTATCGCGAGGGCGAGCCGCGCACCCACCTGCTGCTTGGGGTGAATTTCCTGATCCTGGTGCTGACCGGCGCGCGCGCACCCCTCGCCTATGCCGTCGCCGTGACCGGCCTCGTCCTGATCTGCGTCCGCTCCTCGGCGTTCCCGCGCCGACGCCGGATGCTGCCCCTGCTGCTGGCCGCGTGCCTGCTGCCCGTGCTGGTGGTTCTGGCCGGCGACCTCTCGGCGGTGCGGCTGTTCAACGTGCTGAGCAATGCGGCAGGCAATCTCAGCGGCCGTGACCTGCTCTGGCCGCCGTTCGATCAGGCGGCCGCGACCTCGCCCTGGTTTGGCTGGGGGGTCGGCGCGGGCAATGCCATCATTCCACCGGGGAGCGAGCTGGCGCGGCTGATCCAGACGCAGACCGCGCACAACGAGTATCTGCGCGTGCGGGTGGAGGGCGGGATGGTCGGCCTCGGTCTGCTGGTCGTCCTGTTCGTGCTGTGGGTCGTGCACCACACCAGGCGGTTGTGCCGGACAGACCGGGTGATCATGCGGCTGGCCTTCATCGCCTTCGCCGCCCATGCCTATACCGACAACGTGCTGATCGCGACCACCGCCTGCGTGTTCTTCGCGTTCGCAACCGCGGTGTTCGCGCGCGGCGCGCGTGATCGTGACGCTTCCCCGGCCTCGCCCGGCGGCAGGCTCGCGGGTCAAGCGCCCGGGGCAGACTTGCTGGACGCGGGCGAGGTGGCGTAGGCACCCGCATCCCTGCCGGAGCCGTGCTGCATGCGATTCATCCGTGTCCTTCCCGGCCTGCTGCCGCTGCCGCTGCTGCTGCTCGGCGCAAAGCTGGCCACCGCCGCCGGCCTTGCCTTCGTGATCAATTCGGGCGGCGCGTCGATCAGCCTGATCGATATGTCGGCCGAGAAGGAACTGGGCCGGATACCGGTGCTGCGCGAGCCGCACCACCTGGCACTGTCGCCCGATGGCAAGAGCCTGCTGGTGGGCGACACCATCGCCAACGAGATGCTGTTCCTGGATCCCGCGACCGGAGCGATCCAGAAGCGCATGCCGGTCGCGGATCCGTATCAGCTCGGGTTCAGCCCGGATGGCAAGTTCCTGGTGGTGAACGGCCTGGCGCGCAACCAGATCGACGTCTACGACGCCGCCAGCATGCAGCTTCTGAAACGCCTTCCCGTTGCCTCGATGCCGAGCCACCTTGCCTATGCGCCGGATTCCAGCCGTGTGTTCGTCAGCCTGCAGGGCACCGGTGCCCTGGTGGCGATCGATCTCGGTCGGCTGGCGGTGCTGTGGAACCAAAAAGTGGGAAGAACGCCGGCCGGGGTCCTGTGGCACGACGGCAAGGTGCTGGTCGCCGACATGGGCACCGACTACGTCGCCGTCGTGGACCCCACGGATGGACACGTGATCAGCCGCATCCACACCGGCAAGGGCGCGCACAACCTGTTCCTCTCGCCGGACCGCAAGGTGATCTGGGTGAACAACCGCGTCGGCGGCACCACCACGTCGCTCGATGCGTCCACCCTGGCGCCGATCCGCAGCTACAGCATTCCCGGCGGCCCCGACGACATCGACTTCGCCCCCGACGGCAGGCTCTGGATCACGCGGCGCTGGGCGGAGAAGGTGGCGGTGCTCGATCCGAAGACCGGCGAATACCGGACCATCGACGTGGGCCGCTCGCCGCACGGTCTGTTCCTCAATCCCAGGGCGAACGCGGCGGCGAGCGTCGCGACGCGCTGAACCCCGATGCCCGACCCGTTCGACCTCGCCGCCGGCTGGCTGCAGGAACACCTGCTGATCCCGCTGCTCTATGCGCTCGATCTCATGCAGTGGGAGGACGTGTCCTATGGCTGGGCGTTGTTCGCCGTGTACGGCGCCTGCCAGGTGGCGATCACCTTTGCCGTGTGCGTGCCGCTGGAGCGCTGGCGTCCGGTGGAGCGCTGGCCGGATGCGCGCGCCGTGACGGTGGACGTGCTCTACACGATCATCTCGCGGGTCGGCGTGCTGCCGCTGTTCACCTTCGTGCTGTTCTACCGGGCGCAGGTGGCGCTGAACGGCTTCCTCGCCGATCACGGCTGGGTGCCGCCGACGTTGGAGCGGCTGGCGCCGTCGTTGCTCGGCCAGCCGGTGCTGACGTTCGTGTTCTATGCGGTCATCCTCGACTGCGCCGATTACTGGCGGCACCGGCTGTCGCACCGGTTCGGCTGGTGGTGGGCGCTGCATTCGCTGCATCACGCGCAGCGGCAGATGACGTTCTGGTCGGACGACCGCAATCACGTACTGGACGATCTGATTGGCGCGCTGTGGTTCGGAGTGATCGCGCTGGCGATCGGCGTGCCGCCGCTGCAGTTCCCGCTGCTGGTGCTGGTGCTGCGCTTCCTGGAGAGCCTGTCGCACGCGAATGCGCGGGTGTCGTTCGGTGCGATCGGCGAGCGGCTGCTGATCTCGCCGCGGTTCCATCGGGCGCATCACGGGCTGCTCGCGGCTGGGGAGCGAAGCTGCAACTATGGCGCTGTGCTGCCGTGGTGGGACCTGCTGTTCGGCACCGCCGATTTCCGCCGCGACTACGTGGCCACCGGCGATCCGACGGGGGAGGAGGCGCTGGCGACCGGGTCTTATCTCCACCAGCAATGGGCGGGGCTGCGGCGGTTCGCGGGGACGTTCGGCAGGCCGGCGGCGCGACGGACATAGGGCGGCAGGCGCGCCGCGACCGGCTGGCCGAACCGCTTCGCCAGCCGGTGGAGTCGCCCGTGGCGATCAGAACACGGGCATCATGGGAACCGATATGACGTGCTCCTCGACGCCGCGCGCGCCAGGGACGTTCTCCGCCGCAACCCGTACCGCCTGCCGCCGCTCTGCGGGCTCATCGGTGCCGAACCACAGATGGATCACCCCGCCGCTGACGATGATGTCCTGAGCCCAGATCTTCGCCGCCCATTCCTGGCCCTTCAGTTCCGCGAGCAGCCGGTCGCGGATCGCGCGATCGTCTTCGCCGGCATCCGTCGCGGGCGCCGGCGCGCTCGGTGTCGCGCCCAGGGCACGCACCAGGTTCGACCGGCTGACGATGCCGACAACCTTGCCGTCGCGCACGACCGGCACGCGCTTGATCCGCCGGGTTTCCAGCAGCATCGCGACGTCCGCCAGATCGGTCTCCTCGGAGACGGTGGCGACGTCGCGCGTCATGATGTCCCTCACCGTGCGGCCGTGCGATTTGACATAGTCCCGGGCAAGGCCCGCGGCGAAATGCTCGAGCCACCATGAGTGCCGCGCTTTGCGGGGCTGCTCGGTCCCGAGTTCGGTGCGGTGCAGCAGATCGCCTTCGCTGACGATGCCCACCATGCGGCCGTCCGGGTCGACAACAGGCGCGCCGCTGATGGCGCGCTCCGACAGCAGTTTCGCCAAGGCCTGGACCGACGTGTCCGGATTGACCGTGACCACATCGGGCGTCATCACGTCCATTGCACGCATCGCTTACCTCCCGTCTGTTGTGTATGGCCGGCACTTCACCGAGGGCCCAAGTCTAAATTATAGCGCAATGGCCTGTCCTTGATCTAAATCAACCTGCGACAGTGGTAAATTTGTTGCGCAGCTGGCCGCAACGCGCCGGCGGCCGGATTGGGCTTGCCCCGGCAAGTGGGCGAGGCGGCCTGACCTCTCCGATCCTGGGCCGCAGGCGAGCGCTTGTACTTGGTCGCAGGAACTTCACTATAGGCGTCGGGCTTTGGCGGTGCCCGGCGCGAGGCAATCGTGGAGGTGAGATGTCGCCGAGGCGTCTCACTTGCGTCTCGATGTTCTGCGGGAGAGATCATGGCGCGTGGGATGAGACAAGGAAGTGTAGGAAATTTCAACCGCAGATGAACACAGATGAACGCGGATAAGGCCTTGAGTCGTTCGGCTGGGGCGGCGGGTGATCGCACTGACCGTTGTCCACCCACGATATCATCCGTGTGCATCTGTGTTCATCTGCGGTTCAATAATCTTCAGGCTGCGACACGGTCTCTCTGGTCGGGCGACCGCAGGACCGGGCTGGTGCCGGTGACAATTGCCCTGACGAGTTCGAGCGACAGCGGCCCACAATCGAGCTTATCCGGCAGGCGGCCCAGGATGCGGATGAGGGCGGCGCGCTAGCGGTGGGCCAGCGCGTATTGATCGGCCTCGGTGGCGATGTCGGCGGGCGATGCGGCCGGCGGCGGAGGCGCGGTTGCCGGGTGGGGGCGTCGGTGAACGCCTGCACCATCAGGCCGATGGCGCAATGCTCGGTCCGGGCGGCGCTGTCCGCCTCGCGGGTCCGGCGTTCGGCCTGGACGCGCAGCAGGAGCGTCCGCGTGGCCCGCGCCTGGCGCAGCATACTGGCGGTCTGGGTGCCGCATTTTAGGGCAAACCCGTGATCCGTCGCGGCGTGCTCCCGAGCCAGAAGCAGGCAGTCCATCGCGTGGGCCCGGGCCGCGGCATAGGTGGCGGCGACGTTTGCCTCCTCGGCGTTGTCGCGGCGGATGAGATCTGCCGGGGTGTCGGTGATCGGCGGGAGGGTGGCACGCAGCGTGTGGATGATTTGGTAGTCGACGTCCCTGGGGAGAAGGAGGTTGAGGTCGGGTCGTTCGGGTTCTGGGCGCGAGTCCATCGGGAGAAGATGGTGTTAGTTTCAGTGACTGTCAATAGTTATTGTGACTATTGCGCTACGCCCGCCGGCAAGCCAGCGATTCTAACACGGAGGCAGAAGGGAGGGCCACGGTGGGCCACGGGAGCCGGAGCGGTTGCACGGCCGGCGGCTACACGACGCAGCGGCGGATTCCTTCGGTCAGGCGGCGGGCGTTGAAATTGAGGATCAGGCCGATGCGGATTCCGCTCATGCACAGGTATGTGTTCAGTTGCGCTTCGTGGGCTGGCAGGATGGCGGAGACGGATTTGATTTCGAGGATGACTTCGTGCGCGACAACGATGTCGGCTCTGAAGCCATCGCCGATTGGCCTGGCTTTGTAGATGACCGGAATGGCCACCTAGCGCTCGAATGGGATACGGGCCTCGCGTAATTCATAGCATAGGCATTGCTCGTACACCAATTCGAGCAGGCCCGGCCCCGTGTTGCGATGGACCTCTATGGCGTGGCCGATCAACTGTTCGGTGAGTTCCCCCGCCAGCAGCATAAGCACCAACTCCCGTGGCCCACCGTGGCCCTCCGCCCTTCCTCCGTGTTAGAATGCAAGAAAGCGTAAATGCTCCGGCGCTGGAGCATTGGCCTGGGATGGCGATGTCGACCATGACCATCCGCATCGAGGACGACCTGAAGGCGCGGGTTGCCGCCGCGGCGAAGCGCGCCGGGAAGACGGCGCACGCATTCATTCTGAACGCCATCGCGCAGACCATGGAGCAGGCCCAACTGGACGATGCGTTCCACTGTGTCGCGGACGAGCGCTGGGGGAAAGTGCTCGCGACCGGGAAGACCGTGCCATGGAACGATGCGAAATCCTGGATCGAGGCGCGGTCGCACGGAGAGCGCCCAGCTAGGCCGAAACCTCGCAGTCCATGCGCTAACCGAGAGGACCGCAGGCGCGAGGGTAGAGTCGGCCTAGCTTGCCCCACAAGTATAATCTTGCCCCACAAGTATAATATAGTATGCAGTCCGATTTGCAGCGGGACAGCCATGGCCGAAATCGAGCGCATGACTATCACCCTGCCGTCCGACATGGCCGCGCTAGTCTAGAACGCGGTCAAGGGCGGCGACTACGCATCAAGCAGCGAGGTCGTGCGCGAGGCGTTGCGCGACTGGGAGACAAAGTGCGCGCTCCAAGTGCAGGAACTCGCCGCGCTGCAGGCTGACATCAACCGTAGCCTCGCCGACCTGGCCGACGGCCGGGTGGAGGATCTTGACAAGGCTGGGATCGTTGAGCGAGGGAGGAAGCTATCGGCCGGTCGCTCGCGCTCCGCCTGACCGGCGCGGCCGAGGCTGACCTCGCCGGGATCTGAGCTACCTTGGCAGGCGAGGCGTTCGCTTCGACGTCAAGGTCCGCTGTCGACCCTTCTCTTCCGCACTCAGCTGCCAAATGAGCTAGGCTACCCTCAGCAGTCATTTTTCAGTGCTACCTTCTGCTGATAGGAGTCACTTTGCCACGTGGCCGGCCCGGTTAGTCGAGAGTATGTCCTCAGACAGGCCAGTCGATCATGTCGAACTCCTGAGCTCGGCGCATACCATACTCAGGCTCAATTTGTCGGGCGTATGCTATCAGACCTTGCACGTGATGCTTTAGCCCAGCGATTGCGGAAAAACCCCGGCTCCTGGCATGACTAGCCGGGCCGATATCCGGTCGTAGCAGGTAGTAAAGATGTTGACGAATTCGTGCTTTGAACTCGCGCGAAAGGCGTGGCTCTCGACCCATCAACCAGCAGCCCAAGCAAAATCTTACGGCTGCCTGGCGGGCAGACATGTGTTTTGGTGACATTGGGTGACAAGCCAAATTGGCCCATTGCAACGTAGATCTCCCCGATAACCTTGCTTGCCTGCCGTCGGCCGAACGCTGCATTGCGTGTAGAGAGTGCCAAGTCGTCAGCGTACCTGGTATATACGAGACCGTATTTATCGGCGACAGCAGAGACTGCCTCATCAAATGCACGAGCTGATAGATTTGAAAGCATCGGGCTCGTCGGCGCCCCTTGTGGGAGGTGACCCATCAGTGGACGGCGGTAAGCGGTGATCGAACTGTATTTTGTAGTGGAGGCTCGCCACCGACGTCGCCCAAATCTACTGCCTGATCTGGCGACCCGAGTGCAAAGCCTAGCTAACTCAAACGAGGGTAAAGGCTGATAGCCAAGACTACGGAACACTCGGTATGCCGCGATTTCTGATATTGACTCGAAAAAATTTCGGATATCTAGCTTGATTAACCACTGGCAGCCGTGATGTGGTTCAGCTGCGGCATAAATTGATGCCCCCTTTGCGTATGCAACACTGGCATGATGCGGCCGGCCATAACGCAGAATCGCGTGGGCGATCCACCGCTGCACACGCATCAATACAGGTTCTGGCACACAAATTGTACGGTAGCGCTTATTTCGCT
>CAWCDM010000151.1:0-22217 GCA_963794185.1 uncultured Alphaproteobacteria bacterium | reverse complement strand
TTGACCGCGGCTGCGCGCGACGCCTTGCTGACGTCAGGCCGGGACAGAGAAACGGCTCCTGTCAGCCGAACTGAGAAACGCTACCAAGTAGGAAGTGTAAGATAGACAAGCAAGGGCAGGACGTTTCTACCCACCCCGGACAGCGAGGAAGCGCTCAGCGAGCGGATGACGGCGAAGTCCTCTGCGCCCTCGATTGAGCGGCAGCCGCCGGAGATCTTCTGTCGAAGTTTCATCATGCGCCCATCCCGTTCCGCGAGGTTGTTGGTGAAGGGCACACTGGGATCGGTGAGGAAGCGAAGCACGTCCGGCTTCCGGTCACGCAGACGCAACAGAAGATTATGGCCGGTCCGGCGCGGTTGGCGTCCGCGCCGTCTGGCTTTGACGGCGGCGGAGATCAGGGGGTCCTGTGCTTCGTGGAATGCGAAGCCCTCGGCGGGGATGACGCTGTAACATCGCTCGATCAGCGCGATGAACCGCGGACTGAGCACGACGCCGCGTTCCCTCGCCAGGTTGGTGGCATGGCAGGCGCGGCGAAGCAGGCGCCGCATCTTGCGGGCCCAGGCTTCTTTTTCGATGTCGATCAAGGCCTGAAGCTCACGCAGATGGTGCGCGTTGCACAACGCGTGCAGGACGCCTGTCAGCGTGTAGTAGGGCTTCCAATGGTCATGCACGGCGATGCCGGTGACTTTGGCCAGCAGACTGCCGCGTTTGGCGGAGACGCGGTAGAATGTCAGCAGGATCGTGCATGCGATATGCAGCCATTGTGTTTTGCCACCGATCCGGAAGCCGGTCTCGTCCCTGTGTTTGACCGCCGCCGCCGCCACCCGATCGCGCACGGCTTCGGCGAACCCACGGAACCGATGGGCCGCATCCTGGCTGATCCGCGCCATGGTCGCGGTTGCCAGCCTGACGCCGAACCGGTCGGCCATCAGCTCCGCCAGACGCTTCTCGGGCAATAGCTGGTAGTGCATGAGGTAAAGCACGAAGGCCGCGATCCGCTTGCCGTATTGCACAGGCGCGGTGACATCCTCGGGGAAGGCCGCCTGAGTTTGTTCGCCACATGACGCGCAAAGGCAACAATGGGCTCGGTGTTCCGTGACCACCAAAGGCCGGGGTTCGGGTAGGTCGAACACCTGACGCGCGGTGAACCCGGTGGTGGTGGTCCCGCTCAGCGCTCCGCCGCATCCGCGACAGATCTCCGGGAAATGGTTGATGGTGGCGTCAGGTGTTTCAGTGCGGCGCAGCGTCCGACCTGGATGACCTTTCTGTCCGCCGGTCTTTTTGCCGGTGGTTTCGCGCAGGCTCCGCGTGCGTGGCGGCTTCTTCAATCCATCGCTGGACGGAGGTTTGCCGCTGTTGGTGCTGTTCAGGCCGAGGCGGCGTTCCAGTTCCGCGATGCGGGTCGCCTGAGCCGCGATGACATCCCCTTGCGAACGGTTTTGTTCCAACAGCGCGTCGATTTATTCCCGCAACGCGGCGACGACTTCCCGCAATGTCGCGGCCTCGCCGGACGGCGAACCAAGACCTCGCCCAGAATGGGAATCGGACGACGGCAACGACATGGAAAGCTTGACTCATGCCGCGACTCGTGAGTCAAGCGCCGGTAAACGGCTACAGACCTGGGTAGTTACGAATTCGCTGGGATGCTCGCGGCAGGCGGCTGATACCCGAAGTCGTTCACATTGCCGGGTACAAGCGCTTCAGTTTCACGCGGGCGTCAGCGGTGGTGAACTGCCAATCGGCTTTGACGTGCTTCTTGTTGCGGCTGTCCTCCCAGGCGGCGATTTCCTCGGTCAGGGTCTGCTTATCGGGGATACGTCGATCGAGACATTGACCAGACAACACGCTGAGCTCGGACTCGACCATGTTCAGCCAACTGCCATGTTTGGGCGTATAGTGCCATTCGAACCGCTCGACGAGGCGGCGCGCCTCGGCCGCGGGGAAAGCTTCGTAGAGTGATGCCGGTTTGTGGGTGCTGAGGTTGTCCTCCATGAGCACAATCTTCTTGGCCTGCGGAAAATTGTGTATCGGACAAATCACTGAGCAAGTGGGCGAAATCGACGGCGGTGTGGCGATCGGTTACTTCAACATGCCGCCATCCCTCCAACGGCGCGAACATCATGAACAAATTGGCTGTCCCATTCCGCTCGTACTCATAGTCATGCCGTACGGGTTGTCCAGGCTTTGCCTTGATCGGAACGCGCGTTTCGCTGATCAGTTGCCTTGATGTCTCGTCCACGCAGACCACGGGATAATCTGGATCGTGCGGCCGATGATAAACCTCCAGCACATCCTCCATGTTGGCTACGAACGCCGCATTGGCATCCGGCGGAATGACCCATTGTTTTTGCAGGTGCGGCTTGAGAGTGTTTTTTTAGCGTCCGCCCGATCGTGTTGTCACTGGCGCGCTCGACGATGTTCAGTTCCACGACAGCCTCCTCCAGCAACTGCAACGTCCACCGCTTGCGACCCTTGGGCGGTGGAGAACAGGCCAGGGCGATCAGTTTCGCTTCCGAGGCCCCGTCAAAGATGCGCGGTCTGGCCGAGGCCGGCGAATGCTTGCGGACCAGGACGGCCTCGAAGCCTTCTTCCACCAGTTGCTGACGGGTCCGGGCAACCGTATCGGTGCTGGTATCGAGGGCCTCGGCAATCCGGCTGTCACTCCACCCTTCGCCTGCTGCCGCGGCGTCAGCCTTCAACAGGATGCGTGCTTTGGTCAGCAGCCGGGCAGGATGTTTGCCCATATGTGTCAGCGCGTCGAGCCGCTCACGCTCGTCATCGCTGAGCTTCACGATGTACCTCTTCACGGCACTCTGTTTCGCGGTCACGATGCATCTCCGTCGTTGCGGAGCCATCGATTCGGAGATTCACCGCAAGATCAAGGACGAGAGGCACTAGTGCGGTTTGGCCGACCATTGGATGAAACGGATAGGTAACCACGGCTTCGAATGTCAGAAACCCGGCACTATGGCCCCGGCTCGGACGGCGGAATCCGCGCGTGGGCGATCGCAATGACGCTGATTCAGCCGGCAAAAAACTCAACGACGTCGATCCGATGGCCTGGCTCACCGACGTGCTCGAACGCATCGTCTCCGGGCGCACCAAAATCCACGAGCTGCATTCCCTGCTGCCGTGGAATTGGACACCGATCACACTCGCCGCGCTAGCAGCGTAATCGCGACCGACGGCACAGGCCGTCAATTCAAATCTGCCCCTGTCGCCGCCGCGCCGCTTACGGATGAACCAGATCGTGCGCAGATTCACTAGCGTGTCATGATAGCGGCTTGCCTGTGGGCGGGCAGCTGGCGGCGGTTCGGCATCGATGGGGATGGGGTGAGGCATCCGCTGGGTGTGCTGGAAGGCGCGACGGAGAATGCGGCGGTGGTGCAGGCACTGTTGGACAACCTGAGTGAACGGGGGCTGGACCCGAAGGTCTGCCGTCTGTTCATCATCGATGGGTCAAAAGCACTGCGGAAGGCGATCTGCCGGACGCTCGGCAAGCACACACCGATACAACGTTAGCGTCCGGTCAACTACGCCTGGCAGCCTTGTGCAGTGGCGGGTTGCGGTTCCGCTCAGGCAGCATCGCGCTGATCCAGCCACGCCCGGACACTGGTGAGGTTCCACGGCAGCAGTTCATGGACCCGTTTGACCGGATGATCGGCGATCCGTTCCAGCACCAAGGCCGTGACCGCCGGCGGGGCAGGCGGAGGTGCGACTGTCGGCTGTGTCGGCGAAGCCCCGGACATGAGCCACAGCGACCGCCCACTCACGCTACCCCCAACGGCACCGTGGCCAGCCGCATCGCCCGCAGCGCGTCCACCATGGCTTGCCGCGGTGACCGTCGCGGCCACCACCAGCACATCACCCCTCAGCATACGGGTTCTTCGTCCCCCTCAGCTGCACCCTTATCGGCGTCCCCGGAAATTCGAACGTCTCGCGCAGGCTGTTCACCAGGTACCGCTGGTAGTCCTCCGGCAGCCGTTCCGCCCGCGTGCCGAACACCACGAAGGTCGGCGGTCGAGCCTTCGCCTGGGTGATGTAGCGCAGCTTCAGCCGTCGCCCGTTCACCAGCGGCGGTGGATGGCGGGCCAGCGCCTGCTCGAACCAGCGGTTCAGCCCCGCGGTGGGCAGCCGCGTGTTCCACACCTCGTGGGCCCGGCGCACCGCGGGAATCAGCTTGTCCAGCCCCACACCGGTCAGCGCCGAGAACGCAACAACCGGGATGCCCCGCATCTGCGCGAGGCTTGCCTCCAGCCGCTCGGAGATCGCCCGGCGCGTGCCCGACCGGTCGGCCACGGCGTCCCACTTGTTCAGCGCCAGCACGCAGGCGCGGCCTTCGCGCTCGATAAGCTGGGCAATCTGCAGGTCCTGGTCGTGCAGCCCGTCCACCGCGTCCGCCACCAGCACGACGACCTCCGCCAACTTCAGCGCGCCGATCGCGGCGCCGACCGCGAGCTTCTCCAGCGGCGCATCGACGCGCGCCCGGCGGCGCAGCCCGGCCGTATCGACCAGCTCGATCGGCCCGCCCTTGTTGTCCAGCAGCACCGCGATCGCGTCGCGCGTCAGGCCAGGCTCCGGGCCGGTCAGCATCCGCTCCTCGCCGACCAGGCGGTTCAGCAGCGTGGATTTTCCCACATTCGGCCGCCCGACAATCGCCAGCTTCAGCGGCCGCGCATCGCCCTCCTCGGCTGGCTCCTCCGCCTCCTCTGCCGGCAGCCGATCGGCGATTCCCGTCATCAGGTCGGAGATCCCCTCGCCATGCTCGGCGGAAACGGCGATCGGCTCGCCCAGCCCCAGTTCGAACGCCTCGAGCACCGCGGACTGCGTCGACCGCCCCTCGGCCTTGTTGGCGACCAGCAGCACCTGCCGTCCCTGGCGACGCAGCCACTCGGCGAAGTGCCGGTCGGCCGACGTCACGCCGGCGCGCGCATCCACCACGAACAGCACGACATCGGCCACCTCCGTCGCCGCGGCCGCACCCGCCCGCAGCCGCCCGGCCAGCGTTTCCGGTGCCGCTTCCTCCAGTCCACCGGTATCCACCAGGCGGACGCGCCGGCCACGCAGCAGCGCCTCCGCCTCCTTGCGATCGCGCGTGACCCCCGGCGTGTCGGCCACCAGCGCCATGCGCCGGCCCGCCAGCCGGTTGAACAGCGTGCTCTTGCCAACATTCGGCCGCCCGGCGATGACCACGAGAGGCAACATCGTGCGCTGACCTCAGCCCCGCATTCAGCGAAGCGCCAGCAGCCTGCCGTCGTCGGACACCACGAACACCGTGCCGTCGACCACGACTGGACCCAGCGAGGCGGCGCCGGAAAGCTCCTGCCGGCCGAGGATCTCGCCGGTATAGGGGCTGACCGCCAGAGCCTCCTTGCTGGTCCCTGCCACCACCAGCCGGTCGCCGACCAGCAGCGGACCGAACCAGGTGATGGAATCCTTTTCCTTTTCCGGGTTCTCCCAGCGTGGCAGGTCGGTCGCCCAGGCGACACGGCCATCGTCGCGACTGACCGCGGCAATCTTCTGCTCGAGCGAGACGACAAACAGCCAGGACCCCGTGGCCCATGGACTGTCCTCGCCGGCGACCTCGCGCTCCCACAGACGCCGCCCGGTCGGCAGATCGACCGCCACCATCAGGCCGCCCATGCTGATCGCATAGACCCGTCCGTTGCCCACCGCCGGAAGGCCGCGGATCGCAGAGAAATCCGCCAGGCTGCCGGTCCGCACCGCGGCGGCGAGATTGTCCGTCCACACCACGTTGCCGGTCTCGGCGCGCAACGTCGCCAGTTCACCGGAGCCGAAGCCCGCCACCACCAGCCCGTCCGCATAGGCTGGGGCCGGACGGCCCAGGACGCTGGTCGTGGCATTCGCCGCCTGGTGCGTCCAGAGCTGCCGCCCGCCATCGGCAGCCAACGCCAGCAGCCTGTCCTCGATCGTGGTGACAAAGACGCGCCCCTCGACCACCGTCGGCGCGGACCGGGTGGGCGCGCCGATGCCCGCCCGCCAGCGGACCGAGCCCTTCGCCGCGTCCAGCGCCACGATCTCCGCCAGTCCGTTCACCGCATACAGAGTGCCCTGGTCCAGCGCCAAGCCACCGCCCACGTTGGTGCTGTCGTCATCCTCCTGCCGCGTGTCGAACCGCCACACACGACCGCCGGCCGCAGTGTCGAAAGCAGATACGACGGCGTCCGAGTCCATCACATAGACCACGCCATCGGCCGCCACCGGCTGGGCGAGGATCTTCCGCCGGTAGCCGCCGCCCTCGCCGATACTTGCGGTCCAGGCCTCCGTGAGACGCTCACCTGCCGCCAGATGTCCCATGAAGTGCGCCGGATTGCCGCCGGCCTGTGGCCAGGCTGCATTCCTGACCGCGGGCAGCAGTGTGACCTTCGGCACGCCTTCATCGACCGTGAGCGCACGCCGCCCGACCACGATCGGTTCGCGTTTGCCAGGCAGCGGCGTCTTGCGCGTGCCGAACCAGTCGTCCCACAGACCGCATCCGCCCAGTGCCAGCGGGGCGACCAACGCGGCGCGGCGGGACAGGGATGCAGCCCGCACCTGTCCGCGCGGGACGTCGCCGGCCTTCCGCGTCATGCCGATCACGCGCCCAGTCGGCTCAGCAGCGTGCTGGCCCGACCGCGCACGCCATTCGGCGCCGTCGTGTCCTGTGCCAAACGGCGCAGAATGGTCTTCGCCTCGTCTGGCTTGCCCAGACGCACATCCAGCAGCGCAAGCTGCTCGTCGGCGAGCGCATGCCAGGCATTCTCCGGCTTTGCGAGTGGCGCGAGCCGCGCCTGCAGCAGCGACGGGTCGCCGCTGTCGATCTGGTGTTCGGCCCACATCAGGCTGGCCAGATCCCGCAGCAGCGGATCGGCCGAAGTGTCGGCCGCGACCTGGTCCCAAAGCGCCAGCGCGCCGGGCAGGTCGCCCAATGCTGCCTTCGCCGGTGCCGCGCGCAGCCGCGCGAGGGTCCGATAACCCTCGGGCGCGGTGGCCTCAAGCTTGTCGAGAACCGCGATGGCAGCAGCATTCCGCGCCGCATCGCTGATGCCGGCGGGGGCTTCGGCCAGGTTCATCGCCGTCAGATATTCGACCGCGGCGGCCTGATCCTGCCGCGTCTGATACCAGCGCCAGGCCTGCCATCCGGCCGCCGCCCCGACGATGAGCAGTGCGCAGGCGATGATGACGCCGGCATAGCGCTTGAGCAGCCGCTGGGCGCGCTCGGCGCGAAGTTCCTCATCGACCTCATCGAAGATATCGACCACTTGGTCTCTCGCTCTCTGCTGACGCGGATTCGGCCTACCGCGGCGCGGCGGACCATAGCGGCGCGCATGGCGCCGGGCAAACGGCGGCAACACTCGGTTTACCGAACCGGTCCATACTCTCCGGCATGGCACGTCTGTTGATGCTGTTGCTGCTGGCGGGCTGCGGGGCGACCCCGGAGCAACTGGCGACGGGCGCCGTCGCCGTGAGCGTCGGCAGCATCGCCGTGATGCAGCGCAGTCCATTCGACGCGGCCTATTCGGTGCTCAGCGGCAAGGATTGCTCGGTGGTCCGTCTCGATCAGGGCAAGAGCTACTGCCGCCCGGTCGAGCCGCCGCCGGCGCCGCCGCCCTATTGCACGCGCAGCCTCGGCGTCGCCGACTGCTGGCAGGATCCCGCAAGCCTGCCGGACCACCCGCCCTCGCTCGGCGACGGCCCGAACACATTGACCCCGGCTCAGGAAGCCGACCGCACCCGGCGCTGGCCGAACCTGTAAGGGCCTTGTCTCGGCCAGTTCCGCAGCGGGATGATTTTCCAGTTCCGCAGCGGGATGATTTTAGGGAAGGTTCCACACGGAGGTCACTGAAATCGACGGAGGGCCACTGACTTAGGTGTTCAGGTGGGGACCCCTGGCGTACGTTGGCACGGGATGGCGGGGACGCGATGGGCCACAGATCGCCAGTGGGCAACGGGCAAGGTCCTGAGGGACCGGCGAGAGCAGCTTCGGCATAAGCCGGCTAGTCGGCTGCGATCATAATTGATCCCGGTTGACCTATGACGCTGACAATGATGGCCAACATCGCACTGATCTCGACTGTTGTGCCGCCTACCGCGGACTGGAATGCAGCAACCCAGGCCCGCGATGGGCTGGTCGGAACCCCTCGCAATCGGCCGCTGTAGAGGTCGTGCACTGTCGTGCTGTTCCGCAGTATCCACTCATGCTCATCTGGGGATAACGGTGCGGGGAATGCCGCCCTACCCGGATGCGGGACGGCCGCCAAGGCGATTGTCAGGATTTTGCGGGCAGCCGTCATTGTTGTCTTGGAGAATTGAGCCACGAGGCGTTCAACCCAGCAGTCTGGCGGCGAGGACGGCACAGGCTGCCATTGGCCGGTGCGCAACAGGTAGACAAGGGTGGCGTTCTGACGGACCCAGCCGAGTTCCGGTACGCCCAAGGGCGTTTCTGGCACGATCGCGAAGGTTCGCCGCTGGCCCCAGGTGTCCTGGCGCGAATTCTGGAATTGCATCAACCGGGATGTATCTCGGCGATGAACGTCCTGCCACGAGATCGGCTCGATTGCAGCAGCCCCGACGGACGGCTCCACCAGGGATGGTTGCAGCATTGCCGTTACCCACGAAAAAGCGGCCGACCGAGCCAGTCTTTCGTTCTGTACAGCGAGGTACCCCATCGTTACCGGTTTCCTTTTGGCGTCATCGACGGGGATCGAGGAGCAAGAGCCGTGCCGCTGACCGTTGCGTCGGGAGGCGCGTTATCTGATGCCGGCCAGTGCGCAGCTTAATCCCCGGGCTCAGCCTGCCGGGCATAAGATGCCGGGCAACGGTCAGGAACTCGCGTCTCACCGTGCCAATGATAGCGCTGCGCGCGAAGCATGCACTCGGGCAGCACTGCGCGTTCCACTGCTCTCCTTGGCCCTTCCTGGTTCTCCGGGACCTCCGTGCGAAACCTTCCTTCGGTGTCAACGGGTCGCGGCCGCGATGTCCCGTTCGGCCTTCCCAAACACCGCGACCAGCGCAGCCTTCAACGCCTCCACCAGCGCCGGCGGGTCGGTGGCGGCAAGCGTCACCTCGGCAGTCTCGGTCTTCTGCAGCAGCACCTTTACCGGGCCCGATCGCTGATCCAGCAGCACCAGCGCCAGTGACGCACGTGCGACGCCGGCACCGAGGTCCGCCTTGAACGTGCTCAGTTCACCTTCGAGCACCAGATCTGCGTCCAGCCGACTGCCCGGCGCCAGCACGCTCCTGAACAGACCAGCGCCCGCAAGCCATTGCCGCAGGTCATCCTCCACCGCCTGCGCCGGCGGCACCGCCCATTGCTCGTAGAAATCGACGTGCAGGCTGCCGTCGCGCTGCAGCCATTGCAGTCCGCGTGACTCCAGTCCCGGCGCCGCGCGGATCGCGCGCACCAGCAGAACCCGCCCCCGCGGCCGTGGTGGCAGCGCTGGCGTTCGCCGCACGTCGAGCGGCCAGTCGCGCCGCTGCACGTAGGGCTGTTCCGGCAGCACCGAACACCCGGCCAGGACAACGGCCCCACCCAGCAGCCACCGTCGCCTCATCGTGCAGGCACCGAACGTGGTGGCGGCCCGCCCAGAACCTGTGCCGGGTAGCGCCGCAGCGACTCGGTCATCTCCCGCAGGTTCTGCGCGGCTGCCTGGGTATCGCGCAGCAGCGGTGCCAGGCTCTGTTGCAGGTCGGCGGTCCCGCTGCCCGCACGCTGCGTCAGCGCCTGCAACGAGGCGACCAGCGCCGGCAGTTTCGCCGCCACAGTGGCCACCCGCTCGGCGGCCAGCGCGGTATTGGCCAATGCCTTCCGCAGCTCCTCGCTCTGCGCCACGTCGCGCAGCGAGGCCGAGGTGCTTCTCAGGTCGGCGGTCAGACCCGGGAGGTCCGCCGCCCGTACGGCATCGTTCAGCGACGCGAGCAGCGCGGATACCGAGGTCAGCGCGTTGTGCACATCGCCGCTCGACAGTTCTGTCCGCAGATCGCCGATCAGGGAGGTGAGCTGGGCGGACAACGTGTCGATATCGACCCGGTTGAGCCTGGCCAGGAACTGCTGCGCGGCGTCCTGCACCTGGTAGAACGTGCTGGGCATCGAGGGGATGTACTCGCCCCGCGGCTTCCAAGGCACATCCAGCGGGGGGTATCGCTCAGGATCGACGAAATCGAGCTCGAGATAGCTGAGACCCGTAATGCCCTGTGACGCCAGCCTGATCCGCAACCCGAGCGCTACCGCCGCCTGCATATCCGGCACCTGGCCGATCTTCGCGGTGTCGACGACATAGCGCACGAAGACCAAGCGATAGGACAGCAGGTCCCGCTCGATCCCCTCGCCGCGGCCGTACTCGGCATTGACCAGGCCCAGCTCCGACACGCGGCCGATCGTCACGCCCCTGAACTTCACCGCCGCGCCCGCGTCCAGGCCCTGCACCGATTCGCTGAAGTAGGATTCGAACAGCGGACCGCGGCCGACCCGGCCGCCCGCGAGGAACCAGATCAAGCCGGCGAGCAGGGCGAGCCCACCCAGAATGAACAGCCCGACCCGCAGATAGACGCCGCGTCCGCCCATCACGCCGGAACCATCGCCGGGACCTCGCGGCGGAAGAAGGCGCGCACCATCGGATGCGTGCTGGAGTCGCGCAGCACGCGCGGATCGCCCTCGGCGATGATGCCGCCCGCGTCCGGATAGGCATTGTGATCCAGCATGATGCAGCGATCAGCAATTGCGAGGATCGAGGCAAGCTCGTGCGTCACCACGACGAACGTCGCACCAAGATCGTCCCGCAGGTCCAGGATCAGCCGATCGAGCCCAGCCGATGTGATCGGATCCAGCCCGGCCGACGGCTCATCGAGGAACAGCAGCGGCGGATCGAGCGCCATGGCCCGCGCGATCCCCGCGCGCCGCGCCATGCCGCCGGAGATCTCGGCCGGCATCAGCGACGCCGCATCGATCAGCCCGACCAGGCCGAGCTTCACGCGCGCCACCGCTTCACGTGCCTCCGGCGGCAGGCTGGTGAACATCTCGAGCGGCAGCATGACGTTCTCCAGCAGCGTCATCGAACCGAACAGCGCGCCCGACTGAAACATCACGCCGAACCCGCACTGCACCTCCCGGAGCGCCGCCTCGCGATCGCGGTCGGTGATGGTGCGGCCGAAGATCTCGATGCTGCCCGCGCTCGGCGCGAGCAGGCCGATCATTTGCTTCATCAGGGTCGACTTCCCGGAACCCGAGCCGCCGAGGACAACGAACACCTCGCCCGTGGACACGCCGAACGACACGTCGCGGAAGATCGTGCGCGCGCCGAAGCGCTGCGCGACACTGGACACACGGATGACCGGCTCGCCGGTCACAGGCCCAGCCGATAGAAGATCAGCGCGAAGATGCCGTCCAGGACGATCGTGGCGACGATGCCGCCGACCACAGCCGATGTCGCCGAAAGGCCGACGGCACGGGGACCCACGCCGGTGTTCAGGCCCGCCCGGCAGCCGATTGCGGCGACCGCGATGCCGAAGCAGACCCCCTTGAACAGCCCGCCGTACAGGTTCGACGCGTACACCCAGACCTGCACCTGGCGCGCGATCGTCGCCAACGGGAAGCCAAATCCGCGCATCACGGTCGCCATGCCGAGCAGACCGGCCAGGTCGAGCGACAGCGTCAGCGCGGGCGTCACCAGCATGGCGGCCAGGATCCGCGGCAGCACCAGCATGGTCATCGGATCGAGCCCCATTGTAACCAGCGCGTCGATCTCCTCGTTCACCTTCATGGTGCCGATCTCGGCGGCGAAGGCGGAGCCCGTCCGCCCGGCCAGGATCACCGAGGTGAGCAACGGTCCCAATTCGCGCAGCAGGCTGACCGCGACCAGACTGGCGACGTAGATGTCGGCGCCAAAGCTGCGCAGGGGCACCGCCGACTGGAACGCCAGGATCAGTCCGATCAGATAGCCCAGCAGCAGCACAAGCGGCAGTGCGCGCACGCCGGCCTGGTCCGCGTAGCGCAGCAGATCGGGCAGGCGCAGCATGCGCCGACGCCGCGGCAGCCGGATAAACGCCATCACGGCCTCGCCGAGGAAGGCGACGCTGACCGCGACGAGCCGCAGCGCCGCGGCCACGATCTGCCTCGGCGTCAGCGGCGGGCCGGCCGCCTGCGCCGCGCCGCCCGCGCGTGCGGCACGGGCCCGCTGCAGAAGCGCACCCACCCGTTCCCCTGCACCAAGCAGTTCCGCGGCCGCTCCGTGCGCCGCCTCGGCCTCGGCCAGGAATGCCGCGCCGCTCACATCGCAGAACGATACGCCGCTGAGGTCGAACGCCAGACCGCGGTCGCGCGCCTGCTGTGCCGCGCGTATCGCCGGCCGCCACAGCGGGCCGATCTCCGCCGCATCGAGCCGGCCGGCGAACATCAGCACGACGCGCCCTTCACGCGCCTCGATCGACAGGCGGGCGGGCTGCATCAATGCGCAAGCCAGGCGTCGAAGCGCTGATGTAGCTTGGCCAGGTTGTCGTGCCAGAAGGCGGCGTCGGTCCGCACCGCTGCGTTGAGGTTGGCAGGCAAGGTCGGCGAGAACTGCGCGATCTCCGGCGCCAGACCGTCATTGGCACCCCTGGCCCATCCCCCTTCGCCGAACATCCCGACGAGCCGGGCCTGGATCGCCGGCGTGCCGACTAAATACAGGAACTGCGTGGCCTGACGCAGGTTCTGACTGCCCTTGGGGATCGCCCAGCTCAGCACCTCGTAGAGGCTGGCGTTCCACTGCACGCCGAAGTTGCGGTGCTCGGCGCGGTTGACGGCGGCGATCCGCGCCGACGATGCACTGGTCATCAGCACATCACCCGATGCCAGGATGTGCGCGGCCTCGCTGCCGTCCTGCCACCACACGACGTAGGGTTTGAGTTGGTCGAGCTTGCGGAAGGCCCGGTCCACGCCCTCGGATGTGGACAGCACCTTGTAGACGTCGCCGGGCGACACGCCATCGGCGAACAGCGCGACCTCCAGGTTCCCACGCACGCCGCGGCTGAGGCCGCGCTTGCCGGGATACTTGGCGACGTCCCAGAATTCCGCCCAGCCCGGCGTGACCGGGAACTTGTCGCGATCCCACGCGAGGACGAGGTTCGCGACCCCGGCGCCGACGCCGCAGTCGGACACCGCCTGCGGCAGGTAGTGGTCCTTGCCGCCGACTGTCGTCCAGTCGAGCTTCTCGAACAGGCTCTCGGCGCAGCCGGTGGCGAGCTCGTCGCCGTCGACCAGCACGAGGTCCCAGGCATTGTCGGGCGCCTTGGCCTGGGTGCGCAGGGCGTCGATGCCGCCCTCCCAACTGTCCTCCTGCACCGCGATCTTGGTGGCGTTCGTGAACGGTCGGGCGAACACGTCCTTGGTCGCCTCCTGCATGGGTCCGCCGCGCGTCACCACGGCAAGGTCGCGCGCCGCGGCGATGCCGAACGACATGGCGAGGATCACCGCGGCGGCCATAGGCGTGCGGACGTGCATCTATATCGGGCTCCGGGTTCATGCGGTGCAGAGAACCCCTACAATCCGCGAAATCTGCCGGCAGCGAAAGGCGGGGCGGGGAGACGAAAGGCAAGAAGGAAGGGTTCACACGGAGGTCACTGAGAAAACGACGCCGAGGGCCACCGAGGCAGCCTGGAATGGCGCTGCGCGCAAAGCGCATTGGTCGTTTTCTCGGTGGCCCTCGGTACCTGTCTCGGTGACCTCCGTGTGGAACCTTCCTCGATTGCTTCCTTGGCTCAACCCTCTCTGGCGCGACCGGCGAAGCCGCGATAGAGGGTCCGCATGCACAGCGAAGACACGGTGATCGCCCGGCGCGACGGGCGGATCGGGCGGATCCTGCTGAACCGTCCAAAGGCGCTGAACGCGATCGACCTGCCGATGATCCGCGCCTGCGCGCGCGCGTTGGCGGACTGGCGCGACGACCCGCATGTGCACGCTGTCGTGATCGAGGGCGCCGGCGACCGCGCCTTCTGCGCCGGCGGCGACATCCGCGCGCTGCGGCAGTACGAGCTGGATGGCGAGCACCACCGCGCCGAGGCGTTCTTCCGCGAGGAGTACGCGCTCAATTTGGCGATCGCCACCTATCCGAAGCCCTACGTCGCGCTGATCGACGGCATCTGCATGGGTGGCGGCATCGGCGTGTCGGTGCACGCGCCGTATCGCGTGGCGACCGAACATGCGGCGTTCGCCATGCCGGAGACCGCGATCGGGTTCTTTCCGGATATCGGCGCGACGTTCTTTCTGCCGCGCCTGCCGGGCCAGATCGGCACCTATCTGGGTCTGACCGGTGCCCGCATGCAGGGTGCGGATGCGGTCTCTGCCGGATTTGCCACGCATTTCATGTGGCGCGAGGATCTTCCGGCATTGTCGCGCGCGCTGGCCGAGGACGGGCCGGCGGCGCTCGGCCTCCACGTCGCGCCGCTGGCTGCGTTCTCGTTGGCGCCGCACCGAGCGGCGATCGACCATTGCTTCGGCGCCGACAGCGTGCCCGAGATCGTGCGACGTCTGGAGACCGTCGGCGACACGTGGGCGGCGAAGACGCTGGATACCCTGCGGACAGTATCGCCCTCGGCGCTGTGCTGGACGCTCGCCGCGCTCCGCCGCGGCGCGGACCTCACGCTGCCGCAATGCCAGGCCGCCGAACTGGCGCTGACACGCACGACGATGCGGCACCCGGATTTCGCCGAAGGCGTGCGCGCCATGGTGGTGGACAAGGACCGCAATCCGCGCTGGCAGCCGGCGCGGATCGAGGACGTGGACCCGGCTGCCATCGCCGCGCTGTTCGGCTAAGCTGACGCGAGAAGAACCGAGGAAGCGTGATCAATGGACGGCAGCGGCGCGTACGCGCGGAGCGTGGAGACGCGGACATCGTGGGTTGTCGCCACGGCCGCCCTGGTCGTGCTGAGCGTGTCGTACGGCGCACCGTTGACGGTCGTGGTGGCGCTGAAACCCATTGCCGCCGAATTCGGTGCGGCGCGTTCGGCGCCCGCGCTGGCGGTGGGGCTCACCTTCATCGGCGCCGGCTGCGGCGGCATCGCGATGGGTTGGCTGGCCGAACGGATCGGCGTGCGCCGGGTGGTTCTGTTCGGCGGCACGATGATCGGCGCCGGGCTGACCATATCGTCGCTGGGCGGCCTGACGCAGCTCTATGTCAGCAGCTTCCTGCTGGTCGGCCTGCTCGGCGCGTCGGGGATGTTCGCGCCGCTGATGACCTATGTCAGCCGCTGGTTCGACCGGCGCCGCGGCAGTGCGATCGCGCTGATCTCCGCCGGCCAGTACATCGCCGGGGCACTATGGCCGATGCTGTTCCAGTATGGCATCGACACGATCGGCTGGCGCCATACCATGCTGGCCTACGCGGTCTTCGTGGTCCTGGTGATCCTGCCGCTCGCCACGATCTATCTGCGCCCGCCGCCTGACGCTGCGGCGCTCGGCTTCATCGAGCCGGGACCGCGCGCGGGGCAGAAAGTGCTCGGCCTGCCGCCTAATCTGGTGCTGGCGGCGCTGGCGTTCGCGACGTTCTGCTGCTGCGTGACGATGTCGATGCCGATGGCGCACATGGTCGCATTCTGCAGCGATATCGGCATCGGACCCACGCAGGGCGCGGCGATGCTGTCGGTGCTGCTGGTCTCCGCGTTCTTTGCCCGCCAATTCTGGGGCTGGCTGGCCGACCGCATCGGCGGACTGCGCACCATACTGTGGGCCTCGGCAGCGCAGGCCGCGGCGATGACCGGCTACCTGCTGACCCAGGACGAGATCGGCCTGTTCACCATTTCGGCGGTGTTCGGTTTCGGCTTTGGCGGACTGATCCCGGGCTACGTGCTGGCGGTGCGCGAGCTGTTCCCGGCGTCCGAGGCAAGCTGGCGCATTCCGACGATGCTGTTTCCGGGCTCGCTCGGCATGGCGGCGGGCGGCTGGCTGGCCGGCGTCATGTACGACCACTTCGCATTCTATGCGCCGGCCTTCGCGGTCGGCGTCGTGTTCAACCTGCTGAACCTTGCGGTGATCGGCGCGCTGGTGATGCGCCACCGGCCGATGCGCCTGTCGCCGGCGATGGGCTGAAACTGGAGGCTCCGCATGCCGGCGTTCATCTGCACCACCTGCGGCACGCAATACCCCGAGAGCGATGCGCCACCGTCCGGATGCTCGATCTGCCAGGACGAACGGCAATACGTGAACCTGCTCGGCCAGACCTGGACGACGCTACCGGCGATGCGGCTGCGGCATTTCAACGCGTTCCGCCGACACGAGCCGGGGCTGATCGGGATCGGCACCACGCCGGTCTTCGCGATCGGCCAGCGCGCGCTGCTGCTGCGCACGGGCGCGGGCAATGTGCTGTGGGACTGCATCAGCTTCATCGACGATGCGACGCTGGAGATCGTGCGTGCGCTGGGCGGCATCGCCGCGATCGCGATCTCGCATCCGCATTTCTATGCATCGATGGTGGAATGGAGCCGCGCGTTCGACCGGGCGCCGATCTACCTGCATGCAGCCGACAAACAGTGGGTCGTGCATCCCGACGCGGCGGTGACGTTTTGGGACGGCGAAACACGGGAGCTTGCGCCAGGCGTGACGCTGTTGCGCTGCGGCGGGCATTTTGCCGGCGGCACGGTGCTGCACTGGGCGGATGGCGCCGGCGGCAAGGGTGCGCTGCTGTCGGGCGACATCGTGCGGGTGGGGCCGGACAGGAAGGCGAGCTTCATGCGAAGCTATCCCGATCTGATCCCGCTGGACGCCGGTTCCGTTCAGCACATCGCGGACGTGTTGGACGGCTGGAATTCGACCCGATCTACGGCGCGATGTGGGACAGCAACATTGCATCGGGCGGCAAGGAGGCGCTGGCCTACTCGGTCCGCCGCTATCTTCGCGCGATCAGCTCTCCGCCGATGGATTAGCGTTGGCCGGTCGCCCTGCTGGATGATCGGTCTCGATCCAACGCGGACGTGGATGGCGCCGACACTCACCGGCGGCATCAGCGCATTTGCTTCCCTGGGGGAAGGCTATTCCCGGGCCAGCGTCGCAACGCGCGGGATTGTGACAGTGAACTCGGTGTAGGCTCCCGGCTCGCTATCGACCGTGATCGTGCCGCCGTGCTGCTGCGTAACGATGTCGTAGCTGATCGAAAGGCCGAGACCGGTGCCCTCGCCGGTCGGCTTGGTGGTAAAGAACGGCTGAAACAACTTGTCCTTGATGTCGGCGGGAATACCGGCGCCGTTGTCGCGCACGCGGATCTCAACGCCGTTGCCGAGGTCGCGTGTCGTGACCTTCAGCGTGGGCTCATAGCCGGGCGCCGGCTCACTGCGTGCGCGCCTGGTGGCGGCATAGAAGCCGTTGCTGAACAGATTGAGAAGCACTCGCGTCACACCCTGGGGGTTCAGCTTGATCGGCGCATCGCCGTCACCGAGGTCGTGTTGCAAGGTGACGTTGAAACTCTGATCCTGCGCGGGGGCGCCGTGATAGGCAAGGTTCAGCGCCTCGTCGGTCAGCGCGTTTATATCTACCGTCCGTCGCTCCCCGGACGTACCGCGGGAATGTTCCAGTATGCTCTTGACGATGCCGTCGGCACGGCGCCCGTGCTCGACGATCTTTTCCAGATTGGTAGTTTAGGTTGGCGTTGAGGTCCTCGACATCGGCGAGCTGATCTTTATCCAGAGTGGCGAAGGCGGGCGTGACGGGTGGTCAGGAATGCACCGCGCCAACCGCCAGCGGGTTCGGATGCTACGCTTGGTCGGGTCGTGATCCAAATCGCCCGGGAACCTGACCGGTTGTTCGGGCGACTACTGTCAACCGCCAGCACCGGGAGAGGATCTATCCTCGTCACGCCGGCGGGGGCCATCGAGCGATACGGCATTGATGCGAGACGCTGACGCTCGGGGATCAGTTGCCGGCACTCCAGACAGCAACGCCAAATGTCCGGTTTCGCACCTCAGAACGAACCCGCTTCGGGGGAGAGCCCTTCGCGTAGCGACGGGCGTTGAATGACGAGAGGGGAGGAGGTGTGACCGATTGAGCGAGATGCCCGCCCTTGCGGACCAGAGCCGATCTCACGACGGGCGGTCGGCTTTTCCAGGATTCTCGATAGAGAGACCAGCGGTAGATCTCGACGCCCGGTGATCCGGCCGAGCGCACCGGGCGCTCGAATGTCCCTCCTCATCCGAAGCCCTCATCGGCCCGGCGCGGCCGGGCGGCGAATTGCAGCAGCGCGGCCAGCCCGCATATTGTTATCGAACGCTAGCGGTAGTTGCCGTTGTAGCCATAGTTCGGATCGCGATTGCGATCGTCGCGGTCCGAACCCCGATCGTGGTCGCGCCGGTAGCGGGATCTATCCTGCTCTGCCTGCTGGCGGCGCATCTCGTCTTCGCGACCACGCTCATAGGAATCGCGGTCATCCCCTTTGTTGTTCAAAAATCGCTGCGCCTGCCCCATAAAGTTGTTGTTGTCGGCTTGGACCGGAGTTCCGATCGACAGAAGCGGAACTGCAATCAGAAGACTGGAAGCCAAAATTGTGATCGGGCGCATAGTTATCGTCCTCCTTGAGATCGCACACTCTGCAACGCGTTCAGCCCTCGCCGGTTCAGTGCGTGCGGTTCAACTGCAGCAGTTCGCCGGAAAGTGAGCGCCTTCCAACGGTGAGAAGGCAGCGGCTCCGGATGAAGAATCCGGGATGGAACACCTCGAGGCTCCATTGCGGTCGTCTCCACGCTTGCTGGAGCATCGATGCCGTCAAACGGTGAAGCGGGCCCAAAGGTTCCACCGCCACGAAGAAGCCACATTATACGCCGGTAACCGCCAGATTTGGCGTTTGTAACCACCACTATAGTTGCGGCACGAAATGAATGGGGTGATCCGAATATGCTCGCCAGGGCCTGGGCTCTCTCAAGAGAAAGTGTCAATGCGTTCATTGACGACGAAGCCCTCACACGCGGTGCGGCAATCGCCTTCTATACCGTGACGTCGATTGGTCCGGTGCTGTTTATTGTGGTCGCGATTGCGGGCATCGTATTCGGCGAAGATGCTGCCCGAGGCGCGATCTCCAGTGAGCTTGGCAGCCTGATGGGTCAGCAAAGCGCCGACCTGCTGCAGACTGCCATCGAGAATGCGGCACAGAGGTCATCAGGGATATTCGCGGCCGCCATTGGGATAGCGACCCTGGTCATTACCGCATCGGGGGTTTTCACCGAGATGCAGCAAACGCTCAACGTGATCTGGCGTGCAGAGCTGCGCGGCACGACAATGTCACGTCTCATACGCGCACGTGCTGTCAGCCTTGGTCTGGTGGGAGCGCTTGGGTTCCTGTTGCTCGTGTCGCTTGTCGTAAGCACCCTGCTATCGGCGCTGAGCAACTACATCGATATCTATCTGCCCGCCGGGCATCTGATCCTGCAGACGCTCACCTTCTGCATCTCATTTGGTCTCATTTCCTTGCTCTTTGGCGCAATCTACAAGGTGCTCCCAGACAAGGCGATCAAATGGCACGACGTCATGATCGGTGCAGTGGTCACCGCTTTTCTGTTCACCGTCGGCAAGTCGTTTATCAGCCTTTATATCGGCAGCAGCACCATCGCCTCCAGCTACGGCGCGGCCGGTTCGCTGATCGTCGTGCTCCTGTGGATATACTACTCGGCGCAGATATTCCTGTTTGGGGCCGAATTCACCAAGGTCTACGCCAGTCACCATGGCAGTCATCAGACTGACAGGCATGAACTGCTCCGACAGGAACCGTGATCCGTCCGGTGCGATCAACTTCCCAGCACAATCACCAGCACGCCGCACACTACCAGAACAAGGCCTGCTATGTCGCCGGGCTTCAGCGTCTCCTTTAGATAGAACCGGCTGAACAGCAGGGTGAAGACGATTTCCACCTGCCCGACCGAACGGACCAGTGCGATCTCGCCCAGCGCGAAAGCGGTGTTCCAGCATGCCGAACCGCACGCCGAAAGCATCCCCACCCAAACCGAGCTGCGCCACGAGGTAATGGCCTTGCGCAGCTCGTTCGGTTCCCGCCACGCCAGGAACGTGCCGAGCATGACGATCTGCAGGGTGTTCATCACGACAAGCACGATGATGGCGCGCACCAGCAGACTTGGAGCGTCCAGCGACCTTGTGGCGAGCTTGATGAACACCGTCGTCAGCGCGAACAGAAACCCGGAGCCGAGGCCGCACAACGCCGCCGGCTGCACGGTGGCCAACGCCAGTTCGCGCGGCTGCAGCCCCCGGCCGGCGAGCGACAGGGTCATCACGCCCGACAATCCAAGCGCGATGCCGATCCAGGCGAACGGGCGCAGCACCTCGTGCAGCGCGATCAGTGCCACGACCGCGCTCTGCGCCGTCTCGGTCTTGGAATACGCGGTGCCGACCGCGAAGTTGCGATAGCCGAACGCCATGATCAGCAGATTGGTCGCGAGGATCTGCATCAGCCCGCCGGCGATGCAGTTGAACAGGAACGGTAGATTGGGCGCCGGGAGCGGCACTCCGGTGACGAGGAGTGCGCCGGCCAGCAGCACAAGCGCGGTTGGCGCACCGTACAGGTAGCGCACGAAGCCTGCGCCGTTGACCGACAGCAGGTGTCGCAGCTTCTGCTGCATCGCCGTGCGCCAGCATTGGAACAACGCGGCCGCGACGGTGATGGGTATCCACAGGGGCATGATGCCGTGCTCCAGCGTCCGGTTTCGGCCGGAGCGGTCCGGCGACGTCGATGCGGGAGCCTATTGACCTGCAGGCGGCCGTCAACCGGGGAAGGAAGCAAGGTTTCACACGGAGGTCACCGAGGAAGGCACGCCGAGGGGCACCGCGAAGGCAACGAAATGCGCTACGCGCGAAGCGCCATTCTTGCTGCCTCCGTGGCCCTCGACGTGCCTTCCTCGGTGACCTCCGGGTGAAACCTTGACCTTATGCCGGCACGAACACGGGCAGCGTCAGCCCCTCCGTCGCCTGCTCGAAAGCGACCCGCACTGGAAGATCGACGCGCAGTTCCGCCGGGTCGAGATTGCGAAGCTGCGCGTTCATCCGCACGCCTTCCTCGAGATCGACGGTCACCAGCGTATAGGGCAGGTCCGGTTTGAAACCGGGATGGAACGCATGGTGCGTGATGGTCCAGCTATGCACACGACCGCGGCCGGAAGCGTCGATCCATTCGACGCGCATCGACCAGGCGGCATCGCAAACCGGCCGCGGATAGTGACGCACCTTGCCACAATAGGCGCAGCGCTGCAGGCGAAGTCTGTGCGCGTTCAGGCCATCCCAGTAGGGCTGCGTATCCGGCGTCGGCTGCGGCACCAGCCTGGCATAGTCAGTCATCTCAGCCCCTCCGCACGATGGCGAGCGAACCGTCGCCCATGTCGCCGTAGCCGGTTACCAGGCCGATCTCGGCGTCGGGCACCTGCGCCGCCGCCTCGCCGCGCAATTGGCGGGTCAGCTCGATGACGTGGTTCATCCCCGCCATGTGCGCCTGCGACAGCAGCCCACCATGCGTGTTGACCGGCAGCCTGCCGCCGAGCCCGATCGTGCCGTCCTGCACGAAGCCGCCGCCCTCGCCCTTTTTGCAAAAGCCGAGGTCCTCGCGCTGGCACATCACTATGTAGGTGAAGCAGTCGTAGATCTCGGCCACATCGATGTCGTCATGCGTCACGCCTGCCATCGCGAACGCTCTCGGCGCTGCCTTGGCCAGGCCGAGCGTGGTGAGGTCGGGGCGCTGCGTGATCGCGCTCGGCGAATTGGGATGGCCCTCGGCAACCCCCATGACGATGACGGGGCGCTGGCGCATATCGCGCGCGCGTTCGGCGGCGCTGATCACCACCGCCGTTCCGCCGTCGCTTTCCAGCGAGCAGTCCAGCAGGCGCAGCGGATCGGAGATCATGCGCGAGGCCTGGTGATCCTCGATGGTGATCGGATCCCGCATCGTGGCGTTTGGATTGAGCGAGGCGTGACGCCGCGTGGTGACGGCGATCTCGGCGAACTGGCGGGTCGTGGTGCCGTAGAGTTCCATGTGCCGCCGCGCCATCACGGCATAGAGCTGCGCTGGAGCGATGGCGCCCGACGGCATCTCGAACTCGCCGATCAGGCGGAACTGCGGCATCTGCTGCACGCGCGTGCCGATGCGTCCGCCGGAATAGCCGGTGCGGCCAAGCGAGAGCAGCACGTGGTTGCAGATGCCGGCGCCGATGGCGGCGACGGCGCACTGGATGGCGGCGACGGCGCTGGCGCCGCCCATCGGTGTGGT
>CAWCDM010000150.1:0-36686 GCA_963794185.1 uncultured Alphaproteobacteria bacterium | reverse complement strand
TCCAGCACGCGGCCGCACTCACCCTACCCTCTCCCGCAAGCGGGAGAGGAGAAGACACGCCACGCCATCAAAACCAGGAGAAGACGCGCCATGTCATCGGCATCAAAACTCCTCTCCCGCTTGCGGGAGAGGCCAGGGTGAGGGTGCGGCCCATCACTCCAGTGCCGCATCCTCGGTCAGATGGAACTGCTGATCCGGTCGCATGAACGCGCCGTGCAGCTTCTTCGAATAAGCCGCCAGATTGTGCTCCACGCCGAGGTAGATCCACGGCGTGTCCTTCCACGCCTGCGCCTGCGCCTTCGCATAGGCCGCGGCGCGCTTCGTCGGATCGACCGTGCTCAGCCCCTCCTCGATCGCCGCATCCGTCACCGGATTGCTGTACCAGGCCAGGTTGGACAGCACCGGCGGGAACGACTTGGTATAGAGCATCGGCCGCGTTCCCCAGTCCGCGTCGCCGGTCGAGGACGACCAGCGCCGTACAGCGCGACGATGGTCGCATCCTCGGGCTTCTGCACGTTGAACATCTTCGCCGTCAGCACGCCGGCCTCCAGCGGTTCCACCTTCACCGTCACGCCGACCGCGGCGAGCTGCTGCTGGACGAACTGCATGCCGCGCTGCATCAGCGTGCTGGCGCCGCCGGTCAGCGTGGTTTCGAACCCGTTCGGATAGCCGGCCTCGGCCAGCAGCGCCTTCGCCTTCGCCGGATCGTACGGCCAGGCGCCCTGCTTCGCGTAGAACCCGAGCAGCGGCGGCATCGTCGAATCCATCGGATCGGCGTGGCCGCTGAACACCACCTTGATGAACGCCTGCTTGTCCACCGCATAGTTCAGCGCCTGACGCACGCGCGGATCGCTGAACGGCTTGCGCATGTTGTTCAGCGCGACATAGCGGGATCAGGATCGAAGGCTCGTCGAACACCGTGATCGTCGGGCTGTTCTCCAGCGATTTGATCATTTCCGGCGGCACCGGATAGATGAACTGCGCCTCGCCGGCCTGCAGCATGGCGATGCGCGCGCCGTTCTCCGGCACGCTGCGATAGGTGATCGTGTCGATCTTCGGCAGGCCCGGCTTCCAGTAGTGCTCGTTCTTCTTCATCTTCAGCGTATCGGCGGTCCAGCTGACGAACTGGTACGGCCCGGTGCCGGACGGATGCCGCGTCACCTCCTTGCCGAACTCCTGCACCGATTTGGGGCTGACGATCAACGCGCCGGGATGCGCGATGTCGTTGACGAAGGCGCCGAACGGATATTTCAGCACCACCTTCACCGTGTTGTCGTCCACCGCATCCGTGTGATCGATCATCACGAACAGGCTCTGCCGCTTCAGGTGGTTCTCCGGATTGCCGGCGCGATCGAAGCTGGCCTTCACCGCCGCCGCGTTGAACGGCGTGCCGTCGTGGAACGTCACGCCCTTGCGCAGGTGAAAGATGAACTCCTTGGCGTCCTCGGTCGCCTCGTAGCTTTCGGCGAGCTGCGGCTGCAGCTTCATGTGTTCGTCGAGCATGTAGAGGCCCTCGAACATCAGCCGCGCCGCGGACTGCGACAGATTGTCGTTCAGGTCGGCCGGATCGAGCCCGGTCAGGTTGTCGGGCACGCCGACCACCAGGTCCTTGGCGGCATGCGCGGCGCCGGCCGCGCCGAGCGCGAGCGAGGCAGCCAGCAGTACGCGGGAAAGCATGGAGTCACCGGAAGATCCTCCTCGATCAGTACAGGCCGCCGACGCGGTGGCGGGCGACGTAATGATCCTCGCCCACCTGCACCAGCGGCGCCACGATGGGGGGATCGTCGGGCCGACGCAATGGGCTGGGCACCTCGCTGTCGTCGAGCTCGATCGAGTGGTCGCGCCGGCGCGGATCGGGGATCGGCACCGCGGCGAGCAGCCGCCGCGTATAAGCGTGCTGCGGATCGCCGAACACCGCCTGGCGCGGGCCGATCTCGACGATCTGGCCGAGATACATCACCGCCACGCGGTGGCTGATGCGCTCCACCACCGCCATGTCGTGCGAGATGAACAGATACGCCACGCCGAGCCGCGCCTGCAGTTCCATCAGCAGGTTCACCACCTGCGCGCGGATCGACACGTCCAGCGCCGCCACCGCCTCGTCGGCGATGATCAGGCTGGGCTCCGAGGCGAGCGCGCGCGCGATGCAGGCACGCTGCCGCTGGCCGCCGGACATCTCGTGCGGATAGCGGCTCGCGTAGTCCGGTGTCAGGCCGACCAGCCGCAGCAGTTCATGCACGCGATGCTCCACGGCCGCGCCGCGCAACAGCCGATGCGTGCGGATCGGTTCGGCGATGGAAAAGCCGATGGTCAGGCGCGGATCGAGCGAGGCGAAAGGGTCCTGGAACACATACTGCACCCCGCGCCGCAGCCTGGCCTCGCGCGCGCGATCCAGCCGCGTGACATCCTCGGCATTCAAACGAATTTCGCCGGCCTGCGGCTGTTCGAGGCGGATGATGCTGCGCCCGGTGGTGGACTTGCCGCAGCCGGATTCGCCCACCAGCGCCAATGTCTCGCCGTGCCGCACGATCAGGCTCACCTGCTCGACGGCATGGATGCGACCGATGATGCGAAACCAGCGCTGAATTCGAAGTGTGTGGTGAGACCCTTGATGTCCAGCACCGGCGGCAGATCGAAGCGCACCGTCGCCTGCGGCCGGCTGCCTTGCCATCCTCGGGAAACGGCGCGGGCAGCGCCTGGCGGCCAGACTGCCCAGCACCGGCACGGCCTTCAACAGCATGCGCGTATACGGATGTTGCGGCGTATCGAACACGCGCAGCGCATCGCCCTCCTCCACCTTGACGCCGTCACGCATCACCAGCACGCGATCGGCCATCTCGGCCACCACGCCCATGTCGTGGGTGATGAAGATCAGGCCCATGCCGTATTCGCGCTGCAACGACCGCAGCAGCCGCAGCACCTGCGCCTGCACGGTGACATCGAGCGCGGTGGTCGGTTCATCGGCGATCAGCAGGCGCGGCCGACAGGACAGCGCCATGGCGATCATCACCCGCTGGCGCATGCCGCCGGAGAGCTGGAACGGATAGCGCTGCAACTGCCGCGCCGCTTCCGGGATGCGCACGTGTTCCAGCAGGCGTCGCGCCTCGGCCAGCGCGGCGGTGTGGCCAAGCCCCTGATGCAGCATCACCGCCTCGGCGATCTGGTCGCCGATGCGCAGCACGGGATTGAGGCTGCTCATCGGCTCCTGGAACACCATCGCCATCTCGGGGCCGCGCAGCCGGCGCATCGCATCGGCCGGCTCGACGACGAGGTCGCGCTGGCGTCCGGTGCGGTCGGTGAACAGGATACGGCCGGCGGTGATGTGCCCGCCGGTGTGGTCGATCAGCCGCGTGACGGAGAGCGCGGTCACCGACTTGCCGGACCCGGACTCTCCGACGATCGCGAGCGTCTCACCCTGGTCCACGTGAAGGTCGAGATCGCAGACGACGGTCGAAGGCCCCTGGTCGGTGGCGAACGCGACGCTCAGGCCCTGGACGTCGAGCAGATTCCGGGTCTGGGACAGCGGCGCATTCTCCGGCAGTATGGCCGCGCATTGATGCCCGGCGCTGTAACGACAGGCAAGTTGCACTGGTACACCTCTCCCGCATTGCGGGAGAGGTCGCGACGCGTCAGCGGCGCGGGAGGGTCGCACCGCCGGCACCCTCTCCCGTCGCGCGTTGCGCTCCGACCTCTCCCATTTCGTGGGCGAGGTGTACGTATTCTACAGCGCGATATCCGTACCCAGATGAAACAGGCAGTCGCCTCGCATCGTGCGTCCGGGAATGCGCTTGCACAGAACGAAGCCGTCGCGGGCGAAATGCGTGGAGGCCGGTTCGGCCCATGGCGTCTCCGGGAAGTGGATGCGCGCAGCGGGCTGACCGGCCTCCACCATATCGCCCAGATCGACCAACGGCTCGTAGAGGCCGTTCTCCGGCGCATAGACATAGTAGTCACCGCCGCCGACCTCCAGAAAACGCTGCGGCCCGTCGGGAGCGATGCGCGCGCTCTCGGGCAATATGCCGAGATGCACCAGAACGTTGTTCACGCCCCGCTCGGCGATGCGGACGGCAGCGCGCGTCACGTGTCCCGAGCCGCCCAGCTCGGTGCCCACCGCGAGCACGCCGTGACGGATTGCGCCGCCCGACAAGGTCTGGTCGCCGCCCTGATTCGCCTCCACGACGTACGAAAGCGGCGAGCCGAACGCCTTCAGTGCCGCGATGCCCTTGGCGTTGTCCGCATCGCGGCCGTAACCGCCCAGCAAAGCCGCCGGAACGTACATCAGCGACGAACCGCCCGAGTGCAGATCGCACACCAGATCCGCCAGCGGCACCAATTCGTGCTCGATATAATAGGCGATCTGCTGCGTAACCGTGCCGTCCGGATCACCAGGGAACAACCGGTTGAGATTGCCCTCGTCGATCGGCGACGTCCGGCGGCCGGCCACCGCGGCGGGGAAGTTGGCGGCAGGCAGGATGATGACGCGGCCCTGGATACGCGCCGGATCCAGGGCCTTCGCCAGATTGCACAGCGCGACCTGGCCCTCGTATTCGTCGCCATGCGTCCCGGATACGAGCAGGGCAGTGGAACCGTCGCCGTTCTTCAGTACCACGATGGGGATCGGGATGAACCCGTAGGCGGAGCTGTGCACCGAATGGAACAGCCGCAGGAAGCCGTGCTGGCGGCCGTTCCTGCCGAAATCGACTTCCGCGACGATGCGGCTTCTGCTGGTGGCCGACATTGCCCCCTCCCCGTTCCCAGATCAGGATAGGATCGGGAGGCAACAAGATGGAAGACTTGCAGCTGGTGTACGAGCCGTTCCCCAGCGACACCTTGACGCGGTTCCTGTCCGACCACGTGAACGATCTCAATTTCGCCAGAACCGGCGTCACCGATTGGCACCCCATCGGCTACTTCCTGAAGAATGCGCGCGGCGAATGGCTCGGCGGCCTGACCGGCTACACCTGGGCCGGCTGGATGCACGTGAACTTCCTGTGGGTAACGGAAACGCTTCGCGCTCAGCGTCACGGAACGCGACTGATGGACGCCGCCGAGGCGTTTGCCGTCGAGCACGGCTGCGTTGGCGCGACGTTGGAGACCCACAGCTTCCAGGCCCCCGGATTCTACGCCAAACGCGGCTATGAGGTGTTCGGCACCCTGGAGGATTATCCACCCGGGCATAGCAAGTTGTTCCTCCGCAAGCGGCTGGCGCAATCCTGACTTGCGGCGCGGCGTCCTTTCCGCCATATTGCCTCCCCATCAGCAACAACAGAAAGGAGGTGATCCAGTGTCTCATTGTTTGATGTCGGCGCCGTTTGCCGCGACCTGGATCTCCGCAACGAAGGCTTTCGTCGCGGACTAGGCTTCGTCGGGCGACGGACGCCCACAGACAATGCCGAAGGCTCCGGAGGGCAACCTCCGGAGCCTTTTTCATTTCAGACGCCGGAGGCTTCCGCCGGCGGCCGGCGCTTCATGAACGCGGCGCGCAGGCAGGTGGCGACCATCTCGCCGCGCTGGTTAAGTGCCTGATGCTCGAATTCAACCACGCCGGCCTCCGGGCGAGAACGCGATGCCCGCAACGAACGCACAATCGAGCGGGCGTGAATCGTGTCGCCATGGAACACCGGCTTGGGAAACTCGACCTTGTTCATGCCGAGGTTGGCGATGGTCGTGCCGAGCGTCGTGTCGCCGACCGTCATGCCGATCATCAGGCCCAGCGTGAACAGCGAGTTGACAATGCGCTGACCGAATTCAGTGGTCTTGGCGAATTCCTCGTCCAGATGCAGCGGTTGCGGATTAAGGGTCAGAGCGCTGAACAGCACGTTGTCCATTTCGGTGACGGTGCGGCTCAGCGCATGCTCGAAGGTCTGGCCTTCGTGGAAGTCCTCGAAATACAGCCCGGCCACGATCTGCCTCCCGATGCCCGGCATCATCAGACAATGAAGCCACGCCTGACGCCAGAGGCACCGGGCTCGGGATGGTGACGGTCTGTCACCCAGCCGTGTGACGCAATTCACACCATAAAAGCCGGGACGTACCGTAGATTGCTGCCATGAGCGGGGCACCTGGAGCCCTCTCACATGCCCGATGACTGAGCGTATCAACGAACAACCAAGGGAAACACCAATGGTCATCAAGAAGGACATCCGCGTCCACTCGATCAAGCGCTACGGTTGGGTGCCGGACCTCCCCGATGTCCGCGATCATATGTACGCCGCACCGGTGGCGATGCTGGCCAAGCTTCCGCCAAAGATGGACCTTCGCCCGAACTGCCCGCCGCCCTATGACCAGGGGCAGTTGGGCAGTTGCACCGGCAACGCCATCGCCGGCGCGGTGCACTTCGATCGGGAGAAGCAGCATCTCAAGCCGGACTTCGTGCCGTCCCGCCTGTTCATCTACTATGGCGAACGGGTCATCGAGGGCACCGTCGCCACCGACGCCGGCGCGCAGATCCGTGACGGCATCAAGGTCGTTGCCAAGCAGGGCGTCCCGCCGGAGACGGACTGGCCGTACGACATCACCAAATTCGCCGACAAGCCGCCGGCGAAAGCGTTCACCGACGCGCTGAAGGACAAAGCGGTGAGCTACAGCAGGCTGACGCAGAGCCTCAGCCAGCTGAAGGGGTGCCTCGCGTCCGGCTATCCGTTCGTGTTCGGCTTCACCGTCTATGAAAGCTTCGAAAGCCAGCAGGTGGCGCAGACTGGCGTCGTGCCGATGCCGGCCTCGGGCGAAAGCGTGCTCGGCGGTCACGCGGTCCTGGCGGTGGGCTACGACGACACCCAGCAGCGCTTCATTGTGCGCAACTCGTGGGGCACGGATTGGGGCATGAAGGGCTATTTCACCATGCCCTATGCCTACCTGACGGAGCGCAACCTATCGAGCGACTTCTGGACCGTCCGCCTGGTCCAGGGCTGACGAAGGCACGGACCCGCGGGCACGATGCCAGCGGGTCCGTGCCGTCACCGCGTCACGCGGACGTGCAGGGCAAAGGATCTGGCCGCCGCATCCGGCTGGAAGCTGCGGGCATACTGCATGGCGATCTGGCATTCGCCGATTACGGCACCCTTGATCTGCCATGTGTGCTCGCCGCCCTGGCCCGGCGGTCCGGCCGGGCGCTCGAAGCTGTCGCTCACCACGACACAGGCTGGCGCACCATCAGCAACGAATGCCCAGCGGTATCCGGTTGTCGGATTCTCCGCCAGGCGAAGTTCGATCACCTGACCGACCGGCAGGTCGATGGTCTGTCCCGAGTGGTTCTGATCGACGACAATCACCGGCGTGCTCCTTGCACTATGCTATACCAGCTTCGCCTCGAAAGGCGGGATCAGGTCGGGCGCATCGAACTCCAGCACCCAAACGTCCGGGTCGAACTTCGCCTGGCGCGCGACATAGGCATCCGCCGCCGCCTGATCGACGGGCGTCGCGCCGGTCCCGCGCATCCACGCCGGCGCGCCATCGGCGGTGCGCATCTGGGACAGGACGGAAAACCCGTCGCGGCCGCGCAGCACCACGAGCACGCCGCCCGAGTCCGGGTCCCCCTTGCGCAGGACCGCGCCGGGCCGACCGTCCAGGTCGCCCATGCGCAGTGCCATCTTCACCCACAGTCCCGCCTTCAGCCGCGGCTCGGCCATGCCACTTCCCCGATCGCCTCGCCATTGTGCAGGATGGAAGTGCCACTGTGCGAATTGAGGCCGCCATGCGATGGATCGCCACCCTGCTTGCCCTGCTCGCCGGTGCCACGGCGGCGCGTGCCGAGGACGCGGTAAGCTTCGGCCTCGATTGGGTAGCAGAGGCGGAATACGGCGGCTATTACCAAGCCGCTGCCACCGGCCTCTACGCCAGGCGCGGACTGAAGGTGACCATCCGCCAGGGCGGACCGCAGGTCAACCAGATGCAGCTGATGATGGCCGGCAGGCTGGATTTCAACCTCGGCGGCGGTCGGGCGATCGAGTTCGTGCAGCAGAATCTCCCCTTTGTCGCCATTGCGGCGATCTTCCAGAAGGACCCCTCGGTGCTGATCGCGCATCCGGGGCAGGGCAACGACAGTTTTCCGGCATTGAAGGGCAAGCCGATCCTGATCGGCGCCGATACGCGCTCGGGCTGGTGGCGCTTTCTTGCCGGCAAGTACGGCTACAGCGATGCGCAGATCCGCCCCTACACGTTCAACATGCAGCCGTTCCTCACCGACAAGACGCTGGTGCAGCAGGGCTATCTGGGCTCCGAGCCGTTCGCCATCCGGCAGGCGGCCGGCTTCCAGCCCGTCGTGCTCCTGCTCGCCGATGCGGGGTACGCGGGCTACGGCAATATTGTAACGACCAGCACGAAGTTGGTGGCGGAGAAGCCTGACGTTGTGCAGCGCTTCATCGATGCCTCGATCGAGGGGTGGTACTCCTATCTCTACGGCGACCCTACGCCGGCGAACAAGCTGATCAAGCAGGACAATCCGGAGATGCCCGACGCGTTGCTGGGCTATGGGCGCGACGTGATGAAGACCCACGGCATCGTCGATTTGGGCGATGCGTTGAAGCTCGGGATCGGCGCGATGACCGATGCGCGCTGGGCTGAGTTCTATCGTTCGATGGCCGATGTCGGCGTGTATCCCAAGGGGCTCGACGTGACGAAGGCATATGCCAGGCGCTTCGTGGACAGGCGTGTGGGCATCGAGATGAAGAAGTAGGATGTCGGCCACATTACAGCAAAACCCGTCACCCCCGCGAAAGCGGGGGCCCAGACTGGCCCCCCGCCATCGCGGGAGTGACGAGTAAATTCAGGGTGCTGCGCCTCCAATCGGTCGAACGGCGCTTCGGTTCGGTGGAGGCGCTGCGCGATGTTTCGCTGTCGATAGCCGATGGCGACTTCGTGGGTCTGCTTGGGCCATCGGGTTGCGGCAAGTCGACCATGCTGCGATTGATCGCCGGACTGGACCTCCCGGACGAGGGCCGCCTGGCCTGGGACGCAGGCTACCAGCCGAAACCGGGAGAAATCGGCTTCGTGTTCCAGGACGCCACGCTGCTGCCTTGGGCAAGTGCGGCCGACAACGTTTTTCTTCCATTGCGACTGCGCGGCATGGCGCGCGAGCCGGCAATGGCACAGGTGCACGCGGCGTTGGGGCGCGTCGGCCTCCACGGCTTCGCCGATGCGCGCCCTCGGCAGCTCTCCGGCGGAATGCGGATGCGCGTTTCGATTGCGCGCGCCCTGGTAACGCGGCCACGCCTGCTGCTGATGGATGAACCGTTCGCTGCACTCGACGAGTTCACCCGCCACAAGCTGCAGGAGGACCTGCTGTCGCTGTGGCAGGAACTCGGATGCACTGTCGTGTTCGTGACGCATTCGATCTACGAGGCGGCGTTCCTGGCACGGCGGATCGTGCTGATGACTCCGCGGCCCGGACGGATCGTCCGCGAGATCGCATCCCCCCTGCGCCCCGGCGCGGATGCTCGTTTCGATCCCGCCTACGCCGCGCTTGTGGCGCACGTGACGCACGAGATGCAGCGCGCAATGGCGGCATGAAATACGCGCCGGCCCTGTTCGGCCTCGCCGCACTGGCCGCATGGGAGGCAGCGGTGCGGATCGCCCAGGTGCCGTCCTATCTGGTGCCTGGTCCGTCGGCGATCGTCGCGGCGTTCCTGGCGGATCCGTGGGGGCTTTTGGCTTCGCTGGCATCGACCCTGCTGGTGACGTTTGCAGCATTGTTCGTCGCTGCGGCTCTCGGTGTCGCGCTGGCGCTGGGGATTGCCTCGAGCCGGCTGCTGGCGGCGGCGATCCAGCCATGGGCGGTGGTGCTGCAGGTCACGCCGATCGTCGCGATCGCGCCGCTGATCATCGTCTGGGTCGGCGATCCGTTTGCCTCGCTGGTGGTCTGCGCGACGATAGTCGCGTTCTTCCCGGTGTTCGCCAACACCGCGGCGGGCCTGGCATCGGCGCCGGGGGAACTTGTCGACCTGTTCCGCCTGTATGGCGCCAGCCGGTTCGCGACGCTGCGGCTGCTGCGCCTGCCGGCGGCGCTGCCGTACTTTCTCGCCGGACTGCGCATTTCGGGCGGGCTGGCGCTGGTCGGCGCAGTGGTAGCGGAGTTCGTTGCCGGCTCGGGCGGGTTTGCCTCGGGTCTGGCGTACCGCATCTTGGAGGCAGGCTACCGGCTCCAGGTGCCGCGGATGTTCGCCGCGCTGGTCCTGCTGTCGCTTGCCGGAATCGCGATCAACTTCGGTCTTGGCGCATTTGCGCGCGCAGTCATGCAGCGGCGTGAAACGGTCTGATGAGTACCGCGGCCGGCCCCACAGGCACCAGGATAAGAGAGCACACGGGAGACATTCTTCCCCTCCCCTTGCGGGAGGGGGCTGGGGGGAGGGGCTCGCATGAGCCGCGTCGCGGAACGCGCCTGTGCCGCGGACCCCTCCCCCCGCCCCCCCGCAAGGAGAGGGGGAGTGTTTTTGTCTTCTGTGCACCTTATTCCTGATGCCTATGCCGGCCGGCCCGGCTGACCTGGACCTCCCCAAATGGGGGGTGGTCGCCGGTCCCTGCCGACACCAACTGGCTCCTGATCATCCCTTCCGACATGCGGAGGAACATTGCGATGCCGCTTCCGATTGCGCTCACGGTCAACGGCGTGCGTCACGAGGTGTTGCTGGAAGACGCGCGGGTGACCCTGCTCGACCTGTTGCGCGAGCGGCTGCATCTGACGGGAACGAAGAAAGGCTGCGACCGCGGCCAGTGTGGCGCCTGCACTGTACTGCTGGACGGCCGGCGCGTGAACAGTTGCCTCGCGCTCGCGGTCAGTCACGACGGCGCCGATGTGCTGACCGTCGAGGGTCTGGCGCACGCCGATGCCGTGCATCCCGTGCAGGCCGCGTTCATCGAGCACGACGCGTTCCAGTGCGGGTTCTGTACGCCCGGGCAGATCATGAGCGCTCTGGGCGTCATCCGCGAGGCGCAGGCGGGTGACGATCCCGAGCGGGTGCGCGAGGCGATGAGCGGCAATCTCTGTCGCTGCGGCGCCTACCTCGGCATCACCGAGGCCGTGCTTGCCGCGCAGACACGAATGCGCGAGTTGGAGCGGCGCGGAGAAGCGGCATGAACCGCTTCGACTATGTCCGCGCGGCGAGCGTCGCGGAGGCGGTTGAAGCGGTCGGCGCCCCAGGTGCGACCTTGCTTGCCGCCGGCACCAACCTGCTCGATCTCATGAAAGGCGGCGTCAGTCGTCCGGAGCGCCTCGTCGACATCACCCGCGTGCCGGGGCTGGACCGGGTCGATCCGCTGCCCGACGGCAGCCTGCGTATCGGCGCGCTGGTGCGCAACAGCGATCTCGCACACGATGCGGGCTTCGCGGCACGCTATCCCGCGGTTGCCGAGGCGCTGCTGTCCGGCGCGTCCGGGCAGTTGCGCAACGCCGCGACGGCGGCCGGCAACATCATGCAGCGGACGCGCTGTCCGTATTTCTATGATGTTGCTGCCGCCTGCAACAAGCGCGACCCGGGCGCTGGATGCGATGCGCAAGGAGGCGAGACTCGGCTGCATGCGATTTTCGGCTGGAGCGACCACTGCGTCGCGACCCATCCGTCCGACTTCTGCGTTCCCCTCGTGGCACTCGATGCGAGTCGTGGAAATCGAAGGCCGGTCGGGCCGGCGCGAGGTGCCGCTCGAGACCTTCCATCGCCTGCCTGGGGATGAACCCGAGCGGGAGACGGTGCTCGAACCTGGGGAGCTGATCGTTGCCGTGCGGCTGCCGCCCGAGGCTGCCGGGTTTGCCGCTCACACCCGTTACCTGAAACTGCGCGAGCGCACTTCCTATGCGTTTGCGCTAGTGTCGGCCGCGGCCGGGCTGCGCCTCGACGGGCAACGGATCGTCGAGGCGCGGCTTGCGCTCGGCGGCGTCGCACTGAAGCCCTGGCGTGCCCGTGAGGCGGAGCGCGCGCTCGCTGGTCAGGCGTGCGGGGAAGAAACTTTCCGTGCTGCCGCCGGCGCGGCCCTCGCGGACGCGCGCCCCTCCGGCGACAATGCGTTCAAGATCGAGCTTGCGCGCCGGATCATCGTCCGCGCACTCACCCTCGCGGCTGCCGGCACGCCCGAACGAGTACCCGCGCTGCCCGGTTCCGTCTTCGCATCGGGAGGTCCGGCCCATGTCTGAAACCGCCACCCACATTCGGCACGGATCGAACATCGGCCAGCCGCTGACGCGGCGCGACGGGATCCTCAAGGTCACGGGCGGTGCGCGCTACGCGGCCGACCACCATCCGCCGGGGATGTTGTTTGCCGTGATGGCCACGAGCAGCGTCGCGCGAGGCCGTGTGACGTCCATCGACGTAGTTGCCGCGAAGGCGCATTCCGGTGTGGTCGAGGTGATGGTCCCTGGCAATGCGCCGAAGCTCGCCCGCTCCCCCGACGACAGGGACGATCCGTTCGCGTTCAGGCTCGATCTGCTGCAGAACGATCGCGTCCGCTACGCCAACCAGCCGATCGCCGTGGTGATCGCCGAGACACTGGAGGCGGCGACTGAAGGCGCGGCGCTGCTCAATCCGACCTATGCGACCGAACCCGCGCGCGTCACCCTCGATGACGCCGAACGGTTTGTCCCGGAGATCGTCGGTTTTGGCGAGGAGCCGGCAGCCGGGAAGGGCGACGTGGCGGCTGCGTTTGCTTCGCCGGACCGGCGAGTCGAGGCGGTCTATGAAACCGCCGCGCAGTATCACAACGCGATGGAACCGCACGCCGTCGTGGCTGAATGGGATGGCGACCGGGTCGTCGTCGACACGCCGAGCCAGGCGCTGTCGTTCGCCCAGGGCCGCATCGCCAGGCTGTTCGGCATCGATCCGGCGAACGTGCACATCCGCAGCGAGTTTCTCGGCGGCGGCTTCGGTTCCAAGGGCGCCATCTGGGCGCCGCAGGTCCTGGGCATCATGGCGGCGCGCCTGGTCAACCGGCCGGTCAAGCTGGTGATGCGGCGCGAGCAGATGTTCGGCCCGGTCGGTCATCGGGCGCCGACCCGGCAGACACTGCGCGTGGCGGCGTGGTCGGACGGCACGCTCGCCGCGCTCGATCACCATACGCTGACGGCGTCGAGCGCCTTCGACGACTTCTTCGAGCCGAGCAGCAATGCTTCCCACACGATCTACGCGACGCCGGCACTGGCGACGAGCCACGAAGCGGTTCGCCTCGATACCGGCACGCCGTTCTTCATGCGTGCACCAGGCGAGGCGCCCGGCAACGCCGCGCTCGAAAGTGCCATCGACGAGATGGCGGATGCCTGCGGCATGGATCCGCTTGCGTTCAGGCTGCAGAACTACGCGGACGCGGAACCGATCTCGGGCAAGCCGTTTTCGTCGAAGGCGCTGCGCGAATGCTATGAGCGCGGGGCTGAACGGTTCGGCTGGTCCGGCCGGCCGCGTGCGCCTCGGCAGATGCGCGATGCTGCCGGATTGCTGGTTGGCTGGGGGGTCGGCACGGCGGTCTTCCCCGCGCTTACGATGCAAGCAGAGGCGCGCGTGGTGCTGCGGGCGGACGGCACGGCCGTTGCCGAGATCGGTGCGAACGACATGGGGCAGGGTGCGTGGACCGCGCTCGCGCAGATTGCCGCGGACGGTCTCGGTCTTGACATGGCCCGGGTCGAAATTCGCATGGGCACCTCCGATCTGCCCAATGGCGGTGTCGCGGGCGGCTCTTCCCAAACCGCGACGTCGGGTGCGGCGCTGCACAACGCCGGCGCAGATGCGATCGCGCAACTCGCCGATCTGGCGGTGAACGACGAGCGCTCGCCGCTGTTCGGTGCCGGCAATGCGGGCGTGGTCGCGCGCGACGGAAGCCTGTTGCGCCGCGACGACGAAAGTCGCGGGGAGCGCTATGCGGACATTCTCGCCCGTGCCGGTCGCGTGTCGATCGAAGGCAAAGGCCGGGGCGCGAGCGATCCGGCCGTGCAGGCGCGATTTGCCGCCTTCGCGCATGGCGCCGTGTTCGCCGAGGTCAAGGTCGATCCGGAACTTGGGCAGATACGCGTCGCCCGGCTGATCGGTGCGTTCGCGGCCGGGCGCATCATCAATCCGCGCCTGGTGCGGAGCCAGTATCTTGGCGGCATGATCTGGGGCGTGTCCTTTGCGCTGCACGAGAACGCGGTGATGGATCCGCGCTCCGGGCGAACGACGAACGCCAATCTTGCCGAGTACCGTATTCCGGTGAACGCTGACGTGCCCTCGATCGAGGCAATCCTCGTTGAGGAGCACGACCCATACGTCAATGCGCTTGGCATCAAGGGCGTCGGCGAGATCGGCATTACCGGCACGGCGGGCGCGGTCGCGAATGCGGTCTGGCACGCAACAGGCGTGCGGGTGCGCAAGCTGCCGATCACGCTGGACCGGCTGCTGCACGACTGATACCAAGTGCCCGGTCCGAGGACTGCCTGGCGTGGGAGGCGGACTTATAGGGCCATGCCGTCTGAAGTTACCGATTTGCTCATGTGGACCGCGAAGCCGCCTTTGAACGCCTCTTCCCGGTCAATCCGGTAACCAAGCACGCGGTAGAGCCGCACGTTCTCGGCAAAGAGCTTGTTGGTGTAGAGCCTGATTTCATCATGGCCCAGTGACGCCGCAATCTGCTCGGCATGGGCCATCAGCTTCCGGCCGAGACCGCGCCCTTGAAAGGCGGGCGAGACCGCTACGTTCTCGATGAGCAGATGGTCGGCTTGTGGAATTGTCTCAATAAGGGCGGCCAGCTCGCCATCCACATACAGCAGATCGATGCGATGGCTTCGCACGGCTTCCGCATAATCGGCCGTCATCGGCTTGGGCTCGCGGCCGATCACCGGAACCCACTTGGCATAAGCTTCCCGTGTCAGGTCTCGGATGGCCGAAGCGTCCGTCGCCACTGCCCGCCGCAGCTCCAACTCTTCACTCACACTTCGGGCCTCCTGGTTATCAAACAATTGCACCGTCAGGATAACGTTGAGTGGCTTCGATGGCGAGAGTCCGGCAAGACTGCCGACCTTTGCAACGAGAGCGAGTGTCCGATGAGTTTTGATGTCAAACGGGTCCAGGACCAAGTAGCTGCGATTGCGCCCGATGGCTCCGAGGTTCGCATCCTCTGTCACGGAGTTCACGGCAGCATGGCTCACTTCACGCTGCCGCCGAAAGGCATCTCAAAGGCCGTTGCACACCGGAGCGTCGAGGAGATCTGGTATTTCATTTCCGGTGAGGGCCGGATGTGGCGGCGGCGTGGCGACCGAGAGGAGATCTGCGACGTTGCACCCGGAACATGCATCAACATTCCGGTCGGTACCCAATTCCAGTTCAGGTCCGACAGCCACGAACCATTGAGGGCGATCGGCACGACCATGCCACCCTGGCCGGGGCAGCACGAGGCCTACGAGGTTGCAGGGCCTTGGCAGGCCACGGTCTGAAGACGGGTTAGAACTCGGCGCGAATTAACTGCGTCAAATGCGGACAGCAGTCCGTTTTTGTCGTCATCCCCGCGAAAGCGGGGACCCAGTTGCGGCCGGAGTCCCCGCTTTCGCGGGGACGACGACAAGAGGCACAGCCCCGCACAGCACCTGATTTGATTAATTCGCGGCAAGTCCTTAGCCGCTCGGCTGGAGACTACTCTGCCGCCTCGCGCCATCCTGTCGGCCGCACGACGTGCTCCAGTCGATCGCGATACGCCGACTGCCAGTCTTCGGCCGCCAGAACCGCCTCGCCACTGCGCACCTGCCTGAAGATGTCAGGCTGATCCACGCACGGCGGCACCGCACTCTTCTCCCGCAATGCCCGCGCCGCGATCAGGAGCCTTCGCCGCGTGCGCGTGATCATCTGATCGCTCGGCGCCAGATGCTCGAACGAGTGGTCGACGATGTCGCCCATGCTTTCGGTGATCGCCTGGTCCTGCATCGCGATGTGCGTGATGCCGGTGTAGATCACGTTGTTGCGCTGTGCATCGCGGTCGATCAGGTAGTCGTTCGCCGCGTTCTGCACCGGACGCCAGCGGCCGAACCAGTCGGTGGTGTTCGGCTGAAGCTCCGGCGCCGGCGTGGAACCGGGGATCGCCTTGCCGCCCGCCAGCGCCGCCGTGCGCGAGGCCTGCTTCCAGGCGAACCCCACGAACATCACGTGCGTGTCGTCCATCGGCACCCAGGCGCGCGCGATCACGCGATCCATGAAGTCGCCCTGCGGGATGAATGTCCAGAACGGGAAGGCGAAATGCGCGAATCGCCAGTAGGTCTGGGCTTCCTCGGCGGGACGGTAGGCGCAGTACATCGTGCCCCAATCGGTATCCGTCACATGATAATCGGGAGCGCGGTTGCTGACCTGATACATCAGCCAGTTGTCCGGATCGACCTGCTCGGGTCGCACGGACCCTACATGCAGCCAACTGAAATGCGACGTGTCGATGTCACCTTCGAGCGCCTGCAGCCAGTTGCATTCGCGCTGCGTGAACGTGATGGAGAGATCGCTTTCCGCCAGCAGCGTCGCCTCGATCTCCGGCATCGGCGGCGCTTCGGCGCGCTCGCCCATGTAGACCCAGATCACCCCGGCCCGTTCCACCGCCTTATAGGCCTTGGCATGCACCTTCTGCCGGAAATCCTGCTCGGGCGTCAGGTTCGGCATCTCGACGCAGTTGCCGTCAGCATCGAACTTCCAGCCGTGATAGACGCAGCGGATGCCGCCGTCCTCGTTGCGTCCGTAGAACAGCGAGGCGCAGCGATGCGGACAGCGGTGGTCCATCACGCCGACGCGGCCGGTGTTGTCGCGGAACGCGATCAGCTTCTCGCCCAGCAGCATTAGCCGCAGCGGCTCGCCGGCCGGCGACGACCTCGGAGGACTTGGCGGCAGGCAGCCAGTACTGCCGCATCAGATCGCCCATCATCGAGCCGGGACCGATCCGGGTGAGCTGTTCGCTTTCGATTGCATTCGTCATCGGACTTCTCTCCCAGGTGTCGTCGCCATCTGCCAGTCTGCTGCTGACAAGACCGAGCGGCAAGCCGGGCCGCAAACCGATTGCGCAGACTGACGCGCACGGCTGCCTGAAGGCCGCTTTTTTCCCCAGGCTGTGGACCGCTTCACATGAGCCTGATGCCGCCCGGCTATGCTGAAACCCGCTGGAACAACCCGAACAGGAAAGGCGCAGGCCATGATCACGATTACAGGCACGGTAGGAAGCAGCGGCAAGTATCTCGTCACCGGAGCACCGGTCAACGTGCAGATCCACAGCGTCCTGAAGATCGCATTCGAAAACCGGACCGCCGGCACCAATCTCGGCCTGTTCGCCGGCACCGAAACCGAATTCGCGTCGGGCACCGGTGGAACCGCGCTGTCGGGTTCAGGTGGTCCCGGTTTTCAGTTCCTGACGATCACCGATACCCACACGCTGTCCGGCAAGATCATGTTCGTTCGCCGCGAGGTAGGCACCGCGGATTCGCAGTTCTCGCTCACGGTCGAATAGGCGCCTGTGCGCATGCTCCCGGATATGGTCCGGGAGGAATTCGCGACTACCCCTGCCATACCGAGACAAGGTCCCGCACCTGCGGCCTCGCCGCCGGCGAACCGCCGCCGACCTGCGTGCCGACATACAGGAAGCCGACGATGTCGTTGTCCGGATCGAGCCCGAGCGCCTGCTTCACCGCCGCATCGTAGGCCGGCGCGCCGGTCTTCCACATTGCACCGAAGCCTTGGGCGCGCGCCGCCAGCATGATGTTCTCGGCGGCGGCGGCGGCGGAGACGAGCTGCTCCACCTCGGGGATCTTGTGGCCGCGCTGGACCGTCGCCGCCGCGACCACGATGACAGGGGCGCGCAGCGCCTTGTCGCGCTCGCGCTGCAGCATGTCGGCAGGCGCATCGGGCTGCTGCCGGCGCAGGCAGTCGGCCATCAGCTCGCCGAACCGCTCGCGCTTATCCTCGGGTACGACGACGAAGCGCCACGGGCGCAGCCTGCCATGATCGGGCGCCCGCAGCGCGCTCTCGAACATCTTCTCCAGTGCATCCTGGTCCGGGCCGGGCGAGCTCAGCTTCATCGCGGATTCCCGGCCGACCAGCAGTTCCAGCGCATCCATCTCGGACCCTCCAACAGATCAGTGTGTGATCGGACCGTCCGCCTTCTTCCACGCGTCGATGCCGCCGTGGATGTGGCAGGCGGTGGCGAGCCCCGCGTCCTGTGCCGCCTGAACGGCCATGGCCGAGCGCTCGCCGAAGGCACAATAGAACACCAGCCGCTTGTTTGTCGCGCTGGCCAGCTCGTGGAGCATCCCGCCGGCCTGGATGTTCGCCTGCAGGTCGGGATACGGCGCATGCAGGGAGCCGGCGATCACGCCGTACTTCTCGCGTTCGGTGCGCTCGCGCAGATCGATCAGCACGTTGTCGCGGCTGCCCGTCAGCGTCTTCGCCTCCTCCGCCGTCACCGCCCAGCCGCGGCGGAGGATCTCCTGCTGCGCCAGGCCCTGGCGCATGTTGGCCGGAACCGCGACGTCCATCATCTTCGGATTGGACAGGTTCAGGCCGCTCATCAGCGCGGCATATTCGTCCGCTGACGTCACCTGCAGGCGCGGGTTCCAGCGCTTCTCCTCGCCGATCGTGCTGACCGTGTCGCCTTTGTAGTCGTGCGCTGGAAATACCATCGTCTCGTCGGGCAGCCGCAGCAGCCTGTTGAAGATCGAGTTGTACTGCGCGCGCGGATCGCCGTTCTGGAAGTCGGTCCGCCCGGTGCCCCGGATCAGCAGCGTGTCGCCGGTGAACACGCGGTCCGGCATGATGAAGCTGTAGGAGTTATCGGTATGGCCGGGTGTATAGGCGACATCCAGGCTGATCCCCTCAATGCCGAGCCGATCGCCATCGGCGATGCGCATCGACACCACATCCACGCTGGACTGCTCGCCCATCACGGTGATGCAGCGCGTGCGGTCGCGCAGTGCGCCCAGGCCGGTGATGTGGTCGGCGTGCAGGTGGGTGTCGATCGCCTTCACCAGCTTCAGGTCAAGCTCGCGGACGAGTTGCAGGTAGCGATCGACCTTCTCCAGCACGGGATCGATGATCAGCGCCTCGCCGCCGCGGCGCGATGCGAGCAGGTAGGTGTAGGTGCCGGACGTTGCATCGAACAACTGGCGAAAGATCACAATCACCTCCGAGTGCCGTCCATTGGAGAAGCCATTATCCTGTATGGGCGCCGACAGGCCATCTGAATCTCTTCACAGTCAATCAACGGTAGGAGTGCCGACATAGCGCGATGTCGGACGGATCATCCGTCCGGTCTTCCGTTGCTCCATCGCATGCGCCAGCCAGCCGGCGCAGCGCGACACCGCGAACACCGGGGTGAACGCCTCGCGCGGGATGCCGACCGCATCGAGCAGCAGGGCGGCGGCGATCTCGACATTGGCGGGCAGCGAACGCCCCGGCTTGACCCGCGCCAGCACCGCCGCGACCCGCCGCTCGACATGTTCCGCAAAGGCCAGGCGCCCGGCAGCGGACCCCATCCGCCGCAGTGCGACACGCATCGCCGCGGCCCGCGGATCGTTGCCGCGGAACACGCGATGGCCGAAGCCCATCAGCCGTTCGCCCGCGGCGAGCCTGCGTTCGATCCATCCATCCACGTCATCCGCCGCAGCCACCGCGTCCAGCAGATCGAGCGTCGGGCCGGGCGCCCCGCCATGCAGCGGGCCGGTGAAGGCGCACCATGCGCCGAGTGCGGCGCAGACCAGCGACGCACGCGTCGAGGCGATGATGCGGGCGGTGAAGCTCGATCCGCTCAGCCCGCTCTCGGCCATCACCGCGAAATAGGTATCCAGCGCCGCAACACTCGGCTCGTCGGCGGGCCGCCCGTGCAGCATGCGCAACAGGTCCGCCGCAGTGCCAAGCGACGGATTCGGCGGTACCGGTTGCTCGCCGCGCGCGACGCGCAGCAGTGCCGGAACGCCGACACTCAGCGCGGCAATGATCGCGGCCGGTTTCGTATCGTCGGGCAGCGCCGCGAGGCAGCGACGGACACCTTCGAACAGCGGCCTGCGGGCAGCCGGATCGAGCCAGACATCGAGCCCGGCGAATGCCGCCAGGCGCGCGGAACCAAGCTCGGTGCGAACACCGGCGCGGGTGAGACCATCACCGGCGAAACCCTCCCAGAGCAGTGCAATCGTTCCCTCGTAGCCGTGCCGGGCGACCAGGTCCGGCAGGGCGACGCGGCGGACCCAGATCATGCCGCGCTCCCGGTCGGTGTGGCTCAACACGGTTTCCGCGGCGACGACACCCTCCAGCCCGTCTGGCATCGCGTTGGGCATGATCAATTACCGTTCCCCTTGCAGCCACAGAATGACAGGCCTTGAACCGATGCCGCCAGCCTGTCAAAAACCTGGGCGAGCAATGGGGGACCGCCTTGAAGACGCCGAGGACCTTGACCGAAGGCCAGCGTGCCTACGAAGCGAAGCGGGCTGCGAAAGCCGGGATGACGCTGGAGAAATGGCTGAACAGCAAGCAGCGTCAGCAGGAGGCGGAGGCACGCGCCCGGGAGAGAGCCGTCGTGGCGGTAAAGCCTCCCAAGAAGGCCGGCCTCTTCTCCCGTTTGCTGGAACGCGCGCAACGGCCGCTATAGCGTCCGCTGCCCCGGCCGCACGCCGCCGTCGGGTAGCGGCAGACCATCGCGATGTCCGCCATGACGTCACCTGATCACAACGCGGCAATAGTCGCGCATGCCGATTGGAGCGTCGATCCACGCAAGCGTTGGGTTGCGGTGGCACGCCGCGAGCAGGGCATATGGCGCCTCGCTGCGCCAGTACTTGTGGGTGAGGTCGCGACATTTCTGGCCCGGCTGCGTCAGGCGGCGGAGGGCGGGGCGGTGGCGCTCGGGGTCGACCTGCCGTTGGGCCTGCCACGCGCCTATGCGGCGCAGCTCCCGGAGCGGGATTTTCTCCACTTCCTGACAACGACCGCGACCCGACCGGATTTCTTCCGGGTCTGCGCATCACTCACCGAGGTGGGGCTTGGCCGGCCGTTCTACCCCGCGCGCGGTGTGGCCGGGATGACACGCGCGGCCCATGCCGAGGCGCTGGGCCTGGAATGCGCCGCTGCATTGTCGCGTGCCTGCGACCGGGCGACGTCGGAGCGCCCGGCCGGGGCGCCGCTGTTCTGGACCCTTGGAGCGAACCAGACGGGCAAAGCGGCCATCACGGCCTGGCAGCAGATGGTCCTGCCGGCCCTGGCCGCCGGGGAGGATGTCCGTCTCTGGCCGTTCTCCGGTGCGTTCCGGTCGCTGCTGGCCCCGGGGGCGATCGCCGTTGCGGAGACCTATCCCGCTGAGGCGCTCCGCCATCTCGGCACCAGGCTCAAAGGAAGCAAGCGGCGTCAGGCGGACCGTGTGGCCGTCGCGGACCAGCTCCGTTCGACGATGGCAGGGTTGGGCGCATTGCCGGACCCGGCATTGGAGCAGACAACGGCCGACGGCTTCGGCGCCGATGCCGCAGGGGAGGACAGGTTCGACTGCATTCTGGGCGTGCTTTGCGTGCTGAATGTGCTGGCCGGCAATCGGTCCGACACTGCGCCGGCCGATCCGTGGATCAGGCGCTGGGAGGGGTGGGTCCTTGGGCAGACCGCAATCCCATCGGGCTGGCTCATTCCGGCCACCGGTGGGGAGATCCATAAAGAAAAGGCGCGCCCAGCAGGACGCGCCCAAGGTTGCTTTCGGTAACAGGGGCACCATTGCATGTTTCGGGGGATTTTGACAAGTCGCAAGAAAGTGGATTGATGACCGATAGGACGAGCAAGCCCACTTTTTTGGAATGGAAGGGGCTGGAGACCGGCCGCATGCCGGTCTTCCTCAGCTACGACCAGACGGAGCGGATGATCGCGGCCCTTCTGGACCGGGCCGCGCAGTGGCAACCCGAAGCAGTGGTGGGGATCGCGCGCGGCGGCCTGGTGCCGGCGAGCATGGCGGCGGGCCTGCTCGCGCTGCCTCTGGCGATGATCGGCTTCGAACGCGCTGCCGGGTGTGCGGCGTGGATAGGCCTGCCGCCGGCGGCCAGGCGGATCCTGCTGGTCGACGACGGCTGCAGCACCGGCCGCACCATGGCATCGGTGCGCGCGGCTCTGGTGCGCGAAGGCCGTGACTGCCTCACCCTCGCTGTCGCGCACGACCCGGAAGTCACGTCCTACGTTCCGGATCTGTCGCATCCGATCCGGATGCTATGGCGGTTTCCCTGGGAGCGAGGCGAGGCGACACCGGCAGGACGCTCGCAACGCGCCGCCGGAGCAGGACCGGACCGGCTGACCGAACTGCCATTCTACGGCCTGGACCTCGATGGCATCTTCCTGCCCGACGTGCCCGACGCCGTCTACCAGGCTGACATCGCCGATGCGGTCGCCCGCCGGCACGCGCTGGAGCCGTTCGCCTCGCTGCCCTACTTCGCGCCGGAGCGGGCGGTGGTGATCACTGGCCGACCCGATTCCGACCGCGAGCGAACGACTGCCTGGCTGGCACGCTGGGGGCATGGCGCGTTGCCGCTCGAATGCCGCCCCTCGGACATGCCGCACGATCCCGACCGGGTCGCCCGCTACAAGGCCGAGGCGGCGACGCGCTGGGGCTGTACGCATTTCGTCGAGAGCGATCCCGAACAGGCACTGCGCATCGCGGCGCACGCGCCGCATCTGGTGGTGAGCTGGTGGTCGGCCAGAGATGCGCGCGCCTGGCTGATCGGTGTCGCGGCTCAGCCAGGGTAGAGGCCCTTCTCCCGCGCCTTCACCTTGATCAGCGCCGCGAGCAGGTCGAGCGTCGGTGTTGGCACACCCATCATCCGCGCCAGTTCCAACGGCACCGCGTAGAGCGCATCGATCTCCATCGGCCGTCCGGCTTCGAGGTCCTGGAGGATGCTGGGCCGATGGGCGAGCCGCGTGTTGGTGGCGACGACACGATCGGCGTCGATCTCGAGCGGGTGGCCCATGGCACGCGCGATCGCCTCGGCCTCGGCAAGCATGCGGCGCGAACATTCGCTCAGCGCGGGTTCCTCGTGCGTGGCGCGGACCGGCGATTGCGTCAGGACGGTCATCGGTCCCGCGCTGAGGTTGAAGGCGAGTTTCTGCCAGATCAGCTCTCGAATGTTGCCGGCAATCGTCACCGGCAGGCCGGCAGCGCGAAACGCCGCGGCAAGCGACTCGATGCGCGGCGTGGTGGTGCCGTCCGGCTCGCCGAACACCGTGCCGCGGCCCGCGCCGCCGAGCAGACGGACCACCCCGGGCGCCGGCACCGAGCATGCGGGCCAGAAGATGCCGCCTATCGCGCGCTCCGGCCCCACCGCGCGCCACAGTGTATCGCCCGGATCGAGCCGCGGCAGACGGTGGCCCTCGAACGGCTCACCGTGCGCATGGAAGTACCACCACGGGATGCCGTTCATCACGAATGCCACAGCTGCCCGCGGGCCGAGCAGGGGGCCGATGGCTGCAGCGACCGCTGGCAGAGAAGGGGCCTTCACCGTGACGATCACCGCGTCCTGCGGGCCGAAATCGGCGGGATCGTCGCTAGCCGGCAGCTTCACGTTGATCGCTCCGTCCGCCGTATCCAAGGTCAGACCGTTGAGGCGAATCGCCGCGAGGTGTGCGCCGCGCGCCACCACCGAGACATTTGCGCCGCCGTTCGCCAGGACGCCTGCGAGGTAGCCGCCGACCGAACCGGCGCCGAAGATGCAGATTTGCATGCCCGCATCATGACGGATATCCCGGCTTTCGCCAGCATTGCGCATTTCGACGTTTGTGATTGTCGAAAGCGGTCCGAATCTGCTCAACCGGGCTGCGGCTGCCATTGGTTACTTCAAGAACTTCGTACTTTCGAAAGCCTCTGTTGTTCTCTGAGGATGCGCCTCAGCAAAATCGAGATCTACGATGGCCGCGATTCCTCGCTTCTGTTAGCGGCAACGCTTTCACCCACTCCGGGTGGTTCAGGTCGGCCTGGACGACATGCTCGCAGAATGTTGCGAGAATCGCGACGCTCCCCGGATCGATCTCGAGTGCGGTCATTCTGCACCCGCCCAACTCGACCAACGGTCTGGCGATCGAGCCGGGACCGGCGCCGATCTCCAGGACATCCTTGCCTCCCCCAATCAGACGCAGAATATGTGCGCCCGCATGGTCGGAATCCGGATCGAAGGAAAATCTGTAGATATCAGCCGAGGTTTTGTTCTTCAGGTCCATGATGCTGGAATTCACAAGATTTCATGTGCGACGGACGGCAGCGAAAATCCAAACCCACCCTATTGCACTTTATTTGCTCGCCAAGGTGAACACAAGCTTCTGCTCACCCTGTTGCACTGCATCGACCTCCGCAATAGACGCCGGTATGGGCGCCAGGCGCGGCCGAAATGCCGGGCCACGCCAAGCGCATCCCATGCCGATGTACGATGGATTGCGAAACAGCGCGGCGCCTGGCGGTGCGTAAGGCCAGCTCGGCGGTAGCCGATCATCCAAGGATGCGCCGCGATAACGGCAGCAGCGCCGGGCGTGCCATGAGTAGAAACCGTGCCACGCTGGGGAACCGCAGGAGCGGCAGCAGCAGCTTCACGACTGCGCGGATCCTGCGATTGTGGTAACAGGAGACGAACCTGAGATCATCGAGCGACGTGCGCACGAGTTCCCGGTCGCGGCGCTGCACGGCGTCGACGAATTCCGCCAGCAGATGTGGCAGGAAGCGGGGAAGCACAACGTCCCGTCTCCAGAACCTGCCTCGGGCCGGGTCATCGGGGAACTCCTCCAGCAATTTGCGAAGATACAGCATTCGACTGATCGCCATGCTCGGGGAATACGACGAGCTGCCGGAGAACATCCGCCACTGCGACAGGGCCTCGTCCACATATACGTTGTCATACCCGGCACGGAACAGACGCAGGAACAGATCATCGTCCTCATAGCCACGGAGGCCCTCATCAAAACCGCCGACCGCTTCGAATGCCTGTCGGGATATGAGTGACGCGGAGGGCAGGACGTACATGTCGGTGCGGAGACAACCGTGGACGTCACGCTTCGGATGCTGGACGTTGTCGAACAGCCGCAGGACCGAACGCACCATCAAGCGCCCCTGCTCATCGATCTCGTCGACGTTGCTGTAAGCCCACCCGAGCTCGATCGCCCGAGGCTCCAGGAAGAACCTCGCCAACCGTTCCAGATGATTGCAATACCAAACATCATCCTGGTCCAGCAGCGCGATCAGGTCGCAACTGGACCGGGCAATGCCGAAATTGCGGGCCGAACCCTGGCCACCATTTGGCTTGTGCAAGAGATTGATCGGATGCCCCCGAGCAAGTTTCTCGACAACCTGCGGGCCATTGTCCGTCGAGCCATCGTCAACCACGATTATTCCCGTTGGTGGCAGGCTCTGGCGCAGCACGCTCTCAATCGCCTGCTGGATGTACGGGGCTCCGTTGTAAAGCGGGACGATGGCTGCGATACGCACGTCCGTGCGCCTCATGCAGTCGCTCTTGGAAACCGCCATTGCATTGCGGGAATCGCGCTCTACCGGGCCGAGACCCGCGTTTCGCATCAAGCTGAGGTCAGGCCGCTTCTCGGGCAAGGTCTCAAGCACGACCGCGACCAGGCGGACCGAGCGTTACGGAACCGCCGACCGGCCTGCTCAACCGAAATGTCGCCGCTTCGACCACCGTCGCAGCCAGACCGGAAGGGCAACGGCCAGCAGTGGCCGCGCGATCAGGAAGCCCTGCGCCATGTCGATGCCGAGGCCCGCCAACCGATCCCAGGCCGCCGCGTCCTCCACGCCTTCGGCAGTGACGGTCAGGCCCCGTCGCTTCGCAATGTCCACGATGCCCAGGGTGAAGTCGTGCAATTCAGTGTCAGCCGCCAGGACCTGCACCATATCCTTGTCCAGCTTCACGCCCGTGAACGGCAGCTCCATCAGCGCCTGAAGTCGTGGCACCGCCGGCTGGACATCGTCGATCACGACGCCGTAGCCGGCAGCGCGCAATCGCTCGATGGCTCGCCGCAAGCCCGGCACGTCCTCGACCGGCCTGCTCTCGGTCAGCTCGATAATGACCTGTTCGGCTTCGATGCCCGCGATCCGGCGCTGAGCATCCAACAACACCTCCGCCTGCGGTACCAGCAGTACATCGAGTGTAAAGTTCAGTGCAATCTCGAGACCGTGCGGCACGAGCGACGGGTTGGCCAAATCGGCGAAGGCGCGACGGGTCACGGCCTCGGTCAGCGCGGGGGCGAGGCCGGCGTCCTCCATCTGCGGTACGAACAGGCCGGGCAGCAGTGTGCCCCGCACGGGATGGTTCATGCGGGCGAGCACCTCGACCGCCACTGGCTTGCGGTCGGCCATGCGCACGATCGGCTGGTAGCGTGTATCGATCATGACCCCCGCCAGGGAGGCATGAATTTCGCTCATCGGGATCAACGGACGTGAGCCGTGGGAGGTCTGATGGTTGGACGACACAGGATTGAATGTCCGACAGGGTTGAGCCGACGTTGCGTCATTGCGCGCCCGGTACGGAACGCAGGCTTTCGCTTCTCGATGAAGGCAGCCATCCCCTCGCGCTGATCTTGGGTGCCGAACAGCGAGAGGAACAGCGCCCGTTCGTGCCGCACGCCCTCCATCAGGGTGGTCTCGAAGGCGCGATTCACCGCCTGCTTGCCCATGGCCACGGCCACGGGCGACAGGCCCGCGATCCGTTCGGCGATCTTCAGCGCCTCGGCGAGGAGCTGATCCGCCGGGAACACCCGCGAGACCAGATTGGCGCGTTCGGCCTCGGCGGCGTCCATCATCCGGGCGGTCAGGACCATATCCATCGCCTTCGACTTGCCGACCGCGCGCGTGAGCCGTTGCGTGCCGCCCGCGCCTGGGATGACGCCGAGGTTGATCTCGGGCTGGCCGAATTGGGCGGTGTCGGCGGCGAGGATGAAGTCGCACATCATGGCCAGCTCGCAACCGCCGCCGAGTGCGAAGCCCGCCACCGCCGCGATCACCGGCTTCTGGACACGCAGCACCGTCTCCCACCGCTTGCCGATGAAGTCCTCCAGCAGGGCGGCGGGATGGGTGCGGTCCTTCATTTCCTTGATGTCGGCCCCGGCGGCGAAGGCTTTTTCGTTTCCTGTCAATATGATGGCGCCAATGGCTGAGTCGCCGTCGAAGGCCAGAAGCTGGTCGCCAAGTTCCTGCATCATCGCGTCGCACAGCGCATTCAGCACGGCAGGCCGGTTGAGCCGGATCAGCCCCACCCGCCCATGCGTCTCGACGATGATGTTCTCGAATCCGTCGGCCATCCTGGCTCTCCCGCCAAAGCGAGCCCGCTTCTAGCTAGCGCTGGGAGCGCGAGCAATAAAATGTGCTGCGAGCCGACTGGACCACGCGGCGTATTCCGGGACAGGCGGGCCGGGCCGGGCAGCGCTCGCATGGCTCACCCTCGCGGCCATACACTTTCCAGGCGTGCTGGAAGTAACCCAGTTCGCCGTCCGGTTGCACATAGTCGCGCAGGCTGGAGCCGCCTGCGGCGATCGCCTCCAGCAGCGTATCCTTGATTGCCGGCACCAGACGTGTGGCGCGGGCGCCGGGCACGGTGTGGGCCGAGCGCAGCGGGCTGAGCCGGGCACGGAACAGCGCCTCGCAGACGTAGATGTTGCCGAGGCCGGCCACAACCTTCTGGTCGAGCAAAGCCGCCTTGATCGGCGTCCGCTTGCCGGCCAAGGCTGCCGACAGGCAGGCGGCGGAAAAACCCGCGTCGAGCGGCTCGGGTCCAAGTTCGGCGAGCAGTCGGTGCGTGTCCTCCACTGGGGTCGGAACCATGTCGACCGAGCCGAATCGCCGTGGATCGACGAAGCCCAGCCGCCAGCCGTCATCCGTCTCCAACACGAGGTGTTCGTGCGGCGTGGGCTGGTTCGGGCGCGCCGGACCGAACACCATCCGGCCGGACATGCCGAGATGCAGCAGCACCGAATCGCCGCCGGTCAGCCGCATCAGGATGTACTTCCCGCGGCGGCGGAAGCCCTCGACGCGGGCGCCGGTCAGCCGCTGCTCCAGGCCCTCCGGCAACGGCCAGCGCAGGTCGGGGCGATTCGCGGCGGCATGCACGATGAGCCGCCCCTCGAGCCGCTGCCGAAGGGCGCGCATCACCGTCTCGACTTCGGGGAGTTCCGGCATGGGAGTCGGTCACGCTATAGATGGGCCGCATGAGCGACAACCCTGCCGCGAGCGAAACCACCGATTTCGGCTTCCGCCGCGTCCCGCGCGCGGCGAAGAGCGGCCTGGTGCGCCAGGTATTCGACAGCGTCGCGCCGCGCTACGATCTGATGAACGACCTGATGTCGCTCGGCGTTCATCGCGCGTGGAAGCGTGTCCTCGTCACATTGCTCGATCCTCGGCCGCGGCATGTCCTGCTGGACCTGGCGGCGGGCACCGGCGATATCGGCTTTGCCTGGCTCGCGCAGGGCGGCGGTCCGGTGCTGCTGACCGACGTCAACGCGTCCATGCTGAATGTTGCCCGGGACCGCGCCGTGGCAGGCGGCTTCGTCGGCGAGGCTGCGCTGCTGGTTGCCGATGCCGAGCGACTGCCGTTGCCGGATCGCGCCGTGAATAGCGTGTCGATCGCGTTCGGTCTGCGCAACTGCACCGACAGGCAGGCTGTCCTGGCGGAGGCGCGGCGCGTGCTCAAGCCGGGCGGCCGGTTCTTTTGTCTGGAATTCTCCCGTGTTCAGGTCGCCGTGCTCCAGCCGCTTTACGATGCGTGGTCATTTCGGGCGCTGCCGCTTCTCGGGCGCTGCGTCGCGCAGGATGCGGCAAGTTATCGCTATCTGGCCGAGAGCATCAGGGAATTCCCCGGCCAGGAGGCGCTCGCCGGAATGCTGCGTTCGGCCGGGTTCGCGCACGTCGCGGTACGCAACCTCTCGGGCGGCATCGCGGCGATCCATTCGGGATGGCGGTTGTGACGGACACGTTCCCAATGTTCGTCGTCGTGGTCGGGCTTGTATCGACACACGGCAGTGTAAGCGCTGGGCATAACAGCATTCTCCCCCTCCCCTTGCGGGCTTGGGCCGCGAAGCGGACCAAGGCTGGGGGGAGGGGCCGCACCGGCACCAGGACAGGCAGTGGCCCGGGCGCCAACTTCGGCTTCGCGCCGCCTGTCCCCTCCCCCCAACACCCTTATGCAAAGGGAGGAGGAGGGCCACCTTTCTCCCGCGTCCCCCCAATCCTGTTGCGCACAGGCCGGGCCCGGCCATGACAATGGCAGGCAAGCGCGTGCTGCTGATCGTCTCCGGCGGCATCGCCGCCTACAAGGCACTGGAGCTGATCAGGCTGCTGCGCGGCAGGGACTGCTCGGTCACCTGCGTACTGACCGAGGCGGGCGCGCAGTTCGTCACGCCGCTGTCGCTGCAGGCCCTAAGCGAGAGCAAGGTCTACACGGAGCTGTTCTCGCTGACCGACGAGAGCGAGATGGGTCACATCCAGCTCTCGCGCAGTGCGGATCTGGTCGTGGTCGCGCCCGCGTCGGCCAACATCCTGGCGAAGATGGCCGCCGGGCTGACAGGCGACCTTGCCTCGACGCTGCTGCTGGCGACCGACAAGCCCGTGCTGGTCGCGCCCGCGATGAACGTCCGCATGTGGCAGCACGCGGCGACGGTCGCGAACATGGCGCTGCTCGCCGCGCGGGGCATCCACGTGGTGGGTCCGGACGCGGGCGCGATGGCGTGCAACGAGTTCGGCCCCGGTCGGCTCGCGGAACCGCCGGCGATCGTCGCGTCGATCGAGGCACTGCTCGCGCCGCGGCGCCCTCTGTCGGGCCGCCACGTCCTGGTGACCAGCGGGCCGACGCACGAGCCGATTGATCCGGTGCGCTACATCGCGAACCGCTCTAGCGGGCGGCAAGGACACGCGATAGCCACTGCACTTGCCGAGCTTGGCGCGCGCGTAACGCTGGTCAGCGGCCCGGTGAACGTTCCCGACCCGCCGGGCGTGGCGGTGACGCACGTGGAAAGCGCGCGCGAGATGCTGGAAAAGTGCCAGGCGGCGCTGCCCGCCGATGTGGCGGTGTTCGCAGCGGCGGTGGCCGACTGGCGGGTTGCCGGCGCGTCGTCGGGGAAGATCAAGAAGTTGCCGGGCGCCGCGCCGCCCGCGCTGGAACTGGTGCCAAATCCCGACATTCTCGCCGCCATCGCCCAGCCGGGGCCGCACCGCCCGCGCCTCGTGGTCGGCTTCGCCGCGGAGACCGATGACCTGATGGCCAATGCGCAGGCGAAGCGCGCGCGGAAGAATGCCGACTGGATCGTTGCCAACGATGTGTCGCCGGCAACCGGCATCATGGGTGGCGAGGAGAACACGGTGCATCTGATCACCGCCGATGGCGTGGAGGACTGGCCGCGCCTCGCCAAATCGGAAGTGGCGCGGCGTCTTGCGCTGCGGATCGCGGCGGCGCTGGCATGATACGGCGCCTGGAGCCATCCGATGTCGACGCGTTCCGTGCCGTCCGGCTCGCTGCGCTGCGCCTGCACCCGGAGGCGTTCGGTGCATCGTACGAAGACGAGATGGCGTTGGATCGGGGGCAATTCAGCGAACGCCTGACTGCGGCGGGCTTCACACGGTTCGGCGCGTTCGACGCCCATGGCGCGATGGTGGGGCTCGTCGGGCTGCGGATCCAGTCGGGCGCCAAGCAGCGGCACAAGGCCTTTCTGTTCAGCATGTATGTCGATACCGCGCATCGTGGCACGGGATTGGCGCAGCAACTGGTCGAGGCGGTCATTGCAGCGGCCCGCGAGGCCGGCGCGATCTTGCTGCAACTTACGGTGGCGGCCGGCAATGTGCCCGCGCAGCGGCTCTATCGGGGCATGGGGTTCACGACATACGGGATCGAGCGACGATCGCTCAAGATCGGCGATCATTTCCATGACGAGGAGCTGATGGCGCTCGACCTCGATCGCGGGTGACTTGCATTGACAGGATCGGCCGCGTTTCCAGTCGCGCCGACCATGCTCTAGGCTCGCCGGTAAACCCGGAGGAACGACAGGAGATGCATCGACGCAGCCTCTTGCTGGGGGCCGCTTCCGCTGTTGCCGCGCCATTTGCTCGGCCCGCCGTCGCGACCAATGTGCAGACGCTGAGCATCGTCCCGCAGGTCGCGCTGAACAGCATCGACCCGGTCTGGACCAGCTCGCAGATCGCCCGAAACCTGGGCTTCATGGTGTTCGACCTGCTCTATGGGCGCGACGAGGCGATGAACCCCAGGCCGCAGATGCTGGAGGGCGACCTGATGGAGGATGGCGGCCGGCGCTGGACGCTGCGGCTGCGCGAGAACCTCTGGTTCCACGATCGCGAGCGCGTCCGCTCGCGCGACTGCATCGCATCGCTGCGGCGCTGGATGAAGCGCGACCAGGGCGGCGTCACGCTGTCCGAACGGCTCGACGCAATGGAGGCGCCGGACGACCGCACCATCGTGCTGCGGCTGAGCAAACCGTTCCCGCATCTGCCCACGCTGCTGTCGAAGTTCATTACGCCGGCGGTGATGATGCCGGAACGGCTGGCGATGACCGATCCGTTCAAGCAGATCCCCGAGGCCATCGGCAGCGGTCCGTTCCGCTGGCTGGCCGATGAACATGTGCTGGGCAGCCACGCCGCCTTCGCGAGGTTCGACGGCTACGTGCCGCGCGACGAACCGCCGAGCTACACCGCGGGCGGGCATCGCGTGCTGGTGGATCGCGTCGAGTGGAAGATGATCCCCGATGGCGCCACCGCGGCCAACGCGCTGGTGACCGGCGAGGTGGACTGGATCGAGATTCCCCTGCCGGATCTGCTGCCGATGCTGCGGAAGGCGCCAGGCGTGAAGACCGGCGTGCTCGACGAATATGGCCAGATCTGTTTCCTGCGGCCGAACCACATGGCCGCCCCCACCAGCAATGCCGCGATCCGCCGCGCGATGCTGGCCGCGATCGACCAGCAGGAGGTGATGGCCGCCTCGATGGGAGGGAACCCCGGCAACATGTTCACCGGTGTCGGCTTCCTGAGGACCGGCAAGGAGGAGGTGGACGACGCCGGCATGGAACTGGTCCGCACGAAGCACACGCCGGACCAGATCAAGGCGATGCTGGACAAGGCCGGCTACGGCGGCGAGCGGATGGTGCTGCTGCACGCCACCGACCATTGGTTCTTCAACCCGACCGCTTCGGTCATCGCGCACAGCCTGTCCTCGGCCGGGATGAACATCGACGACCAGGCCATGGACTGGGCCACGGTGCAGGCGCGTCGCACCAGCCGCGAGCAACTCGACAAGGGCGGCTGGTCGATGTTTCCGTCCGTCGTGGCAACGCCCGATTACCGCGACCCGCTGCTCGCCAACTTCATCCGCAGCAACGGCAAGGATGCGTGGTTCGGCTGGCCCACCGATCCGAAGATCGAGCAGACCTACGAAGCATGGCTCGGCGCGTCGGACCAGGCCGAGCAGACCCGGCTGGAGCGGGATTACCAGCTTGAGGCATTCGCCTCGCTGCCGTTCATCCCGCTCGGGGGATATCGGCAGAGAGCGGCCTGGCGGGACAACGTCACCGGCATCCTGAAGGGGCCGTCCGTGGTGTTCTGGAACGTGGCGAAGAACTGACCCATGAAACGACGTAATTTTCTCCTCGGCGCCGCCGCTGCAACGCTCGCGCGTCCCGCCCTCGGCGGCGCCGCAAAGACGCTGCTGTTCGTGCCGCAATCGCCGCTGGCCAGCCTCGATCCGGTGTGGACCAGCGCCATGACCACACGGAACGTCGGTTTCATGATCTACGACGTTCTGTTCGGCCGCGACGCCGCGATGAACCCGAAGCCGCAGATGCTCGCAGGCTATGTGGTCGAGGACGACGGCCGGCGCTGGATCATGACGCTGCGCGAGAACCTGTGGTTCCACGACGGGCAAAAGGTTCTGGCGCGCGACTGCACCGCATCGCTGCGACGCTGGATGAAGCGCGATCCGGGTGGTGCGACATTGGAGGCGCGGCTTGACTCGCTGGATGCGCCGGACGATCGCACCATCGTGCTGCGGCTGAAGAAGAGATTTCCCGCGCTGCCGAAGCTATTGTCGAAATTCCAGACTGCGGCGGTGATGGTGCCGGAGCGGATCGCCGACGGCACCGATCCGTTCAAGCAGATGACCGAGATCGTCGGCAGCGGTCCGTTCCGGTTCCTGGCGGACGAATACGTGATCGGCAGCCACGCCGCCATGGCGCCGTTCGAGCGCTATGTACCGCGCGACGAACCGGCGAGCTTCACGTCCGGCGGCCATCGCGTGCTGGTGGACCGCGTGGAATGGAAGATGATCCCCGATGCCGCCACCGCGGCGAACGCACTGGTCACCGGCGAGGTGGACTGGGTCGAGATGCCGATGCCCGACCTGCTGCCGATGCTGAAGCGGGCGCAGAATGTGGTGATCGGGCGGCTCGACGACTGGGGCTTCATCAGCCAGTTGCGGCCAAATCACGTGAGCGCGCCGACGAGCAACGAAAAACTGCGGCGTGCGATCATGGCGGCGATCGACCAGCGCGACGTGATGCAGGCGATGATGGGCAGCGATCCTGACGGCGTGATCACGCCCATGGGCTTTCTGGCGACCGGCAATCCCGAGGTCGACATGGCTGGGATTGAGGCGCTGACGAAACGCCACAGCACACCAGAAGTGAAGGCGATGCTGGACGATGCCGGCTACCACGGCGAACGCCTGGTGATGCTGCACACGACGGACCAGCCGTTCTACAATTCGGCGTCGCTGGTGGTGGCCGATGCGCTGTCCCGCGTCGGGATGCAGATCGACGACCAGGCGATGGACTGGGGCACGGTGCTGCAGCGCCGTTCCAGCAAGCAGCCGCTGGACAAGGGCGGTTGGTCGCTGTTCGTCAGCGTGACGCCGGTGCCGGAGTATCGCGATCCGCTGCTGGGCTCGCTGCTGCGCGGCAACGGCAAGGACGCCTGGATCGGCTGGCCGGAAATCCCGCGCATCGAGGCGGCCTACAACGCATGGCTCGACAGCGACGATCCGGCCGAGCAGGCGCGGCTGGAGCGGGAGATCCAGTTGGCGGCGTTTGAATCCGTGCCGTTCATTCCGCTCGGCCGCTACATGCCCCGCGCGGCGTGGAGCAGGAACCTGTCGGCGCCGCTGAAGGGGCCGGCACCGGTGTTCTGGGATGTGAGCAAAGATTAGGATCCGAAGAGAAATGAATGCTTCAAGGTGTTCGGGAAATGACGTCATCGCTCTTGCGCTGCGCGGTGGAGCCTGGGGCGCCAGGGAATGCTTCCGCCCTTACAAATGAGACCATGCGAAAGAGTGCAGCGTCGATAACTTGACGGAAGCTGGCCAACAGGATGGCCAGCTCGATTGCGCTGGCGACCTGTTGTGGCATGCTCAAGCCGAGCGAGGGGGATTGTTCGCGAACCCTCCTCGCGGTCTGCGCGTCGTCAGCCAGCGAACGATATCAGCGAACCGCCGTGGCCATCGCCGGCCAGATGGAAGCTGGCGGTCGTGTACTTGCCCGTGAAGCCGATGCTCGCCGCGTGGGCGCCATCGCTCGCGGTCAGCCAACCAGAGCTGCTCGTGCCCGTGTAGGCCAGCGCCCGCGCACTGCCGAACGCCAGATCCGTCAGGTCGATGACGTCACTGCCGCCAAACAGCTGGATCATGTCGTTGTTGAGGCCCGCCACGGTGTCGCTGAATGTGTCGCCAAACCCGCTGTAGCCGGTCAACGTGTCGGCCCCCGCACCGCCGGTCAGGGTCTGACCGGACGCCATCGCAAGGATCTGGTCGGCGCCGCTGCTGCCCACTGCGGGAAGCCCATCTTGCTCAAGGTCAGGTGCGTCGCTGCATCGAGCTTGACCGTCACACTGGTCGTCGCGTCGGTCAGCGTCGCGGCGCCGCCGTCGGTGATCTCCGGCGTCCCCTTGCCGCTGCCGCCGCTGACCAACGCACCAGCGGTCGCCACGGTGGCCTGCACCAGTGCCGCGCCGGTGCCGCCGTGCACAGTCTCCCCGGCGCTGCCCAACACGACCGAGTCCCTGCCACCGCCAAGATTGATGATGCTGTTGTCCGCGGTACCGTAAATGGTGACCGTCTCGGGGTTCGGATCAGCCGGGTTCGGCGTTCCGGACGCGACGTTCAGTGTGACGTTCAGTCCGTCCCGCAAATAGATCATCTGGGTTCCGTTCGCGGTTCCGCCACCGGCAGCCTGGCCCTCCGAGGCCAGGATGAGCTGCATATTGCTGAACAGGGCAGGCGCTGCGAGATCGAACGAGCCCGAACCGGACAGCTGCAACTGGTTGTAGCCCCCGCCGCCATCGATGCGGTCGTGTGAGTTCAGCGTCGAACCTTTCGCGATGAACAGGTCGTTGCCGATGCCTGCGGCGATGGTGACGGGCACGGGCGTAAGCACGTAGATCTGTCCGGCCGTGTCGTCGTTCAGGATCGTGCCGGCCGCGCTCGCCGTGGTGATGATGGCGCCGGCGGATGGCTTGGACAGGGTGACGGTGAAGCCTTCGTTGGCTTCGACGGCGGTGTCGCCCGCCACGTTCACCGTGACGGTCTGGCTGGTCGCGCCGGCCGCGAAGCTGAGAACGCCGCTTGGCAGCACGCCGCCGGCGAGGTCCGCGACGTTGGCCGGACTGGCGCCGCTGCCGGTCACCGCCCAGTTCACGCTGGTCGCCCCGGTGGTCAGGCCGCCGCGGGTGACGGTGAAGGTGAACGGCGTGCTGCCGCTCTGACCCTCGGCCTTCGATGCCGCGGTCGCCGCGATCGCCACCGATGTTGCAGCGATTGTCGCCGCGGTAGCATTCAGCAACACCGAGACAGAGCTGCCGTCCCAATCGGACACAGTGATGTCCGGTTTCCCATCGCCATTGAAGTCACCAACAACAACCACCTTCGGAGTGGATCCGGCGGCGAAGGTCTGCTGCGCCGCGAAGCCGATGTCGGTATTGCGCTGATTACCAAATAGGACAGTCGACACCGCCAAAATTTGTCCTTTCATGAAATTGCCCCTTCCTCCGGTGGTGCGGAGGCAACGTCACGGGTCGTGTTCCACTGAGCAATATTGAGCTCGGCGGACTTTCCGCCCGGCATCGCTGTGTCGGTCGTGCCGCGCGTGTTGACGTCGGCCCAGAACGACCAGATGCGCGGGTTGTTGTTGGTGCCGGTGATCGAGGTCTGGGTGCACCGTGACATCGGCGACCAGAACATAACGATATGAATATGATTTAGCTGCAAGCCGTTATATACGTTCCGGAAGTAGTCCAGGCCGCTGGCGAAGATCGCGGGCAGATTAACCGATCTCGTCGATCGTTCGTCGTTCTACTCGCCGAAGCTGGCGACGCGACCCAAGCCTGCAAGTGATGAGGTCGACACGGGGTGTCGTCCGTTACCGTTGTTTATTCTTTATACAAAATTCTCATGCTGTCGCATGAATATCCTTGATCTGGATCAACCTGTCCAAAATGTCTGAATTCTGCCCTAGCAGCCTGTCGAACTCGGCCCTCCGTTCGGGCGCGCCAAAGAGCTATGTGAGCAAACGGAACCAAGAGAGGCGTCCTCTGGGCCCGTGGCGCGCCCGCAGAGCCAGAGCAGGCTCTGTGAGGCACCACGAAACCTACATTTGCGCTGTGGCGGCAGAAGGAAGCCTGTGTCGCGATCAATCGGGCGGAAGCTGCTCATGCAGTGCAATGTCTCGGGCTGGCAGCGGAGCGAATCACTTCCCCGACTCTACGGGGGCAAAACCGCGTCGCGCTATGTCCGACAGGCTGCT
>CAWCDM010000149.1:0-25358 GCA_963794185.1 uncultured Alphaproteobacteria bacterium | reverse complement strand
GATGGTCGCCAGGATCTTCGCGGTCAACACCGCCGGGCGATGCGGCACCACCATGACCGAAGTGACGATGCGCAGCTTCGACGTGGCCGCGGCGATGAATGCCGCCGCCGTCAGTTGTTCCAGCCGCGCGGCGCCGGCGCCCGAAGGGAACTCGCCCGACTCGCTGTACGGATAGCGCGAGGCGATGCTGGTCGGGATCATCACGTGATCGCTGACCGTGATGTAGTCGAAGCCCAGCTTCTCGGCCTCGGTGGCGATGCGGACCAGGCTGTCCGGAGCGATCAGGGGGCCGCTGGTGGGCGCGCTGCAACCGATCTGCATTTGTTCCTCCCGCTTCGAACTGAATGGCCGGGTCGAAGCCCGGCCACTGCGTTGCGTCGGCCGTGACGATAGCACACGATGGCCGCAGCGGCAACCAGGGGGAGGAAGCGTGGATTTCGGCATTCATATCGGCACGCGCGGCTGCATCACGTCGCGCGAGCGATCATGGCGGTCGCGCAGCGGGCCGAGGCGTTCGGCTACGCGTATCCTCGGCGTCGCCGATCACCTGATCGTGCCGGTGCAGACCGACGTGCGCTATCCCTACACGGCGGATGGCATCTGGCCCGGCGCGCCGACCGGCGAGTGCTTCGACTGCATCGCCACGCTGGCGTTCCTCGCCGGCTGCACGCAGCGCATCAAGCTGCTGACCTCGGTCGCAGTCGTGCCGTATCGGCCCGCGGTGCTGACGGCGAAACTGTTCCTGACCGCCGACGTGCTGTCCGGCGGCCGCGTCATCGCCGGCGTCGGCGCCGGCTGGATGAAGGAGGAATTCGATGCGCTGGGCACGCCGCCGTTCGCCGAACGCGGCGCGGTGACCGACGAATACCTGCAGGCCTGGAGCGCGCTGTGGACCGAGGAACGGCCGGCGATCCACGGCAAATACGCCAAATTCGACAATGTGATGTTCGAGCCGAAGCCGGCGTCGAAGCCGCATCCGCCGATCTGGGTCGGCGGCGAAAGCCCGCCCGCGCTGCGCCGCGCGGTGAAATTCGGCGATGCCTGGTATCCGGTGTCGAACAACCAAATCACGCTCAACACGCCGGCGCGGCTGCAGGCGGCGATCGACCGCTCTGCACCGCGAGGCGGAGAAAGCGGGGCGCGATCCCGGCTCGATCGATGTCGGCTATCCGCTGGTTCGGGCCGCCCGTGTGGACGCGCGCAGCAGGGTCCCGACGGGCGGCAGTTGTTCAGCGGCAAGTCATCGGACATGCTGGCAGACGCAGCCGCGCTGGAGACGGCCGGCGCGCGGCATGCGATCCTCTATCTGCAACGCCCGACGATCGAGGAGACGCTGGACGTGATCCAGCGCTTCGGAGAAGAAGTGGTACGCAAGGCATGATGACAGACCAGGACCTGATCGGCTGGATCGAAGGCGCGCCGCTCGATGAGCTGATGGCGCAGGCGGCGGCGAAGCGCGACGCGACGCATGGCCGGCTGGTGTCGTATTCGCGCAAGGTATTCATCCCGCTGACCAAGCTGTGCCGCGACGTGTGCCACTACTGCACCTTCGCCGAACGCCCGCGGGCCGGCCGGCCGGCCTATCTGTCGCCGGACGAGGTGCTGACGATCGCGCGCGCCGGCGCGGCCGCGGGCTGCACCGAGGCGCTGTTCACCCTCGGCGACAAGCCGGAACTGCGCTACCGCGCCGCGCGCGAGGCGCTGGCCGCACTCGGCCACGAGACGACGATCTCCTACCTGCGCGCGATGTGCGCCCTGGTGCTGAAGGAGACCGGGCTGCTGCCGCACGTGAACCCCGGCGTGATGACGCGCGACGAGATCGCCGTCGCTGCGCGAGGTGTCGGCCAGCCAGGGCATCATGCTGGAATCGACCAGCGAGCGGCTGTGCGAACCGGGCGGCGTGCATTACGGCTCGCCCGACAAGCCGCCCGCGGTGCGGCTGGAAACGATGCGCCTGGCGGGCGAACTGGCGGTGCCGTTCACCACCGGCATCCTGATCGGCATCGGCGAGACGCGCGCGGAACGGCTCGAAGCGCTGATCGCGATCCGCGACCTGCATGAGCGACACGGCCACATCCAGGAAGTGATCGTGCAGAACTTCCGCGCCAAGCCGAACACGAAGCGGGCGACGGCGCCGGAGCCGGATCTCGACGACCTGCTGTGGACCATCGCCGCGGCGCGGCTGATCCTGCCGGCCGATGTGCATGTCCAGGCGCCGCCCAATCTTTCGCCCGGCGTCTACGAGAAACTGATCGGCGCGGGGATCGACGACTGGGGCGGCGTGTCGCCGGTGACGCCCGATCACGTCAATCCCGAAGCGCCTTGGCCGGAGATCGAGGCTCTGGCGCAGCGCACCGCCGAGATGGGCAAGGTGCTGGTGCAGCGGCTGCCGGTGTATCCGGCCTATGCGTTCGATGCGGACCGCTGGTGCGCGCCCGACATTGCCAAGCGCGTGCGCCGCGCGATCGACGCCGACGGCTGGGCGCGCGAGGACGACTGGGCGCCGGGCCTCACCGTGCTGCCGCGACGCCGCGCGCCGCTGCTCGAGCCGGTCGATCCGGTGGTGGCAGAGGCGGTGACCAAGGCGGCGTCCGGCGCGCGGCTCGACGAGGGCGAGATCGTCCGCCTGTTCGCCGCGCGCGACGCCGACTACGACATGTCATCACCGTCGGCCGATGCACTGCGCCAGGCGGTCAGCGGCGAGACCGTGCGCTACGTCGTCAACCGCAACATCAACTACACCAACATCTGCTACTACCGCTGCCGGTTCTGCGCCTTCTCCAAGGGCAAGACGCACGAGGCGCTGCGCGGCACGCCCTACGACCTAGAACTGGACGAGATCGTGCGCCGCTCGCGCGAGGCATGGGATCGCGGCGCCACCGAGGTGTGCCTGCAAGGCGGCATCCATCCCGACTACACCGGCGCGACCTATCTCGGCATCTGCCGCGCGATCAAGGAAGCGCTGCCCGATATGCACGTGCACGCCTTCTCGCCGCTGGAGGTGACGCAGGGCGCCGCGACGCTCGGCCTGTCGCTGCATGATTTCCTGGCGCAGCTCAAGGAGGCCGGGCTTGGCACGCTGCCCGGCACGGCGGCGGAAATCCTCGACGACGAGGTCCGCAACATCATCTGCCCGGACAAGGTCAACACCGCGCAGTGGCTCGACGTGGTGAGCACCGCGCACAGGCTCGGCCTGCGCACCACCTCGACCATCATGTACGGCCATGTCGAGCGCCCGGTGTCCTGGGCGCGGCATCTGCTGGTGCTGCGCGACCTGCAGGCGGAGACCGGCGGCATCACCGAGTTCGTGCCGCTGCCGTTCGTGCACATGGAAGCGCCGATGTATCTGCGCGGCCAGGCGCGCAAGGGGCCGACCTTGCGCGAGGCGGTGCTGATGCATGCCGTGGCGCGGCTGGCGCTGCATCCGCTGATCACCAACATCCAGACGTCGTGGGTGAAGATGGGGCCGGAAGGCGCGGCGCTGTGCCTGAATGCCGGCGCCAACGACCTCGGCGGCACGCTGATGAACGAAAGCATTTCCCGGGCTGCCGGCACGCAGCACGGCCAGGAGTTCCCGCCCGAGGCGATGGAGGAGCTGATCCGCTCGATCGGCCGCATCCCCGTGCAGCGCGACACGCTGTATCGGCCGGCGCCGGACGAACGGCGGGTGGTCTCGTTCAACGCGGCGGAGCTTGCCCCGGTGGTGCAGACGCCGCCGCGCAAGATGCTGGCGGCGGAGTAAGGGGCCTACCCTTCGAAGATGCGCCCCGTGCGCGTCGCCATGGGCGGCGTGGCGTGACGTAACGCTCGCAGATCCTGCGGTTGGTCGATGTCCAGACCGATGCCCGGCAGCTTCACGATCGTCGGCTCGATGCCAAGCGTGCGTGCCGAGGCGAGATGCGGCAGGAAGCTGTCGTCGCCAAAACGCAATTGCATCACGGTCGGCGGCAAGCAGAGCACGGCATTCGAACCGCGCTCGTCATGCGCGGGAACGATGGTGACCGAGGGAGCCGGCCGGCGTGCCTCGATTATCGCCGCGATTTCCGCCGACGTGACGCGCGGGATATCGCCGGGCACGGTGAGCATGCCTTCGCGTCCTTCCCCGCCGAGGATGCGCGCCATCGCCATGACCGCACCGGTGTGCCCGTCACGCGCTCCTTCGGTCACGACCCGGGCGCCATAGCGACGCGCCAGTTCGCTGGCGATCGGATCGACCGTGTTCACCATGATCCCGGCAAGCGGCGCATCGACCAGAGCAGCCAGCACATCCTCCAGCATCGCCGCAGCCAGCGCCTGTCGCTGCTCCGGCGTCAGAAGCGACGCGAGGCGCTGCTTCGCACCGGCAAATTCCTTCACCGGCACCGCCGCCCAGATATCGGCCATCATCAGTCGCGCCGCAGCACGCCAGCCGCACCAAGCACGGTGCGCGCCAGCGCCTCGCGATCGGCCAGCGTGGTCATCATGGTCTGCCCGAGCGTGACCTTGGGACCGATCGCGGCGACCTGATCCATATCGGCGAAATCGACGACATAGCCGTCGATCAGATCGCCGTATCGGCGCGCGACGGCACCCGCACTGGGCGTCATGCCAAGTTCCGTCATCATCTTCGCCGTCGGTCCCTTCACCGCGCGCCCGCCGATGATTGGCGACACCGCGATCACCGGAGCGGCGCAATCGGCAAGTGCTTCTGCGCACGCCGGGCACCGCGAGGATCGGCTCGATGCTGATGAACGGATTGGATGGGCAGATGACCACCGCCGCCAGCCGGGATCGGCCAGCGCCGCCAGAAAGCCCGGCTGGGCACACGCCGTCTCGGCGCCGTGAAACGCAACCTCGTGCACCACGGGTTCGCAGCGCTGATGCACGAAGTAGTCCTGGAAATCGATCCAGCCTTCGTCGGTGCGCACGCGCGTGCGCACCGGATCGTCGCTCATCGGCAGCACGCGCGGCCCCACGCCGAGGCGCCGGCAAAAATCCGCGGTGATCGCCGACAGTGTTTCGCCGGCCCGCAATCGGCGCGTGCGCTCGACATGCACCGCAAGATCGCGGTCGCCCAGCCGGAACCAGGTCTCGCCGCCGACCGACGCCAGCGTTTCCATGAACGACCAGGTCTCGTCATGACGGCCCCAGCCGAGCTCCGGATTGGCAAGCCCGGCCAGCGTGTACATCACCGTGTCGATGTCGGGCGAAATGGCGAGCCCGAGATGCTCGAAATCATCGCCCGTATTGGCGACGATCAGCAGTTCCTCGGCCGGCAGCACGCGACTGAGGCCGAGCGCCAGTTTGGCACCTCCGACACCGCCCGACAGCGCAACCACTGTCACCGGAACAGGTCCTCCTCCGGCGGGCGGACCAGTTCCGCGGCCGGCGCAATAGGCGCGGACCAGTCGAGGCCGCGCACCAGCACGACAGGCTGCGCCTCGGCAGCCTGGCCTTGCAGCAGCGATGCGGCGGCAGCGATCTCGTCGGCGAAACCGATAACGCTGACTTCGAGTGTGCGGCCGAACAGGTCGGGCTGGCCGCGCAGGTCGATCAGGCTGGGCAGCCCGGCGGCGCCGATCGCGATGCCGCATGTGCCGCGGCGCCACGCACGGCCGAAGCTGTCACTGATGATGACGCCGATGGCCACGCCGAAGCGTTGCTGCAGTTTGGCGCGGATGCCTTCGGCCGATGCGTCCGGATCGCGCGGCAGCAGCAGCACGCGATGCACGCCGTCGGCGGGTGCCACGTTGGATTGATCCACGCCGGCATTGGCCATCACGAAGCCCAGCCGATGCTGCACGATGATCAGGTTCGGCCGCGAGCGCACCACACGGGTCGACTCACGCAGAACCACCTCGACCAGCCGCGGGTCCTTGCCGACCTCCCGCGCCAGTTCCACCGCCTCGGCCGACGGCTCGACGGTGGCGAGATCGACCGTTCGTCCCTCGGCCTTGGAGACGATCTTCTGCGCAACCACCACCACGTCGCCGTCGCGCAACGTCAGATCGGCCCGCTACAACGCCGGCGATCAGCTCCGCAATGTCGTCGCCCGCGCGGACCATCGGCAGGCCGGGCAGGGCGAAAAGTTCAAGGTGGCACTCATGCCGGGGCTGCGGATCAGACCGGACGATGCGCCCCCGCTTTCGCGGGGGTGACGAGTTTGAGGCGCGGGGGTGACAACGTGGTTTGGCGATTCATCGCGACACGCGACGCGCGTTAATCGAACCGCCGCCGCAGCCTCGGCAGTACCTGCTCGCCGTAGAGCCGCAGAAACCGCTCCTGGTCCGGCCCGGGCGCGTGGAACACCAGATGGCGGAAGCCCATCTCGACATACGGGCGGATCTTCTCCACGTGCTCGTCCGGGTCGGTCGAGACGATCCAGCGGCTCGCGGCACGTTCCACCGGCAGTGCGGCGGACAGGCGCTCCATCTCCGTCGGGTCCTCGACCGACATCTTCTCCTCGGGCGTGAGCGCCAGCGCCGCCCAATGCCGCGTGTCCTGCATCGCGCGCTCGTGGTCGGTGTCGAACGATACCTTCATCTCGATCATCCGGTCGTAATCCGCGGGCGGATTGCTGGCGAGCTTCAGACCCTCGTCGACGTTCGGCAGCAGCGTCTCCGTGTAGAGCTTCCAGGCCTTGCCGGACGTGCAGATGAAGCCCTGCGCCGAGCGCCCGGCATACTTCGCGACCTGCGGTCCCGCCGCGGCGACATAGATCGGCACCGGCTTGTCCGGCTTGTCGTAGATCGTCGCCTTCTCGGTCCGGTAGTACTGGCCCTCGAACGTCACCCGCTCCTCGGACCACAGCTTGCGGATCAACTGGTTGGCCTCGCGCAGCCGCGCGAAGCGCTCCTTGGTGTCCGGCCACTGCATCCCGGTCGATGGCACCTCGTTCAGCCCCTCGCCGGTCCCCACGCCCAGCACGACGCGGCCGGGAAACATCGCGCCCAGAGTGCCGAAGGCCTGCGCCACGACCGACGGGTGATAGCGGAACGTCGGCGTCAGCACGCTGGTGCCGATCACCACGCGCTGCGTGGTCGCCCCCAGCGCGCCAAGCCACACCAGGGCATTGGGAGCGTGGCCGTCGGTGTGCTTCCACGGCTGGAAGTGGTCGCTGACGAACACGGAATTGAAGCCGACCTGCTCGGCCAGCACCGAGAATGCCAGCAGCTTCGACGGGGCGAACTGTTCGGCGGAGGCCTTGTATCCCAGCTTGAGCACGATGCGTCTCCTGTTGTCCCGCGCACGCTACTGCCGGGGGCAGTCGCCATCAACCGGCCCTGGCCTCGCCCGCCAGCCGGACCAGTTCGCGGCGCACATCGGCCGGATCGGCCACCGGCGCCGACCAATGGATGCGGATCGCCCGCTCGCCGTCGGCCAGATCGCAGCCATCGACATCGACGGCAACCATCCGCCATGCGCCCGGTGCGCCTGCGATGGCAGCCAACGCGTCGGGATGGTCGGTGTTGCAGTGCGACATGATCCGCGCCTCCGCCGCCGCAATGGCGGCGACGGCACCCGCTTCCAGCGCCAGGTCGGCGGCGCGCAGCCGGGCGGCGCGGGCGAAGCCGCCGACATACAGGCCGCCCAGCGGCCGGATGCGCCACAGCGAGAAATCGGCAAAGTCCGCATACCGTGCCGCATACGGGTGCACCGCGAGATAGCGGGTTTTCAGCGCCGGATCGGCCGCCGGCTCCGCCAGACCGGTGACGGTGACGCGCGGCGTGGTCTGCGGGTTGGCGTCCTGCGGCACCCCGGCGACCAGCACCGAGCAACGCGCATCGGCGCGCAGGTGCCGGGTGTGCTCGGACAGATCGGAGAGCAGCAGCAGCAACGACAGGTCCGGGGCGCAGGCCGGCGTGACCAGGCAGGCGAACGGCTGCCCGTCCGCGGAACTGGCCAGCGTGCCGACACGCGCCGCCCGCAGCAGCTTGCGCGCCTCCCAGACGAACCCCTGGGCCATATTTCGTTCACCTCTCGTCTGTAATACGCCACAATTGGGTTTCAATGTCGCTCAGCTGAAGGACGGAGCCCGACCATGAACGTACCCCCGAAGGACAGTTCGACGAAGCAGACCATCGCCCTCGTGGACGATGACCGCAACATCCTGACCAGCGTCGCCATGACGCTGGAGCAGGAGGGTTTTCAGGTCCGCACCTACACCGACGGCGAAAGCGCCCTGCAGGGGCTCAACGCCAGGCCGGTGGACCTCGCGGTGCTCGACATCAAGATGCCCCGGATGGACGGCATGGAACTGCTGCAGCGGCTGCGCCAGCGCAGCTCCATGCCGGTGATCTTCCTCACCTCGAAGGACGAGGAGGTGGACGAACTGATGGGATTGCGGCTCGGCGCGGACGACTACATCACCAAGCCGTTCAGCCAGCGCCTGCTGATCGAGCGCATCCGGGCGCTGCTGCGGCGCAACGAGGCCAGCCGCGCCGAGGGCTCGGGCGCCGCGCCGGGCGGGGTGATGGTGCGCGGCGAGCTGACCCTGGACGAGACCAAGCACCAGTGCATCTGGCACGAGCAGGACATCCAGCTCACGGTCACCGAATTCCTGCTGGTGAAGGCGCTTGCGGCGCGGCCCGGCATGGTAAAGAGCCGCGACCAGCTGATCGATGCGGCCTACGGCGACAACATCTACGTCGATGACCGGACGATCGACAGCCACGTCAAGCGCATCCGCAAGAAGTTCCGCACCGTCGACGACAACTTCAACCACATCGAGACGCTCTACGGCATCGGCTATCGCTACAAGGAGCACTGAGCGGCACCCGACCATGCCCGACGGCACCACCCTTTCCGCGCTCGCACCGCCTGCTGCCTCGCAGCGGAAGCGGTTCCGCACGCGCTGGGTGTCGCCGCTGCTGCGCCGCATCCTGCTGGTGAATGCGCTGCCGCTGGCGCTGCTGGTGGCCGCGCTGCTGTATCTCGACCAGTACCAGAACGGGCTGCTGGAGGCCCAGGTATCGGCACTGCGCGAGCAGGCGCGCATCTACGCCGGCGCGCTGGGCGAGAGCGCGGTGCGGACGACGGAGCCGGACAATCCGAAGCTCGTGCCGGAGATCGCGCGCCCGCTGCTGCGCCGGCTGACCGACCCGACGCCGGGCGCGCAGGCCAAGGTGTATGCCCCCGACGGCACCGTGATCGCCGATTCCCGGGTGCGCGAGGGCACGACCGGAGCGGTGAACACCGAGCCGCTGCCGCCGGCGATGGAGCACGGTCCTTTCGTCGGCGCGATCGGCTGGATCTACGACAAGGTGCTGGCGGTGCTGCCGCACGACACGCCGACCCCGCTGGTGGTTGACATGACGCCGGGGGCGGCGGGGCTGGAGTGGCAGCCGGACGTGAAGGAGGAGCTGCGGGTCAACAGCTCCGGCCAGAGCCGCGAGATGCCGCCCTATATCCGGCGCACCAAGGACAACCGGCTGCTGGTGACGGTGGCCGAGCCGGTGGAGCGTGACCGCCACACGGTCGGCATCATCCTGCTCACGCGCGAGGCGCGCGAGGTGGACACCAGCCTGTTCGTCGTTCGCATGTCCATCCTGGCGCTGTTCAGCCTGGCGCTGTGCCTGACGGTGCTGCTGTCCTGGTACCTGTCGCTGACCATCGCGCGGCCGATCCTGCGGCTGGCAGGCGCCGCCGCGGAGATGTGCGAGGGCCATGGGCGGGCCGGCAGCGTGCCGTCGCCGCTGCTGGAGCGGCGCGACGAGGTCGGCGCGCTGGCAACCGCGCTGTCGGACTCCGCGCAGGCGCTGTGGGCGCGCATGGACGCGATCGAGAAGTTCGCCGCCGATGTGGCGCACGAGATCAAGAACCCGCTGTCGTCGATCCGCAGTGCGATCGAGACGCTGCGCCGCATCGAGGACCCCGCGCGACAGAAGCAGTTGCTGGCGATCATCGCGCAGGACGTGACGCGGCTCGACCGGCTGATCAGCGACGTCAGCGGCGCGTCGCGGATCGACGCCGAACTGTCGCGCATCGCCGCCGAGCGGGTCGATGTGGTGCCGATCCTGCGCGCGCTGCAGGAACTGGACGAGGCGACGCGCGACGAAGCGAACGACCCGCATGTGGAGGTGGACGCGCCCTCGTCGGGCCTGGCGGTGTGGGCCGTCGAGGACCGGCTGGTGCAGGTGCTGCGCAACCTGGTCGCCAACGCGCAGTCGTTCAGCCCGCCGCGCGGCAGCATCATGCTGCGCGCGCGCGAGACCGGCGGGATGGTGGAGATCAGCGTCGAAGACGAGGGCCCCGGCATTCCCGAGGGGAACATCGAGCACATCTTCGACCGGTTCTATTCCGAGCGTCCGCAGGGGGAGAAATTCGGCCAGCACTCCGGGCTTGGCCTGTCGATCAGCCGGCAGATCATCGAGGCGCTGCGCGGGCGGATCTCGGGCGAGAACCGGCGCGACGCCGGCGGCAAGGTGCTCGGCGCCCGGTTCGTCGTGCGGCTGCCGAAGGCTTAGGATTTGCCGTGGCAAACAACTCGCCGCGCGGGAGCGGTCGCCGCGATGCCGCGTATCGTCCATGGCGGTGCTCTGGCCCCACCCTCCACGTCTTAGCTCGCAAAGAACGGATAGCCGGCCTTCGCCGACCATGACGATGGGGGGCAGCCGAATCCGTCAGCTACTGACCCATCTCCACACCCTGCAGCCGGATCAACCCATCCGGCACCTGCTGAAAGCCTGTGATGGTCTTCTTCATCCCGACAATGTTCTTGCCGATCCACAGATAGATCAGCGGCAGGTCCCTCCGCTCCTGTTCCCAGACCTTGGCATAGTACGCTCGGCGCTGATCGACCGACGCGACGGTCCGCGCATCGTCCAGCGCCTTGTCGACATCCGGATTGCGTGTAATGGCCGTAGTTGAACGTGCCGCCGGTGTGCAGCATCTGCCACATGTTGCCGTCCGGATCGGCGCGGCCTGACCATCCGATCATGTAGGCCTGGAAGTCGCCCGCGTAGCCCGCCTGCAACGACGCGGCGAACTCCATCGTCTTGATCTTCACATCGAACCCGGCGTCGCGTTCCATCGACTGGATCACTTCGGCGGTCTGCTGATCGTCCGACTGGTTGGTGATCGTCAGCGTCACCGGCACAGGAAGCGCCACGCCCGCCTGTTTCAAAAGCGCCTTCGCCTTCTTCGGGTCGCGCGCCGGCGGTTTCAGATCCTGGAAATAATATGGCGAGCTCGGCGGGTTTGCCTGCACCACCGGCGTGAACATACCGTTGTAAACCACCTGGATGATCGCCGCGCGATCCAACCCGAGTTCGAATGCCTGGCGGACCAGCGCGTTCCTGCCGATCGCGGTGTCCTGCGCCGGACCATTGCCGGTGTTGATCGCAATGCCGTTGTAGGCGAGCGAATTGTCCATCACGATCTTCAGCTTCGGATCCTTTTGCACCGCCGGCACATCCGTCGGCAGCACGTATTCGACAAGGTCGAGTGCGCCGGCCTGCAGATTGGCCAGCCGCACCGACGAATTCGGATTTTGCAGGTACATCACCTCGTCGAAATGGATGTTCTTGGCATCCCAGTAACCGGGAAAGCGCTTCAGCACGATGCGGTCCTGTGCGACGCGGCTGTCGAAGCTGAACGGCCCGGCGCAGACCGGATGCAGTCCGAACTTTTCCCCGGTCGCCTCGGTTGCCTTGGGCGAGATCATGATACCGGCGCGGTCGGTGAGCTGCGCGAGCAATTGCGATGCCGGCGCCTGCAGGTTGAGCTGCACGGTCAGCGTGTCGATGACTTCGATGCTGTCGATCGAGCTCACCTCGCCGCGGCGCATGCTTCCCTTGGCGGTAAGGTCGCGCATCAGCTTGTATTTCACCGCCTCGGCGTCGAGTTCTCCCCGTCCTGGAACTGCACGCCGTCACGGATGTGGATGAGAGGTGCGTCGGGTCCTTCCATTCATAGCCTGTCGCCAGCACGGGCACGATGTTCAGCTTGGTATCGATGTCGAACAGCTTGTCGCACAGACCGGAAAAAACGATGCGGCCGACATAGGATGAGCCAAGCGTGGGATCGAGCAGGTCCGGGTCCTGGCGCAGGCCGATGTGCAGCACGCGCTCCTGGGCGATAGCCGGCGTCGCCAGTGACAAGCCGCAGAACAAGCCGAACGCAAGGCGACGCATGGAAGTCTCCGTCTTTCTATTCGTTACCCGTCTAGGACAACGGCGGCCGGTACCAGCTCGGCTTGCGCTTCTCGCGAAAAGCAGTGGTCCCCTCGCGCCCCTCCGGCGATTGCCGCTGCATCCATCCCTCGTGCGCCAGCAACTCCGCATCCCGATCATCCAGCAGCATGCCGTTGGCACCGAGCATGGAAAGCTTGGTCCGCGCGATCGCACCCGGCGCGCTCAGGATGATCGCATCCAGCACCTCGGCCAGCCGCGCCTCCATCAGGTCCTCCGGCACGACCTCGTGCACCAGACCGATCCGCAGCGCCTCGTCCGCGCCGAAGCGCTCGCCGGTCAGCGCATAACGCCGGGCCTGCCGTATGCCGATCGCATTGACCATGTGCGTCGAGATCGGCGTCGGCGCGATGCCGTGACGCACCTCGCTGATGCCGAAAATCGCATCCGGCGTCGCCAGCGCGATATCGACGCAGCAGGCGACGCCGCAACCGCCCCCGAAGCAGGCTCCGTGCACCACGGCAATCGTCGGCTTCGGCAACTCATTGAGTGTCCTGCTGAAGCGGACGGTGACGATCGACGCCGCGTAATTCTCCTCGGGTCCCTCGTGCGACAGGCGGTTTAGCCAGTTGATGTCGGCCCCAGCCTGGAAATGCCGGCCCGCGCCGCGGATCACCAGCGCACGCACGGCGGTATCGCCGGCGATCCTGTCCAGCGCGGTGGTCAGCGTCCGCAGCAGGTCTTCGTCGTAAGCGTTGGCGACTTCCGGTCGGTTCAGCGTGAGCGTCGCGACGCCACGCGCATCCGTGGCGCACAGAAGACGGTCCCCGCTCATGGTTCGGCGAACTTCGTGGGATCCGCATTGGCGCCGCACACCAGCACGCCGACCCTGGCGCCGGCGGGCGGCGTGAACGCGCCGCACAGCAATGCCGCAAGCGCCGTGGCGCCGCCGGGTTCGGCGACAAGGCGCACGCGGTCCCAGATCAGGCGCTGCGCCGCCGCAATGGCTGCGTCGGGAACCAGCACGGCGGCGGCAATGTGGGCCTGTGCGATGGGGAACATCAGGGTGCCGACCTGCCGTGCGCCGAGACTGTCGGCCGCCAGACCGCCCACCGGGGCCTCGACGGGCCGGCCGACTTTCAGCGCATGGTGAAGTGCGGGACAGCTATCGGGTTCAACACTGATCACCGCGGCGCTTCCCGCGTACCAGGCGGCAATGCCACCGATCAGTCCGCCGCCGCCGGTCGCCACCAGGAGATGCGTGAGTTCCGGTGCATCCTGCTCGAACTCCCGCCCGACAGTGCCCTGCCCGGCGAGCACATCTCCTTGATCATAGGCATGCACCTCCAGCGCGCCGGTCTGGGACTGGCGGTCCCGCGAGGCGGCCAGAGCGTCGGCGTAGGTCGCACCGGTCTGCACGATCCGCGCACCATAGCCCGCGATGCGGGCAACCTTGGCCGGAGGCGTCAGCGTGGGCACGAAGATCTCGGCCGTCGCGCCAATGGTCCGGGCGGCATAGGCGACCGCGGCGCCGTGGTTGCCGCCCGATGCGGCGATCACGCCGGCCTCGGGCGGCCTGGTCGCAAGCACGCGATTGAATGCCCCGCGCGGCTTGAAACTTCCTGTTTGCTGCAGAAGTTCCAGCTTCAGCGTCACGGCGAAGCCTGTTCCCAGCTCCGAACCGGTAAGGCAGAGGAGAGGCGTATGTCGGATATACCCGGCAATCCGGGCAGCGGCGGCGGCAATGTCGCTTCGGCTGACCATGGCGGGCGGGACGCTGGCACGGCCCTTTCCGGGCGGCAAGCGGCGGCTTCCCTTCCGCCATGTCTCGCGCCAGACTGAATGGTCATGCAGATCCACGGGAGCTGCGCCTGCCGTGCCGGCGAAGGCGTGCTGCTGATCGGACCACCGGGTGCCGGCAAGTCCGACCTCGTGCTCCGGTTGCTTGCGCGCGGCTTCGATCTGGTGGCTGATGATCGCGTGGAAATCGCGGATGGCATGGCGCGGCCGGTACCGGCCCTCACCGGATTGCTCGAAGTGCGCGGACTGGGGATCGTGCGGCTGGCCTATGTCGCCGCAGCGCGGCTTGCTCTCGTCGTGGAACTGGACAATGGCGCCAAGTGGGCCGCCCCGCGGCTACCGACGCCGGCACTGCATGGCGGGCTCGGCCTTCCGATGGTGCGGTTGGATGCCTGGGCCGCCTCGGCGCCGGAACGAGTATCCCTGGCACTGGACTGTGCGCTCGGCCGCGTCGCACAGGTCGCCGGAGCCTTCGCCGCATGAACGCCGACAGGCTACGCGTCGTTCTGGTCACCGGTCTGTCCGGCGGCGGTAAGTCGTCGGTTCTGCGTGCACTTGAAGATGTCGGATACGAGGCAGTCGACAATCCGCCGCTGCCAATGCTCGAGGGCATGGTGACGCACAGCGAACGGAAGTTGGCAATCGGCGTGGACGCACGCACGCGCGGGTTCGATGCCGGGCGTCTGCTGGAAACGCTGGATCGGCTGCGCGTCAATCCTTCGCTGCGGCCTGAACTGGTCTACGCCTGGGCGGACAAGACGACGCTCTTGCGGCGCTACACCGATACAAGGCGGCGCCATCCGCTGGCGCCGCAGGCGCGCGTGGCCGACGGTATCGCGCGGGAGGAGACTCTCACCGCGTCTCTCCGCAGCGGAGCCGATCTTGTGATCGACACCTCGGATCTGCCGCTGGGTTCACTGCGGCGATTGATCGAGCGGCATTTCGGTACCGGCAGCGATGCCGAAGATCACCGGCTGGTCGTTTCGCTGATCTCGTTCGCCTTTAGGTTTGGCCTGCCTCAGGAAGCAGATCTGGTATTCGACGCCCGCTTCCTGCGTAACCCGCACTACGACCCCATATTGCAGCCTCGCACCGGTCTGGACGCCGAGGTCGGCGCGTTTGTAGAGGCGGATCCGGACTTCGGGACATTTTTCGAGAAGCTGACCGAATTAATCGACATACTCTTGCCGAGATTCGTGCAAGAGGGCAAGAAGTATGCTACTATCACAATTGGGTGTACGGGCGGACGGCATCGGTCGGTCCATCTGGTCGAGAAGTTGGGTAACTATCTGGCGGCCCGAATCGCTGCCGCACAGGCATCCGGGGATACGGGTTTCAGTTGGCGGCTGCACGTGACGCACCGCGAACTGGCCCGCGAGGGTCTCGAGGCGGCGTATCTGACCGACCGGCCGATGCCGAGAACGGGCAGTGCCTCCGAAGGTCGCGGCGAAACCGCCGCAGTGGCGCCGATTCAGGCACAGGAGGCCTGAGCAGACAAATGACTGGTCCATCACCATTTTCCCTGAGGGAAGCCTTTCCACTCCAATGATCGGCATGATTCTGGTGACCCACGGCCGTCTGGCCGAGGAATTGCGTTCGGCCATGGAACATGTGGTTGGAGCGCAGCGGAACGTCGACACGGTGTGCATCGGCCCCGACGACGACATGGAAAACCGCCGCGCCGAGATCGAGGCCTGTATCGGGCGGTGCGACACCGGCGATGGGGTGGTGCTGCTCACCGACATGTTCGGCGGCACGCCGTCCAACCTTGCCATTTCGATGATGCAGAAGCATGGCGTGGACGTGATCGCCGGTGTGAACCTGCCGATGCTGGTGAAGCTCGCCAAGGTACGGTCGAAGCAGCCGCTGGCAGACGCGGTGAACTGTGCCGAGGAGGCCGGGCGGAAATACATCGCCGCCGCTTCGCATGTCCTGCACGGATGCAAGCTCAACGGCACGTGCGGATGACGCCGCCGGACGGCGACAACGTATCACCTGACCCGACCCAACCGTCCGGCGCGCCGGTCCTGAGCAGGATCGTCACCGTCACCAACAAGCGCGGCATGCACGCCAGGGCGGCGGCGAAATTCGTCATGATGGCGGAGCGCTTCGGCGCCTCGGTCGATGTGATCCGGGACGGGCAGTCCGTTCCGGCGCGCTCCATCATGGGACTGATGATGCTGGGCGCCGGCAAGGGATCGGCGATCGAGCTTCGCGCCGAGGGTTGGGACGCGAAGGAAGCGCTCGACGCCCTGGCGGCGCTTGTCGAGTCCGGCTTCGATGAGCAGGATTGAACCGCCGCCTCCGCAGCACAAACGTCTGAGCCGGTCGCGACTCGACAATTCGCGGCCGGAAGCGGTCTTCGCTGGCATTCCGATCTCTGCGGGCGTCGCGATCGGCCCGGTATTTCGGGCTTCGGAGCCGGAGCCGAAGATCAAGCGCCACAAGATCCTCGCGGCGGACAGCGCCGCGGAAGGTGCGCGCCTGGATGCGGCCATCGCCCAGTCGCGGAAACAGCTGGTGAAGCTGCGGGCGAGGCTCGCCGTGCTCCCCGAGGAGAGCCAGTCGGAACTTGCCCCGCTGATTGATGCCTATATCCGGATGCTGGGTCCGTCCAGGCTGATCCGCGGCGTGCGGCTTCGCATCGAGGAGACTCTGTTGTCGGCCGAGAGTGCTGTGCTTGCGGAATCCGATGCAATTGCCGCCGCGATCCAGGCGCAGGCGGAGCCCGGGATGCCGTCGGATGATCAGGCTAGCCTGCAGCGACGCGCCGACGAGGTGCGGGAAATCGGGCGGCGGCTGGTTCGCAATCTCACCCGCTCCCCGTTCCGCAGCTTCGCCGGCCTGCCGGAAGGCGCGGTGCTGATCTCCGAGGCGCTGCGCCCGGCTGATGCGGCATTGCTCGATCCCGCCCGGCTCGCCGGTGTGGCGACCGAGGAAGGCGGCGCCGATGGCCATACCGCCGTTATGCTGCGTGCGCTCGGCGTGCCGGCTGTGCTGGGTGCGGCAGGGCTGGCCCATGCGATCAAGCCTGGCGATATCGCCGTGGTGGACGGTTTGGCCGGAAAGGTGGTGCTGAACCCGACTGCCGCAACGCTGTCTGCCGCACGCCGCGCTGTTACCGCGTTTGCCAGGGAGCGGCAACGCTTTGCCCGGCTGCGCCGGCTCCCTTCCGAGACGCTGGATGGTGAAGTCGTGGAGTTGCAGGCCAATCTCGAACTGCCCATCGAACTGCCGCTGATCGCGCAGTCGGGAGCGATCGGCATCGGGCTGCTGCGCACCGAATTCCTGTTCATGAACCGCGAGACGGTGCCAGACGAAGATACGCAGGCGGAATCCTATCGCACCATCGTGGAAGCCATGGGTGGCGATCCAGTGGCGATCCGCGTGCTGGACTGGGGTGGTGAGAAAGACATCGAGGCATTGGCCCTTGCCGGTTTCGTGCCGGAGGTGGCGGATGCCAACCCCGCGCTTGGATTGCGCGGCATCCGCCTGTTGCTGCGTCGGACCGAGCTTCTCGAAACGCAGTTCGCAGCGATTCTGCGCGCCGCGGCAGCCGGGCCGGTGCGGGTGATGCTGCCGATGGTCACCACGGTGGGCGAGGTGCGCCAGGCGCGCGAGCTATATGAACGCGTCGCACGCCGGTTGCGTCGGCGCGGCGAGCGTATCCCTGACAAGCTGCCGCCGCTGGGTATTATGATCGAGACGCCGGGAGCCGCCCTGTCCGCCGATGCACTGGCGCTCGAGGCCGACTTCTTCGCGATCGGCACCAATGATCTCACTGCCTATACGCTCGCGGTTGACCGAGCCGAGGCGGACGTGGCCGAGCTATACGACCCACTGCATCCCGCGGTGTTGCGGCTGGTGCAGTTTGCCACCGAGGCGGCGCTGCGCATGCGGATGCCGGTATCAGTGTGCGGTGAGATGGCGGCCAATCCGCGGCTGATACCGCTGCTTCTGGGCCTGGGGCTGCGCAGCTTCAGCATGAACGCCGCGGCGGTACCACGGGTGAAGCAGGCGGTTCGCAGCGTCGAGATTGACGCCTGCGCGCGCTTCGCCCGGCGCGTGATGGAGCAGTCGGATCCGGCCCGGATCGCGGAGCTGGTGGCAGCGTTCAACCGCCAACCATCGGCAACGGATGCCCACGGCAGGGGCCACGTTGCACGCTGAGGCCTGGCGAGGATCGATTCGAGCTAGGTAGGTCGGGGCACTCTCTCGCGCCGCTTCGCGGCGACCTCTCCCGCGATGCGGGCGAAGTGTATGGCCAGTGCCAGCCGGGTGCATCAGGTCACGAGCACACCGTGCTGGCGCAGGAACCCGAGCAGGGCCAGCAGCGGCAGGCCGAGAATGGCGGCATGTTCGCCCTCGATGCGTTCGAACAGGTGGGCCCCGCGTCCCTCCAGCCGGTAAGCGCCGACCGTGGTAGTCACCTCGGCGCCTTCGGCAGCCAGATAGGCATCCAGGAAGGCATCGCTGAACGGCCGCATCGTGAGGCGCGGCAGGGCCACATGATGCCACTGGCGCTGACCGCCCCGCTGACATACGACCGCCGTCGCCAATGCATGGGTGCGACCACGCAGCGCGCGAAGCTGGACGGCTGCCGCCAGCACATCCGCAGGCTTGTCGAACCATTCGTCACCGCAGACCAGAATCTGGTCGGCACCGATCACCAGCGCCTCCGGATCGCGCGCCGCAGCACGACTTGCCTTCAGTTCGGCCAACAGCAGGGCGGCGTCCTCTGCGCCGGCGCCATCTGCCCTGGCGGTCCGCTTGACCTCGGCCTCGTCGATATGCGCGGGCTGAATAGCGAATTCGAGGCCCGCCGCCCGCAGCACTGCCTGGCGGGAAGCAGAGGCACTTGCCAGAATCAGCCGAGGGTCGGGACGCTGCAGCATCAGGGTTTGGCTTCGGCTGCCTTGCGCCGGCGCTCGTGCCAGGCATCCATGAGTTGCAGCACGGTCGCCGCTGTCTCCTCGATGGAGCGCCGCGTCACGTCGATCACCGGCCAGCCCCTCCGATTGCACAGCCGCCGCGCCCAGAGCAGCTCTGCCTTCACCGCGTCCTCGTCGACATACTCGGTGCTGTTCTGGCGTATGAGCCCCCCCGAATTGGGGGCACCAATCAGCCGCAGACGATGGCGGCGGATCTCGATCAGCGCTTCGGCGTCCAGCGTGAGGCCGACCACCGGGCTCTGCACCGTGTCCAGGCCGGGCGGCTCCGGCAGGTTCGGCACCAGGGGCACATTGGCTGCCTTGATACCGCGGTTGGCGAGATAGAAGCAGGTCGGCGTCTTCGAACTACGGGAAACGCCGACCAGAACGACATCGGCCTCCGCCAGCCCGGGCTGCGCCTGGCCGTCATCGTGCGCCAGCACGTAGTGCATCGCGTCGATGCGGCGGAAATAGTCGGCGTTCAGCACATATTGCCGGCCGGGCCGAGCGGCGGCCTGCTCGCCGATGAATTCCTGCAGCAGGTTCATCACTGGATCGAGCACATTCACCACCGGGACGTTCAGCCGCCGGCAGGTCGTCTCCAGTTCGCCCCGCAGCGCCCGATCGACCAAAGTGGAAAGCACCGGCCCAGGCTCATGCTCCACGCCTTCCATCACGCGATGCAGCTGGAAACGGGTCCGGATCAGGCTCCAGCGGTGATACACGATCTCCGCATGCTCGAACTGGACGGTGGTGGCGCGGGCGATCGCGTTCAGCGTCTCGCCGGTAGCGTCGGAGACAAGATGCAGGTTGATGCGATGACCGGACATGGGAATGAGGATAGCGGGGATAATGCGGCGTGCCATCAGGCTTGAGCAGTCCAGCGACGAATTCCGGGGACAACTTCAGCATCCCGGTGAACAGCGAATGAATTTGTGGCCGTCGCGGCGAAATTGGGGATCAGCGTTGCCGAACCCACGATTCCAGTTGGTTCTGCGGTCGGGTTGCTGTGAACATCCAGCCAATGTTTCCGGAGGAAGCCGGTACCCCGTGATTCACAGCCCCAATCGTCACCACCTAAGGTTTCTTTAGTCTTCTTTCCTGGTATGCGGGGGTATGGAAACTGCGGCAAAGCCCTTATTGCGGGCACTCCATGGGGAACCGGTCTGGCCACCGCCGATCTGGCTGATGCGGCAGGCGGGGCGATACCTGCCGGAATATCGCGATGTCCGGTCCAGGGCAGGCGACTTCATAGCGCTGTGCACCACGCCGGGTCTGGCCGCGGAGGTGACGCTGCAACCCATCCGCCGTTATGGCTTCGATGCGGCGATCCTGTTCAGCGATATCTTGATGCTGCCCTGGGCCCTGGGGCACGGGCTGGACTACCGGGAAGGCGAGGGACCGGTGTTGCCGCCGCTGCGCGACGAAGCCGGTCTTGCGGCACTCGATACGCGTCGGGTTCCGGATGCAATTGCGCCGATCCTCGAAACCGTGCGGCTGGTGCGCATGGGTCTCGCGGCCGAGGGGTTCCCCGACTGTGCCCTGATCGGGTTCGCCGGCGCACCTTTCACCGTTAGCTGCTATATGATCGAAGGCGGCGGTTCCCGGGATTTCGCCGCGACACGGGCCATGGCTTATCAGCAGCCGGAACTGTTCGAGCGCCTGATCACGCTGCTGACCGATGCTACGGTGACCTATCTCGCGGCCCAGATCGAGGCCGGCGCTGAAGCAGTGATGTTGTTCGACAGTTGGGCCGGCGTGCTGTCGCCGCAGCTCTTTCGCCTGCATGTGATCCGGCCGACCGAGGTGATTGTCGCCCGTCTGAGGTCGCGTTTTCCGACCGTGCCGGTGATCGGTTTTCCTCGTCTTGCGGGCTTGGCGATTGGCGACTACGCCACTGCAACAAAGGTGAACGCGGTCGGCCTCGATACCGCGATGGATCCGGCATTGGCGATGCGCTGCGTCCCGCGGACGGTCGCCCTGCAAGGCAATCTCGACCCGCTGGCGTTGGTCGCCGGTGGACCAGCGTTGCAGCGTGGGACACTGGATATCCTGCACGCGATGCACGGACATCCGTTCGTGTTCAACCTTGGGCACGGCATCGTGCCTCAGACGCTGCCGAAACATGTGGCGAAGCTCGTGGAGTTGGTGCGTGCGGCCTAAGGTCGCCGTGGTGCTGTTCAATCTGGGAGGGCCCGATAGGCCGGAGTCGATCAAACCCTTCCTGCTGAATCTGTTCGCTGACCCGGCTATCTTGCGTGTCCCATTCTTTGTGCGTCCCATCTTGGCGCGTTACATCGCGCGAAGCCGGTTGCAGCCAGCGACCGCGAACTATGCCTTGCTTGGCGGCAGATCGCCGTTGCTCGAGCTGACGCAGTCGCAGGCGGCGGCGCTCGAGGCCGCGCTGCCTGAATTTGACACCAAATGCTTCATCGCGATGCGCTACTGGCATCCGCTGAGCGACGAAACGGCGCAGGCCGTACGGGACTGGCAGCCGGACCAGATCGTGCTGCTGCCGCTCTATCCGCATTATTCGACCACGACGACGGGCAGTTCGCTCACCGCATGGCGCGAGGCCGCAGCGCGAACCGGCCTTGTGGCGGACACCATGACGGTCTGCTGCTATCCGACCGATGCCGACTATGTCACCGCCACGACGGCGCTGCTGAGCAAAGCCCACGCCGCGGCAAGAGCACAGCTCGATCCGGAGATCCGGCTGCGCGTGCTGTTCTCCGCCCACGGGCTGCCTGAAGTCGTGGTGCGTCGCGGCGACCCGTATCAATGGCAGATCGAGCAGACGGTTGCCCGCGTCCTGGCGGAATGGCGCGAAACGGAGCCTGACTGGGTGATCTGCTACCAATCGCGTGCGACGCCGCAGCAGTGGATCGGGCCCAGCACCGATGCCGAGATCGAGCGGGCCGCGCTCGACAGGGTGGCGGTGCTGGTGGTGCCGATCGCCTTCGTCTCGGACCATTCGGAGACGTTGGTGGAGCTCGACGTGGAATATCGGGAGCTCGCGGAGAAGCTGGGCGTGCCGGGTTATTTCCGTGTCCCTGTGCAGAACTCCGACGATGCGTTCATCGCCGCACTTGCCCGATTGGTCCGATTTGCACGTTCGCGTGGCCCAGGCCTGTGCAGCAACGCGGGTGGGCGATTTGCCCGTCCGATCGCAGCCAGTGCCCACATGGCGCGACCCCGTGACGATCGGCTTTTTGGCATGGCTGTATCCGTGGACGAAGGCGATCCATGTCATTGCTGTGATCGCGTGGATGGCAGGGATGCTGTACCTGCCGCGGCTCTATGTGTACCACTGCGATCTGCGGCCCGGTTCTGCCGAGAGCGAGCGGTTCAAGGTGATGGAGCGGCGGCTGCTCCGCCAGATCATCAATCCGGCGATGATCGTCACATGGCTGTTCGGCCTGATGCTTGTGCTGACGCCGGAGATTCTGGACTGGTCGGCGGGTTGGTGGCATGTGAAGCTCGCCGCGGTGGTCCTGTTGTCCGGGTTCCACGGCGCATTGTCGCGCTGGCGGCGGGACTTCCTGGAAGATCGCAACAGGCGGTCGCAGCGGTTCTATCGTATTGCGAACGAGGTACCGACGCTGTTGATGGTCGTTATCGTGGTGATGGTCATCGTCCGGCCTTTCTGAAATCCCGAATTCACGAACCACTTGACATTTCATCCTGAATGGACCACCTGCCGGTTGACGGGAGGGCGCCGGTCTGCCTAGCTTCCGGCTCTCCCTGACGAGGTGGCAATCAAGCGCCGCCCCGATTCTCCCACCTGACGGGACCGAATCCAGCCATCGCCAGATCGATGGCCGGCAACGATATACCGGGCGTTCCGCCCTCGTCCCGCTTCATCAATCGGACCACGCTGAGGCGTCCATGCATCTCGCCGAACTCAAAGCCAAAACCCCCTCCGACCTGCTGAGCTATGCCGAATTGCTGCAGATCGAGAACGCATCGTCGCTGCGCAAGCAGGACATGATGTTCGCGATCCTGAAGAACCTGGCCGAGAACGACCAGGCGATTCATGGCGAGGGCACGCTCGAAATCCTGCCCGATGGATTCGGCTTCCTGCGCAGTCCGGAAGCCAACTATTTGCCGGGCCCCGATGACATCTATGTGAGCCCAAGCCAGGTACGCCGCTTCGGCCTGCGCACCGGCGATTCGGTCGAGGGCCAGATCCGCGCGCCAAAGGACGGCGAGCGGTACTTCGCGCTGCTCAAGGTCAACACCATCAATTTCGAGCCGCCGGAATCCGTGCGGCACCGGATCAACTTCGACAACCTGACGCCGCTTTATCCGGATGAGCGGCTGAAGATGGAAGTCGAGAACTTCCAGTCGGTGGCGAAGGGACCGAGCAAGGACTACACGCCGCGGGTGATCGATCTGATCGCGCCGATCGGCAAGGGCCAGCGCGCGCTGATCGTGTCGCCGCCGCGCACCGGCAAGACGGTGATGCTGCAGAACATCGCCACCGCGATTGCCGCCAATCACCCGGAAGTGTTCCTGATCGTGCTGCTGATCGATGAGCGGCCGGAGGAAGTCACCGACATGGCGCGCTCGGTGAAGGGCGAGGTCATTAGCTCCACCTTCGACGAACCGGCGACGCGTCACGTGCAGGTGACCGAGATGGTGTTGGAGAAGGCCAAGCGCCTGGTCGAGCACCGGCGCGATGTGGTGATCCTGCTGGATTCGATCACGCGTCTGGCGCGGGCCTACAACACCGTCGTGCCGTCGTCGGGCAAGGTGCTGACCGGCGGCGTGGACGCGAATGCATTGCAGCGGCCGAAGCGCTTCTTCGGCGCGGCCCGCAACATCGAGGAGGGTGGTTCGCTGACCATCATCGCGACCGCGCTTATCGACACCGGCAGCCGGATGGACGAAGTGATCTTCGAGGAGTTCAAGGGCACCGGCAATTCGGAAATCATCCTGGACCGCAAGCTATCCGACAAGCGCAGCTTCCCGGCGATCGACATCACCAAGTCGGGCACGCGCAAGGAAGAGCTGCTGGTCGAGAAGGGCACGCTGTCGAAGATGTGGGTCCTGCGCCGCATCCTGAACCCGATGGGGACGGTGGATGCGATGGAGTTCCTGTTGGACAAGCTGAAGTACAGCAAGACCAACAACGACTTCTTCGACGCGATGAATACATAGAACTAAGGCAGCCCACGGGGAGCGCTCAGTTCCCGGACTGTCGCTAGGTGCTTTCGGGGGATTTTAACGGCGGGAGGCGTATTTGTCGCTGGTCGTCAATGCAGGCGTTTTCCCAAGTGCGCTCCGCCGACTCAGCGATCAATGGGCGCTTTAGGGTTCCAGCCTCGTACATTTCCGATAGCTTATGGAAGTACGCATCAGGGGAGTTGTCAGAAGTCAGTTTGCTGGCGAGTTGCTTGCATTCGTCATAGGTTAGGTGCGCGAGGAGCATGTGAGCTTTGACAGCCCTGTTTTCGTCAAGCCTCGCTTCAAGGTCCTTGAACAGCGGCCACTGTCTGCGCTTTTCGTCCGCAGTTGGTGGGAAGACCGGGATCAGCATATCAAATCTTCCTCCGCGGCTGAATGCAGCGTCGAAACTACGGATGTAGTTCGTCGCGAGCAAAAATACGATGCGCCGCTCTTGATTTATTTTGGCTAGCTTTGGCAGCATCGCAGTCGTTATGAAGCGTGACAGAATCTCCTGATTTCCGCTTCTATCGCGCCCGATCTCGTCAAATTCGTCCAATAAGACTACGACGCGCTCCGTAGCTCGTGAGCATGCTGAATAGACGGCTTGCTTGTGCTTGAATGCGATCCCATCCCTGTTGAACGAGATAGGAGGGGTCGATCTGCAGCAGCGGCCAGTGGAGAAATTCAGCAATCAGGCCCGCTAAGGTTGTCTTTGAAGTTCCCGGCGATCCATACAGGATTGCGGACATGGGTGTATCTTTTGGTAGGGATTCGCCGTTCTCAACTTTCATTGCCTCACTAGCGATTGGCAATACAAAGTGTTCGAGCACGGCTCGCCGCAGGCTTCCGTTTTGGGTGGCCAGGTCGAGGGCGGCGTCGAGCAGACTGGCGGCGAAGCTATTCGGATCAGCCTCCGGCTGTCGTGGGACGGAGTAAATGGCACCGAACTCGCGAAACGTTGCCTGACGAATGGCTTCCGCCACGAGGCGATCAAGCTCAAAGACGAATTGGTAAACGGCGGCTGTCGACCACGATTTTGGGTTGGCTAGATGCCTGTGGTGGCCCGAAGACCAAGCAACCACTCGTCCGTCAATATGTGACCGAAGCGGAAAGCTGCTGACATCTAAACGCCTAGCCGCGCTCTGAAGTTCTGGTATGAATTCCAGCAGAGGTTCCCGCAAGGGAGCACATTGCAGCAGTTGCGTCAGTAGCTCGTATTCGAAGCTATAGGCGTTGCCATGCTCCCTATAGTGAAACAGCGGCTGGCTAAGGGGCCAGGTCCCTTCTTTCGCCTGTGCAAAGAACTGACGCAAGGCATAGGTGAAGATTGTTCGCTCGTCGGAGC
>CAWCDM010000148.1:0-29119 GCA_963794185.1 uncultured Alphaproteobacteria bacterium | reverse complement strand
TGCTGCGCGGCGATCAAGGTGAGAACGCCCGACAATCAAGGTGAGAAAGCGTTCTGTCGCTCGCGATGCAGGGAGGGCGAAGCCCGACCGGAGGCGTGAGCGACAGAACGCCTGGCCTGAAGTCCCTCAGGGGTGCGGATGGTCTGGTGATCGCGACCGGCTGGGTATGTGGATGGATCTTCTCACACAGGGATCCGTCCATTGCCCGGTCGCCATATCACCGATCACCAGATGAGGCGCTACATGACGTTCCGACAGACAGATGGACCAGCAGTATCAGCCGCGAAGGCATCAATCAGCACGGCCACCGGCTATCGCTGCGAGCAATACCACCGGCTTCCGTCATCCTATAAGAAGGTGCGGGGCCGTCGTCGTCCAGATCCGCTCGCCCACTTCTTTGACGCCGAGGTCGTGCCGATGCTGACGGCGGCGCCGGACCTCCGCGCAGTTGCGATCTTCGACGAGATGCAGCGGCGCCATCCGGATCTGCCCGCCGGCGCACGCCGCACCCTGGAGCGCCGCATTCGTTCATGGCGGGCCGTTCATGGTGCAGATCAGGAGGTGATCTTCCGCCAGGTCCAGGAACCTGGCCGCATGGGGCTGTCGGATTTCACCGACATGACTGACCTCGGCGTCACGATCGCGGGCGTTCGGCTCGACCACCGGCTCTATCACTTCCGGCTTGCCTATTCGGGCTTCGAGCATGGGCATGTGATCCTCGGCGGCGAGAGCTATGTCGCACTGGCCGAAGGATTGCAGAACGCGCTTTGGGCGCTCGGTGGCGCCCCACTTGAGCATCGCAGCGACAGTCTCTCGGCGGCGTTCCGCAATCTGGACAAGGATGCTCGCGAGGATCTGACCCGACGCTATGACGCGCTGTGTGCCCATTATGGGATGCAGCCGACCCGCAACAATCGCGGTGTCGCGCATGAGAACGGCGCCATCGAGAGCCCCCATGGCCATCTCAAGAAGGCAGTCAAAGATGCGCTGCTGATGCGCGGGGCCGGCGACTTCGACGATCTCACCAGCTATCGCCACTTCATCGACGAGATCGTCAGCCGCAAGAACGCGCGCCAGGCCAAACGCATCGACGCCGAGCGTCCCGCGCTCCAGCCTCTGCCCGGGCAGCGGACCTGCGATCACGAGGAGACGGTCGTCACCGTCACCTCGTCGGGCGGCTTCACGCTGCGAAAAGTGTTCTACACGGTGCCCTCCCGGCTGATCGGCCATCGCCTGCGGGTCCGACTGTACGACGATCGCCTCGACGTGTTCATCGGTGGCACACTGCTGATGACGCTTGCGCGTGGGCGCGCCAGCGCCGCCGGCAAGCACGCACATGTCGTCGACTATCGCCATGTGATCCACGCGCTGCGGCGCAAACCCATGGCGCTGCTCAATCTCGTCTATCGCGACCAGCTATTCCCCCGCGAGGCCTATCGCCTGACCTTTGAGCGGTTGCTCGAAAAGATCCCGGAAAAATCGGCGTGCCGTCTGATGGTCAATCTTCTCGCGCTCGCCCATGAGCGCGCATGCGAGGCCGAACTCGCCACACTGCTCACCGCCGATCTCGCGGCAGCCCAGCTGCCCGACATCACCGCGCTGCGCGCACGCTTCGCGCCGGATCCCGCCGCGCTTCCCGAGATCGTCGTCCGTCTCACGCCGCTGATCGACTACGAGGCGCTTCTCGGTGCCGACATGGGAGAGGCGGCATGACCCAGAATATCGACGGTGCCCGGCTCACGCTGATGCTCAACGACCTCCGGCTGCCCGCGATCAAGCAGGATTGGTCGGGTTTCGCCGAACGCGCAGATCGGGAGAGCTGGCCCGCGGCACGCTTCCTCGCCACGCTCGCCGAGCACGAGATCGCCGAACGCGATCGGCGTCGCCTCGCCCGCCATCTTGCCGAAGCACAGCTTCTGCCAGGAAAAACCCTCGACAGCTTCGACTTTAACGTGGTGCCGATGATCTCCAAGGCCCGTGTCCTGGCGATCTGCGCCGGCGACAGCTGGATCGACAAGGGCGCCAATCTGCTGCTCATCGGCGGACCAGGCGGAGGGAAGACGCATCTTGCCTCCGCCATCGGCCTCGCGCTGGTGGAAAACGGGCGACGTGTCATGTTCTCCCGCACGTCCGATCTGGTTCAGAGGCTGCAGCTGGCGCGTCGCGAGCTGGCGCTGGAGGCGGCCATCAATCGGCTTGATCGCTTCGATCTCCTGATCCTCGACGATCTCGCCTATGTCAGCAAAGACCAGGCCGAAACATCCGTCCTGTTCGAGCTCATCAGTGCTCGCTACGAGCGCCGCTCCAGCTTGATCACAGCCAATCAGCCGTTCGGAGCATGGGGCAAGGTCTTCCCCGATCCTGCCATGACCCTCGCCGCCGTGGATCGCCTCGTCCATCACGCTACGATCTTCGAAATCAACGTCGAAAGTTATAGACGGCGCGCCGCACTCGAGCGGAAAACCAAGCGCGCCGGACGACCGCAAAGCTACGCGACAATCAACGACCTCGACGCTGTGTCGCTCCCCGACAATCAAACCAACATTTAGCTCTTGCCAGCGGCAATTATACCGAACATTATCGTGTCGCTGCGATCATGAATTTCTCACCTTGATCGCCGTGCTTTCTCACCCAGATTGTCGCGCAATATCCAGATCCCTTCCGCAATACAATCTATCGGCGGTCGCGGAGGAGGACGAATGCCGGTCGTGTCCATGACCGTCCTCCATTATTGATTGATGGTCTTGTATTCCATATTTTGCGATCCTAGTCCTTGACCTGGATCAAGGCGGGGAGGCGAGAGCAAGGCGCTCTCCTGATCGTGATGCATCCGACCAAAGCTCTCGTGGCGCCTAGCGCTTACCCGAGTTTTGGCGGTGGGAGGTGCTACGAGACGGACCCTCATGGGGTGCGTGCGCCACCGGGCAAAACGGGAGGAAGCTGGCATCCGAGTTGGCCGCATGGGCCCCTTTTGGATGCGCAAGTGAGGTCAGAGGACCTCAGCGTGATTTCAGACGAAAGTGACAAACCTGCGCTGGAAGCAATGCCGGCGGCGTTGGGACTTGCCGTCCTCGTATCCGCTCAAGGCGCGGTGTGATATCCGTTGGCAGAAGCGAAGCCTCACCCTACTCGTTCTGATCCCTATTGCAGTTTGCGAACACAGGCGCCCAGACACGGGAATGTGACTTACAAGGCACCGCAGGTAGCCGCGCAATTCTAGGTAGCGCCCCGATGCTTGATCTAGATCAAAGCCAGAAGGCCGCTAAGGGTAGAATGTATCTTAGCCTTTGGTGGTGACAAGAGCACTGCTGGATATGGACAAACTCCTCCACAGGGGCCCTGGGCGCCACTGCCGCGCGCCGCGCCTACACGGGAGGGAGCAATGTCACAGTCATTGGAGTACCTGCTTGATCGGATACTGGATACGCGACGGCAACGCCGCATTCAGCAAAATGCCGAACGGGCTCAAAGTGAGACGGCTGCTCACGATACGCACATCGAACTTGAGCGCAGGCAAACGAGGTTCTGCACGGAAGTCCATTCTCTGATCAAAGAAGCAGTAGAGCGAGCCAATTGCCATCTCACGACGAGACCGGATGGGTGCCGATTCTGTGAAGTAACTGGATACTACACGGGTCCCCTCTACGTTGGCGGCTCTGCCTGTAATCCGATCGCATATGAATTGCGCATAGATGGTAAGGAAGTGGGCGAGACGCTGATCATCGAGTTGGCGCATGATGGCATGGTCGAAGCATTCCTGGGTCCATTCCGTCCATCCGTCAGCGAGGCTCATACAGCACGGATCGATTTCGGATGGCATTCCATCCCCCTGTACATGTTCGATGGCAAGAACGCTTCAGACCTTCTGATTCGCTACCTCACCGCTCTCACTATGCGATGGCAGTTTGGTCGGGAGAATGCAGCTGAGATGATACGGCATAGCAAGCGCAAAATGCCAGTGTGATCTGGTACCGGGACCTTTCGTGCAACACGCGCCCAGGTGTGAATGGTGGAACAGCAATTCGGACGTTATGCTGGAGGGAGAATAATGCTTAGTGAGGTCTGGAGGACTTTGGTCAGGAAATACGTCGTCTACGATATTCCCGACGAAATGGCGGCTTGCTTCGACTGCAGCGTGGTGCGGTGTTCCAACGAACAATACGAAAGTTGTCCCAATCGTCTAGCCGAAGCCGCCGCCTTGAGACCTGCGCGTGCCGCCAAAGAGACAGCCACCATCCGGGCGACGCAACCTGCTTGAGCCGCCGGCTCAAACTCGAAGATCCGCGCCTCGCGCGACACGCTCTGGCGCGGAATGCGCTCCGGCGCGGCAAGCGTCCGTGCCGGGGACGACGAACTAAAGGGACAAACGGAAGGAAACGGTAAAATGGCTATTTACCTTGTGACACACCGCAAAAATGGCAGCTCCGCTGATGTTATTGCCGCTGCCAGTCGGCTGAAGGCTTTGGCGAAAAAACACGGCGCTGAAGACCTCCAACTCCACACCGAGGTCGCTGGGCCTGCTGCAGGCCAATGGGTTCTGGTCATCAAGTTCAGCGGTTGGGCATCTTATGGTAGAGCAATGGAGTCTGCGCTGGCCGACCCAACCACTCAGGCAGTTTTAGCGGATCTCGACAAAATCGCCGAGATGACGAGCCGACGCCTTGGTGCTGGCGTTGACATTTAGCTCGCTGAGGACGGTGCCGCGATCGCTGTAAATACCGGGACCGGCGAGCCGCGGTGCCGCAAGGTTCTTGAGTGTCAGTACGAGACTTATCGGAGCCCCGCGACCCCTGCCGCGTATGGAACCACCGCAGGCATCGAAGGGATTTTTCATCGACCGGCTGAAGCGTCGTCGGCGTGTCCGCTCTGGATCACGTGCACGCCTCCGGGGGGTGAACCGCGAGCTTCCGCTTTGGGTCGACTTCGGCCGTTCGCCGGATCGCCAACGAATGACCGCATGGGGTATGCAAGGCGCCATTCGCCCTGCCCTGTCGGCCGTGCAAATCGGTTGGGGGAGAGAGTTCGAGGAGGCTTTGGCCCATAGGTTTTGTTCTGATCTACCGCGTAACATACGATCCATGTCCACACAAACAGCGTCAAATCATGAAGAGGCTTTGGCAAGACCATCGGCCGGCTTTGGCGCGATACGAAAACCCATGCCTTATGGCACTGGAAACGATGGATTGGTCATCGCGGCCTCAGCCCGGTCGCCTCCTGGCGCTTTATAGGACGTCCTCCGTCGCTTAGGCTCTACGCAATGGTAGACGCCTGTTTCAGCGGAGTCGCAGTCCATGGCGGTGGTGATCACGGTCGCGCAGCAGAAGGGCGGAACCGGCAAGACGACGCTCGCAGCCAATATCGCGGCGGCATTCGCACAGTCCCGGCGCGTCGCGCTGCTCGACATCGACCCGCAGAAGAGCCTGGGACGCTGGCACGGTCTGCGTCGCGCACGGCTGGAGCAGGCGGCTTCGTTGGCGTTCTCCGACATATCGGGCTGGCGGCTGCTGGGGGAACTCGACCGGCTACGGCGCGACCATGACGTGGTGCTGATCGACAGCCCGCCGCAGCTCGACACCGACGCCAGGGTCGCGGTCCGCGCGGCCGACCTTGTTCTGGTACCGATCCAGCCGAGCGTGCCGGATATCTGGGCAGCGGAGGGGACGCTCGCCCTTGCCCGCGAGGAGCGGCGCAGCGCGCATCTGGTGTTCAACCGCGTCCCGCCGACCTCGCGGTTGCGCGAGTTAATCGAGGCCGACCTCGCGGCGCGCCGCCTGCCCCTGCTGCGCTCGGCCCTTGGCAACCGCGCCGGGTTCGCGCATGCCTTCGCCGCCGGGCTCGGCGTCACCGAGGCCGCGCCAAGATCAACCGCCGCGGCGGAACTGCGTGCGTTGCTCGCCGAATTGCAGGAGTTGACGGAATGAATTGGTGGGGATGGGTGCTGGCGGTGCACGTGCTGTGCGCGGTGATCTGGGTAGGCGGCATGTTCTTCGCGTACGTCGTGCTGCGGCCGAGCCTCGGCGTGCTCGAGCCGGTGCAGCGCATCGCACTCCACACCCAGGTGTTCCGACGCTTCTTTCTGCTGGTCTGGCACACCATGCCGCTGATCCTGCTGAGCGGGTTCGCGGTGCTGTTCGGCTTCTACGGCGGAATGGCCTTTGTCGGCTGGAATGTGCACGTCATGATGCTGCTGGGCCTGATCATGAGCGCGATATTCCTGCTGATCGTGTTCGGACCTTATGCACGCTTCCGCCGCACCACCGACCGTGCAACCGCCATTGCCAGCATCGACCGAATCCGCAAGCTGATCGGCGTCAACCTGGTGCTGGGGCTCGTCACCGTCGTGGTCGCGTTATTGCACTGAGTGCTGCCTCCTGGAGCGCAGGCACGCCGGGAGGTCTCAAAAGCCCCTGATCAGCACCGCATTGATCAGCCGCGTGCGGTTCTCCAGCATGTTGCGCCGCGAGTTCCGCATCTTCTCGCGGAAGCTCTCGCCCACCACCAGATGCACGCCCAGCAGCGGCGGACCCGCGTCCCTTGCCGCGGCACGTTCGCGTTCGGCCTCCGCCTCGGCAATCGCGACCTCGCTGTTGTCCTCCCAGACCTGCACCGTGAACCCCGCCGCCTCCAGCATCGCCCGTGTCTCGTCCGGCGTGCGCAGGAAGCTGATCGCCGGCGTGTCCGCCCAGTTCACCGGGAAGTGCAGCGCCCCACCCGGACCCTGCACCACGTCCTGGATCGCCAGCCGCCCACCGGGCTTCAGCACCCGGCGGATCTCGGCATAGAATCGCGGCCGGTCGGCAATGTTCATCGCGACGTTCTGCGTCCACCCCAGATCGAAGCTGGCATCGCCGAACGGCAGGTCCAGCGCCGAGCCCTGGCGGAAGTGCACGCACTGGGCCAGGCCCGCCCGCCGTGCCAGGTCCGCGGCGGTCGCCACGAACTCCTCGGTCAGATCCACCCCGCTCACCCGGCTGCCGTAGGTCGCCGCCAGGTACCGCGCCGGCCCGCCGATCCCGGAGCCGATGTCGATCACGTGATCGGACGGCGATGGGCGCCAGCAGCCGCGCCAGCTCCGCGGTCGCCGCACGCCGGCGCGAATGAAATTCGTCCACCGGGGCAAGATCGTCGATCGTGAGCCGCTCGATGTCCTTCCCGGCCTCGGTCAGAGCGTCAAGCAGACGCTCCAGCAACCCGCCGCGGCCGTAGTGGCGGGCAACCTCCGGCCAACTTCCCCTGGGATCTCGCTCATCCGCCGTCCTCCCTTGCAATTTGCAATGGTCAACCCAACTTACCACGGCATCGGCGCTTTTCGTTCCGGGCTGCCTCGTGCCTTTCCGCGGTTCTGCCGCCTCGACGCTCCCCAATTGGAAGAGTAATCCGGCCCGCACAGTGCGGGTCGCCGGTACTTTGGAGTGACACGATGTCGACAGGCACGGTCAAGTGGTTCAACAGCCAGAAGGGCTATGGCTTCATTCAGCCGGATGACGGTTCGAAGGATGTGTTTGTGCATATCTCAGCCGTCGAGCGGGCCGGAATTGGCAGTCTGAACGAGGGTCAGAAGCTCAGCTACGAGGTCCAGCGCGGTCAGCAAGGGAAGCTTTCGGCCGAAAACCTGAAGACGGCCTGAATCCAGTCCCCGGCGCCACTCATCGGGCGGCGCCGGACAACCTGAGGACCGCCATGGCGCAGCACAAGTTCAAGGTCGGTCAGACAGTCCATCTCATCCCAAACCGGCTGGAACGGCATGTGCCAGCCGGCATATACACCGTCCAGCGTCTGCTCCCGGTCGAAGGCCGTGACCTGTACTATCGCGTGAAACACGCGCAGGACAGCCACGAACGGGTCGTCAACGAGGCCCAACTGCGGCCCGCCGAGGCGATGGCCTCACAGCACTGATCCGCCTGCTCGCCAGTTTCCGGCCCGGACGCTATCGTCCGATGGCTGCTCCGGGGGCTTGGCATGAAAATCACCGCCGTTCGAGTCCTGCGCCTCACCGGCACCATGCGCACCGACTCCCCACTCTGGGAGGAGCGTCTGGTCCGACCGATCGACATCTACCCTGAATACCGCCTCCGCAACGACTTCGAGGGTGGCCAGCAGGCCGATCCCCGATCATTTCCGCCTCGAACAGCATTTCATCCGGATCGAGACGGACGATGGGCCCGATCGGCATCGCCGGCCCGCTGCCCGAGATGGTCGCCGCCTTCGTGGCGAAGCGCCTGCGCCCGATCATCCTCGGCCAGGACCCGATCGCGCACGAGAAGCTCTGGGACCAGATGCACCGCATCATGGTGCACGGCCGCCAGGGCGATGCCATGCTGGCAATCAGCGCCATCGACTGCGCGCTGTGGGACCTCAAGGGGCGCTGGCTCGGCCAGCCGGTTTTTCGACTGCTCGGCGGTCCGACACGCGACAGCGTCCCGGCCTATGCCTCGATGCTCGGCTTCGCGGTGCAGGACATGGGCCGCGTTCGCGAACGTGCCGCCGAATACAAGGCGCTCGGCTACCCCGCGCAGAAATGGTTCTTCCGCCACGGACCGATGAGCGGCCACGACGGCATGCACAGGAATGTCGAACTGGTGCGCACGCTCCGGGAAGCGCTCGGCGAGGACTACGACATCATGCTGGACTGCTGGCAGTCCTTCGATCCGATCTACGCAGTGGAACTCGCCGAGCGCATCGCCGAATTCCGCCCGCGCTGGCTGGAGGAATGCGTGATGCCAGACCGCATCGACAGCTATCGCCGCGTGAAGAAGCGCACGCAGATTCCGCTGTCGGGTGCCGAGCATGAATACACCCGCTGGGGGTTCAAACGGTTCATCGACGCCGATGCATTGGATGTACTGCAGCCCGACATCTACTGGGCGGGCGGGCTGTCCGAGGTGCTGAAGATCGCCGCCTATGCCTCAGTGCACGACCTGATGGTGATCCCGCACGGCCATTCCACGCCGGCGGGGCTGCACTTCTCGCTCGCACAGTCGCCGCTGCTGACGCCGATCCAGGAGTATCTGGTGAAGTGGAATGCCATCAACCAGCACTTCCTCGCCGAATCCGGTGACGCCGCAGGACGGAGAGTTCGCGTTGCCGACCTTGCCCGGCCTGGGCATGGACCTCGATCCAGCGAAGATCGAGGCGCAGTCGGAGGTGTAGGAAGGCGACGCGAAGCGCAAGGCAGCCACGCAACGTTCTCCCGCTTCCGTTGCATGGGGAAGGGAATTCTCCGGACAATCCCGTTCCGCGATTGCATTAAACCGATATTAGCCACATCGATTGCATAGTGCACTGATTGCCGGCCGGCGCGCGAGGCATGGAGTGTCACCATGGCAGCGTCCACGGGCGACGTCTTTCCGCTCGAGCCGACAGCTTTGGGCCATCGGCATCGCCCTCTGCATCATCACCCTGATCGGTTGCAGTGTGACGATCTGGGACCTGCATCGCCAGAGCATCGAACAGCATCGGGTCGCGGTGACAAACCTCGGCGTCGTGCTCGCCGAGCAGACCGGCGCGCTACATGCAGGTGGTCGATCTCGCCCTTGAGGAGGTGCAATCGCGTGTCGCCGGTCTCGGCGTCGTCACACCTGACGAGCTGCGTGACGTTCTCGGCACCGACGCCACGCGCGAATTTCTGCGCGAGCAGGCTGAAGAACCTGCCACAGGCGAACGCCTTCACCCTGTTCAAGCCCGATGGCCACCTGTTCCTCACCACCAGGACGCAGTCGCCGCCGGATCTGGACGTGTCGGATCGCGACTATTACCGCTACTTCGTTGTGCATGACGATCCAGCGCCGTTCATCAGCGCGCCCGGTCCAGAGCCGCGTGACCGGCACGCCGACCGTTTACATCGCGCGCCGGATCAACGGTCCCGATCACACGCTTCCTTGGTCTTGCGGTCGGCGCGATCGACCTGCAGTATCTCACCGACTTCTACCAGGCGATCGAATTGCCGCCCGGCGAGACCGTGACCTTGCTCCGCCGCGATGGGCTCGTGCTGGTGCGCTATCCCGACCCCACCAACCAAGTCGGCAAATCGGATGCCGGCGACGCTCGCCCTGGTACAGCCTGGTCGCCATGGGAGGCGGCACCTACCGCTCGCCTGGTTTTCTCAGCGCCATACCGGCTCTCGTGTCGGTGCATCCGCTGCCCGCCTGGCCACTCGTCATCGATGTATCCATGATGGAGCCGGTGGCGCTTGCGAAGTGGCGGCAACAGGCGACGGTCATCGCGCTGGGTGGCCTCGGCGCCGCCCTCGGCTTCGCCGTGCTGTTCGGCGTCATCGGCCGGCAGTTCCGCCGCCAGGCCGAGCAGAATGCGAGGCTGGCGGAGACAGCCGAAGCTCTGCGCGCCAGCGAGGCCCGCGTAAAGGACTTCGCCGAGATGTCGTCGGACTGGCTGTGGGAACTCGATGCGGAGCTCCGCTTGAACTGGGTATCGGACAGCAAGTCGATCCGCCTGATGGGCATTCCAGCGCCGCAAGGGCATGACGCCATGGAATGCGCTGGGTGCGACCCGAACAGATCCGCATTGGTCCGAGCACCGTGCCGACCTGGCTGCACGGCGTGCCATTTCGCGATTTCCACCGCCAGGAAATCGCGCCGGACGGACAGGATCCACCACGTCAGCGTCAATGGCAACCCGGTGTTCGACGCGACCGGCGCTTTCTTGGGCTATCGCGGCACCGGGCGCGATATCACAGCCGAGGTCGAGGCAGCGCAGGAACTGCAACTGGCGAAGGAGCGCGCCGAAACGGCGAGCCGCGCCAAGTCGGAATTCCTCGCCAACATGAGCCACGAGCTGCGCACGCCGCTGAATGCCATCATCGGCTTCTCCGAACTGATCCGTGATCAGCCGTTCGGCAAGATCGGCGCCAACTACGTCGAGTACGCGACGGATATCAATTCGGCCGGCCATCATCTGCTCGACATGATCAACGACGTGCTCGATCTCTCGAAGATCGAGGCGGGTCGCTATGAGCTTGCGAACGAGATCGTGGAGCTTGGCATGGTGGTGCGGTCCTGCATCGGCATGCTGAAGCTGCGTGCGAATGACGGCGGCGTGCGGATCGACAATGACGCGGCCGGGATGCGCATCGCGCTGCGGGGAGACGGACGCGCATTGAAGCAGATCGTGCTCAATCTGCTGTCCAATGCAGTGAAGTTCACGCCGGAAGGCGGCGTGGTGTCGCTGCGCATCGAGCATTGCGGAGGCAGGTGCTGCTCTGGTCGTGACCGATACCGGCATCGGCATCGACGCGGCGGCGTTGCAGTCGCTGTGCCAGCCGTTTCAGCAGGCGGACGCCTCGATCAGCCGGAAATTCGGCGGCAGCGGCCTCGGGCTTGGCGATCAGTCGGAAACTGCTGGCGTTGCACGGCGCGACATTGACGATCGAGAGCACGCCCGGTCAGGGCACGACGGTTCGGGCCAATTTCCCTCCCGAACGGATCATCGAGGCGACGCCGGTGCAGCGAACGCCTACGACGCGAGCCCGCGCTAGCTGCCTGACGCGTGCGACGAGCGATCGCCTCGCAGCGGCAGCGTCGGCGGCGAGCGCGAGCAGCGCAGGCAGTTGTCGTGGGATGGGCAGCGATCGAGCCGAGCACGCGCCAGGCCCGATGGCGCCGCGCGTGTCGAGCGCGGACAAGTGCCGCCGGCGGCAACGCGCTTTCCGCCGGATCGCAGATCGCACGCAACACGGCGAACGGCATGCTGTGCATGGCGGCAACGCGCGCCACCGCGCCGCTCTCCAGATCGACCGCCGCCGCGCCCGTTCGCTGCCGCAGTCGGCGTTTTTCCTCGACGCTCGCCACGATCGCATCGGCGCCGAGCACGAGATGCGGCGTCGCGCCGCCGAGCATGCGCGACAGGTTCCGGATCGGTCGGCATAGCGCTCGTCGCGAGCGATCACCGCGGATGGCACGATGAGTGCGCCTGGCCGGAGCGCCGGATCCAGTCCGCCTGCCAGCCCGAAGCTGATCAGCGCGCGGGCTCCCTCGTTGACGAGGCGCAGTGCCGCGGCCTCCGCGCCCGCCGCCGTCCCGCCGCCAATCGCGACTGGCCAGCCCAGCCGCCGCGCGATGCGCGCCTCGGCCGCCAAACCGACGACGACACCAATGCGCCCCTGTGTTCGCCCGGCGCAGTCAGTCTCAGAACCCAAACGCCACCCGGTGCGTGTTGCCACGCCGCAGATTGCGATAGCGCGCCAGTGCCAGCAGCGGGAAATACCAGCGATAGCCGTGGTAGCGCAGGTAGAACACACGCGGGAAAACCAACGGCATTGTATGGCAGCTCACGCCATTCCCCGGTGCCCGCGCTGCGTTGCCATCAGGTACTCGATGCCGCGCGTCGACCGCCGGATTGTCGACCTCGCCCGCCGCCATCAGGCCAAGCAGGGCCCAGGCGGTCTGGCTCGGCGTGCTCTCCTTGTATCGGCCACGCGGCGCATCCCGGTAGGTTTCCTCGTCCTCGCCCCAGCCGCCATCCTCGCGCTGCACGGACAGAAGCCACGCCGCCGCCCGCCGCACCGCCGGATCATCGCGGCCCGATGCCGGCTGCATTGAAGGCACACAGCACCGACCAGGTGCCGTAGATGTAGTTGGTGCCCCAGCGGCCGAACCAGCTTCCGTCGTCCTCCTGCGCGCGACGCAGATAGGCGAGCGCCCGCACCAGCACCGGATCATCCGCCGCCATGCCGATCTGCGCGAGGAACGACACACAGCGCGCGGTGACATCGGCGGTCGGCGGATCCAGCAGCGCGCCATGATCGGCGAACGGGATGTTGTTCAGGTACAGATGCGTGTTCTCCGGCTCGAACGCACCCCAGCCGCCGTCTGATGACTGCATGCCGATGATCCACTCGCGGGCGCGCTCGATCGACCCGACGAACGCCGGATCGCCATTGCGATGCAGCAGCATGCCGACGACGGCCGTGTCGTCCACATCCGGATAGTGCGGGTTGGCGTATTGGAACGCCCAGCCGCCTGGCCGCAGTCCCGGCCGACGCACCGCCCAGTCGCCGACCACGTCGAGGATCTGCCGCGCATGCAGCCAGGCGCAGGCCGCATCCGTGTCGTCGCCGGCTTCGGCCGCGGCGTGGCCGGCGAGCCCGGTGTCCCAGACCGGCGACAGGCAGGGCTGGCAGTAGGCACGATCGGGCTCGATCACCAGCAGCTTGCGCACCGCCTGCCAGGCTATGGCGGCATCCGGATGATCCGGTGTGTAGCCCAGCGCATCGAACATCATCACGCTGTTGGCGATCGCCGGATAGATGCCGCCGAGCCCGTCATCGCCGTTCAGCCGCTCGGTGACGAAGCGTACCGCCTTGGCGATCGCGCTCTGCCGGCTGCGCCGGGGGAATGCCGGCTGCAGCGCGCGCAGCACCGTATCGAGACCCTTGAAGAACCGCCCCCAGGCCGAGCGGGTCGGGCGGAGAAATCCAGTCGTGCACCAGCGCCGGCGGCGTGCGGAACAGTTCCTCTACCGCGACATCGGCGCGGATTGCGCGCGACCGGGCGCAGCGCCATCAGCACCAGCAGCGGCACGATCACCGTGCGCGACCAGTAGGACACCTTCGACAGGTGGAACGGGAACCACAGCGGCAGGTGCATGATCTCGAGCGGCATCACCGGCACCGCCCGCCAGGGCACCTGCGCGAACAGGGCGAGTTGGGCGCGGGTGAACACGTTGCTGCGTTCCGCGCCGCCCGCCGCCAGGACCGCCTGCCGGGCGCGCGCCATGTGCGGAGCATCGGGGTCGTCGCCGATCGCCTTCAGGGCGAAATACGCCTTCACGCTCGCCGACAGATTGAACGCGCCGTCGTGGAACAGCGGCCAGCCGCCATGCGCGCCCTGGATCGCGCGCAGATAGACGCCGATCTTCGCTTCCAGCGCCGGATCGATGCGATCGAGCCAGTGCTCGAGCAGCACGTATTCGGCGGGGATCGTCGCGTCCGCCTCCAGTTCGAACAGCCAGTGGCCGTCGGGGCGCTGCTGCCGCGCCAGAGCTGCGCCGGCACGCGCGACGGCATCGGACAGGCGTTGGTCGAGCGCGGTCTTGGGCGGCAGTGTCTCGCTGGGCATGGCCTCGTGCTCACGCGGCGAGCAGAACCTCCGCCGCCGTTCGGCCGGACCTGATGGCACCTTCGATGGTGGCCGGCAACCCGGTCGCGGTCCAGTCGCCGGCCAGCGCGAGGTTAGCCAGCCCGGTGCGCGCGCTCGGCCGCCGCCGCTCCTGCGCGGCGGTCGCGGCGAACGTGGCGCGGCGCTCCTTCACGACGCGCCATGGCGGCAGCGGCCCCTTGAGGCCGAGGGCGGCCTGCACGTCGGGCCAGACCGCCGCTGCGATTTCCTCCGCACTTTGGTCAACCATGCGGTTGGCCGCGCTGATGGTCACGGAGACATGGCCACGCTTGACGAACACCCACTCCGCGGTGCCGCCGATCAGGCCGACGAAGCCGGCCGGTCCGGGATCGGCGTCGACCCGGAAGTGGATGTTCAGGATCGCCTGGAAGGCGTCCGGCGCCGTGAGCCCGGGCAGCAGGTCGGCGGCCACCGAGGGTGGCACCGCGAGCACCACGGCCTCGACCGGCATCGGGCCGCCCGGCGTATGCAAAGCGTTGAGGCGCGCATCGGCAACGTGCAGGGCCACGACCCGTTGCCCGAACCGCACCTCGTGGCCTCGTGCCTGCAGCCATGCGATTGCGGGGTCGATCAGGCTCTCCGAGAGGCCGGCGCGCGGCAGGGCCGGAATGCAGGCGCTGCCGCCGCGCAGCAGCGTCTCGCGCACCACCGCGCCGAGCAGCCGCGCCAGGCCCTCGTCCGGCGGCGTGTTCAGCGCCGCGATCGCCAGCGGCTCGACCAGCCGATGGTAGAGCGTGTCGTGGCGCAGCGCCGCCGCGACAGTCGTGTCGTCCGGCGGCCGCATGAGCTGGCGCAGGGCCACGTAGTTGGTCGAGTGCGTGCCCGGCACACGGCGCCGGCGCGACAGGACCCACCATGGGATGCGGCCGCGATTCGGTCGCAGTGTCCAGGCCAGCCCGCTGGTCAGGTCCATGAAGGGAAACACCGGCGCATCCGGGATGGCCAGCGTGTGTCGCGCCCCGATCGTGTTCAGGTAGCCGAACGCGGCACGATTGCCCGACAACAACAGATGGTTGCCGTTGTCGATGCGCATCCCGAGCTCCCGGTCGAAATACGACCGGCATCGTCCGCCGGCGGCCGGTCCCGACTTCGAGCACGGTGACCGACCGTCCGGCCTCGCTCAGCGCGACCGCGGCGGAGAGGCCGGCCAGCCCGGCGCCGATGACATGCACATGCGATGCGGGCAACGTTCAGCCCGCGCCCGGGACACAAATCGCGAAAAATGCCGAGGTCGCCATGGTGTAGCGACCTATCGGTCGGCGCATGCGGCAAGTCAAACGCGCAACTGGCACAATCCGGATTGATCACGCTCCGATACACCTCGCCCACGAAGTGGGAGAGGTCGCGGCGCGTCAGCGACGCGGGAGAGGGTGCAACCGACGTGCACTGCCCATCGAACAGGCATCCAAGTCCGCTGAATGAGCACCCGGCATGCCGTCCGCACGTTGCAATTGCGTGGCAGCCCGGCACGAAAAGTGCAAGATACGGCCCGCGCAGGACGACCCGATCGGGGGTGACGGATGGGACAGGGCGGCCTTCTGGCGGGATACGATCCAGGCAGCCTGTTCTGCGAAATGCTGCGGCCCGGCCAGGATTCTCATCCCGCCCTATCGCTCCTGCTGGACCGCCTCCGACAGATGCCGATCGAGGCGCTGCGCCGGCGCGCCGCCGATGCCGAGCGCGACCTGCTGGAGCGCGGCATCACCTTCACCGTCTACTCGGACGCGACCGCAATCGACCGCATCCTGCCGTTCGACCTGATCCCGCGGGTGATCACCGCCGACGAATGGCGCACCCTGGAGGCCGGCGTCATCCAGCGCGTGCGCGCGCTGAACATGTTCCTGTATGACGTCTACCACGGGCAGAAGATCCTCGCCGACGGCGTCGTGCCACGCGCACTGGTGCTGGGCAACGCCGGCTACGCGCAGGCGATGGTCGGGTTCGAGCCGCCGTTCGGCACCTATGTGCATGTCTGCGGCACCGACATCATCCGCGACGACACCGGGCGCTTCCTGGTGCTGGAGGACAATGCACGCACGCCTTCCGGCGTCGCCTACGTGGTCGAGAACCGGCACATGACCCTGCGGGTGCTGTCGGACCTGATGGCCGGGCTGAACGTGCGCGGGGTAGATGAATACGGCCTCCGTCTGCATCGCGCGATGGCCGAGATCGCGCCGCCCGGTGTGACCGATCCGCAGGTGGTGCTGCTGTCGCCCGGCATCTTCAATTCGGCCTATTTCGAGCACGTGTTCCTGGCGCGCGAGATGGGCGTCCCCCTGGTCGAGGGGCAGGACCTGCTGGTCGAAAACGGCTCGGTCTGGATGCGCACTACGGCGGGGCTCGCGCCGGTGCACACGATCTACCGGCGGCTGAACGACGATTTTCTCGATCCCGACGCGTTCCGCCCCGACAGCACGCTCGGCGTTCGCGGCCTCATGGAGGCCTGGCGGCGCGGCGCCGTGGCGATCGCCAATGCGGTCGGCACGGGGGTTGCCGACGACAAAGCGGTGTATGCCTACATGCCGCGCATCATCCGCTACTATCTGTCCGAGGATGCGATCCTGCCGAATGTGGACACGCGTATCTGCGCCGAGCCGGACGGACTGTCGTATACACTGGATCATCTGCACGAGCTTGTGGTGAAGCCGGTGGCGGAGTCCGGCGGTTATGGACTGATCATCGGTCCGCACGCCACCAAGCTCGAACTGGCGGAGTTCCGCAGCCAGCTCAAGGCCAATCCGACGAACTACATCAGCCAGCCGATGGTGCGACTTTCGGTCAGTCCGACACTGGGCGACGACGGCGTCAACGCGCGGCACATCGATCTGCGTCCGTTTGCGGTGACGGGCCGTGACACATGGGTTCTGCCGGGCGGTCTGACGCGCGTGGCGCTGCGGGCCGGCTCGCTGGTGGTCAATTCATCGCAGGGCGGCGGCTCCAAGGACACCTGGGTGCTGGCATGAGCGAAACCGTCATCGGCACCCATCACCTGATCGCGCGCCACGCCGGCAGCGCGCTTTGGCTCGCCCGCTACATGGAGCGGATCGAGAACCTGGCGCGGCTGCTCGACGTGACCAAGACGTTCGCCAGCGAAGGGGAGGCCGGGCGCAACTGGCTCTCGCTGCTGCGGATCAACGGCGACGGCGCCGAGTTCTTCGCGCGACACGACCGGGCCGATGCGGTCAACGTCGCGCGGTTCTATCTGCTGGATGCGACCACGACGGCCTCGGTGCAGACGGCGATCGCCTACGCACGGGAGAACGCTCGCACGCTGCGCGCGCTGATCTCCACCGAGATGTGGCTGCAGATCAACGTGTTCCACACGCGCATCCGCGCGCTGGGCGAGCCGCATGTCGCGCCGGAGAGCCTGTCGGCGGTCTGCGCCATGCTGAAGGAGGGCGTGCAGGCGCATGGCGGCATCACCGAGGGGACGTTCTACCGGGACCAGTGCTGGCATTTCTACATGCTGGGGCGTCACCTGGAGCGCACCGACCAGATCACGCGGCTGATCGACACCAAGTTCAACGCGCTGCTGCCGGCCGCGTCGACCGATGCCGCGATCGACGCCGGCGAATGGAACGCGCTGCTGCGCGCCGCCGCCGGCTATCATGCCTATCGGCGCGAATATCCGCACGGTTATGTGCCGCGCGAGGTGGCCGGTTTTCTGCTGCTGAACGGGGCGTTCCCGCGTTCGGCCGGGCTGAACCTGGCGCAGGTGGACTGGCATTTGAATCAGCTCCGCAGCCAATACCATCTGCGCGGCTGCGCGCATGCGCTGGAACGGCTCGATGATCTGCGCGCCATGCTGGAGAGCCAGACGATCGATGAGATTCTTGCCCGCGGGCTGTCGCCGTTCCTCGACACGCTGCAGCGCGAGCTTGGCGCGCTGCACGGCGACATCATGAGCGGGCTGTGCGGGGAATGATGGCGCGGGGCGCGGCGCTGGCCACGGCTGACGCACGCCAATAGCATCGGCCGGCGTTCGCGTCGGGAGATGACGATGTCCATGAACCCCACCGCCACCGGGATCGGCCAGCCGGTACGCCGCCGGGAAGACATGCGCCTGCTGACCGGCCGCGGGCGCTACAGCGACGACATCAACATCCCGGGCCAGGCATTTGCCGTCATGGTCCGCTCGCCGCATGCGCATGCTCTGATCCGCGCGATCGACACGCGGGCAGCGGAAGCGGCGCCGGATGTGCTGGCGGTGCTGACCGGGCGTGATCTGCTGGCCGATGGCCTGCAGCCGATCCCGCATGCGGTTCGCATGGGGTCGCCCGCGGACATCCAGCTCGAGAACACGGACGGCTCCGAGCCGTTCGTGCCGTCGCACTACCCGATGGCGTCAAACGAGGCGCGCCATGTCGGCGAAATCGTCGCCATGGTCGTCGCCACGAGCGTTGCCACGGCGAAGGACGCCAGCGAACTGGTGGCGATCGATTATGTGCCGTTGGCGGCGGTGACGCAGTCGCGCAGCGCGGTTGCCCCGGATGCAACGCTGACGCGGAGCGATGCTGCAACGAATATCTGCCTGGATGCCGAAGTGGGCGACGCGCACGCGACCAATGCGGCATTCGCCAACGCCGCGCACGTGGTTTCCCTCAGTACCTAGGTGCAGCGCATTGCCGGTGTTACCATGGAACCGCGCGCGGCGGTGGGCGCCTACGACGCGGCGGCGGGACAAATACACGCTGCACGCTGGCGCCGGCGGCGCGGTGCGTCCACGGCACGACATGGCGGTGGTGCTGGGCGTGCCCGACGAGCAGGTGCGGATGGTGATGCACGATGTCGGCGGAAATTTCGGCACGCGGGGCGCGTCGAATCCGGAATTCGTGCTGGTCCTGTGGGCGGCGCGGCGCGTCGGCCGGCCGGTGAAGTGGACCTGCGAACGTAGCGAGGCGTTCCTCTGCGACTACCAGGCGCGCGATCTCGCCTGCGATGCGGAGCTGGCATTGGATGCGGACGGGAAATTTCTGGCGCTGCGCGGCTCCAACATCGCCAACAACGGCGCCTATCCGATCGCGTTCGGCCCCTTGCAGAAGGGTGTCGAGATCATGACCAGCATCTATCATGTCCCGGTGGTGCATTTTCGTGCGCGCGCGGTGCTGACCAATACCGCCTCGACCCGCCCCTATCGCAGCTCCGGACGGCCGGAGGCGATGTTCGTGATGGAGCGGCTGATCGATCTCGCGGCGCGGCAGTACGGATTCGACCGCATCGAACTGCGCCGGCGCAACCTGGTGCCGGAGTCGGCAATGCCGTACCGCAACCCGTTCGGCATGATCTACGACAGCGGCGCCTATCACCAGGTGATGGAGCGCGTGCTCGGAATTGGCGAATGGCCCGGATTCGCGGCCCGGCGCGCCGAGGCACGAAAGTGGGGAAAATGTCGCGGCATCGGCGTCGCGAACTACGTCGACACGGCGACCGGCGTGCCGCGCGAGCGTGCCGAGATCACCGTGCGTCCGGAGGGCGTGGTGGACGTGGTGATCGGCACGGTCTCCAGCGGCCAGGGCCACGAGACGAGTTTTGCGCAGCTTGTCGGCGAATGGCTCGGCGTGCCGATCGATTGCGTCGCGCTGATCACCGGCGACACCGCGCGCGTCTCGGTCGGCGGCGGCTCGCATTCGGGGCGCGCGCTGCGGCTCGGCAGCATCGTCATGCTGAACGCGTCGAACGCGATCATCGCCAAGGGCATGCGAATCGCCAGTCACGTGCTGGAGGCAGCGATCGCCGATCTGGAATTTGCCGGCGGCCGCTTCACCGTGAAGGGTACCGACCGCTCGATCGGCATCTTCGAGGTCGCCGCTGCGGCACTGCAGCGCAACGACCTGCCGGACGATCTGCGCGGCGAACTAGGCGCGGTCGGCGACGAGACCGTGCCGACTGGCCGCGTTTCCCTATGGCTGTCATGTATGCGAAGTGGAGGTCGATCCGGACACCGGCGTGGTCCGCGTCGTGCGCTATTCGGCGGTGGACGATTGCGGACGCGCGGTCAATCCGATGATCGTGCACGGCCAGATCCAGGGCGGCATCACACACGGCATCGGTCAGGCGCTGCTGGAGCAGTGCTGCTACGATCCGCAGTCCGGCCAGCTTCTGTCGGGTTCGCTGATGGATTACGCGATCGCGCGCGCCGACGACGTGCCGTTCTTTGCCACGGAACTCAGCGAGGTGCCGTCGCCGACGCATCCGCTCGGCATCCGCCCGGCCGGCGAAGGCGGCACGACGCCGGCGCTGGGGGCCGTCGTCAACGCCATCGTCGACGCGCTTGCTGATTTCGGCGTGACGCATATCGAGATGCCGGCGACGCCGGAGCGCGTGTGGCGCGCGATCCGTGCGGCCTTGCACTAGCCGGGGGAAGATCCGATGCAGGCCTGGTATCACTGCGAGAACACCTACCCGTTCGTCCCCCAGAATGTGCTCGACGCCGCGGCCTCCGTGCGCGGCAGCCTGCCCAACAAGTACTGCGATCCGCGGATCGCCGCGGATCTGTTCCACGAATGCCTCGACGAGCACCTGCTGTGCGACGACCTCGGCGTAAACATCGTCTCGATCGAGCACCATGCCGGTATCAACAGCCTGTACGGCGCGAGCCCGCTGATCCTCGGCATCATCGCGCGGCAGACGCGCAAGGTGCGGATCCTCAGCCAGGGCACGCTGGTGACCGTGCGGCGCGATCCGGTGCGCGTGGCCGAGGAGTATGCGACCGCCGATGTGATCTCGCGCGGGCGGCTGGAGATCGGCTTCGTCAAGTCGGGCGACAGCGAGATGGTGTCGGGCAACGCGAATCCCGTCGGCATCGTGGAGCGCTTCTGGGAGGCGATCGACCTGATCGTGAAGACGCTGACCAGCCACGATGGTCCGTTCAGCTGGGAGGGGAAGCACTTCACCCATCGCCATGTGAACATCTGGCCGCCGTGCCTGCAGCGGCCGCATCCGCCGATGTGGGCGGCGACCGGCGATCCGGAAACGTCGCGCGAACTCGGCCGCCGCGGCATGGTCAACGCGCTGGTGCTGCGCGGCATGGAGGGCACCAAGCGCGCCTGGGCCGCCTATCGGGACGCACGTGCGGAAGCCGGGCTCCCTGCGCCGGGCCTCGATCGCTTCGCCTACACGGCGTTCGTGTATGTGGGCGACACCGACGACGAAGGCGTGCGCGTCGGCAGCAAGCTGCTGTGGTTCCTGAACACCAGCCTGAAGCAGGCCCCGCAGTTCTCGAAATTCCTGCCGGGCCGCATGCCGCCGGAGATGGCGCCGCAGGCATGGCGTTCCGGACCTGGCGCGGCCGCGCGTCCGGCCGACGCGCTGCGCAGCATGACCGCCGAGCAGGCGATCGGGGGGAAATTGATGTTCGCCGGCCGACCGGAGACGGTGTACCGGCAGATCATGGAGTGCTACAACGAGTTGGGCGGTTTCGGCCATCTGATCTTCATCGGGCGCTCCGGATTCCTGACGCATGACGAGGCCGAGAAAAGCATAAGGCTGTTCGCGACCGAGGTTCTGCCGCGGCTGCAGGCAGGCGCGCCGGTAATGGCGGCATGAACGTGCGGCGTGCAACAGAAACGGAGGACGCTTCGCGATGACATCGTTTTCCGAAGCCGCCTGGCAACGCACTGCACACCTGCGCGCGGCCATCGACGCGCTGGCGTTCAACACCGAGCTTGCCGCCGGCACGCTGAGCCGCGAGCGCTTCCAGGGATACATCGTGCAGGATGCGCTCTATCTCGGGCAGTATTCGCGTGTGCTCGCGATCGCGGGAGTCAAAGGCCCCGACGGCGCGACGCTGCAGGCCTTCGGCCGGTGCGCATTGGAAGCGGTGGCCGTCGAGCAGGCGCTGCACGAGCGGTATCTGACGGAATTCGGCGTCGATCCTGCCCGCCTCGCCGAGGCCGAACCGTCGCCCGATTGCCTCGGCTATACCAGTTTTTTGCTGGCGACCGCATATCATGATCCATGGGAAGTCCTGGTCGCCGCGCTGCTGCCGTGCTTCTGGATCTACTGGGACGTCGGCAGCCGGATCGCCAAACGCGCCGCGCCGGACAATCCGTATCGTGCATGGATCGACACCTACGCCGACGAAGGGTTCGGCGAGGCGGTGCGCACGGTCATCGGCATCACCGATCGCGCCGCGTCTGCGACGACCGCAGCCGTGCAGGCCCGCATGATGACGACGTTCGTACAGTCCACGCGCTACGAGTGGCTGTTCTGGGACGGCGCCTACCGGCAGCGGGTTTGGCCGGACGCAGCCTGACAGGTCAGACCGCGCGCGACGCCGTCGATCGGCGCGGCATCCTCACCCCGGCGCGGCGCCCTGTGTCTGCACCTGCAGCAAGTATATAGACTGGCTCGCACACATGAGCAGCTGGTTGCGCTTCGGGCCGCCGAACGCGACATTGGCGCACACCTCCGGCAAACGGATACGGCCGATAAGCTTCCCCTGCGCGTTGTAGACCAGAACGCCGGCATAGCCGAGCGGCGCATTGGAACTGCACCATAGATTGCCGAACACGTCGGCACGCATGCCGTCGGGGCCGCAATGAACGCCGTCAACGGTCATATCAAGGAATTCGCGCTGGTTGGCGACCTTGGTGCCCTGAACATCGAACGCATGGATCGTGCGGGTACCGCCGTTGTGGCTGTCGCCCGGCCCCTTGCCGGTGCTGATCACGTACAGCGTCTTGTAGTCGGGAGCGAAACAGATCCCGTTGGGATTCTTGAGCTGGTCCTCGGTGACCACGACGTCCAGCGTGCCGCTCGGGTCCCAGCGATAGACGGCATTCGGCAATTGGCGCTTGGTACCGCCGAGCGCCCCGGCATTCTCGGCGCCGATGCGCGGATTGAGCAGACCCTGCGGGTTGGTGGGGCCGCCGGCTTCGTCGGGATGGCCTTCCGACAGCGTGTCGCCGTACGGCGGATCGGTGAACCAGATGCTGCCATCGGGATGCGGCACCAGATCGTTCGGCGAATTCAGCGGCTTGCCGTCAAACGAATCGGCGATCACCGTCATCGTGCCGTCGTGTTCCCAGCGGACCACGCGACGGAAGAAGTCCTCGGTCGAGAGCTGGCGTCCCTGGAAGTCGAAGGAATTGCCGTTGCTGTTGTTGGACGGCTTGCGGAACGGGGTCACCCGACGATTGTCCCACAGGAAGCGATACTGAGTGTTGCCCTGCACGTCGCTGAACACGAAATACTGGCCCTCGTTCGACCACGCCGGCCCCTCGGCCCACAGAAAACCGGTCCCCACACGGTGGATCGCAGTGATGCCAAGCAGGTACTGACGGAATGATGGGTCGATGACGATGATGTCAGGATCGGGATAGATCGACGGCGGCGCGTCGCGTCCCCACTGTCGCGGCGGATTGGTGACGACCGACGGCGGGGTGCCGGTCGCGGTACTCGGCTGCTGTGCCAGCGCGGCGGCCGGGGCCAGCGCGGCGGCACCGAGCGTGCCCGCAAGCCCCTTGACGATGCTGCGCCGCGACGCAGCAGGGTTCCTGGTCATGTCGCTTTCCTCCCGATTGGTTGGCGACATCCTAGGACTTGGCCGCACCTAATCGACACACAAATCCGGGAGATTGCTCGGCTACTTCCAGCTGCTGAGGAAGAAGCGCGGCAGCTCGTCGGGATAGGATTTGAAGTTGAGCTGCTTGGAAAAGCCGTAGGTCACGGTGTGGGTGAACATCGGCATCCAATACGCCTTCTCGGTGATCAACTTGATCGCAGCGCTGTAGGCCTTGCGCCGCTGGTCCGGATCCACGGTCGCGCCGCCGGCCTCCACTAGCTTCTTCAGCTCAGGATCGCGCACGTAGTCGTTGCCGGTGAACGTGAAGAAATTGGGCAGGATCGCGGATACGTCATTGACCGAATAGCTTCCCCACGAGGCCATGTCCAACGGGTCCTGCCCGGCGAGCGAGCGCTGCACGAACGCGCCGACCTGCAGGACGCTGAGCCGCACGTTGATGCCCACGGCCTTCAGGTAGCCCTGGATCGCACCGGCCCATTGCGGCAGATCGGGGGTCACCAGCTCGGTGTCGAAGCCGTTCGGATAGCCTGCCTCGGCAAGCAGCTGCTTCGCCTTGGCCGGGTCATACGGATAGTGCACCGCCGCTGCGGCATCGCAGCCGAACTGCGTCGGGTAGCAGGGTGCATCCAGCACGCGCGAACCGCCCTGCATGAGCTGCCTGGCCATCGTGGCGCGATCGATGGCAAGGAAGATCGCCTCGCGCACCTTTTCCTTGGTCATCGGGTTGTCGGCGCCCGTGCGGCCGGCCGCATCCATGCCCAGATACTGGATGCGCATGGAATCCCCGTGTACCGCCTGCAGGGTCGGCATTCGACCCACGGCGTCGAACTGGTCCGGGCTGAACTTCCATATCCAGTCGGCACGTCCACCCAACAGCTCTGCCATCTCGGTGGCGGAATCCGGAACTTCATGGATGACCAGCTTGCCGATCGCCGGCTTGCCCTTCGGGCTGTCAGCGTAATAGCCGTCATAGCGCTCCATGTCGATTTGCGTGACGCCGTTGACCTTGGTGATTTTGTACGGGCCGGCGCCGATCGGGTTGCGCGAGTATTCCAGTGGGCCGACCTTCTCGCGATACTCCTTGGGCATGATGTAAAGCGTCATCGCCATGTAATCGAGCGCGGCCGGGAACACGCGCTTCAGTTCCACGCGCACATGGGTGTCGTCGATCTTGGTGGCGTGGTCGATATATGAGTAGTTGCTGGGAGTGGAGACCTGCTTGTCGCTGAGTATCGTGTTGATGGTGTAGGCGACGTCATCGGCGGTGAGCTTGTCGCCGTTGTGGAAGGTGACGTTCTTGCGCAGAACGAATTCCAGCGTCGTCTCGTCCACCCATTTGTAAGATTCGGCCAGCAGCGGCTTGATCTGGAATGTTTCGGGATCGCGATACACCAGCGAGTCCCAGGCCTGATGACCGATCACGATGCCGGTGCGAAGCTGGTTATAGTAGGGCGTGATGTCCGGGACGGCGTCGCGCCAAGTGACGCGCAGCGTGTCGGTTGATTTCTGGGCCATCGCGGGGACGCTCGCTGTCAGCCCAGCCGCCAGCAGCACGCCCCCGAGGTTACCGCGCATCGCCCTGTCTCCGTTATTTAGGCGACACCCTAGGGGCAGGGGCGGGACAGGCCAAGAGTGCGAGAGGCGCGAGAGGGCCCCGCGTCATGGTCGGGCCAGCCTTCGCCGACCATTACGGATGGAAGCTGTGGCCGACAGGTCCTCGTTCACCCGCCGGTGACGCTCATGTGCCGCGCCACCGCAGGGCGGTCGTGGCGGCGATCGATCACGAAGTCATGCCCCTTCGGCTTGCGGCTTATCGCCTCAAGGATCGCATCGTCGAGCCCGGCGTCGGTCGCGCCGTCGCGCAGGACGCGCCGCAGGTCGGCCTGGTCGTCCTGGCCCAGGCACATATAGAGTGTCCCGGTGCAGGTCAGCCGCACTCGGTTGCAGCTCTCGCAGAAATTGTGGGTCATCGGCGTGATGAACCCGACGCGCCGGCCGGTCTCCGCCACGTCGAAATACCGTGCCGGCCCGCCGGTCCGGTAGTCGGTCTCCTGCAGCGTCCAGCGCCGGCGAAGGCGGGAGCGCACGATGGACAGCGGCAGGTACTGGTCCGTCCGGTCGCCGGTGATCTCGCCCATCGGCATCGTCTCGATCAGGCAGAGATCGAAGCCATGATCGCCGCACCAGGCGAGCAGCGCGTCGAACTCGTCCTCGTTCACGTCCTTCATCGCGACCGCATTGATCTTGATCGCTAGCCCCGCGGCCTTGGCGGCGAAGATACCGTCCAGCGTCTGGCCGATCTTGCCCCGGCGGGTGATCTCGGTGAATTTCCGCGGATCGAGCGTATCGAGCGAGACGTTGATCCGGCGCACGCCCGCCTCGTACAGGCCGCCGGCGAGCTTGGCGAGCTGCGTCCCGTTGGTGGTGACGACCAGCTCCTTCAGGCCGTGTCCGAGGCGCGCCCCGAGGCTCTGGAACAGGGTCATCACGTCGCGCCGGACCAAGGGCTCACCGCCGGTGATGCGGATCTTGTTGGTCCCCAGGCGGATGAACGCCGCGCAGACGCGATCCAGCTCCTCGAGCGACAGCACCTCCCGCTTCGGCAGGAAGGTCATGTCCTCGGCCATGCAGTAGACGCAGCGAAGGTCGCACCGGTCGGTGACCGAGACGCGCAGGTAGGTGATCGAGCGCCCGAACGGATCAATCATGCTGTGATGCGGCTCCTTTCACGCTACTGACTTGCGCCATCCCGACGCGAGGTTCAAGAGCCCACGGAGGCACGCATCGGCGGCGGGCGCTTGCGCCATCGTTAGCTCGGCCACAACCTTCGGCGCGTATCACCGGACGCGAACCTGGCAGTACCACGACCCTCGCACTCGCGCACCGCGCGTAACCCGAGGCGGGCGCGGCACGACAGGGGGTCGCTTCGGCGAGGAAATGGGCGGAATGGCGGCATGATCGGGTCTCTGCATTTGGCTGAATTGCTGTGCTCACGCCTCTGCCATGACCTCAGCGGGTTGCTGGGTTCCTTGCTCGGCGTGCTGGAGATCGCGCGGGAGGAGCAGGCGGAGAGCGAGACGCTGGCGGTGGCCGAGGATACGGCCGTCGAACTGACCCAGCGGCTGCGACTTCTGCGCGCGGCCTGGGGTCAGGACAGCGAACCCGTGGATGTGGTCCAGCTCCAGACGTTCGCGGACAGCCTGTTCGCCAGCCGCCGGCTGCGACTGGACCTGTTCGGCATGGAGCCGGATGCGGAATTCCCTCCCGGAGCAGGCCGCCTGCTGCTGAACGTTCTGCTGCTGGCGGCTGACAGCCTGCCGGGCGGAGGCATCGTCGCGCTGTCGGGCTCGCCGGCGAACAACGTGCTGGTGACGATAGCCGGCCCGCGAGCGGCCTGGCCGGCGGGGTTCGGCGCGTGCCTGACCGACGAAACGGCGGCCTGGACGACCGAGATCACTGCGCGCCACCTGCAGGCGCCATTGACCGTCATGATTGCCCGTGAACACGGCATACGGCTGTCCATGCTGATGTCTGCCGGCGCCGGCGGCGAGGCTTCCCTGCCACCGTTGCTGCTCTCCTTCGGGGATCATTCGCGGTCACAATCGGTCCCATAACCGCTGTAATCGGACGTTCCTTTTCCCCCGCCGCCACACCCGGCAACCCCCGAAAATCCGCTTGCCACGCCTTACACTTGCTTGCCTTGGTTCCACCCCCCGGCTTACTCTCCGCCACGAATCGCGCAGACCGTGCCGCCGCCGGCCGGGAGCACACTTTGCCACCGTAGGGGAGGGCAGGGGGCATCACCGCATTTGAGCGCGTGAGCGGGGTAAGCGGGTCTGATGTGTGAGCGTGCCGCGCGCCGATCGCACCGCCGCCTGTGTCGATCGTCCTTGGCCGCTTCAGTCCGTCCATTTAGCGCTTCAGTGAAGGCTGCTGCGACCAGAGGTGGAGCTTGGCTTGCATCGACCGGTTTAGGGCGCTGGGGACACGACTAGGCTGAAGCAGGCTGTGGTCGTGCAGCCGCCGTCGCTGCCGCAGCATGTTGGCCCCGCCGCATTCAGTGAACTGTGCAGACTGGTGGCTGTCCGTGCGCCGCGTGACCTCGACGGGGGGGCGGGGGGCGGGGGGCGTGTGGGAAGCCCGGATCGCGGCGCTGGCCGATCGAGCGCCGGCGCATCGGTCCGGTGATCCGTGCGCAACGCGCCGTCACCGATCCGCTGTGCCGCCGTGCCGGAATGCCACTGGATCGAACCGACGCGCACCAGCGCCGGCAGGCGAGGGTAGGCGCGTCAATTGAGGCTTGCCGCGCAAGCTTCCGCGACGCACCGGCGCCGGCCGAACGGGGATCATGCGAACACCGACGGCATGGCCAATGAGGATTTCGGGCAGCACGACAATCTTATGCTCACCGCTGGTGTCATCGCTTCAGGAGGATGTCTGCTCACCGCATCAGCGCTGCAGGCCGAACGCTGCACGTCGCTGGCCGCCTTCGAGCGCTGCGTGGCCGATGCCGGTCACGATGTGGTCATGTCCGGGAATCCCCTGTGCCGATGACCCGCACCCAGTTGCTCGCCCGCGTCCTTGCCGATTGTTATTGCCGACTGCAGCCATCCCGGATCGACGGCATCGGCGTTTTCGCCATTCGCGACATTGCGAGTTCCACACCGGCCGCTCGCCGACCCGCCCTGTATGAAAAATTCCCCGACAACGGGCTGTTGGGAGCAAACTCTTCCCCTTTTCTTGTTAGGAGAGCAAACCCTTTCGGGACGCTTAGGCGATATGCCCGTCCGGGTTACGTGCGCATCACGGAGGGGGACTTGCATGCGCTGCCGCCCGGCCTCGCCGGCATGATCCGTGCGCTATTCGTTCCCACCGGTGGGACGATGTATGTCCCGGCCTGCGGGATCAACCTGGTTTACCTCACCGCCCATAGCGGCGAAGAGCTGACCGTCAATTACCGGACGTACGGCGCCGATCAGCCGCTTGATTTTCGAGCGCCGTCGCGAAACGCAATGGGAAAACGGCCCGATCACAGTGGACGCGGTGCGAGGCCTCCCAGCCGTGTTGGACAAAGCTTGGCCACAACGTCCGCTACAGGACGGGCGTCTCCCTGAATGATCGACTTGAACAGAACCATCGTGGGATCAAAGGACGGGTCCGATGTCTGCGCGGCTTCAAGGAGCATGACGCGGCAGACAGCTTCTGCCGAGAGCACGATGAACTCCGCAACTTTCTCCGCAGCCGAACTCGCGACAACCATAACGTTCCAGCAACCAGCCGACGCCATCGCTTTTCCACAACGCCCGCATTGCGTTGGGCGTCATGCAGATTGCATAATCAGAACCATTCAGACCACACGATGCCTTATAAACGGCGCGAGACGTGGCAGAACCGGCCCAGCTTTCGACGGCCGAATGTCGCCATTCCCTCGCCCCAGAGACATAGGTTCTGCACGAATCCC
>CAWCDM010000147.1:0-80304 GCA_963794185.1 uncultured Alphaproteobacteria bacterium | reverse complement strand
GGCGAGAACGAGCGATTCAGGCCCCTCCGTTCGCACGTGAGCAATGAAGCGCCATTCGAAATAGCCGTGCCAGAGCACGATCTCTACGGCCACCGGGCGCATCGGCCTGGGGGGTGGACCCAGCTAAAGTGCACCGGCTGCGGCGACCGCCTCCCCTCCATTGTAAGAGAGGGATGCTCGGTGCCAACCCGGCTCTGCCCGCGGTTTTGCGCCCGCGCAGTCTCCGGCGGGATCCGGCACCGGCGGAGGCGCAGTTGCCTGCGCTGTGGATTCCGGCCGGTCGCCTGGAGAGGACTCGGAGGTCGTCGTCCGGTCGGCCCACGAGCAGGATGGATCCGACTGCGACCGCGATGATCACCGCGATCACGCCGTAGACGACGGGGAAGCCCTTTCGTGCAGCCGGCGTCCTTGCGGGAGCCGGCGACGGCGCGTGCGTGGACTTCGGCTTGGTCGCCGTACTCGGCGTGCTTCGTACCTGCCGCGCGAGTGACGTGGCTGTTCGCTTTCGGCGCCCGCGACTGCCGCGTCGCCGCCGTCGAGACGTGGTGTGCCGGCTTGGGTGTCGTCGCTGGCGTTGTCGCGGGAGCTGCGGTCGTGACACCCGCACTCGGGGCGGGAGTCGGCGCTGGAGCCTGGACCGGCGGGGCGGCAGGTGTCACCGCGGGGCGGGATGCGGCCGGCGCGGGATCAGGGGCCGGGGCCGGCGCCTTTGCGTTCGGGACGGCGATGCTGACTCTTGTCGGATTAGGTGGCGGCGAATCGGTCGCTTGGGCGACCGAGCTCACGTTCGCCAGCAGCAGGGCCGCACCCGCGGCGGCGGTCACGAGCCTTCTGCTCCTCAACAAGCATGTCATCGGACGAGGAAGGCTTTCCCCAAGCAGGTGGCCGTACTTGACCTCGCTCATGTTCCGAACCCCGGCCAGACAAACCACGTGTACCGACCAGGCGCGAGCGCCAGCGAGCTTCCGTCGATGCCATGCGGCCGGCACCAGCTCCGTTGTGCTCTGGGGGCCAGCTGCTCCAGACTCTTCTTCCCGTTCCGGAAGAGCTGCACGTTGTAGTACGCCGCACCGGCTGCGGCCATCCACTCGAGCCTCACGGGCGCGCTTACGGCCCTGTCTTCGGCGGGTGCGAGCAGCATCATGGGCGCCGGTATCGCGATGGTCGCGACGCCTGACGAGCGATTGCCGGCACGGTCGAAGGTCGCGAGGATGTAGCGGAGCTCGTTCCGTTGCGAACGTCATGGTCGGTGAACGAGGTCGCGCGACGCGAGAAGACGATCCTGGTCTTCTGTCCGTCCGGCGTCGATCGGAAGACGGTGACACGGGCCAGGTCGCCATCGTGGGGGAGCTGCCAGGACAGCGTAACGAGATCGCTCCCGGTGCGCATCTGCAGGTGCGTGACGTTGTCCGGGGGTGTTCTGTCGACGGGCGGCCGGAAGGGGGCCGCCACCTTCACGACCGTGACGATGACGCTCGCAGAAACGTCGTTGCCGGACGAGTCACTCGCCTTGAAGACCACGGTCGTGGCTCCGACCTTGAAGGAGGACGGCGCGTTGTTGGTTACCGGGACGGCCCCATCGACTGCGTCTGCGGCGGTGGCGCCGTTGAGGAACGAGGCGATCTGGGACTGTGTCGCCGGAACCGCACGGGAGCCATTCGACGAAACGACGATCGGGGCCGGCGCGGATAGCTGTGGCGGCTGCGTGTCGACCACGGCGATCGTGAAGCTGGCCGTTGCGGAGGTGCCGTCTGCGCCCACCGCGACACACGTCACCGACGTGTGACCGAGCGGGAGCGGGCTACCTGATCGCGGTGAGCACTGCGCCGGCGCGGCTGCCCGTCGCCGTCTGCAGCGATTGGCGTCGTGTACGGCACCGGAGTCGTCTTCCCCGTCGCCTCGACCGTTATGTCCGCTTGCACTTTCGGGAAGGTTGGAGGCTCAGGCGGCGAGGTCACCGGACCCGGTGGCGAGGGAGGTGGGGAGGGGGGAGGAGGGGAGGAGGGGGAGGAGGGGGAGGAGGGGGAGGAGGAGGTGTTTGGGTGAAGGTGATTTGGGTGGAGGCGGAGCCGCCGCCGGGCTCGCTGGCGTTGACGGTGACCGTTTCTGCGCTGCTGTCGCTGAGGCTGAAGCTGGCGTTGCCGCTGCTGTCGGTGCTGGCGCTGCCGCTGGAGGGGGAGGCGGAGCCGCTCGCGGTGAAGCTGATCGTGGTGCCCGGCACGGGGTTGCTGCCGTTGCTGAGCGTCGCGGTCACCGTGACCGTGGTGCCGGTCTTGGACCGAGCTGGAAGGGGAGACGGATGTGACGGTGGAGGCTGTTGCCGGCCGGTGGTGGTGATGGTGGGGTGAAGGTGATTTGGGTGGAGGCGGAGCCGCCGCCGGGCTCGCTGGCGTTGACGGTGACCGTTTCTGCGCTGCTGTCGCTGAGGCTGAAGCTGGCGTTGCCGCTGCTGTCGGTGCTGGCGCTGCCGCTGGAGGGGGAGGCGGAGCCGCTCGCGGTGAAGCTGATCGCGGTGCCCGGCACGGGGTTGCTGCCGTTGCTGAGCGTCGCGGTCACCGTGACCGTGGTGCCGGTCTGGACCGAGCTGGAAGGGGAGACGGATGTGACGGTGAGGCTGTTGCCGGCCGGTGGTGGTGAGGTGGGGTGAAGGTGATTTGGGCGGAGGCGGCAGCCGCCGCCGGGCTCGCTGGCGTTGACGGTGACCGTTTCTGCGCTGCTGTCGCTGAGGCTGAAGCTGGCGTTGCCGCTGCTGTCGGTGCTGGCGCTGCCGCTGGAGGGGGAGGCGGAGCCGCTCGCGGTGAAGCTGATCGTGGTGCCCGGCACGGGGTTGCTGCCGTTGCTGAGCGTCGCGGTCACCGTGACCGTGGTGCCGGTCTGCGTGCTGGTTGTCGAGGCGACCAGGGCGAGCGAGTTGTTCGCACCACCGGCGACGACGACTCCGATGAGGAGCGCGAAAGCGATGCACGCAAGCAGTGCCAGCGCCAGCCTCGCGCCACGCCAGCTAGCCGCGCGCCGTTGTCCTTGAGAGCGTGTCATCAGAACCGACGGGCACTCAGGATGACTGCCTCGAGGCTTCTCGCCTACTCGCCGTTCGGCTAGGGGTTCCCTCACCCGAGAGGAGGCGGGCGCGACCTGCGGGTGATTTGCCCTCGACTTTGCACCGAACAGGTGGCGAGGACGCCGTCGCCAAGCCCGACGCACTCTCAAGGGCTCGTCACGACAGTCGGCCTAGGCTGCGGTCTGGTACACAAGCCCGCCGGCTCCTTCATGCGCCGTTACGCGTCCTTGGACGATGAGGAGGTCGAGCAGGCCGAGCGCCTTCGAGAGGGTCTCGTACGGTTGTCGGAGGGCTGTCTCTCCGTAGAGGCCACAGGCGATCACATAGGCGCTCTTGGGCTCGCCCGAGGCGAGCTCGACTTCGAGTCGCGCGCACCATGACAACTCGTGGTGCACGCGTTGCTCGATCAGTCTCTGCGGCTTGCGGAGCAGCTCGCCGTGCCCCGGATGAAGGACATCGAGCTCGAGCTCGGACGTACGCTCCAGTGACTCGAGATAGACCTGGAGCTCGCCCTCCCGCCGAAGCGGGTCGGCTGGGCCGTCGAGCGGCCGGTGCAGGGCGGGCCCCGGCCAGTCGTCCGCCAGGAAGTGATCGCCGACGATCGCCGTACGAGCCCCTTCGTCGACGAGGATAAGGTCAGTCGGGCTGTGGCCGGGACGCAGATGAGCTCGCAGCGATCTGCTTCCCGCCTCGAACGCCTCGCCGTCGTCGAGCGAGCGGTCGACGCCGACAGAATCTCCGAATCTGCTGATCGCGTCCGTCAGTTGATCGACGGCCTCGATCAACTCCTCGGGAGCACCGTGCAAACCCATCAGGCGCCGCTGGTACTCGCGCTCAGCGCCGTCCACCGCTCGTAGTCCGCCAGGACGCGCGGGATCAAAGGATGGCCCGCCACGATACAGCCGGATCGCTCCGCGATCGCCGGAGCAAGGCCGACGTGATCGACGTGCTGGTGGGTCAAGACAAGAAGCTCGACGTCCTCGACCCGAAGGCCGTTCCGCCCAAGAGCAGCCTCGAGATCCTCGAGCGCCTCCGCGGTTTGAGGGCCTGCGTCGACGAGTGTCAGGGGCTCCCCGCGGAGCAGGTAGCAGTTCACCTGCCCCACCTGAAAGAGGCGTTCTCGAGCGGAAGCTTCACGCTCTCATGAGCGGTCATCTCAGCCGCTCCCCACGGTTTGGCGGGCTAAGGAACGAGGTATCGACGCCGAGCTCGTCTTGTCCGAGCTCGCCACGCGGTGAGCAAGGATCTACGCGCTCGTCGCAGTCTAGAACGGGTGAGGTGACGGAACTGACATCGACAGAGCGCCGGAGACGACATCCCTATTCGCCGGCGAATCGACGATACGCGCGGCGGCGTTCTTGTCCGTCCTCCCAAAGCGCAAGCCAGCTGGCGAGCTGGCTCGTGGGCGGCGCTCGCACCGTAGGAGCCAAGCGGGCTGGCCTCCACCACTCCACCAAGGGTGACCCGGCCCACGCAGCTCTCGTGCGTTGAGGAAGCAGGCAAGTTCCCAGGCTGAGACCGGGATTTAACAGTTCGAGCCCGCACCCGGTAACACCCCCTAGGCCTTCGCTCACCTCATGCTGTTTGCTCTGAAGGCCGTCGACAACCGCCCAACCAGGGAGTGGAAGTCCAGACTTCGCGCCACTGGAGCGGGCAAAACGCGCCCGGAGCCGGCGGGCTACGACGCATGCGCGGCGTTGTACTCCTCGTCGGTGACGTGATCGCCCCAGGTCGCGCTGGTGCCTGCGTCATCGACCTCGACCATCGCGAGGTGGGTCATGAAGCGGTCCGGAGCAATACGTAGTCGCCGCCAGCAGCAGGGCGATTGAATCCGCCGTGCGCGACATCGCCAACGTGCTGCACCCCTATACCGATCTGCAGACGCATCAAGAGGTCGGCCCCATGGTGGTCACGCGCGGCAAAGGCGTGCGTGTGTGGGACGACACCGGCAAGGACTACATCGAGAGTGTCGCCGGCCTGTGGTGTGCCTCGCTCGGCTTCGACAACGAGCGGCTGGTGCAGGCAGCGGTGGCGCAGATGCGCAAGCTGCCCTTCTACCACGCGTTCACCGCCAAGTCGCACGAGCCGCTGATCGATCTGTCGGAGATGCTGATCCAGCGCGCACCGGTGCCGATGAGCAAGGTGTTCTTCGCCAACTCGGGCTCCGAGGCGAACGACAGCGCGATCAAGATGATCTGGTATTTCAACAACGCGGTCGGGCGGCCGGACAAGAAGAAGATCATCGGCCGGTTGAAGGGCTATCACGGCATCACGCTGGCCTCGGCGTCGCTGACCGGCATTCCGCACAACCATCGCGCGTTCGATCTGCCGCTGCCGGGGTTCATGCACACGATGAACCCACACTAGTACCACGGCGCCAATCCGGGCGAGAGCGAGGAGGCGTTCGCGTCGCGCTGCGCCGATGAGCTGGAGAAGCTGATCCTGGCGGAAGGCCCTGACACGTGGCTGCGATGTGGGCCGAGCCGATCATGGGCGCTGGCGGGGTGATCGTGCCGCCGCGGACCTATTTCGAGAGATCCAGGCCGTTCTGAAGAAGGACCACGTGCTGCTGGTGGCGGACGAGGTGATCTGCGCTTCTGGCGCACCGGCAACTACTGGGGCAGCCAGACGCTCGGCATGCAGCCGGACATCCTAACCTGCGCCAAGGCGCTGTCGTCCTCTTATCCGCCGATCAGCGCGGTGATGGTGAACGACCGGGTGTTCCAGGGCCTGGCGAAGCAGAGCCATGAGATCGGCACGTTCGGCCATGGCTTCACCTATTCCGGCCATCCGGTGCCGGCGGCGGTGGCGATCGAGACGCTGAAGATCTACGACGAGATGAACATCGGCGAGCATGTCCGCACCGTCGGCGCACACATGCAGTCGGAGCTGCGGCGGCGCTTCGCTGAGCATCCGCTGGTGGGCGAGGTGCGCGGCGTCGGCCTGATCGGCGCGATCGAGTTGGTGGCCGACAAGGCAAAGCATCAGAACTTCGAGCCTGCCGCCAAGATCGGTGGTCGACTCACCAAGCTGATCGAGGAGAACGGCGTGATCGGCCGCACCGTGCCGGGCGACATCCTGTGCTTCAGCCCGCCGCTGGTCATCAGTGAGGCCGAGGTGAACGAGATGCTCGACCGCATCGGCAAGGCGCTTGATGAGCTGACGGTGCAGTTGCGCCGCGAGCAGATCGCCGTGGTGCGGTAGCGACGAGCAGCGACGGCTGCTGCTGGCCACGGTCGCATCGCTGTGCTTCGCTGCCGGTTGCCGCGCAACCGGCGCTCAACGACTACGACGGATGAAGGCCAGCGCGGAGAGCACGTGCCGCCGATCTCGACTGTGCGGCGGTGACGGCGGGAGGCTAATGGGCGGCACCGCCGCCGAAAAGCTGAGGGACGTGTTCCAGCTCGTGCGTGGGCTCGGGCAGAGTGAATATCCGATCTATCTATGCGTGCGACTACGGCCGCACGGAAAAAGACATCATCCACAAGATCAACTTCAGCAAGGTGTTCCTTTCCTGTCCAGGTGGACGATGCCGGAATACGGCGCGGCGGCGGATTCACATTGATCGAAGACCATCAGCGCCGTCGAAGGACTCGGCGGCATCATCCTGAAGCAGGCACGCCATCGCGCGGGCGACCGTGGAGTCCGCCACACCCACCAGCGCACGCCGCAGTGCGCTGTCCGGGACGGGGCCAACGCCGCCTTGGCGGCCGCGGCGAAACCGCACGCGCGATCAAGCGTGGCCCGGATGGCGCCGCAGTGCTGAATCAGATGCAGCGCGCGGTCGAGATCGGCCTGGTTCTGTTCGGTCGCCTCCATGGACGGTGCCAGAAGTCGCGATCGGCGGCATCGCCCGCCCGGTAGGCGAGCAGCACCGGCAACGCCACTGACAGATGCAACTGTCACAAGAACATTGCGAGTGGCCTGAATAGACTGAGAATATGCGGCGATATCGCCCGATTCGGGGCGCTGTCGGCGCAAACCAGGCGGCGTCACCGGAACAGCGACCGCCGCTCCTCATCGCCGAGTTATGGAGCGTCCAAATGTCTACGGTTCATTGGGTCAGAGGCATGATTGCGTTGTATTCTCCAGCGTCCGATTGCTGGCCCTGTCGCTCATGTTATTTGCGGCTTCGGCGTTGGCGCCGAATGCGGCGCCATCGTCGGCCGAATTGGGCACGTATTCCCGCGATGCCGGCCAGACATATTTCGCGCTGAGCCTCACGCCGCCGTCTGCGCGCGTGCCGCAGGACCAGCCGCGCGACGTTGTCATTCTGTTCAATACGTCGGCGAGCTCAAACCGGTCCGTATCGTGAAACGGCATTGGCCGCGGTCGAAGCCTGCATCGCCAAACTGCATCCGCAAGATCGAGTTCAATTACTCGCCGCCGATTTGGAAGCCCGGCCGATCACCGACAAGTTTTTGGCGGCCGGCAGCGCGGAACTGCGAGCCGCGCTGGATTCGCTGCGCCGCGAATCGCCGTTGGGCGCGACCGATATGGAAAACGTGCTGCGCACGGCAGCGTCGCGATTCGACAAAGATCGGCCGGAAGGTCGCGTGCTGTTGTACATTGGCGACGGACGCAGCCCGGCGAACTTGATTGGCGCCGATTCATTCCGCGGGCTCGTCGGCGTCCTTGTCGGCGGCACACATTGCCGTCAGCAGCTATGCGATTGGCCCGCAATGCGATGGCCGGCTGCTTGCGGCATTGGCCAATCAGACGGGCGGAAATTTGTACTTCGCCGAGCCAGATCGTTCGGCCGAACGAGGCTGAAAAAATCACCGATGCCCGCGCCAAAGAGGAAAACTGCGACGCGCCGCCGCGGTCGGCGCGAGCATGGCCGATTGGGTGCGGGCGACCGTTTACTGGCCAACCGGCGCGACCTGGCCCGCCGAACTGGGCCAGGTTTATCCGAAATCGTTGCCGCCGCTGCGAACCGATCGCGACACGATCGTCGTCGGCGCAGCCGCCGGACCGCTGAACAAACCCATCGAAGTGCAGGCTCAAGTTCGTCGCCGATGGAAAGCCGGCCGAATTGCACTGGTCCGCCACGGCGCAAAACAAGGGCGACGCTACGCGTTCTTGCCGCAAATTATCGAGTCGGCCAAGCGCGATGGCGGCATCACGCTGCCGACCCTTGGTTCGGCGGGACTTGCCGAGACGGGCCGATTGGTTGAAGCCGCGTCGATGGTCTGACCGATCTGGCGGAACGCGCCGTTGCGACAGGCGACGTCCAGGCCGCCCAGGTGGCCGCAAAGGCCGCGCTGGATCGCGATCCGGGCAACATCAAAGCGAAAACCGTCGAGCGCGTCATCGGAACGCAAACGCACGCAGGCCAAGCAAGTTGCCCAGCCAACCGCGTGCTCCAGCGGCCGCGACCACGAGCAACGATTTGAATCTGCGTCCGGCCGTCATGGCCTACCGCTGCCGCCGCAAGCCGGCCAGGCGCCGGCAACCAGCCGGCCGATAAGTCGCCGCCCCGGTCCCGGTTCGCTTACCGATCGCTTCGCGCCGCAGGGCCAGATTGCTCGATGAAGTGGAACAGCAGCGGCGCGTGTTTGGTCAGATGCTGCGGCGCGAAGTTGAAAACACGGTTATCGATGCCCGCCGCACGATGGCGGACGATCCTCAAACGGCGATCCAGAATCTCAAGCTGGCGTTGCAGAACGTCGCGCAAGCGCCCGAGCTGAGCCCCGATCTTCGCGCACAGCTTACCGATAAACTGCAAATCGCGCTGCGCGAAGCGCAGCACCAGGCCTCGATCAAAGACGAGCTCGATGCCCAACGGCAGGAAGAGCAGGCCGCCGGCTCGCGAACGGCGATTGCTCAACGAGCGGCTGGCCCGCAACCGCGAAAAAGAAAAGCAGCTCGTCGATCGCTTCGATGCGCTCATCGATGAAGGTCATTACGACGATGCGCTGAAAGTGGCCGGCGACGATCCACGAGATCGATCCGATCGGCGTGACGCCGGTCGTGGCGCTCGTATCGACCGAATTGCGGCGGAATAACTATTTGATGCAGCTCACGCGTGCCGAGCGGTGGACCAACTTCTTCGATACGTTGTATCAGGTCGAAAAATCCTCGGTTCCGTTCCCGGATGATCCGCCGATCGTGTACCCGGCAGCGCCGATTTGGGAAGAACTTTCCAATCGTCGCAAGGATCGTTACGGCTCGATGGACTTGAAGGCCACCGGCGAAGCCGAGCAGCGCATCGAGAAAGCGCTGCGCTCGCCGTTGCATGCAACCGGGCTCGATTTCACCGATCAGCCGCTGAAAGACGTGGTCGACTCAATTGGCAGACGAATACGGCATTCCCATCCAGCTCGATAAGCCGGCGTTGGAGGAAGCCGGCCATCGGGACCGATAAGCCGGTGACAGTCAATTTGCACAATATTTCGCTGCGCTCGGCGCTGCGATTGATGCTCAAGAACTTTCAGCTGACGTACATCATTCAGGACGAAGTCCTGATGATCACCACCAAGGAAGACGCCGAGAAGGCATTGGTGGTGAAAGTCTACCCGGTGGCCGACCTGGTGCTGCCGATCGATGCGACGACACTTGGCGGCATTGGCGGCGGCGGTGGCGGTGGCGGCATCGGCGGCAGGGGCGGCGGCGGCGGCTTGGTGGTGGCGGTGGCGGCGGTTCGGTGGCGGCGGTGGCGGCGGTTCGGCGGCGGTGGCGGCGGTGGCAATTGGCGGCGGCGGTGGTGGCTCATTCAGCGTCCCCGATAACGGCGACTCGACAAGCCGCGCCAAAGCTCAACGACAAGCGCGACAAGCCGGCACTTCGAACGCCAAATCGTCGAAGGCCTCTGCCAAGAAGCGAGCCAAGCGCAAAGGCTGCCGCGATTGCCATCGATTCGACTCAAAAGCCGGACGATTTCTGGAACGCCTACTTCAGCAGCAAGCAGGCCGATCCGGCCGCGGTGCGCGAAACGGTCCGGCAATTGATGGGCCAAGAAGCAATTCGACCAGGTGATCGCGCTGATCAACGCCGCGTTGCGAAATGGCCAGCCGCAATCGTGGATGTACGAATCGCTCGGCATCGCCATGGAGCTCGACGGCCGATCGAAAAGCGAGATCGAGCGGGCCGTGATGTCGGCCGCCGACTTCAGCACGTCGGCCGATGAGCTGATGTACATCGCGCAGTATTTGTCGCGCCTCGGACTCGATCGCCGGGCGATGCTGTTCTATCAGCAAGTCGTGAAGATCGAGCCGCTGCGCAGCGAAGCGTATGCCTTGGGCTTGCGGGCGGCCGAACGCTGCGACGACATCGCCGGCATTCGCTGGGCGACGGTCGGCATTCTCAGCCAGGCTTGGCCGACCAACATGGCCGAAATCGAATCCACGGCCTCGCGCGTCGCCAAGGCCACGCTGGAACGCCTGGCAAGCGAAGGCCGCGAAGCCGAGCGGGACGCCTTTCTGAAGGATTTGCAAGAAGCCGTCGTCCGCGATTGCGTGGTCCGCGTTTCGTGGACCGGCAATGCCGATATCGATGTGTCGGTCGAAGAGCCGAGCGGCACGATCTGCTCGGCGACCGAGCCGCGAACCGCCGGCGGCGGCGTGAGCCTGGGCGATTCGTATGCCGTCGAAGGCAAATCGAGCGACGGGTCGAGCGAAGTTTACGTTTGCCCGAAGGGTTTCGCGGGCACCTATCGCGTGCGAATTCACCGCGTTTGGGGCGAAGTCGCCGCCGGCAAAGTGACCGTCGATGTGTACACCCATCTTCGCTCCGGCGATATGCAGCACGAACGCCAGCAGCTCGAGATTAGCGATAAGGACGCGATGGTCGTGTTCGACCTGAACCACGGCCGTCGCACCGAGCCGCTCGAATCCGCGCAACTCGCGGGGGCGGTCAAGCGACAGGAAACGCTCAGCCGCTCGGTCCTGGCTCAGCAGCTTTCGGACGGTTCCGACCCGACTGCGCTGCCGGTCGGCCGTTGGACGCGTTCTGGCCCGCCAGGCCGCGTTCTTTGGCGGGCGGCGGCGGGGCGGTTGGCTTCCAGCCGATCGTGCAGACATTGCCGCGAAGGCACGATGATGAGGCGACGGCGCGTCGTCTCGGCCGATCGCCGCTATGTGCGGATCGCCGCCAGCCGATCTTCTCGACGATCGGCGACGTGCAGACGTTCACGTTTGCCGGCCAGGCCGAACCCAGCACCGACACGGGACTGGCACGGGTACGGGCACAGGCGCGGGCGGCGGTGGAGGCGCCGGCGGCGAGCGCCGCTAGACGATCGTAGCGCTACGACTTTGGCCGCCAACAGCCAAACCAGGATGCCCTTCTGAACGTGCATCCGATTGGCGGCCTGGCTGACGACGACGCTTTGCGGTCCGTCGATCACTTCGTCGGTGACTTCTTCGCCGCGATGCGCCGGCAGGCAGTGCATGAAGAGCGCGTCCTTGGGCGCTGCCGCCATCAACTTGCGCGTTTACCTGGTAGTCGGCAAAGTCGCGGCTGCCGCTTGTCGCGCTCGCTTTCCTGGCCCATGCTGGCCCACACGTCGGTGTACACGGCGGCCGCATCGCGGACCGCTGCCACCGGATCGTGCGTCGTCGTCACATCGAGCTTCGGGAAGTCGCGCTTGGCCTGCTTGAGAAACTGCGCGTCCAGCTCGTAGCCGGGCGGCGTGCAAACCGATAAGCGAACGCCCAAATGGCCGCAGCCTTCGACCAGGCTGCGCGCCACGTTGTTGCCGTCGCCGACCCACGCCAGATGCAGTCCGTCCAGCTCGCCGCATTGTTCCCGCAGCGTGTACAGATCGGCCAGCACCTGGCACGGATGGGCCAGGTCCGTCAGCCCGTTGATCACGGCACACGAGGCGTGCTGCGGCGAACTCGACGACGGTCGCATGCCTCTTCGCACGGACCACGACCACGTCGACCATCTCGCTCAGCACGCGGGCAGAAATCGGCGATGCTTTCGCGCTTGCCGAAACCCGCATCGTCGCCCAGCATCAGGCTGCTGCCGCCCAGGTGGGCCATGCCGGCTTCGAAGCTCACGCGCGTCCGCAGCGATTGCTTTTCGAACAACAGCGCGAGCACGCGGCCGGGCAGCAGCGGCTCGCGCAGGCCCTGGCCGAATTTGGTTTTGAGATCTTCGGTGATCGAAAAGATCCGCTGGATCTCGGCGGCGGAAACGTCGGCGAGTGTGAGTAAATGCCGCATGGTATAATAGCAGGGAGCAGGGAGCACGGAGCGGAGATATCCGAGCCGACGGCTTCGCCGTCGGATCGGGCTTACGCTTACTAGACGCGTGATTTCGCAACACGTCCGCCAGGATTTCGCAGCCTTCGTCCACTTGTTCGTCGCTCAGCGTCATCGCCGGCAGCAGTCGCATCACGGTTTGCTGCGTGCAATTTATCAACAGGCCGCGATCCAAGCATTGCTGCACGATCGGCGCGCCGTCGATCGTCAGCTCGAGGCCGATCATCAGCCCGCAGACGCGCAGCTCCTTGACGATCGCCAGTTCCTCGACCAACGGCGCGAGTCGCTGGCGGAATCGCTCGCCGATCTGTCGGCCCGGTCCAGCAACCCTTCTTCCTCGATCGTTTCGATCGTGGCGATGCCGGCCCGGGCGGCGATCGGGTTGCCGCCGAACGTGGCGGCGTGCATGCCGGGCCGCAGGCTGGGGGCGATTTCGGCCGTCGTCAGCATGGCCGCGCCCGCGATGCCGCCGCACAGGCTTTTGGCGAGCGTCATGATATCGGGCGTGACGCCGGAGTGCTGGTAGGCGAACCACTTGCCCGTTCGGCCGCAGCCGCTTTGCACTTCGTCGAAGATCAGCAGCAGCTCGTGCTCGTCGGCCAATTCTCGCAAGCCCTGCAAAAAGCCATCCGGCGGAATGCGGATGCCGCCTTCGCCCTGGATCGGCTCGATCAGAATCGCGCACGTTTCGCGATCGACCAGTTTCTGCACCGCGTCCAAGTCGCCAAACGGCGCGTATACAAACCCGGCCAAGCAGCGGCCCGATGCCTTCGTGATATTTCGGCTGCGCCGTTGCGCTCGTCGCGCCGTACGTTCGGCCGTGAAAGCCGCCGCGGAACGTGATGATCTTGTAGCGGCCGTCCGTCGCATGCAGCCGGGCCAGCTTGATCGCCGCCTCGTTCGCTTCCGCGCCCGAGTTGCAGAAGAACGCCTTGCCGCCGAAGCTCCGCTCCGAAAGCAACTGGGCCCAGCGGCCCTGGGCTTCGGTGTGCCACGTGTTGGGCACGTGGATCAGCTCGGCCACCTGCTGCTGAATGGCCTCCACGACCCGCGGCGGACAGTGGCCCAGCAAGTTGCAGCCCCAGCCGGGAAAGAAATCGAGATACCGCCGGCCCTGGTCGTCCCACACATACGACCCTTCGCCGCGCACCAGGCACACGGGAAACCGCGTGTAGTTCGGCACCACGTACTTGGCGAAAAGCTCGGCCGTTTCGACCACAAAGATCGAGGTGCAGGGCCGCATCCGCTATCCGGACGCGCATGTGAACTGCACGAAATCCGCCCCGGGCGACACGATCGTCCCGGAGCCCGTCGTGGTGTTCGAAGTACTTAGCCCCAACACCTCGCGCACCGATCGGATCGAGAAGCTGCAGGAATACCAAGCGACCGCATCGATCCAGCGCTACATCATTCTCGAGCAGGACAGCATCGCCGCCACGGTTTTCTCCCGGATGGGCGCCGATTGGATCGCGCGGGCCCACACGGAAGGGGACGTGCTTCAGATGCCCGAGATCGGCATCGAGCTGCCACTGAGCGAAATCTACGCGGACATGGAATTCGGTCCCCGTGACGACACGGAGGCGGCTTCATCGCGGACCTGAAATTGAGCGCAGCGTTCCGCCGGTGTCGCGCACGTGGTCGTCCGGCGCGAAATAGTCGGGACCGACCGGCACCTTGCCATAGCCGCCCGGGATATCCAGCACGTATGTCGGCCACGCCAGGCCCGTGACACGCGCCCGCAGTTCGGCGAGCAGGCGGCGGCCCTCCTCGATCGACACATGGAAGCGAGCGGTGCCCGGTGCAGCGTCCAACTGGTGCAGGTAGTAAGGCTTCACCCGCGCAGCCAGCATCGCACGGAACAACGCCTCCAACGTCTCGGCGCTGTCGTTGACCCCACGCAGCAGCACCGACTGGCCGAGCACAGGTATGGCGCGCGCAAGCACTTGCCGAATGGCGGCTCAGGCCTCAGGCGTGAATTCGCGCGCGTGATTGGCGTTCAGCACCAGCCACATGGACTTGTCCGTCTCCAGCGCGGCGGCGAGCGCATCGGTGATCCGCGCCGGATCGGCCACCGGCACACGCGAGTGCACGCGCAGGATGTCGATATGCGGGATCGACGACAGTGCCCCGACGATCGAGGCAAGCCGGCGCGGCGACAGCATCAGCGGATCGCCGCCGGTGAGAATCACCTCGCGAATCGCCGGGCGGCGCGGCGAACCAGTCGTACGCCGCCTGCAACTCCGCATCGCTCAGCAGGCCGCCGTCCGGCCCGACATGTTCGCGGCGGAAGCAGAAGCGGCAATACACCGGACAGATCAGCAGCGGCTTGAGCAGGGCGCGGTCGGGATAGCGATGCACCACGCCCTTGATCGGCGACAGCGCATCATCGGCGATCGGATCGGCGCGCTCGTGCGGCGCGGTGATCAGTTCCGCGGGATCGGGGATGAACTGGCGGCCGATCGGGTCGTCGGGATGCTCGATCAGCGCGCGCATCGCCGGAGTGATGGCAACGGCGTAGCGTCGCCCGACCGCGGCGATGGCGTCGCGGGCGGCGGGATCGATCAGGCCATCGGCGACAAGAGCGTCGGCGTTGCGCAGGACAGCGTGTCCGCGCAACGCCGAAATCGGGAAAAATCACTCCGGCAGGCGGGTGGACTGCCAGGTCACCATCTGCCACTTGCCGCCCTTGTTGGCATAGACATCGGTGAACCGGACGGCGAAGGCGTTGGGTTTGCCGCCGGAGTTGACGCCGATGCGCGCCGATCCGGTCAGCACCACGGCGAGCCCAAATCCTGCGCCTTCACGTCGAATGGTTCGACCGACGTATAAACCGTTGTGCCGGATTCCATTGCGCCGATCAGGCTCTTTTTCGTGTCGATCCGCGCCGATGAGTGCGTGTAGACCAGATCGTCCGACAGCACCGCATTCAGCTTGCCAATATCCTTCTCCGCCATCGCGGTCATGCGCTGCCTGTCGAGTTCGATGATCGTCTGTCCATTGTCAGCCATTGGTTCCTCCTCCTGTTTCCGGCCGCACCTGTGCTGCCGGATCGCTCACGCCCGGGAACGAGCGGATGTCCGCCGATTGCTGGCCGGCGATGCGGCCGAACACCACGCCGGCGACCAGTCCCGTCCCGCTGCCGTAGTTGTGGAAATACAGCCCACCCAGAATCTCCCCCGCGGCGTAAAGCCCTGGGATCGCCGCGCCGGACACGTCCTCCACCTCTGCTGCCGTCGTCGTCTTCAGGCCACCGAAGGTGAAGGTCACGCCGGCCGTCACGCCATACGCGTGGTATGGCGGCGTGTCGAGCGTCTGCGCCCAGTTGGTCTTGTCGATCGGCAACCCGAAGGTGCGCAATCCGTCATGGATATTAGGATTGAACGCGACGTCGGGACGCGGCGCCGCATTGTACTGGCGGAGCGTCTCCAGCACCGCCGTGGTATCCACGCCAGTCAGCTTCGGCGCCAGTTCCTCGAGCGTGTCCGCCTGCTCCTTGGTGATGCGCGCGATGCGGTATTCCTCGCGCAGCAGGTGGACGATCTTCGCATCGAAGATCTGCCAGGCGAACAGACCCGGCTGCTTCATCACCTCATGGCCGTACTTGGCATAGGTGTAGCTATGAAAGTCCAGCCCCTCGTCAAGGAAGCGCTCGCCGCGCGCATTCACCAGCACGCCGAACGGATAGTTGTGCTTCTGGAACCGGTCGCCAACAGTCAGATCGCCGTACGGCGGCGCATTCATGTCCCACTGCACGGCATGCGCACCGGACCAATGCCCCGCGACCGCGGCACCGACGTCGATCGCCATGCGATGGCCGATGCCGGTGTTGTATTTCGTGCCGCGCACCTTTGCCAGATCCCAGTTGGGGCCGAGATAGCGGGCACGCATTTCCGCATTCGATTTCAAACCCGCCGCACGCGAGCACCACCGCCCTGGCGCGCAGATCGTATTGCCTGAACCGGTGCCGCACGCGCACGCCCTCGATGCGGTCATCGCCGCGCAGCAGCGCGGTTGCGGTCGTGTCGTACAGCACCGGAATCCCGAGGCGCTCCAGCTTCTCGTGCAGCGCCGCGACCAGATGCTGGCCGCCGCCGAGGATGTGGCACGCCAGGCCGCCCCAGAACTTGAACTTTCCGTCGACCTTGAATGCCTGCCGCCCAAGCGCCGGCTGAAATCGCACGCCATGCCGACGCAGCCACAGTCCGGCTTCGAAGCTGTTGCCGATCAGCACCTCGGTCAATTCGGGGTCGCAGCGGTACTCGGTCAGCCGGCCCATGTCGTCGAAGTACTGGCCTTCGGTGTAGCTGCCGAAGTCGATGGTGGCGAGATCGAGGTCGGCGATGTCGGGCGCCAACTGCAGCAGCTCATCGATACCGGCGTATTTGAAGCGGAATGCGCCGCCGGTGAAAGCCGAGTTGCCGCCGCGTGCCTCCTTCGGCGCGGTCTCGATCATCGCGACCGACGCGCCCGCCTCGTGCGCCGACAGTGCCGCATTGGCCGCGGCATTGCCGGCACCGATCACCAGCACGTCGACGTTGCAGAGATCCGCAGGAGTCACGCGCCGCATCCCCGAAATGCCTTTCGGGAATTTGCCATAAGGATCGGCGGCACACCACCTGCCGTCGGATCGAGTATGTCAGCTGGCCGGCAGCCGCCTTATGCGAGGCGCGGGACCTCCGCGTCCGACAGCGGCACGAGATCAGGGCGTGAGCTTTTTGGCGGTCTTATCGATAGCATTGCCGGTGGCGGAGATGTCCTGGCCCGCCCCCGCGGTGGTGTGGCAGGCGCTCAGGAGCGGGGCAGCAACCCACAAGCGACAGCACAGTCAAGCCGACAACGAGCCTTTAGGACATGCTGGAGTCCTTCGCGTGTGTCCAGAAATCCCCAGTTCATGTCGCACCCCCGGGGACATCGGGGCTCGGCTGGAATGGCAGCGCCATCGTCCGGTCACGACGGACAGCGTCGGCCGAACAACGCCCTTTGCCCCAAATGGCGCGCGGCCTCATTGATCTGAATCAACACCCACCGGAGGTCGTGTCGCGTTCGCGGCATCGTCGCCGAACACATTATCGTTGCGGTCATTTGCATCGGGAGCTATTTCCCGAGTGCCGTCGTTCGCCTTATCCGTCTGGGGATTTCGGATCAGGAATTCGGGCTATCGTCCAAGGAGACACCAGCTGGACACATCCTGGCTGATCGGCTTCACGTCCGTCTTTGCCCGCTTCGGCCGCCGGCCCTCGGCCCCGACGCGTGGATCGGCCGCGAGCGGGGAAACCCTGCGCGAGGTGGCGTGCCTTTCGCCGGCCGACGCGTTGCAGCGGCTTCGCAGTTCCGCCGACGGCCTCGCAGCGGACGAGGTCGAGGAGCGGCTGCACTCGATAGGTCCGAATCAAGTGGCGCACCAGACGCGCCACACGATTGCCGGCGAGGTCGTCGGGAGATCGATCAATCCGCTGAATGTACTTCTGCTGACGCTCGCGGTGGCTTCGTACTTCCTCAGCGATCAGCGCGCGGCGATCGTGATCGCCGGGATGGTGCTGCTGAGCATCTCACTGGGGTTTCTTCAGGAGCACCGTTCCAACAAGGCAGCCGATGCGCTGCGACGGATGGTAGTAACGACTGCAACCCTTCGCCGGCGAGGCGGCGCCGCGCAGGACCACATCGACGTGCCGTTCGAACAGATCGTGCCAGGCGACGTGGTCATGCTGTCGGCCGGCGACATGATCCCCGCCGATCTGAGGCTGATCTCGGCCAAGGATCTCTTTGTCAACCAGTCGACCCTCACCGGCGAGGCGATGCCGATCGAGAAGCATGCCGATGCGCACGCCGGCACCGCTGAGACGCCGTTCGACCTTCCCAATGTCTGCTTCATGGGCAGCGCCGTCATCAGCGGGATCGGCTGCGGTGTCGTCGTGCTCACCGGCGCCCGGACCGCATTCGGCGGGGTGGCGGGTGCGATCGCCGAGCGGCGGGTGCTGACCAGCTTCGACAAAGGCATCACGCGTTTCACCTGGCTGATGTTCAGCTTCATCCTGGTGATGGTCCCGCTGGTGTTCGTGATCAACGGCCTCAGCAAGGGCAACTGGATCGAAGCGCTGCTGTTCTCGGTTGCCGTCGCGGTCGGGCTGACGCCCGAGATGCTGCCCATGATCGTGACCGTCAACCTCGCCAAGGGCGCGATCGCGATGTCGCGAAAGAAGGTCATCGTCAAGCGGCTCAATGCAATCCAGAACTTCGGCGCGATGGATGTCCTGTGCACGGACAAGACCGGCACGCTGACGCAGGACCGGATCATCCTGAAGCAGCACCTCGATGTCCGCGGCAACGACTCGGCCCGCGTTCTGGAATACGCCTACCTGAACAGCTACCATCAGTCCGGTCTCAAGAATCTGCTCGACGTCGCGGTGCTGAAGCATGTCGATCTCGAGGAGAAGCTCAAGGTGGAAAAGCAGTTCCACAAGATCGACGAGATGCCGTTCGACTTCGAGCGACGCCGGATGTCGGTCGTTCTCGAGCGTGACGACGGCGTGCATATCCTCATTTGCAAGGGCGCCGTCGAGGAGGTTTTTGCCGTTTGCACGCGCTACGCCACGGATGGCGAGAGCGGCTTGCTCGACAAAACCCACTTTACCGAGGTGACCGAGACGACGGCCAGGCTGAACGCCGATGGGTTTCGCGTCATCGCGGTTGCATCGAAGGAAATGCCGCCGGCGCAGGCGGTTTACACCGTCGCGGACGAGGCCGGTCTCACGTTGCTGGGCTTCATTGCGTTCCTCGACCCACCGAAGGAAACAGCCGCGGCGGCAATTGCCACGCTGAAGGCAGACGGCGTTCAGGTGAAGATCCTGACGGGCGACAACGACATCGTCGCGCGAAAGATCTGTCATGAAGTCGGGCTGTCGGTGGACCGCATCGTTCTCGGCCGCGAGATCGATGCGTTGTCGCCTGACGATATGGCGAGCTTGGCCGAGACCGCCACGGTCTTCGCCAAGGTCTCGCCGTCGCAGAAGGCGGCGATCATCGACGCGCTGCACCGCAAGGGGCACGTCGTGGGCTTCCTCGGCGACGGCATCAACGACGGCCCGGCATTGAAGACTGCCGATGTCGGAATTTCCGTCGACAGCGCCGTCGACATTGCGAAGGAGACCGCCGACATCATCCTGCTCGAGAAAAGTCTGGCGGTTCTTGGTGAAGGCGTTCTCGAAGGCCGCAAGGTCTTTGGCAACATCACGAAGTATATCAAGATGGGCGCAAGCTCGAACTTCGGGAACATGTTCAGCGTGCTCGGCGCCAGCATCATCCTGCCGTTCCTGCCGATGGCGCCGATCCAGGTTCTGACCAACAACCTGTTGTATGATTTCTCGCAGACGGCGATACCGACCGACAACGTCGATGCCGAATATCTGGCTGTGCCGCGGCGCTGGGATATCGGCAACATCACCCGGTTCATGGTGCTGATCGGCCCGATCAGCTCGATCTTCGATTACGTCACCTATTTCATGATGCTCTATGTGTTCGGTGCGTGGGACAAGCCGGCGCTGTTCCAGACCGGCTGGTTCGTCGAATCGCTGCTGACCCAGACGCTCATCATCCATATCATCCGCACCGCCAAGGTGCCGTTCCTCGAGAGCCGGGCGAGTGCGGCGCTGATCACGACGAGCCTCGTCATCGCCGTGGTGGGGATTGCCATACCGTTCTCCTGGCTTGGTCCCACCATTGGGTTTCGTCCATCTTCCGCCGGGCTACTGGCTGCCGCTCGGCGCTATCCTGCTGAGCTATGCCGTCCTGACCCACCTTATGAAGACCTGGTTCGTTCGCAGGTTCGGACTGAGCTAGTCACCTCTCCCGCTCGCGGGAGAGGTCCAGTCGCGTCAGCGACGCGGGAGAGGGTGCGTCCCGGCGGCACCCAACTGCTGAAGAACCATCTCCCGTCGCGCTACGCGCTCCTACCTCTCCCGCAAGCGGGCGAGGTGCACTTTCTTCAGTCAATCTAAATTTGCTCCAAAGCAAGCTCCGGTACACCTCGCCTGCGACGCTGGAGAACGCCCCGGTACCCTGCGACACTTCGGCGTCGGCCGAACCATCACCGCGGTGCGGCTGCGCCATCCAATCGCTATGTTCCGGCGGGATACACGGAGCACTGCCATGGCCGATCCGAACCGCATCGCCACCACCGCCGCGCTGCTCGGCGATCCGGCGCGCGCCAACATGCTTGGCGCGCTGATGGACGGCCGCGCGCTAACCGCGAAGGAACTGGCCTTCGCCGGCCATGTCACGCCGCAGACCGCCAGCGGCCATCTGGCGAAGCTCGCCGATGGCGGGCTGTTGGCCGCGGAGAAGCAGGGAAGGAACCGCTACTACCGGCTGGCCTCGCCGCTGGTCGGGCAGATGCTGGAGGGGGTGATGGCCCTCGCCGGCCCCGAGCCGGCACACGCCACCACATGGCGCGGCGGCGAGGCGCTGCGGACCGCGCGCACCTGCTACGACCACCTGGCTGGACGCCTCGGCGTGGCGCTGGCCGATGCGCTGACCGCGCGCGGCCATGTCGCTCTGGGCACCGACGGCGGCGAGGTGACCGAGCGGGGGCAGCGGTTCTTCGATGAGTTCGGCGCAGCGCCGGCTGCCGGGCGGCGGGTGTTCTGCCGACCGTGCCTTGACTGGAGCGAGCGGCGGCCGCATCTCGCCGGTCGGGTCGGCGCCGCGCTGGCCTGCCGCTGCTTCGAGCTCGGCTGGATCGCCCGCCGGCGCGACACCCGCGCGCTCGCGATCACCGAGGCTGGGCGGCAGGGTTTTCGGGACACGTTCGGAATCGCGCTCGCCGCCTATTAGCCGTGCAGCGCCTCCCGGGCGGCGGTCGCCAGCACGTCCGCGCGTTCGTTCATCGGATCGCCGGAATGGCCGCGCACCCAGCGCCACTCGATCTGGTGCGAGGCCGCGGCGTCCAGCAATGCGCCGCCACAGGTCCATGTTCGCCACAGGATCGCCGGAGGCATTGCGCCAATTGCGGCGGACCCAGCCGGTGTGCCAGCGGGTGATGCCGTTCCTCAGGTACTCGCTGTCGGTATGCAGAACGACGCGGCACGGCCGCTTCAGCGCCTCCAGCGCTTTCATTGCCGCAGTCAGCTCCATGCGGTTGTTGGTGGTCGCCGCTTCGGCGCCCGACAGTTCGCGCTCGACGCCGCGGAAGCGCAGGATCGCCGCCCAGCCGCCGGGGCCCGGATTGGGTTTGCAGCCGCCGTCGGTCCAGATCTCCACAACTTCGGCCGCCGGCGGGCCAGGTGTGACGGTGATGTCCTCAGATGCCATAGGCGTGCTCGGTGCGCGCCGCGAGATGGAAGCGCAGCCGGCGCAGATACTCGATCGGATGCTTGCGCGTCACCAGAGCGCCGGGCGGCGTGTTGAGCCAGTCGTACAGCCGCGTCAGCAGGAACCGGATCGCCGCCCCCCGGCACAGCACCGGCAGCGCAGCGCGCTCCGCGTCCGACAGCGGGCGTGTCGCGGCATACGCTGACAGCATCGACCGCGCCTTGGTAACGTTGAACGAAAAGTCCTGCTCGAAGCACCAGGCGTTCAGGCACACCGCCACGTCGAAGGCCAGGATATCCGTGGCGGCAAAGTAGAAGTCGATCAGGCCGGACAGGCGGCCGTCGAGGAAGAATACGTTGTCGGGAAACAGATCGGCGTGGATGTGGCCGACCGGCAGATCGCGCGGCCAGGCGGACAGGATCCCCGCCAGCGCCAGGTCCAGTTCGACCGCGAGGCCCGCCTGCACCTCGTCCGCGCGCGCCCGCGAACGCTCCAGCAGCGGCGCCCAGCTGTCCGGCCCGAGGGCATTGACGCGCTGCGGCACATAGTCTTGCCCCGTCACGTGCAAGGCCGCGAGCGCCGCGCCCACCGGAGCGCAATGCTCCGGCCGCACCCGGCGTGGCCAGACGCCGGGCAGGAATGTGGTGATCGCGGCATGGCGGCCGCTCAACCGGCGCAGCGCCGCGCCATCGCGTCCATGCACCGGCAGCGGGCAGACGATGCCGCGCCTGGCCAGGTGCTCCATCAGGCCGAGGAACCAGGGCAGGTCGGCGGGGTCCACGCGCTTCTCATAGAGCGTCAGGATGAAGTCGCCCGCCGTGGTGCGGAGGGAGTAATTGCTGTTCTCCACGCCCTCGGCAATGCCGCGGAACGCGACCATGCTGCCGATGTCGTAGTCCGCCAGGAACGCGGCCAAAGCCTCGTCGGTGACTTCGGTGTAGACCGCCATGTGCGGTCAGGCTGCTGATGCAGAGTGCTGGGAAATGAGTGGCCTCCTGCGGCGTGTTGTCCATCCGGCCGGCGACGCGCACTATGCCGACGCCCTCCCTTGCGGGCAACGACCGCGGTGCCGCAAGAAGCGCCGGCTCGCATTCCGGAGTCGCCGATGCCCGCACGACCGCCGAACCTTGGATGGGCGCCACGCGCCGCCCTGATTGCCGTGCTGCTGGCGCTGCTGGCCGACTGCGGCCCCGCACGGAACCAATTCGCCCCGGCCTGCCCAAGTCCCGCGTTCCTCGGCGACGCGGCAGACCTGGACATCTACCGGCCCGGCACCGCTCCGGACCGCGCGCATGACCTGACCGACCTCGTGCTGCACGCCCGGATCGTCGGGGTCAACGGCAATTGCCGCGAGGGCGATACAAAGACGCAGCTCGCCACGGCGGTGAATATCGCTGGTCGAAATGACCCGTGGCCCGGCAATGGAAGGGCGGGAAACCGACGTGCCGGTGTTCCTGGCGGTGATGGATGGCGACACGATCCTGGACAAGCACGTCTACCTGATGCACGCGACGTTCCCATCGAACGTCGATCGCGTCACGCTGGGTACCGGCGAGATCGATATGGTTCTGCCGGTCAGTCCGACCAAGTCGGGGGCCGCCTACACCGTCCTCGCCGGGTTCCAGCTTACGCCGGACCAACTCCAGCGGAACCGACGGAACCGCGGGCCCTGAAGTGTCAATGGTGGCGCATCGGCGCAGTTCATCTAGCGCGATTGGTTGCCATCTCGCGGTTGCCGACCGCCGGTGCGGGGCCGGGGGCTCTGTGGCACGGCGATAGATACCATTTCACCGGCCAGGATCGTCGGCATCGCCTCCATGGCGGTTGCCGTACGCTAGAAGGCTGCCCAAACCTTGAGCAGGTGATCCGGCTCGGTAGTGACAGGCAACGCGATCCGGCGTCCTTTCCGGTCGCGCATGACATACTGCCCGCCGACGCGTCCCAAGGCTGCGGTCCTGACGCGGATCGTGTAGCCGCTGGTGACACGCTCCACGCCGTTGCCGGCCATTTCTGCAGGCCTTTGTGCCAATGCAACCATATCTTTCCAACGGGTTAACGTCAGAATTCCCTACTCTCTGTGCGGAGTTGGACTCATTGATCCAGATCAAATTTGCATGGATTTCTTGTCAATAATCAAGGCCGTGAGGTCGCAATGCACCGAGCACCGCCGCCTGCACGTCCCGCGGCTGCGATTCCAGGACGTGCAGGACGGATTTCATCTTGCTGCGCAGCTCGTAGACTTGATCGAGCAGCGACAGCACCAGGGAGATCGCATCCTCACCGACGTCCATGTCGTCGCGCAGGTCATGGATCAGTCGCACGCGCGCGACGTCGATCTCGTGGAACACGAAGCCGCTATCGGCGGTGTCCGGCAGCACCCAGCCCCGCTCGACCCAGTTGACCAGCTCGACCTGCGACAGGCCGGGGAACAGCGCGGTGACCGAGATGATGTCCATCACTTGGCCTCCCCTTTGGTCTCCATGCCGGCCCGTGGGCTGAACGGATGGCGCGGCTTCCAGGTCTTGAGGAACTCGGCCAGTTCCGGCTCCTCGGCCGGCGGCAGCACGGGATGCAGTTCGACGTATTGATGGCCCTTGCCTTCGATCCCCCGCCCGCGCAGGCGCAGCCTCGTGCCGGTGCCGGAATTCGGCGGGATGGTGAGGCGCACCGGCCCCTTGATGGTCGGCACCTCCAGCGTTGTGCCGAGCACCGCCTCCTGCAGCGTCACCGGCAGTTCGACGATGATGTCGTCGCCCTCGCGACGGAACAGGGCGTTGTGGCGCGACGGTGATCTCCACCAGCGCGTCGCCTGCCGCGCCGTCGCCGATGCCCGGCATGCCCTGGCCCTTGAGCCGGATGATCTGGCCGTCGCGCACGCCGGCGGGTATGCGCACATCGAGCGTGCGCCCGTCCGGCAGCGTGACCCGGCGGGTGGTGCCGTTGACGGCGTCCAGGAAATCGATGGTCAGCTGGTACTGGGCGTCCTGGCCGCGCATCGAGAACCGCTGTCCGCCGGCACCGCCGCGCGCCCCGCCGCCGCCCATCCCGCCACCGAATGCCTGGGCGAAGATGCTCTCCAGGTCCGCCTCGTCGAAGCCGGCCTGGGTGCGATATTTCTCGCGGCCCGCGGCATCGCCGAAGTCGCGATAGAACGGACGCTGCGGCGGCACCTCGTTGCCCGCGGCATCGATCTCGCCGCGGTCGTAGCGGGCGCGCTTGTCCTTGTCGGACAGGATATCGTAGGCGGCGCTGATCTCCTTGAACCGTTCCGCCGCCTCGGGCTTGCCGGGATTGACGTCGGGGTGGTGGCGCTTGGCGAGCTTGCGATAGGCGCAGCGGATCGCCGCCTCGCTGTCGGTCTTCTGCACGCCCAAGGGTTTCATACGGGTCTTTGGCCATCGGCAACCAATGATGAGTGAACAGAGATCAGTGAAATCAAGTGCCTGTCCACACCGGCTGGCGCTTGGCAAGGAACGCATCGATCCCTTCGGCCGCGTCGCGCGCCAGCATGTTCCGGGTCATCACCTCCGAGACGTAGGCATAGGCATCGTCCAGCCCCATCTCGGCCTGGCGATAGAACGCGGCCTTGCCGATCGCCAGCGTGAGCGGGCTCTTCGCGGCGATCTGCCCGGCCAGCGCCGCGACCGCCGCGTCCAGCTCCGCTTCGGGCACCACGCGATTGACCAGGCCCAGCTCGCGCGCCCGCGCCGCGTCGATCAGTTCGCCGGTGAGCAGCATCTCCATCGCCGCCTTGCGTCCGACGGCGCGCGACAGGGCGACCATCGGTGTGGAGCAGAACAGCCCGATGTTGACCCCCGGCGTGGCAAACCGCGCCGTCGCCGCGGCCACGGCGAGGTCGCAGCTCGCCACGAGCTGGCAGCCCGCCGCGGTCGCCACGCCGTGCACGCGGGCGATCACCGGCTTGGGCAGGCGCACGATGCGCGTCATCAGCCGCGAGCACAGCTCGAAGGTCGCCTGGTAGGCCGCCCGCTCGGGCCGGGAGCGCAGTTCGCGCAGATCGTGCCCGGCGCAGAAGGCCGGCCCGGCGCCGCCGATCACCACCACCTTCGTGGTCGGGTCCGCCTCGATGGCGTCCAGTTCCGCCACCAGGGCTTCCATCAGCCCGATGGAAAGCGCATTGCGCGCGCCCGGACGGTTCAGCGTCAGCCAGGCGATACCGTCTCGATCGCGCCGCAGCAGCACCTGCTCCGTCACGGCCGATTGCTCGTTCATGCCTCGCCCTCCGCGGCTTTCCGCTCCACCATGGCGACGATCCTAGCAGGAGACCGCGCCATGACGAATGCCGCGACCCAGCCGACCGGCGAGCTCGCGCTGCGCACCGTCGCGATGCCCGCCGACACCAACCCTGTCGGCGATATCTTCGGTGGCTGGATCATGTCGCTGATGGACCTCGCCGCCGGGGTTTCCGCCGGCACGCGCGCCAAGGGCCGCGTCGCCACCGCCGCCGTATCCAATCTCAGCTTTCTCCAGCCGGTGAAGGTGGGCGATGTCGTGTGTGTCTATACCGACATTACCCGCACGGGCCGCAGCTCCATCACGCTCGGCGTCGAGGCGTGGGTGCTCCGCCGCGGCCAGGGCGAGCGGGTACGGGTAACGGCGGCCGAGTTCGTGCTGGTTGCAGTGGACGATGCCGGCCGACCCAGGCGGCTGCCGGATGACGGGTAAGGCGCCACGGCTGTGTATACGCTTGTGATTGCGCGGCGGACGGCGGCGAAGGCGCGGTGTCAACTCCTCGCGAGTGGCAGACGCGCCCACCCGGAAGGATCGAAAGTCTTGTAACAATGGCGGGATGGCCATAGCCCCGGACGTCGAGAACCAATCGCGAACCGAGTGGCTGGCGTCCAGCCCATTCCCGCCGGATGCACAGGCCGTCCTGGAAGCCATGCTGGACGCCTGCTGCGTGATCGGCCGCAATTGGCATCTGCTGTATATGAATGCTGCAGGCGAACGCATCTGGAGCGTGCGGCGCGACGATATTTTTGGCCGACATCTGCTGGACGTGTTCCCTGCCCTCGCGGGCTCGGACGTGCTTGCCATGCTGCAGCGCGCCATGGCCGAGGGGAAATCCCTGCGCAGCGAAGTGACTTCACCGGCCCTGGGCATGCTGGTCGAGATAAACGTCGCTCCCAATTCCTGGGGGCTATTGGTGCATATCCGCGACATCTCCGAGCGGCGGCAGATGGAGCGCGCGCTGCATGAGCGCGACGATCTGCTGACCCTGGCGGAGCAAAGTGCGGGCGTCGGCGTGTGGGAGATCGACCTGGCCACCGACACGGTCCGGGGTACGACGCAATACTTCCGGATCATGGGACTGCCGCCGACCGACGAGGCCGTCCCGATGCAGCGCATCCGTGCGCTGCGCTATCCGGAAGATCGTAAGCGCGTCGCGGAAGGTATCCGCATTGTAATGGCGGACGGCGCCGAACTCTTTCGAGGTTGAATACCGCCTGCGCCGCTTCGACGGGCTGACGCGCTGGATCTTTGGCCGCGGCCGGATTATCCGCGACGCCGCGGGACGGCCGGTCCGCTATTGCGGCATCGACGTTGACGTCACAGACAAGAAACTAGCGGATGCGGCGCTGGGTGAGAGCGTGGCCCGTTTTCGCCGTGTGTTCGAACAGAGCCCGCTCGGCAAAGCGACCGCCGGCATGGATTTTTGCCTACGCGAGGTGAACCCGGCGCTGTGCCGGATGCTCGGGTATACGGCCGAGGAGCTTATCGGCCGCAGCTTCCTGGAACTCGTCCATCCGGACGACCGCGATGTTGTTGTGCCAGCGCGCAGGAACTTGTTGCCGGCACGGTGGGGCAGACCCAGTTGGAAGAACGCTTCATCCGCAAGTCCGGCCAGAGTTTCTGGGTCAGCGTCAATGTCGGCCCGATCCGGGACCTGGACGGCAATGTTCTCTACATGCTCGGCGATCATCGAGGACATCGACGAGCGCAAGCGGATCACCCAGGCGTTGGAGGAAAGCGAACGACGGCTGCGCGAGCTGAACGAGCAGCTTGAAATTCAGGTGCGGGAGCGTGCGCGCCAGCTCGCGTCGAGCCGGGCGCAATTGCAGGCGTTCTTCGACAACTCACCGGATTGGCTGACCCTGCAACGGGTCAAGCCGGATGGCCGTTGCATCTACGTCGATCTGAACCCGACATGCGAGGCGGCCTATGGCCTGACACGGGACCAGGTCATCAACCACGATCTGGAGGAGGTCCTGGGTCATGAGGCGGCGCAGATCCCTTTGCGCCACCTCCGCGAGTGCGCACGCAGCGGCGAGACGCAGCGTTATGTTGCGCATCGCACCATGGCCGGCCGCACCCGGACGATCGACGTGGTCGCCGTGCTGGTGCCCGAGCAGACCGAAACCGGCGAGCGCTTTGTCATCACGACCGCGCGCGACATCACCGAGCGCGAAGAGCTGGAGGCCCAACTGCGTCACGCGCAGAAAATGGAGGCGCTGGGGAAGCTCACCGGCGGCGTGGCCCACGATTTCAACAACCTGCTTGCCGTCATCTCGGGCAATGCCGAACTGGCCAAGCGGTCCCCGGCGAACCTGGCGAACCGGATGGACAACATCCTGCGGGCCAGCGAGCGAGGCGTGGCGCTGACACGGCAGCTGCTGGCCTTTTCGCGACGCCACGCGGCCAGCCCCAGGGTTTTGAATTTGCGGCACGAACTGCCGCGCATCGTCGAGATGCTGCGTGCGTCGTTGCGCGGCGATATCCAATTGGCACTCTCGGTGGCGGATGACGTCTGGTGCATCGAGGTCGATCTCGCCGAACTCGAGATTGCCCTGCTCAATCTGGCGGTGAATGCGCGGGATGCCATGCCGGGGGGCGGCAGGTTCGAGATCGACGTGCGAAATGCCGCACGGGGCAGCGGTGGACCGTCGCAGGACAGCGACCATGTCGTCGTCGCCTTGCGCGACACCGGCGTGGGCATTCCTGCCGACCTGATCGGCAGGGTGTTCGATCCGTTCTTCACCACCAAGGAGCCCGGCGAGGGTACGGGTCTCGGATTGAGCCAGGTCTATGGATTTGCCCAGCAGTCGGGCGGTATGGTCGTCATCGACAGCCAGCCGGGCGTGGGCACCACAGTAACGATACACCTGCCGCGCTCGCACAAGGAGATCAGTGCCGCCGACCGGCAGGACGGCGCCACTGCCGCGCAGCAGCGGCGCGGCCGGATCCTGGTCGTGGAGGACAATGCCGAAGTCGCGACCGTGACCGTGCAGATGCTTGCATCGATGGGGTTCGCGGTAGAGGTGGTGGACCGTGCGCGCAAGGCGCTCAATCGCCTTCGCGAGGACCCGGGCTTTGACCTGCTGCTGACCGACGTCGTGATGCCGGAAGGCATGACCGGCCTCGATCTCGCGGAGCAGGTGACGTCACGCTTCCCGGATTTGCCGATCATCCTGATGTCCGGCTACAACAACGTCGTGGCAAGAAGCAGTCTCGGCATTCGGGTGCTTCACAAGCCGATACCTTATGGGGAGCTGTTCCGCAGCATCTGCGCGTGCCTTGATGGACGTGGAGCAAAGCAGCAGCAGGCCGCAAGCGCGGTGACTGTTCCGCCTCTGGGGTAACAAATGTCGAAACGCCGGGCCTGGTATCCGACCCTTTACGTCCAGGTGCTGATCGCCATCGCGGTCGGCATCCTGATCGGTCATTTCGCGCCAGCGACCGGCGTCGCACTCAAGCCGCTCGGCGATGCGTTCATCGCGTTGATCCGCATGTTGATCGCCCCGGTGATCTTCTGCACCGTGGTGCATGGCATCGCCTCGATGGGCGACCTGAGCAAGGTGGGCAGGGTCGGACTGAAGACGCTGCTGTATTTCGAGGTCGTCTCGACCCTGGCGCTCGGCATCGGCCTGCTCGTGGGCCTGCTGGTCCGTCCCGGTGCCGGCTTCGACATCGATCCGGCCGCGCTCGATCCAAAGGCGGTTGCCGCCTATGTGGTGCGCGCCAAGGAGGAGGGGATCGTCGCTCACCTGCTGGCGATCATACCCGACACGTTTGTCGGTGCCTTCGCCAAGGGCGATCTGCTGCAGGTTCTCCTGGTCGCCATTCTCACGGGTTTCGCCGTCGCCCGTCTGCCGGGGATTGGCACGCCCGTGATCGAGGCGATCGACCTCGCCGGCAAGGTGCTGTTCCGCATCATCGGCATCATCGTCCGGGTGGCGCCGATCGGCGCTTTCGGCGCCATGGCCTTCACGGTCGGCGCCTATGGGCTGGGGGCGCTGTGGAACCTTGTCGAGCTGATCCTGACCTTCTACGCGACCAGCCTCCTGTTCGTGCTGATCGTGCTCGGCGGCATCAGCAGGCTGTGCGGCTTCTCGATCCTGCGCTTCCTGGCGTTCATCAAGGACGAACTGCTCATCGTGCTCGGCACGAGCTCGTCGGAGACCGTGCTGCCGAACATGATCGTCAAGATGGAGCGGCTCGGTGCCTCGCGCTCGGTGGTGGGACTGGTCATCCCGACCGGCTACAGCTTCAACCTGGACGGCACCAACATCTACATGACGCTGGCGACGCTGTTCCTGGCGCAGGCGACCAACACGCAACTGTCGTTCGCCCAGTTGATGGTGATCCTGGGGATCGCGATGCTGACCTCGAAGGGCGCCTCCGGCGTTACCGGGGCCGGGTTCGTGACTTTGGCCGCAACCCTGTCGATCATTCCCGACATTCCGATCCAGTCGCTCGCGATCCTGGTGGGGATCGACAAATTCATGAGCGAGTGTCGCGCGCTGACCAACCTGGTCGGCAACGGCGTCGCCACGATCGTGATCAGCCGCTGGGAGAACGAACTCGATCCGGTGAAGCTGCAGGCGGCCATGGCGCATCCGATCGGGCTCGGCGAGGCGATCGAGGCCGGGACGACGTAACTTGCGTCGTTGGCTGGCTACGATAAAAGCAAGGCCAGGGCGCTGCCCTGGACCCGCTGGGGCCTGAGGCCCCAGACCCCCATCACTCAAGACGCCGCCCTTTAGATGATCTTCCGCTTCCGGAAATCGAGAATCTGTTCGGCACTGTAGCCGAGGCCGGCGAGCACGTCGTCGTTGTGTTCGCCGAGTTGTGGGGCGATCCCGATCCGCGCCGGCGTTTCCGAGAATTGCCAAGGCGTGCCGTGGACCTTCAGCGTCTTGCCGTGGCTCGGATAGTCGACCTCGGTGACATAGCCGTTCGCCACCACGTCGGGATCGTTCGATGCCTCGAGCAGGGTGTTGATCGGTGCCGCGACGATGTCAGCGCCACGCAGCCGTGCCACCCATTCGTCGCGCAAACCGGTTGCGAACAGGTCGTCGAGCGTCCGCAGCAATGCTGTCCGCTTCTCGTCCGAGCCGATGATCACGCCAAGATCGGCAAAACCCGCCTGCACCAGCGTGTCGTAGAAGCCGAGCGCGGTCATCGCCGCCTTCCAATGCCGGGCGCCATTCAATTGGAACACCAGCGGCTTGCCGTCCCGGTCATTGAAGCTGGCGCTGAGCCCGGGGCGCTCAGGTGTGCCGGTGACGCGGGCCTGACCGGTGACCGGATCGCGATTGCGCCACATGGCCGTGGTGAGCGTCCAGCCCATCAGACGGATCTGGCCGCCGAGCAGCGAGCAATCCACCTTTTGGCCGATCCCCGTTGCGCGCGCGTAGGTCAGCGCGGCGAGCGCACCGCCGAACGCGAGAATGGCGCAGGTCTCGTCGGCGACCGACACGATGCCGGTTTTCAACGGCTGGCCGGGGATCGAGTACGCCTCGGCGATGCCGCCCAGCGCCTGCGCCATCGAGTTCCGTTCCCGGCAGTTCGGCATGCGGCCCCTTCGGGCCGTAGCCCGAGATCGAGACGTACACCAGTCGTGGATTGTGCCTGCGCAATTCCTCGTAGCCGAAGCCGTTCTTCTCCGCCGCACCCGGACGAAAGTTCTGGCCGAACATGTCCGCGTTGGCGACCAATCGGTGCAGGATTGCCCGTCCCTCCTGGATCTTCAGGTTCAGCGTGACGCTTTTCACGCCGCGGTTGTTGGTTTCGAAATAGGTGCTGGGAAAGCCGGGCATCACCGTGCTGCCGCGGGAGTTGTCGCCAACCTCCGGCACCTCGATCTTTATAATCTCGGCGCCGAGATCGGCCATCAGCATGTAGGGTACCGTGCCGGCCTGTGCCGTGGAGCAGGTGACGACCTTGACGCCGTGAAGCGGACCGTGGGGCGCAGTCATGTCAAACGATCTCCTGTGTTCCGTCGCATTCTTGCTTCGTCATGGCGCACCGTTATGGCCGGATGTCTCCGGCCGTTCCTGCCGCGACCGATGACCGGGACAAGACCACGTCGGAACCGAGCCGCACCAGCAGACCCGGCTGTCAAACCGGATAGCGGGCGAGATGCTCCAGCAGCAATGCGCTGACCCGATCGGGAACCTGGTCGGCAGCATAGTGTCCGACGCCGGGCAGAGCTTCGAACCTGTACGGCGCGGCGATGAACTCGTCGGTCCCCTCCGCTGCCGCCCGCCCGACCGTGTCGTCGGCGTCGCCCCAGATGTACAATGTCGGCACCGATATCGGACCGAGCGGTTGGTGGTGCACGCCACGCGCCCGATACCATGCCAGCGCCGCCTCCATCGCTGGCAGATTGCCGATGACGGAGAGTTGCGCCTCGATCGCTGCCGGCGGCACGCCGTTGGCAGCCAGTCGCGTCCGAAGCCAGTTTGCATCGTCTGCCAGAATGTTCGGTCCCGCGCCGGGATCGAGAAACGTCGTGTGGTGCCGCGAGCGCCGCGCCTGCTCCCCATCCGGCAGATCGAGTGCGCGTGCGAAGGCCAGCGGATGCGGGCGCGACAGGCCAGCGGATGCGGGCGCGACAAATCGTCAGGGAGGCAAGTCGCTCGGGATGCCGATCGGCGATCTGCCAGGCGAGGCTGGCGCCCCAGTCATGGCCGACCAGGTGGAAGCGGCGATCGCCGTGGCCGAGAGCGGCGACAATATCAAATGCGTCGGCGATCAAGAGTTCGACCCGGTAATTGGCATGATCGGTCGGATCCGGCCGCGCATCGACAGCATACCCGCGCTGATTCGGCGCGGCTGCAAAGAACCCTGACTCGGCCAGCGCGAGTACCTGCGCGTCCCACAGGTACCGTGAAACGCCGAACCCATGCAGCATGAGGACAAGAGAGGCTGTGTCGGGCCCGCCGACCGATGCGTCGAACACCATCCCAGGCGCCGTTTCTATTCTGCGAGTGTCGATCATTGGGACCTTGACGTGCATGCTGCCGGTGCGAAGCTCACGTGCATCTGCCGCGAGAGACGAGCAATACAAGAAACCGATGACGGGAGAAACGACCGTGAGGCGAATTCTTGCTGCTGCCGGAGTCTGGCTGTTGTTGGCGTCCACGGGGTTCACCGCCGACCTGCCCACCGCGGCGCCGGCCGACGTGGGGATCGGGCGGCTCGACCGGATCACCAGCTTCTTCAAAGCCGACACGGATGCCAAGCGCATTCCCGGTGCGGTGATCATGCTCGCGCGCAATGGGAAGGTGGTCTATCACGAGGCGTTCGGTGTGCGCGACCCCGCAACCGGCGCGCCGATGCAGAAGGACAGTATCTTTCGTATCTATTCGATGACCAAGCCGATCACCGGGGTCGCCGTTCTGATGCTTGTGGAGGACGGCAGAATCCGACTGACCGATCCTGTGTCGAAATACCTGCCGGCGCTGAAGAACCCGAAGGTGATGGTTGAAACCGTCGACGCGCAAGGCAGGCGGGTTGCTTCCACGGTTCCCGCCAACCGCGAGATCACCATTCAGGATCTGCTGCGCCATACGTCGGGCATCACATACGGAGGCGGCAGTTCGGCGGCCGAACAGGCCATGACGAAGGCGGGGATCGGCATCCAGTTGGCCGGCACCGACAGCAAGCCGCTGTCCGCGCGGCTGACGGATCAGCAGATGGTCGAGGAACTGGGCAAGCTGCCGCTGATGTTCCAGCCTGGGACAAGTTGGGAGTATGGCCGCTCGATCGACGTGCTGCTGGCGCTGGTGGAGGTGATCGCCGGTCAGCGCGCCGACGCGTTCATGGCGGAGCGGATCTTCAAGCCGCTCGGGATGACCGACACGTTCTTCAATGTGCCGAAGGACAAGCTCGACCGCGTCGCGCAGCCGGGACCCGATCCTGACACGGGAGAGACCGCAAAGCTGACCGACGTGACCCAGCAGCGCATCTTCCTCGGTGGCGGAGAAGGGTTGCTGTCGACCGCGTCCGACTACATGCGATTCGCGCTGATGCTCGCCAACGGCGGTGAAGCCAACGGCGTGCGCCTGCTGTCGCGCAAGACTGTCGAGCTGATGGCGTCCGACCATCTGGGTCCGGCGCTGTCGCAGGGGCCGAACTTCGCGCCGGGTCCGGGCTATGGCTTCGGTTTGACGGTGGCAGTGCGGACCCAGCCCGGCATGGCCGGCTATCCTGGCAGCGTCGGGGAGTTCAACTGGGGCGGGGCTGCAGGGACCGCATTCTGGGTGGACCCGAAAGAGAAGCTGGTGCCGATCATGCTGATCCAGGCGCCGGGCCAGCGGTTGTACTACCGGATCGCGTTCCGCGGCCTGGTCTACCAGACGATCATGGATTGACAGGATGTGGGAGGGGATCTGTCCCCTCCCACAGCTTCATCCATGGCGCGGGTTCAAATCCCCGTCAACGTTTGATCGGAATGTCCTATACCGGCTCGCCAGTGCCTGCGAGCATCGTCAGCTTTTTGCACGAACTCCGGCGGCACTCTGAACTTGGCCCACAAGACTTCCCTGTCCGGTTCGAAATCCGCATTGTAGGTCAGATTGGTGGTGCAGAGGCAGGAACCGTCATCGAATTCGATCACCCCATATATCTTCTTCGCCTGGTAATCCAAAAGCGAGACCCGCCATCCGCTCCCGTTCATGCCGGGGAACACGCTGTCCTTTACTGGCGCACCGGACTCATTCACGAACGCGGCGCGCAGCGTCAGCATGCTGCCCTCCGAGCGCTTGATGCTGAGAATGTCGATATGGACGCCCGGCGTGTCGCTCGGGATCGTGGCAAGCGGCTGGCCAGCAACCTCGGCCCGTACCGCACCGGACGGAATGCCAAGGATCAGGCCGATCATTGCGATTTCGATGAGGCTTCGTCTGCCGGTCATGTCATGTCCTCTCGGAGCGAAAGAAACCATTTGTTCATTTCTCGCGGATGTAGTTTGCGCTGTGAATTGAATCACATGCGGCAGCACTGGATGGCGCGGCGAAGATGGGTTGCCAACCAGGTTCGCGTTATGTAAGCCTGATATCGACCGTACTGGGACTGTTCTCGTGATCGAAGCCGAGCAGCCCGTGCAGGGCCACATCACAGGCTTTTTGGACGAACGCCATCCAGGCGTTGATCGCGACGCGGCGGAATTGATCCGTGTGCGCGGCCAGGTGCAGGGTGTCGGCTTCCGCCCGACCGTGTGGCGCCTCGCGCGCCGTCACGGCCTGTTCGGCTGGGTTGCCAACGACGGCGACGGCGTCAGCATCCGGCTGCGCGGACCCGCGGCCGCGATCGCCCGTTTTGTCGACAGCCTTGCATGCGAAGCTCCGCCGCTGGCGCGGATCGACCGGATCGAACGCACACCGAGCCCGCCATCGCCGGAGGATACCGCTTTCCGGATCATCGTCAGCGTTGCGACTCGCCCGCGCACCGGCGTGGTGCCCGACGCCGCGACCTGTCCGCAATGCCGTGCCGAAGTGTTCGACGCCGGTGAACGACGCTACCGCTACCCGTTTACCAACTGCACCCATTGCGGGCCGCGTCTGTCGATTATCGAGGGAATTCCGTACGACCGGCAATCCACCACGATGCGGCAATTCCAATTATGTGCGGCCTGCGGCGACGAATACCGAGCGCCCGATGATCGACGCTTTCATGCGCAGCCGATCGCCTGTCACGCCTGTGGCCCCGTCGCCTGGCTGGAACACAGCGATGGCCGTCCGTTCGCCCGCGACGCCGGCGCGACCTTCGACGATGTGGACGGCGCGGCGAGTTTGCTGATGCGCGGGCAGATTCTCGCGATCAAGGGTCTCGGCGGGTATCAACTCGCGTGCGATGCGACCGATCCGGCGGCCGTGGCACGTCTGCGGGAACGCAAGCAACGTGCGCACAAACCGCTTGCCATGATGGTGCGTGATCTCGACGTCGCGCGGGCCTTCTGTGGCATCACCGAACAGGAGGCGGCTATCCTGCGCAGCGCCGCCGCGCCGATCGTCATCGCCGCGGCGCGCGACGGAGGCAGTGGGCTTGTTGCCGATAATGTCGCGCCCGGCGTCGCCACGTGCGGCGTCATGCTGCCGAACACGCCGCTGCACCATCTGTTGCTGCAGCAGATGGACCGGCCCATCGTGCTGACCAGCGGAAATCTGTCCGACGAGCCGCAGTGCATCGACAACGAGGACGCGCGTCGGACGCTGGGCGGCATCGCCGACTATTTCCTGATGCACGACCGCGATATCGCCCGCCGGGTCGATGATTCCGTCGTGCGGATCATTGGCGGCAAGCCTCGCATCATGCGCCGTGCGCGCGGCTACGCCCCGGCCCCCCTGAACCTTCCGAACGGCTTCGCCGGCGCACCCGCGGTGCTGGCAATGGGCGGTGAGCTGAAAAATGCATTCTGTCTGCTGCGCGACGGCCAGGCGATCCTGTCGCACCACATGGGCGATCTGGAGAACGCCAAGACCTTCGCCGATTGCGCGCAATCGATCGACGCGTATCAAATACTGTTCGAGCACACGCCGTCGATCATCGCGGTCGATTGCCATCCGGATTACCTGTCCACCAGGCTGGGGCGTGACCTCGCGGTGCGGCGCCAGGTGGACATAGCAGAAGTGCAGCACCATCACGCCCATGTTGCCGCATGCATGACGGAGAACGGCATCGCGCTGGATGCCGGTCCGGTGATCGGCGTGGCGCTGGACGGGCTTGGATACGGGCTCGACGGCGCGCTCTGGGGCGGCGAATTTCTGCTGGCCGACTACCGCGATTGCCGGAGACTGGCGACCTTCAAGCCGGTCGCCATGCCGGGCGGCGTCCAGGCGATCCGCGAACCCTGGCGCAACACCTATGCGCATCTGATGGCAGGGATGGGCTGGGCGCGCTTCGCGAAGGACCATGGCGAGACGCCGCTGTGCAGCTTCCTGCAGGCGAAGCCGCGTGCCACGCTCGACGGCATGATCGCGCGCGGCGTCAACAGTCCGCTGGCCAGCTCATGCGGCCGCCTGTTCGACGCGGCGGCGGCGGCGGCGGGCATCTGTCGCGAGCACGCCGACTACGAAGGCCAGGCAGCGGCGGAGTTCGAGGCGTTGGTGGATGCAGATACCCTCGCGCACGAGGACGAGCGTCTCGCCTACAGGTTCGCGATTTCGCTGCTGCCGTCCAGCGACCTGCCGTGCGTAGAGCCGCGGCCGATGTGGCAGGCGCTGCTCGACGATCTGATCGAGGACACGCCGGTGCCGGTGATCGCCGCGCGGTTCCACAAGGGGCTCGCATCGGTGATTGCACGGATGGTCGACCGGCTGCGACAGCGCCATCCCGACAGGGAGCCGGTCTCCACCGTTGCGCTGTCTGGCGGAGTATTGCAGAACCGCGTCCTGCTCGATCAGTTGATCGGCCGGTTGGAAACCCTGGGCCTGCGCGTACTGACTCACTCGCTGGTGCCCGCCAATGACGGCGGGCTTGCACTCGGCCAGGGCGTGATCGCCGCCGCCCGCGCGCTTGCACCAAACTTCGCGAAGGCCATGCCATGACCGAAGATCGCGCGCTGCAGAATTTGTATCCGTTCCTGCGCACCGACAAACAGGATGTCGGCAGGCTGCGCGGCGCCCTGCTCGAGTCGGTCCGCCAAAAGGCGCGCGACAGCAACGCGGCCAAGGAACGGTTCTTTGCCAGGAACGGCGATGCCGTGGTGGCGACGGCGGAGGCGATCGCCGGCGTGTATCGCAAGCGTGGCCGGCTGTTCAGCATGGGCAATGGCGGCTCGAGCTGCGATGCCGCGCATTTCGCGGTAGAGTTCCTGCATCCTGTCACCGCCGGCCGCCCTGCACTGACCGCGATCAACCTGACCTCCGATATCGCGATGCTGACCGCGGTCGGCAACGATGTCGGCTTCAGTCACATCTTCGTCCGTCAGTTGATCGCGCAGGCCAACTCCGGCGATGGTCTGGTCGGCTTCTCCACCAGCGGCAATTCCGAGAACCTGCTGGCGGCGTTCGCGAAGGCGAAGGAACTCGGCGTCGTGACGATCGGCTTCACCGGCAATGACGGCGGCAGGATGGCGCGCGGCCACAGCGTCGATCATTGCCTGGTGGTGGAGAGCGACAGCATCCATCGCATCCAGGAGACTGCACGTTGCGATTTATCACATCCTGTGGGACCTGGTGCATACGCTGCTTGCCGATGACCGGGGCGGCATGATGAGCGGGGATGCCTCGTGAGGTATGTCGACGAGTTTCGCGACCCGGCAAAGGCGCAGGTCGCTGCTGGGCGAGATCCGCGGGCTCACCGCCAGTATCATGCGGGCGCGGACGCAACCGCTGCAGATCATGGAGGTGTGCGGCGGCCACACGCACTCGATCTTCCGCTACGGGATCCAGCAGATGCTGCCCGACGAACTGGAATTCGTTCACGGGCCGGGCTGTCCGGTCTGCGTCCTGCCGATGGGCCGGGTGGACGACTGCGTGGCGCTTGCCGAACGCCCGGAGGTGATCTTTACCACCTTCGGCGACGCGATGCGCGTTCCGGGTTCGCGCAAGAGCCTGCTGAAGGCGAAGGCGGACGGCGCCGATGTCCGCATGGTCTATTCACCGCTCGACGCGCTGATGATCGCCAAAAAGAATCCCGAACGCGAAGTGGTCTTCTTCGGCCTGGGGTTCGAGACCACCATGCCGAGCACCGCTCTGACCGTTATCGAGGCGCGCAGGCAGGGCATCCGGAATTTCTCGCTGTTCTGCAACCACATCACCATCGTCCCAACCATCAAGGCGATCCTGGACTCGCCCGATCTTCGCCTCGACGGGTTCCTCGGCCCCGGGCATGTCAGCATGGTAATCGGCACGACGATTTACGAATTCGTTGCCCGGCACTACCGCAAGCCGATGACCATCGCGGGGTTCGAGCCGCTGGACGTGCTCCACGCGCTGTGGATGGTGCTGAAGCAGATCGCCGAGGGCCGCTGCGAGGTGGAAAATCAGTACGGCCGCGTCGTGCCGGAACAAGGCAACCCGCGCGCCCTGGCCGCGATCGATGAAGTCTACGAACTTCGGGAGTTCTTCGAGTGGCGCGGTCTGGGTTCGATCGATCACTCCGGGGTGCGGCTGCGCGAGAGCTATGCCGAGTACGACGCGGAACGAAAGTTCGGCGTGCCCAATATCAGGATCGCCGACCCCAAGGCGTGCCAATGCGGCGAGGTGCTGAAAGGCGTGATCAAGCCGCGCCAATGCAAGGTGTTCGGCACGGCCTGCACGCCGGAAACGCCGCTCGGCTCGCTGATGGTCTCCACCGAGGGCGCCTGCGCGGCCTACTACCACTACGGCCGCACCGACACCTCAGAACCGGTCGCCCATGCGAGTGTGGGCGCATGAACGTTGTGGCCCACACCGGTGCGCGAAGGGCCGGCAGGTTGAACGATGCACGGATCAACATGTCGCACGGCAGCGGCGGAAGGGCGATGCGCGCGCTGATCGAGGACGTCTTCGTCGCCGCATTCGACAATCCCCTGCTCAGCGCGCTGGAGGACCAGGCGCAGATTCCGCTGGCGGACCTTGCACGACACGGCGACCGTCTGGCGTTCACCACCGACACCTACGTGGTCGATCCGCTGTTCTTCCCCGGCGGCGACATCGGAACGCTGGCGGTGGCGGGCACCGTCAACGATCTGGCGATGAGCGGCGCGCGCCCATTCTTCCTGTCGTGCAGTGTGGTGTTGGAAGAAGGGCTCGACGTCGATATCCTGCGCCGCGTGGTCGCCAGCATGAAGCGGGTCGCCGATCAGGCCGGTGTCGCCATCGTGACCGGGGACACCAAGGTGGTCGAACGCGGCGCTGCCGACAAATTGTTCGTCAACACCGCCGGGATCGGCGTCGTGCCGCACGGCGTGACGATCTCCGCTGGCCAGGCGCGTCCGGGCGATGTCGTCATCGTCAACGGTGTCCTCGGCGACCACGGCACCGCAATCCTGATCGCCCGCAATCAGCTTGCACTGGAAGCCGACGTGGCCAGTGACTGCCAGCCGCTGGACGGACTGGTGGCGGCGATGCTGGCGGCCTGCCCCGCGATCCATTGCCTCCGCGACGCGACGCGCGGCGGCGTTGCGACGGTGTTGAACGAGTTTGCGCAGGCATCCAACGTCGGCATCCGCATCCGTGAAAACGCACTGCCGCTGCGCGAGGAAGTCAAAGGGGCCTGCGAGATTCTGGGCCTCGATCCGCTGTATCTGGCGAACGAGGGCAAGCTCGTTGCGGTGGTCGCGGCGGCCGATGCCGACCGGATACTCGCGGCAATGCGCGCTCATCCCGCCGGCAGCGGTGCGGTGGCGATCGGCGAGGTGACCGAACGCCCAGCCGGAATGGTGGTGCTGCAGACCGGCTTCGGCGGCGAACGCATCGTCGACATGCTGGTCGGCGAGCAACTGCCGCGGATCTGCTAGCAGCCGCCGGATGCATGAGCTCGGCATCGCAAATTCGATCGTGGAGATCTGCGCCGAGCGCGCCGGCACCGAACGCGTGACCCGCGTGCGGCTGGAGATCGGACAGTTGTCCGCGGTGCTGCCGGACGCGGTGCGCTTCTGTTTCGACGTTTGCGCCAGGAACACCGTGGTCGAGGGCGCGATGCTGGAGATCATCGAGACCCCGGGTCGCGCGCTTTGCCGTGACTGCAACGGCGAGGTGGCGGTGGCACAGTTCGTTCGGACGCTGCCGCTGCGGCAGCGCCAATCTGCTCGTCATCGCCGGCGAGGAACTGAAGATCAGGGAAATGGAGCTCGCGTGATGTGCACGATATGCGGCTGCTCGGATACGCAGGGAGTTACCTACACGGTGCCAGGCGCCCATTCCCATGCGCATGCCCACGCGCATGATCACGATGCGCATTCCCATGATCATGATCATACGCATCCACACGGCCATGATCACGGCCATGGCCACGCGCATTCGCACGCTTCGGCCGCTGCCGCCCATGCAACGCTGCATGCCGCGGTGCATGGGCGGACCATCGCCCTTGAGCAGGACATTCTGGCCAAGAACCAAATGTTGGCGGAGCGAAACCGTGGCTGGTTCGAGGGGCGCGGGGTACTGGCGCTGAACGTGATGAGCTCTCCGGGCTCCGGCAAGACCAGCCTGCTGGAACGCACCATCCGCGCGCTCTGCGATGAGATGAGCATCTCCGTGGTGGAAGGCGATCAGGCCAGCACCAACGACGCCGAACGCATCCGCGCGACCGGCTGCGCAGTGATCCAGGTCAACACCGGAACCGGTTGTCATCTCGAGGCCGATATGCTGGCGCGCGGTGTGCAGCAACTCAACCCGCGGCCCGGTTCGCTGGTGCTGATCGAGAATGTCGGCAACCTGGTGTGTCCGGCGCTGTTCGATCTCGGCGAGCGGGCAAAGGTGGTGATGCTGTCGGTGACCGAGGGCGACGACAAGCCGACCAAGTACCCGCACATGTTCCGCGCCTGCCGGCTGATGCTGATCAACAAGATCGATCTGCTGCCGCATGTCCGTTTCGATGTCGACCGCTGCGTCGCGCACGCGCGCGAGGTCAATCCCGACATCCAGGTGTTCCAGGTGTCGGCGGAGACCGGCGAGGGCATGGACGCCTGGTATCAGTGGCTGCGCAGAGAACTTGCCGTCCAGCCGACTTTTGCACCGGTGTAGGCCGGCCGGGACGAATGCTGTTCGGCGGGCTGATCGCAGCCAATATTGCAGCCTGGACCTGGGCCTGGACGGCGTTCCGCGACCGTCCGACGCTGCTCGGCATCGCTCTGCTGGCCTGGGTGTTCGGCCTTCGCCACGCGGTTGACGCCGATCACATTGCGGCCATCGATAATGTGATCCGCAAGCTCATGCAGGACGGGCGGCGTCCGCTCACGGTCGGACTGTGGTTCTCACTGGGCCACTCGACCATCGTCGTACTGGCATCGCTCGCAGTTGTCGCCGCTGCCACCGCGGTGCAGGACCGCCTGGATTCCGTCAAGGCGGTCGGCGGTCTTGTTGGCACGTTGGTGTCGGCCGCATTCCTACTCGCCATCGCCATCGCAAACCTCATCATCTTGCGTGGTGTTTGGCGGAGTTTTCGGGTGGTACGCGGCGGCGGCAGTCTGGACGAGGACGCACTCAACGTGCTGCTGGCGGGGCGAGGACTGCTGGCTCGGCTGTTCCGCCCATTATTCCGGGCAGTCGAGCAAAGTTGGCACATGTACCTGCTCGGCTTCCTGTTTGGCCTCGGCTTCGATACGGCGACCGAGGTGGGCCTGCTGGGCATCTCGGCAACGCAGGCGGCACAAGGCATTTCGCCCTGGCAGGTCATGGCATTCCCCGCCCTGTTCACGGCCGGCATGGCGCTGGTGGACACGACAGACAGCGTGCTGATGGTCGGCGCCTACGGCTGGGCCTTCGTCAATCCGCTGCGCAAGCTTTGGTACAATCTCACCATGACCGCTGCCTCGGTGCTGATCGCCGTTCTGATCGGCGGTATCGAGGCACTTGGGCTGATCGGCAGCCAATTCGCGCTGAGCGGGCCGCTCTGGGACGCGATCGGCGATCTCAACGACAGGCTCGGCAGCTTCGGGTTTGCCGTCATCGGCGTCTTGATCGCGTGCTGGGCAGTCTCGGCGATCGTCTATCGCGTGAAGCGGTATGACGTCGCTGAGCAGGAGTTGGGCTGAGTGCCGGCACGGGCACGCGCTACGGTATCTGCCGCGATCCGCGCGAACAACCGTCGGACGCCCGGAAGCATTCAAATGCGGTTTTGGCGGCCGTGCAAGCGCGCCCGATGGCAACGGCATCATTGTCAATCCGCGAAAGTGCCGCTTTGAAGCTGCGCCACAACCCCATGCCGTCACCATGGCGGAGAAATCGGGTCGCGGCGCCGACCTGCGGATCCTTGCTTTCCTCGACAACCTGCAGGATCGCACGCGCTCCCAGCCGGCTGCCCTCCAGCACATAGCACCAGCCAAGGATCGTGCCGATATCCGAATCGGTTGCGTGCGGTACACAGGGAGAGGACGGCACACCGAGCAACGCCAAGTCGTCCGCCAGCGCCGAACCGCGCCGCCGCTGATCCCAATCCGGCAGGAGCCGGTGAACGCCTGCGTCGACCAACCCCCGCTCGATCGATCCGCAAGGCAGGTTCATCAACAGATATCGAACATACATTTCGCGGTCCGCAAGTTCCGATATGACAAGGCACTTCTCCAGCGTGGCGTGCAACTCACATGTTTCGGCACGAAGACGCGCATGCGCGTGGCCAGGCGCGAGCGAGTAGCCGCGCGCCGCAGAATGCGGCATCGGCCTCAAAGCGTGCCTTGCCTTGCCTGCGGCGCAGATTCTGACGCGGTCCCCTGCCCTGGAACCAATTGCATGAGGGCGTTGGCGATCGCCGCCTGATGGTATGGTTTTGAGATCACCGGCACGCCGGCCATCGATTCAGGCATGGCGATCGCCTCGCCGTAGCCGGTGCTGAACGCGATCGGCACCTGGGCGGCTTGCAACGCCCGGGCGATCGGCAGGCTGGTCTCCGAGCCCAGGTTCACGTCGAGCAAGGCGAAGCTGATGCTGCGTTCGCCCAGTATGGCGAGTGCGTCCACCACTGATCTGGCGACGAGGACCGTACCCGCTCCGAGTTTGCGGAGCAGATCTTCGGCGTCGATGGCGATGAACAGGTTGTCTTCGACGACAAGGGACGTGCTCAACAATCTGGTAAGCTCGACCTTGTCCAAATCCTCGACCGGATCACCGGTTTCAGACGCGGCACCGGCAGGCTTCTGAACGGACTGTGCGCCCTCCGGTGCGATGGCAGCAACCGTTGCCGGCAAAACCATATCGATGCAGAAGCCGGCAGGCAGATATCTGGGCGTGCTTATGCCGTTGACCTCGAACGGAATCGCCTGCTCGAGGATCGTGGAGCCGAAGCCACGGCGTGTTGGCGGCGAGACGGGGAGCCCGCCCGTCTCGCGCCACGCCACGGTCACGTTGCCCGTCTCGTCAACGCCCGACTCGACCGTGACCTGGCCGGTCGCGGTCTGCAGGGCGCCGTATTTGCGCGCGTTCGTCGTGAGTTCGTGAACAACCAGGGCCATCGCCGAGAACGCTTTCGGCTGCAGCACCAGGTCCGGGCCGACCAGGACGAGACGCTCGCCCAATTCGCCATAGGCGGCGATTTCGGCGTGGAGCAACCCGTGCAATGAGCCGGATGTCCAATGGTTCAAGGTCAACAGGTCGTATGCCCTGGCCATGGACAATATACGATCGTCCAGGCCCTCGACCAGCGACGGAACATCGCTGGCCGTAGCCGCGACCTGGATGATCAGCCCCCGAACCAGGCCGAGGAGATTGCGAACCCTGTGGTTCAGCTCGGCGATGAGCAGCTCTTGGCGATGGCGGCCTTCCAAACGGTCCGCTTCCGCCATGTCGGACACGCGCAGCACCACTTCGACGAGTGTCAGCCGCAACGACTTGGCCGTACGAATCTCTTGTTTCGTCCACGGATCGCATTGGCCTTGGACGATCTCCCGCCATGCTTCGAAGCTCTTGCGGGGTGTCAGTCGGCCGTTTGCGTCGAGGAATTCCTGCTTTGCCGGTTCACCGGCCCAGGTCACCGTTTCCACACTCTCGCGCCGAAAGAACACCAGATAATCGCGTGGCGTGCGGGAGATCGGGATCGCCAGAACCCCGGCCGCCCGCATTATGTAGTCCTCAGCCTGCGGAAAGGCGGCGCTCAAGTGGTTGGTCGCGAAAACGCGGCCCGACGACGTCTGGTTCAGGAACCGTACAAGCTGCAGAAACTCTTCCTGTGTCGGGGTCAGTCCGACAAGATTCACCTCTCCCGCCTGATAGCTGCCGATGCCGTCTGACTGGATATAGTCGGTGACATCGGCGAGAAACTCGGGAATGTTCTTTAGGGTGGGCCCGGGATCGGCGAACGCAGAGGCAATCCGATTGTGGATCTCCTGACACCGGGCGTCGTATATCGCCTCGCTTACGCGCTGGCGTACCTCCAGCAGGTACGAAAACATCTGGCCGAACAACTCGGCCGTCAAGCGCATCTGAAGATCGACATGCTTCGGTGCACCGTGGTGGCAGGCGATCAAGCCCCAGAGACGTTCCCCTTGCAGAATTGAGATGGACATCGATGATCGCACATCCATGTTGCGCAGATACTCAATGTGAATCGGGGAAACGCTGCGCAGGATGCTCATCGAAAGGTCCAGCGGTCTGCCCTCCGGCGATAGGGCCGGCGTTACCGCAACCGGATCGGCGTTCACATCGGCGATGATGCGCGTGAGGTTGCGCAGATACAGCGCGCGCGCCTGCGCAGGAATGTCCGACGCTGGGTATCGCAGGCCCATGAACGACGCGACGCCGCTCCTGACCGATTCGCCGACGACCTCGCCGTGGCCGTCGTCATTGAAGCGGTACAGCATCACGCGGTCGAACCCGGTCAGAGCGCGAACCTGGCGGGCGGCTTCCCTGAAAACCGCTGCCGGCGAGCGATGACGCTCGACCTGGGCAAGGATCGCCCGCACCGCGGGGGGCGCCGGGCAGGCCTCGCCGGCAGCCTCTTCGAATTCCAGCACGATCTCATCCCCGGACCGATGGATGGCGACCCCGAACGACGGGCCCCCCGCCTTGAGCTGCCGGCCGAACAGAGGTTCCACGACTGCAGCCGCTCCCGACTGCTGCAGGCGTCCGCGAATGTCGTGCAGGACGTCGGCGGGAAGGCAGGTGGCTGCCGGCTGACCGATGATCTGGCCGTGCGGGACGCCCAGGTAGGCGCCGACATTCTCCGATGCCCGCACCGTGATCCATTCGGCGCTCACCGACAGCAGGAAGCCGATCGGTTGGATTGCGCCGAGCAGGTGGATGGGCTCGCTATCGCACGTCGCGAGAACCGGGGGACTTGTCGGCACCGAACGACTCCATCGTCTGGTTACTGGCGGCTGGTCAGAAGCTTCTCCCTTCTGTTTTGCGCAATAATTGCGCCGGTCTGTTGGAATTAGCCACCCCTGAAGGGCGGTCGGTGAGGGGGAAACCGCCTGTCCGGTCTAGTGCTTCGCCGCCCCCGCCATGCCGATGCCGGTCTGCGAGCGGACGTACTGGGCATCGAACAGTTCGGCCACGTCGCGCGCCGCCCTGCTGCGATCCAGGACCGACACCAGCCAGGATGCGGCGAAGGCCAGCGGCATCGAGAACAACGCCGGCGCATCGTAGGGAAAGATCGGCGCGGGGTAGCCGAGCACCTTAACCCAGATCGCCGGGCTCAGCACGGTCAGCGCCACCGCCGTGATCAGTCCGAGCAGGCTGCCCACCACCGCGCCACGCGTGGTCAGCCCGCGCCAGAACATCGACAGGAACAGCGGCGGGAAATTGGCGCTCGCGGCAACCGCGAAGGCCAGGCCCACCATGAAGGCGATGTTCTGCTTCTCGAACAGGATACCGAGCACGATGGCGATGATGCCGAGCGTCAATGTCGCCATCTTCGACACGCGGAGCTCTGTCCGCTCGTCGGCGCGTCCCTTGCGGATCACGCTGGCGTAGAGGTCGTGCGACACCGCGGTGGCGCCGGCCAGGGTGAGGCCGGCCACCACCGCGAGGATGGTGGCGAACGCCACCGCCGAGATGAAGCCGAGCAGCAGGCTGCCGCCGACGGCGTTGGCGAGATGGACCGCCGCCATGTTGCCGCCGCCGATCAGCGCGCCCTTGGCGTCGACATAGGCCGGGTTGGTGGAGACCAGCACGATGGCGCCGAAGCCGATGATGAACGTGAGCAGATAGAAGTAGCCGATGAAGCTGGTCGCCCACAGCACCGACTTGCGTGCCTCCTTGGCGTCCGCGACGGTGAAGAACCGCATCAGAATGTGCGGCAGGCCCGCGGTGCCGAACATCAGCGCCAGCCCGAGCGAGATCGCCGAGACCGGATCGCTCACCAGCGCGCCGGGCCGCATGATCGCGGCGTGCTTCGGCGACACCTCCACCGCCTTGGCGAACAGCGCCTCGACATTGAAGCCGAAGGCGATCAGCACCATCAGCGCGATGAAGCTCGCCCCGCCAAGCAACAGCCCCGCCTTGATGATCTGCACCCAGGTGGTGGCGAGCATGCCGCCGAACATCACGTAGACCATCATGAGGATGCCGACGATGGCGACGGCGTACATATAGTCGAGCCCGAACAGCAGCTTGATGAGCTGGCCGGCGCCGACCATCTGCGCGATCAGGTAGAACGCGACGACGGTGAGCGTGCCCGCGGCCGACAGCAGGCGGATCGGCGTCTGTGACAGCCGGTAGGACACGACGTCGGCGAAGGTGAACCGCCCCAGGTTGCGCAGCCGCTCGGCCATCAGGAACATGATCAGCGGCCAGCCGACCAGGAAGCCGATCGAGTAGATCAGCCCGTCATAGCCCGAGCTGTAGACCAGCGCGGAGATGCCGAGGAACGAGGCGGCCGACATGTAGTCGCCGGCGATCGCGAGCCCGTTCTGGAAGCCCGTGATACCGCCGCCGGCGGTGTAGAACTGCGCCCGCGACGTGGTGCGCCGTGCCGCCCAGTAGGTGATGCCCAGTGTGCCGAGCACGAACACGAAGAACATGCCGATGGCAGCCCAGTTGGTCGCCTGTTTGTCGAGCTGGCCCTCAACCGCGGCGGCGAAAGCGGGGGACGCGAGCAGCAGCGTGCCGAGCGGCAGGAAGCGGCCCAGGATCGTCGGTGTCCGGCTCATTGGTCGCTCTCCACGATTTCGCGGGTCAGTCGGTCGAACTCGCCATTGGCCCGCCAGACGTAGACGCCGGTGAGCAGCACGGCGGCGAGGATCACGCCGACGCCGATCGGCATGCCGACCGTCGTCGCACTGCCCGGGCTCAGCGGCCGGCCCAGCACGTCAGGCGCGAAGCCGACCAGCAGGATGTAGCCGTAGTAGATCACCAGCATCGCCGCGCTGAGCCCCCAGCTGAACCGGCTTCGCTTGCGCTCCAGCTCCAGAAACTTCGGATGGTGCCTGATCCGTTGGGTTGTGACGTCGTCCATGCCTGTTCACTCCCTCGCTGGCCGGCGTGTGCGGAAAGCGCCGCGGGACGCGGTCTCGGACCCTGCGGAAGCCTTCGGATGTTGCATAGTGGGGCGATGCGCGATGCTCCACCTTGATCCAGATCAAGGCGCTCGGCATCCTACGATAGTATTCTGCCGAGTTACTGCCGCGTTGCGAAAGCGGAAATCGGAGGAAGGATTGGTCCCATGGCCGCCTCGGTCATCATTGCTGACGACGATCCGAATATCGTGCTGTCGCTGGAATTTCTGATGCGACGCGCCGGCCACGAGGTGCGGGTGGCGCAGGACGGCGAGGCCGTGCTGGCCGCGGTGGCCGAGGCGGTGCCGGATCTCGTGCTGCTCGACGTCATGATGCCCAAGCGGAACGGCTACGATGTGTGCGATGCGCTGCGCGCCGATCCGGCGTGCCGCGACCTGCGCATCATCATGCTCACCGCGCGCGGCCAGGCGGTGGAGCGGACCAAGGGGCTCGCGCTCGGCGCCGATGCCTATGTCACCAAGCCGTTCTCGACCCGCGAAGTTGTCGATCTGGTGCGTCAGACCCTGGCGGCGCGCACCGCCTGAACGGATGGACACCGCCGCCCGCCAGCCTCACTCGGCGACCGCACTGCTGCGCCGGCTGTTCCTGGCGCTTCTGGCGGCTGAGACACTGGCCGGCGCCGCTGCGTTCGCTCTCGCTCCCCCCGACGGCCGCCCTGCGGTGGCGATCGCGCTGGCAGGCGGGCTCGTGGCACTCGCCGGCGCCTTTCTGGCCGTGGACCGCGGCTTGGCGGCACCGCTCGACCGGTTGGCGCGCGACCTCACGATTGTCGCGCGTGACCATCCGGCACTGGAGCTGGCCACGCCTCGCTGGCCCTGGCTGCGGCGGCTGACAGCGGCTGCCCGTGCGGTCCAGGCGAGGCTCCGCTCGACCGCGGATGCGGTCAGCGACCAGCTCGCCGCGGCGACCGCCCGGGTGGAGGACCAGAAGCGCCGGCTGGAGACGCTGCTGCTCGACCTGTCCGAGGGCGTGGTGGTCTGCGGCCTCGACCATCAGGTGCTGCTCTACAACCAGGCCGCCGCCGACCTGCTCGACGAGCCGCATGCGATCGGGCTCGGCCGGTCGCTGCTGGCTGCGCTGTCGCGCGAGGCGATCCTGCACAACCTCGACCGGCTGCTGCACCGCGACCCCGCCGGCCCGCCGGCCACCGAACGCTTCGTCTGCGCCACCGCCGCCGCCGGCCGCCTGCGCCGGGCGTGGATGGCGCTGCTCACCGATCACGCCGGTGCACCGAGCGGATACGTGCTTACCCTCGCCGATGCCGGCGCCGAGTTCGACGAGGCCGCGCGCGGCGACCGGATGCTGCGCACCGCCGTCGAGCGCCAGCGTGGCATGCTGGGCAGCCTGCGCGCCGCCGCGGAGACATTGGCCGGCGGGCACGAGCTGTCGGCAGCCGAGCGTGAACGGTTCGAGGCGGTCGTGCTGCACGAGGCGCTCGGACTTGCCGAGCAGAATGCCGTGCTTGTCCGCACGCTCGACGAGTTAGGCCGGCTCCGGTGGGTGATGTCGGAGGTCCATACCGGCGACCTGATCGCCAGCCTGCGCCGGCGGCTCGACGCGACGCTTTCGATCGCGATCGTGCAGGCCGGGCTGCCCGACTGGCTGCTGGTGGACAGCCTCTCGCTGATCGATCTGCTGGAACACCTGATTGCCCTGCTTGCGCGCGAGAAAGGCGTGCACTCGCTGACCGTCGCGGTGGCGCGGGACGGACGAATGATCGATCTCGACCTGATCTGGCAGGGCACCCCGGTCCGCGCCGCCGATCTCGATCGCTGGCTGGAGATGCCGTTCGCCGGCGGGAAGGGCGTGGCGGACGGGCGCGGCGTACTGCAGCGCCACGGCACCGATTCCTGGAGCCGTTCCGAACGCGAAGGTGAGGCGCTGATCCGCATACCGCTGCCCGCCGCCGAGCCACCGAAAGACGCGGGCGCACGGCGCCCCCGGCCGCCGCGGCCGGAGTTCTATGATTTCGACCTTGCTGCCACGTTCACCTCGGAGGCCGTCAAGGCGTGCCCGCTGCGGAAACTGGCCTATGTCGTGTTCGACGTGGAGACCACCGGGCTCGACCTGTCGGGCGGTGACGTGCCGGTGGCGATCGGCGCGGTCCGCGTCGTCAACGGCCGCGTTCTGCCAATGGAGAGCTTCGAGCGGCTGATCAACCCGGGACGCCCGATCCCTCCCGCGTCCATCCGGTTCCACGGCATCACCGACGCGATGGTGGCCGGCCGGCCACCGCTGTCGCTGGTGCTGCCGCAGTTCAGCCGCTTCGTCGGCGAGGCGGCGGTGCTGGTGGCGCACAACGCGGCCTTCGACATGACCGCAGTCCGCGAGGGCGCCGCCGCGAGCGGGCTCCGCTTCGACCATCCGGTGCTGGATACGCTGCTGATCTCGGCAAGCCTCGACCCTGAGGAGAAGGATCATTCGCTCGACGCCATCGCCATGCGGCTTGGCCTTGGCGCTGCCAGCCGGCACGACGCACTCGGCGACGCGCTGCTGACCGCGGCAATCCTGGTCCGGCAGTTCGAAATGCTGGAGGCGCGGGGCATCGACCGCCTCGGCCAGCTGCTGGCTGCGACCGACATGCGCGGCCGGTTGCGCGCCAATCAGATGCAGTTCTGACCGGGCGACGCGGTGTCGCCAATCACCCTGGCGCGCCTTGCCGCGCTGTTCGTGCTCGGATTGGCGCTGTTCCTGCCACCCCTGGTGAGCCTGCCGTACAGCGGCACCGTGTTTGGCGTGCCCGCCCTGTTCGCCTACCTGTTCCTCGCCTGGGCCGCCTTGATCGCCGCTCTCGCCTGGATGGTGGAGCGGGGCGGCACCAACCGGGGCACGCCGCAATGACGACAGGGCACGAACCTCCCCCTCCCCTTGCGGGAGGGGGTTGGGGGGAGGGGGAGCCCTTCCGCCGTCGCTCGCCCGTCCATCCGCCTCCCCCCAGCCCGCTCCCGCAAGGGGAGAGTATCCCGTCGGAGTACGCCGGCCATGACACGCGGGGGGGACGGCTACAGTGACCTCCACCCCGGTGGTGCTCGCAATCATCGGCGCCTACGTTTGCCTGCTGTTCGGCATCGCACTCCGGGCGGAGCGGCGCAGGGTACGGCGGTCCGGCCTGATCTACACGCTGTCGCTCGGCGTCTACTGCACGTCCTGGACGTTCTACGGCTCGGTCGGCCGCGCCGCCCGCAGCGGGGTCGATTTCCTGCCCGTCTACCTGGGCCCGACACTCGTGTTCTGCCTCGGCGGCTGGCTGCTGGCGCGGATGATCCGGGTCAGCAAGGCAAGCCGCATCACTTCCATCGCGGATTTCGTCTCGACGCGCTACGGCAGATCGGCCGGTCTCGCGGGGCTGGTGACGCTGGTAATGCTGGCCGGCTCGGTCCCGTACATCGCACTGCAACTCCAGGCCGTGGCGGAGAGCCTGACGCTGGTGCTGCCACCGGCACGGTCCGGCCTCGCGACCGGCGAGGTCGCGCTGGCCACCGCGGTGCTGCTCGGCGTGTTCGCCATACTGTTCGGCGCGCGCCATACCGATCTCAGCGCGCACCGTCCTGGTCTTGTGGCGGCAATCGCCTTCGATTCGATGGTCAAACTCGTGTGCCTCACGGCGGTCGGTCTGTTCGTCGGCCTGGTGCTGTTCGACGGCTTCGGCGACCTGTTCGCCCGGGCCGCCGCCCGGGCCGACCTCGCCGGCCTCTCCCGCTTCGAGGTGCCGCCGGCGGACTGGACCGCGCTGCTGCTGCTGTCGATGGCTGCGGCGTTCTGCCTGCCGCGCCAGTTCCACATGATGGTGGTTGAAAATCGGCAGGAAGCGGATCTCTCGCATGCGATCTGGGGTTTTCCGCTCTACCTGCTGCTGATCAACCTGTTCGTGCTGCCGATCGCGCTGGCCGGCGTGCTCCTGCTGCCGGCGGGGCACAACGCCGACATGATCGTGCTGGACCTGCCGCTGAGTGCCGGCGCCGCGTGGCTGGCGGTGCTGGCCTTCGTGGGCGGCGTCTCGGCGGCGACCGGCATGGTCGCGGTGGAAACTCTCGCACTCGGCACGATGGTGTCCAATGACCTATTGATGCCGGCGCTGCTGCGTCTGCTGCCAGGGCACATGGCTGGAATTGCCGACCTGACGCCCCTCCTGCTTGGCATCCGCCGCGCCAGCATCGTGCTGCTGCTGCTGCTCGGCCTGCTCTACATGCGGATGGTGGGAGACAGCTACGCGCTCGTCTCAATCGGCCTGGTCTCGTTCGCCGCCGCGGCCCAGCTTGCACCCGCCATCCTGCTCGGCCTGTTCTGGTCCGGCGCGCGCGCCGCCGGCGCTGGCGCGGGCATAGCTGCCGGCGCCTTGGTGTGGGCCTACACGCTGTTCCTGCCCTCGCTCGCCCGCTCCGGCCTGCTGCCGGACGGGTTTCTGGATGTCGGCCTGTTCGGGCTGGAATGGACGCGGCCCTACGCGCTGTTCGGGCTTGGCGGGCTCGATCCGATCACCCACACGCTGTTCTGGTCGATGCTGGCCAATGGCGGGCTCCTGATCGGGGTCTCGGTGATGCTGCGGCCATCGCCGGTGCAACTCACCGATGCGATGGCATTCATCGAGACCTCCCGTGGCCGCGACGGGCGCATCCCCGCTACAACCGTCGATGCCTCCTCCCGCGCCGAACTGGTCGGGCTGGTCGGGCGGTTCATCGGGCCGGCGCGCGCGGCGGAAGCGTTCGACACCTTAGCGCGCGAGCACAGTTTCGATCCATCGGCAGCCCCCCTCGACCAGGACACAGCGCATCACGCGGAGCGGCTGCTCGCCGGCGTGCTCGGCGGCGCCTCGGCGCGCGTGCTGGTCGCCTCCGCGGTGCACGAGGCACCGCTCGGCGTCGAGGAGCTGATGCTGATCCTCGATGAATTGTCGCAGCTGCTGCGCTACAGCCGTCGCCTTGAGGAGCAGTCGCGCGCCTTGCAGGCGACCACGCAGGAATTGCGGCGCGCCAACGCCAGCCTGCAGGAGCTCGATCATCTGAAGGACGAGTTCGTCGCCACCGTGAGCCACGAGCTGCGCACGCCGCTGACCTCGATCCGCTCTTTTGCCGAGATCCTCCACGACAATCCCGACCTGGAGGCGGCGCAGCGCGGCGAGTTCCTCGGCATCATCATCGCCGAGAGCGAGCGGCTCACCCGGCTCATCAACGACGTGCTCGATCTGGCGAAGATCGGATCGGGCACGATGGAATGGAACACGTCGGAGGTGGATCTGGCCGCCCTGGTGCGCGATGCGGTCGCGGCAACCCGCCGGCTGTTCGCCGATCGCGGCATCGAGCTGCGACTCGATATTGCAGCGGACCTGCCGGCGGTGACGGGCGACCGCGACCGACTGGCCCAGATCGTCATCAACCTGTTGTCCAATGCGGCGAAATTTGCCCCCGCCGATACGGGCGTTGTCCGCGTCGGGCTCGCCCGTAACGCTGCGACGCTGCAGGTCAGCGTCGCCGACAACGGGCCGGGTATCGCTGCGGCGGACCAGGAGGCGATCTTCGACCGTTTCCGTCAGGTGGGCGACACTCTGACCCGCAAGCCCGGTGGCACGGGTCTTGGACTGGCGATCTGCCGGATGATCGCTGACCACCACGGCGGCAGGATCGCAGTGGCAAGCGCGCCGGACGAAGGCTCGACCTTCACATTGACGCTGCCAGTCCCCCAGCGTGTCGCGGAGCCGGCTTGCGCGGTTCAGCCGCGCTGACCGCCGTACGACTGCGCCGCGACCTTGCGCAGTAGCTCGATGGTGCGGAACACCTGGATCAGTCGTGCACGGTCCCGCTCCGCCAGCCCGTTCAGGTCCAGCCGGTTGCCGGGCGGCAGGCCCGCCGCGTGATCGGCAAGCTGCTGGCGCAGCCGCAGATCGGTGAGCACGGCGAAATCCTCGGCCAGCGCTGCGTGCAGGCCCGCGCTGATGGCGCCCGCCGCCCGTAGGGCCACAAGCCGATCGAGCGTGCCAGTGGTGGAAATACCGTGGCGCAACGCCAGGAAGCGAACCAGGCCGATCAGCGGCAGCGTCCCGCGCAGCTTCAGGTCGATGTGCTTCTCGTCATCGTCGGGGATGATCCGGCCGAACACGCCGAGCGGCGCGGTCTCGCGCGCCTCCTGCCAGGATATCTGGCGGACAAACGAAGGGTTGGCGGCGGCGATGCCGAGCACCGTCTCGCTTAGCCGGGCCGCAAGGCTCGCGTCGCCGTAGACGGGGCGAAAATCCAGGAAGATGTCCGCCGCCAGCACCGCCTGGCGGCTGCTCTGGCGCGCCCAGCGGCCGATTTGTGCGGTCCATTGATTGAGCGTCTTGCGCCAGACCGGGTTGGTCGCCATCACGTGGCCGACGCAGAGCGGGAAGCCGGCGCGGTCGAGGGCGGTGGTGAGCCGCACTGAGAACTCGATGAAATACGGATCGATCACGGCATGCGCGTCATCCGGATAGGCGTCGAGCACCAGCCCGTTGTCCTGATCGGGATGCAGGAAGCTTTCCCGGCGTCCCGACGAGCCCATCACGATCAGCGCGAAACCGACCGGCGGCTGGCCCCAGCCATCCACGCACATGACAGCGACGGTTTGCGCGGCGATTGCTTGTGTCGTGACATCGTTCAGCACGGCCAGCGCACGCTGCACAGCGACGCTGTCCTGTCCGTCGCGGATCAGTGCGGCAGCGAGTTCGACTTGTTGCGCAGCATTGAGCGCGGAGGGATCGTCCAGCCTGGCGCCGAGCGGGGCGAGCAGCCGCGACAGTGCAGCGTCCAGCGTCAGCAACCCGGCAGGCCGGCCGTCCGGCGCCACCAGTACCAGCGCCTGCCGACCTTCTTGTCGCATTCGCGCCACCGCCACATGCAGCGCCTCGCCCTCGCCGCAGAGTGCGGTCGCCCCCTGCATCACCGAGCCAGCGCTGGCACCCAGTCGGGTCGCGGCTTGCAGACCGGCGATCACGTCCGTGGGCTCCACCAGGCCAATTGCTCGCCCCGCATCGTCCGCCACAATCACGGCGCGCGCGCCGCCGGCGTGAAGCAGGGCGGCGATCGAGCTCACCGACGCGGCAGCGTCTACGACCGGAGCACGATGTTGCGCTACGGCGCTTGCAGGGAGGCCCAGCCAGTCGAGGAGCGCGTTCATCAATTTGGCAGAGACGCATTTGTCGGCATGATCTTTGCCTCAAAGTGGCATCGTCATCTGCGGGGTGCGGAAGCGAGAACTCATTGGCGTCGCGTCTGCGCTGGAGGCGCTGATTGATGCGGGCGACCAGGGCATGCTTCCCCTCCGGCTTGTGCGGCAAGGTCTCTTGCAGCATCTCGACAATGTCCCGTGGCGTCAGCAATGCCAGGCCGGGTTGATGCACTGCGCACTGCTCGGCGATAAACAACGTCGCGAGCACGAACGTCTCCGCTACCCCCGGTCTTTACCGGGCCAGGCTATCGACCACAGATCCGGTCAGCGATCATCCGCACTAACGCCGACCTGACGAGGCGACTGCGTCATTTCGCACCCGGTACCCACCCTAGCGGGCCATGCGGGCCTGCTGCTCGGCGCGAAGGCGGGCCTGCGCCATACCCTCGAGGATAGCCTCGGCATCGAGCACCGACTGCTGCTGGCGCCAACCGTCCTGACGAATCAGTGCATGTTCCGAAGCAGACTGAGTGGCTACCTCGCTGCAGGCAGCCAAGCACGCGAATGTCAGAAAGACGGCTGCAATGCGCATCGATGCCGGCCCCGGCTCCCCAGTGTCGTTACCCGGTTCTAGCCAGACACGCGCGGAGAAGCCAGAGGCATCGAGCACGTCCCAACAAATCCGGCGCATCATCCGGCTACCGCCGGCGGCCGGCGCAGCATCCAGAATGCCACGCCCCCGCAGGAATAGAAGAAGATCGAGAGCGCGAACGCGACCTGATAACTGCCCGTCAGATCGAAGCTCCACCCGGCCATCCAGGCGCCTGAGGCCGCGCCGATCCCCGTCCCGATGGTGATCGCGCCGAGGATCGTTCCGAGGTGTGGGCCAGGGAACAGATCGGCGGTCTTCGCCGTGATCGCCGGGCCGCGCGCGCCCCAGGTCAGGCCGAAAAAGCAGGAATGCAGCCACAGCAGAAGATGCTGGTTCGGTCCGGTAATCAACATCGCGCACGCAACGCCGATGATAGACGTACCATACGTGACCACGGCGGACAGTTCGCGCCCGATCTGGTCGGAAATGACGCCGGTAACGATCACGCCGGGGAGCGACAGGAATGCGCCCGCGCCCAAGACCCCGGCGGCATAGAGCGGATCAAACCCCATCGTCACGGCAAACGCGAGCTGGTGTAGCGCCACCAGGAAGCTGCCCAGGCCGGTGAACACGTATACCAAAGACAGCAGCCAGAAATGCGGCGTGCGCATCGCCTGGCGCAGTGTCCATTCGCCGCTGAGCGCGACGGCGCCAGAACGCCCTGCGCGCCCAGGCTCGGAGGACGTGCGGAACATGGCACCGAGCGGCAGGAAGGCGACCGTCATGAAGCCACCCAGCGCGAGATATGCCCCGCGCCAGCCCAGCCCCGCGATCAATGCCTGGGACAGCGGCGCCGAGAACGCGCGGGCGAACCCATTGGCCGACTGCACAACGGCGACTGCCATTCCGCGGTTGCGCACGAAGCGCCGCGACAGGATCGGCACGAACACGACCAGCCCGAGGCAGTTGGCGCCGAGCGTCATCACCACGCCGTACAGCACGACCACCTGCCATAGCGCGCTCGCATAGGCGCTCGCGAGCAGCCCCGCCGCGAGCAGTAAACCGCCCATCAGGATCAGCCGGCGCGGCCCCAGCCGGTCCACCAGGATGCCGACCAGCGGCGACGTTGCCCCGGTGACGAGCTGCGACACCGAATAAGCGACCGAGCTTTCTCCCCGGCTCCAGCCGAACGCCTCGATGAAGGCGATCAGGAACACGGTGTAGGAGTGCATGCACGCCGCGCCCACGGCGAAGGTGGTGAATGCGGCGGCGAGCAGCGGCCAGCCACGGCCGCGAGTGGTGGGCGGCGGGACGGTAACGATGCTCATCTCAGTGCGCTGTGCCGCGGTAGAAAGACAAGGAAGGTTCCACACAGAGGTCACTGAGGACTACTGAGGGCCACCGAGATGTGACGGTGACGTGCTTTCTCGGTGGCTCTCGGCGTGCCTTCCTCGGCGATCTCCGTGTGGAACCTTGCTCGGTCGCCCCGACGATCATGTGCCGGTTTGTTGCACAGCACCTGCCTGCGGCATAGCGTCCGGGCAGCGAGGCGGGAGCATCACCGGCATGAGCGGCATCGTCCACGACCATTCGCGCTGGGGTCCGGCCGACCAGATCGGCGCGGCCAACCTGCTCACGACAGAAAAGCGCCTGGCCGCGCTGAATTCGGTGCGCGACGGCCAGATCTACGACGTCAGCCACGAAATCTCGGCCGGCGCGCCGTTCATGGCGCCGAACCAGACGCCCTATCTGCTGTCGATCTGGGCGTCATGGCGTGATTCGATCAAGCGTCGCCGCCTGACCGGCGCGACCAACGACGCCGGCGCCAACGTCGAGCGCATCGAGATGACGGCCCATGTTGGCACCCATATCGACGCCCTCGGCCATTTCTCGAAGGGCGACCGGCTGTACAACGGCTTGTCGGCCGCCGATACCGTCACCGACTGGGGCCTCGAGAGGCTCGGGATCGAGCATGCCCCACCTATGATCACGCGAGGCGTGCTGCTTGATGTTGCTAGGCTGGACGGCGGCCAACACCTCGATCCAGGCCGCGCCATCACGCCGGATGAGCTTGCCCGTGCGACCGATGCCGCCGGTGTGGCGATCGAGCCCGGCGACATCGCGCTGATCCGCACCGGTTGGGGGCGCTACTTCGGCGTGGACAATCCGCGCTATCTGCAGGGTGAACCGGGCATCGATCTGCCCGGCGCGCGCTGGCTGATCGAGCGCGGCGTGGTGGCGATCGGCTGCGACAACATGGCGGTCGAGGTGCTGCCCAACCCGAACCATGGCGTGGCGATGCCGGTGCATCAGCACGCACTGGCCGAGGCCGGCGTCTACCTGATCGAGAATCTTGCGCTGGAGGAGTTGGCGCGCGACATGGTGGGGAGCTTCTGCTTCATCCTGCTGGCCACCAAGTTCCGTGGTGCGACGGGTTCGCCGGTGCGACCAGTGGCGCTGGTGTAGGAGGTACACCTCGCCCGCTTCGCGGGAGAGTTCGTCGCGCGCAGCGCGACGGGAGAGGGTCCATCATCGGGTGGCACCCTCTCCCGGCGCTTCGCGCCGACCTCTCCCGCGAAGCGGGCGAGGTGTGCATGTAGCACTACCGGCGCGCGGCGGCCTGCTCTTCCTCGGGCGTGCGCAGGATCAGCGACAGCGCGTGCATACCGCCGGCGAACTCGGCCTCCAATACTGCGTGCACCGCGCGCGAGCGGTCGACGCGGCTCTGGCCGCGGAATGCCTCGGACACCAGCAGCACCATATAGTGCGTCTCACCGCCCGGCTGCGCGCCGGCGTGGCCCGCATGGCGGGCACTGTCGTCCACCACGCGCATCAGCGTCGGCGAGAAAGCACGGCTCAGGACCTCTTCCAGCCTTGCGGCGCGCGACTGCATTGCCGACATATCGGCCTGTTCCCCACTATCGCCAAGAGCCAGTTGCCAAGCGCCCATCAAGCTGCCCATAACGGCACCATGAGCCGACGTGCCCCCAGATCCAGGGCCTACGCACCCGACCCGGCAGCGCCGGGACGAACCTGCGAAATGCCGGGCTGCGAGACGCTCGGCGAATACCGCGCGCCGAAATCGCGCCGCACCCTCAACGATTACTGGTGGTTCTGCCTGGAGCACGTGCGCGCGTATAACTCAACATGGGACTACTACAAGGGCATGTCGCCAGGGGAAATCGAGGCGCAGCTTCGTGCCGATACCGCTTGGCAACGGCCTTCCTGGCCGCTCGGCCGGCTCGGCAGCACCTCGGCCTGGGACGAGGAACTCATCCGCGACCCGCTCCATCTGCTGGCCGCCGGGCGGGTGAAACGCGGCACCTCCCGGACCCCGGAACAGACGCCGCCCGAACTCCGCGAGCCGCTGGCCACGCTCGGGCTTTCCTGGCCGACCACGCTCGATGCGGTGAAGACGCGCTACAAGGAACTGGCCAAGCGCCATCATCCGGACGCCAACGGCGGTGACCGGGCCGCCGAGGAACGCCTAAAGACGATCAACCTCGCCTATGCCGCAGTCCGTTCGCGCCTGGTCGCCGCACCCAGCGTGGCGGCAGCCGGGTAAGACGAACCCGCCCCGCATTTCCCCTCGCTCTTGCGCAGGAGTGCACGGGGGTTAGACTTTTCGAGGACTTACACAGGAACCGCTAGCCCGATGAACAAGGTTGCCACTCTGGCCGAAATCCGCCCCACCTCCGCGATCGACATACCGGACACCACGGTATCCGCGCGCGAGGCGTTCGAGATCGAAACCGACATGGTCGTGCCGGCCTTCTCGGTGCGCACCGAGCACGTCCCCGACATCGACACGGCCTACAAGTTCGACCGCGAGACGACGCTCGCGATACTGGCGGGCTTTTCGTTCAACCGACGCACCATGATCCAGGGCTACCACGGCACCGGCAAGTCGACGCATATCGAGCAGGTGGCGGCGCGGCTGAACTGGCCGTGCATCCGGGTGAACCTCGACAGCCACATCAGCCGCATCGACCTGATCGGCAAGGACGCCATCGTGCTGAAGGATGGCAAGCAGGTGACCGAGTTTCGCGAGGGCATCCTGCCATGGTGCCTGCAGCACGCCTGCGCCCTGGTGTTCGACGAGTACGATGCCGGCCGGCCGGACGTGATGTTCGTGATCCAGCGCGTGCTGGAAGTCGAGGGCAAGCTGACCCTGCTCGACCAGAACCGGGTGATCCGGCCGCATCCGTCGTTCCGGCTGTTCTCCACCGCGAACACGGTGGGGCTGGGCGATACCACGGGGCTGTATCACGGCACGCAGCAGATCAATCAGGGGCAGATGGACCGCTGGAACATCGTCGCCACGCTGAACTATCTGCCGCATGCGATGGAGACCGCGATCGTGATCGCGAAGCTGGATGCCAACCCGAAGGACGCGGCCGTCAAGAAGCGGATCGAGGCCATGGTGGCGCTGGCCGACCTGACGCGCGCGGGCTTCATCAATGGCGACATCTCCACCGTGATGTCGCCGCGGACGGTGATCACCTGGGCGGAGAACGCGCGCATCTTCGGCGATGTCGGCTTCGCGTTCCGGGTGACGTTCCTCAACAAGTGCGACGAGGCGGAGCGCGCGACGGTCGGCGAATACTACCAGCGCTGCTTCAACGAGGAGATCCCGACCGGCGGCTTCACCACGCGGAAGTTCAACTGAACCTCGACCCCTCCCCCAGCCCCCTCCCGCAAGGGGAGGGGGAGCAGGTACATCTATGGCAGTGCTCCCCCTCCCCTTGCGGGAGGGGGTTGGGGGGAGGGGACCCCGGATATGACAACATGAGCGGCACCAACAAGGACAACACACGGGCCGAAGAGTTCAAGCGCGCCACGGCCGGCGTGCTTGCGCGCGATCGCGGAAGTCCCCGACGTTCAGGTGGCATTTCAGCCGGGCCCGTCGGGACTGTCCGGCAAGCGCGCCCGCCTGCCGCTGCCGACGCGCGCGCTGCCGCCCGCCGAGATGGCCCGGCTGCGCGGCTCGTCGGATGCAATCGCGCTCCGGCTGCGGCACCATGACGATGCGCTGCACGCCGCGCGCATGCCGGCGCGCCGCGAGGCGAAGGACGCGTACGACGCGCTCGAACAGGCGCGCGTCGAGGTGGTGGGCTCGCGCCACATGGCGGGCGTGGCGGCAAATCTGCATTCGAAGCTGTGCGAGGAATGCGAGGCCGAAGGCTACGACCGCATGACGCGCAAGGACCAGTTGCCGGTCTCGGCCGCGCTGGCCTTGCTGGCGCGCGAGCAGATGTCGGGCGAGAACTCGCCGCCGGCGGCGCGGCGCATTCTGGACATGTGGCGCGACACGCTGGGCGAGACGGCCGATGCGGCGCTCGCCGAGATGAACCGCACGCAGGACAACCAGTTGGCCTATGCGCGGGCCGCGCGGAAACTGCTTGCCGCGCTCGATCTTGCGGAAGCCGAGAGCGATGCCGAACCCGAGGACAATACCGAGGAAGGCGAGGAAGGCGGCGAACAGTCGGGCGAGCAGGACGATCAGCAGGACGGCTCGGGGCAGAGCGAGGCCGATCAGGACAGCATGCTCGGCGCCAACCCCGAGGAGATGGAAGGCGAGGCGGCGGACGACGAGGGCACCGAATCGGAAGAGGACGCCGCGGTCGCCGAGGGCGACGACAGGCCGGGCGGACCACAGCCGCGACGGGAGCGGCCGAACCCGGACAACGAGGCGGTCTATCGTGCATACACCCATCTACACGATGAGGAGATCGAGGCGGAGGAACTGTGCGACCCCGATGAACTGTCGCGGCTGCGACAGCAGCTCGATCAGCAGTTGCAGCATCTGCAGGGAGTGATCTCGAAGCTTGCCAACCGGTTGCAGCGGCGGTTGCTGGCGCAGCAGACGCGCGCCTGGGAGTTCGACCTGGACGAGGGGCTGCTGGACGCGGGACGGCTGTCGCGCGTGGTGGTGAACCCGATGCAGGCGCTGTCGTACAAGCGCGAGCTCGACATGGAGTTCCGCGACACCGTGGTGACGATGCTGATCGACAACTCGGGGTCGATGCGCGGCCGGCCGATTACCGTTGCGGCGATGTGCGGCGATATCCTGGCGCGCACGCTGGAGCGCTGCGCGGTGAAGGTCGAGGTGCTGGGTTTCACCACGCGCGCCTGGAAGGGCGGGCAGAGCCGGGAGAAATGGGTGCAGGAGGGCAAGCCGCGCAATCCCGGCCGGCTGAACGATCTGCGCCATATCATCTACAAGTCGGCCGATACGCCGTGGCGGCGCGCGCGCAAGAATCTGGGCCTGATGCTGCGCGAGGGTCTGCTGAAGGAGAACATCGACGGCGAGGCGCTGCTGTGGGCGTATCGCCGCCTGCTGGTGCGTCCGGAGCACCGCCGCATTCTGATGGTGATCAGCGACGGCGCGCCGGTGGATGATTCGACGCTGTCGGTGAACCCGGGGAATTACCTGGAGAAGCACCTGCGCGAGGTGATCCGCGACATCGAGGGCCGCGACCAGGTGGAGCTGATCGCGATCGGCATCGGCCACGACGTGACGCGGTATTACCGGCGCGCGGTGACGATCGTGGATGCCGAGGAGTTGGGCGGCACGATGATGAAGAAGCTCACCGAGTTGTTCGACGAGGACATGGACGCGGCGTGGGCGCGCGCGGCGAGCGAGCGGGCGGCGCTGGTGGTGTAGCACCACGTACACCTCTCCCGCTGCGCGGGAGAGGTGACGCGCGCATGGCGCGTCGGGAGAGGGTGCCACGGGTGAGACCCTCTCCCGCGTCGCTGCCGCACCGCGACCTCTCCCGCATGGCGGGAGAGGTGCACTTCAGTCCAGCAGCCAGGGTGCGGCGGACGCCTGCGCGATCTGCCGCACCTGATTGAGCAACCCCGGCCCAACCGGAATCCCCTCCGCCATCCGCTTCGCGGCGTTGTTCCATTGCGGATCGCCGGCGACCATTACCGGCTGTGACGGATCGATCGGCCTGGTTGCGCGCAGGTCATCGCAGAATCGGGCCACATCGCCCTGGAACTCCGACCGATCGCGGAACAGCCCGGGATCGATCGCCATGAAGAAGTGGCCGATATCGTTGCCCTGCGGCTTCTTCGTGTGCTGCGGATCGGTGATCAGCGTGGCACCCGACAGGCACGACCCCAGGATATTCACCATCGCCGCCAGGCCATAGCCTTTGTAGCTGGAATTCTCCGGCGATCCGCCGAGTGAGGTCAGGAACCCGCCCTTCTCGCGTGCCTCCAGCGGATCGGTGCTTGGCAGGCCTTCCTTGTTCAGCACCCAGCCGGGTGGACACTCCAGCCCCTCGTTCGCCTTGTTGCGAATGCGCCCCGCCGCCACCGTCGTCGTCGCCATGTCGAGCAGGAACGGCCTGTCGCTATCGCCGCTCGGTGCGGCAAACGACCACGGATCGGTGCCGAGCTTTGCCTCCTTCCCGAAGGTGGGCGCCACCTGGATGCTGGAGGCCGAGGTGCAGGCCATGCCGATCAGCCCGGCCTTCGCCGCCATCAGTGTGTAGTACCCGGTGGCGCCGAAGTGCGCCGAGTTGCGCACCGCCGCGATCGCCATTCCCGACTGCTTCGCCTTGTCGATCGCCACCTGCATGGCGAAATGCGCGGGCACGTGGCCCAGGCCTCCGCTGCCGTCGATCAGCGCGGAAATCGGCGTCTCCTTCATGATCTTCGGCCGCGCGTCCATCTTCGCGCGCCCGCTCCGACGTAGCCGGTCGTAGCCCGGCAGCATCGACATTCCGTGGCTGTCCACCCCATGCAGGTCGGCCCAGGCGAGAATGTCGGCGGTCGGTTCGGCGTTCTCCTCGGGCATGCCCCAGGCGGTGAGGATCGCTTTGATCTGCGCGCGATGCGTTGCATACGGTGCCGGCATTTGAGTCTCCTCCCGATGTCGCGCAGCCTTGCGCGGTCACGCCATTCCGGCAAGGGTGGAACCAGTGATCGGCGACCAGCGATCAGTGATCAGGAGGAATGGCTGATGGATGGTGCGGACCTGTTGCGGGCGCGGTTCGGCATCGATCTGCCTGGCGTGACCGTCCCGGTCGAAGTGGCGCCGCTGCTCGATCGGCGCGTCACGCGGCGCTACACGGGTCAACCTGTGCCCGACACGCTGCTCGACGCATTGCTGGCTGCGGCACAGTCGGCGCCGACCAAGTCCGATCTCCAGCAATACTCGGTCGTGGTGATGCGCGACCCTGTGCGCATCAAGCAGATCGCCGACTGGATCGGCACGATGGACTGGATCGCCTCGGCGCCGGTGTTCCTGGTGTGGTGCGGCGACATGCGGCGCAACCAGCGCCTGTGCGAGCTGCACGGCATGCCGCATGCCAACAACAATCTCGACACCTTCCTGAACACCGCGGTCGATTGCTCGCTGGCGATGGCGCAGTTCATCGCCGCCGCGGATGCCGTCGGGCTCGGCACCTGTCCGATCAGCTACGTGCGCAGCCATATCGAGCGCGTCACACCGCTGCTGTCGCTGCCGCCCGGCGTTTATCCTGTGGCGGGCCTCACCGTTGGCTGGCCGGTGTTCCGCCGTCCCGTGTCGATGCGCCTGCCGCCTTCCGTCGTGGTGCATCGCGAGCGCTACGACGACACCCAGCATGAAACCGAGATTCTCGCCTATGACGAGCGGCGACGCGCGCGCGAGCCGGTGGCGCCCGGCAGCCTGAAGAACAACGACGTCTACCCACCGCGCGAGGGCGTCGGCTGGAGCGAGAACGTTGCGCGCCAGCTTTCCGTGCCGGAGCGCTTCGGCTTCGCCGCCTACCTCAGGACGCGAGGGTTCGAGCTTGCCTGAAGACCACGTCCATCACGCACCGCTGGTCGATCAGAGCGAGCCTCCGCGCCCGCAGACCGTTCGCGCGCGTCATGCCGCCAGCATCATCGTGCTGCGGCCGCGCGGCGACGACCCGGAAATGCTGATGGGCATGCGTGGGGCGAAGCACCGCTTCATGCCGAACCGCCTGGTGTTTCCCGGCGGTGCGGTCGATCGGGCCGACCTTTCCGCGCCGAGTGCTGCGGAGCCACGCGCGCACACGCTGCGGCATCTGCGCAAGGCGGCCAACGAGCATCTCGCCCACGGTCTGGCCATCGCGGCGGCGCGCGAACTGGAGGAGGAGACCGGCCTCAGCCTGGGGCGCCCGCCTCGGCTCGATGGCATCGAGTATCTTTGCCGCGCAGTCACACCGCCCGCCAATCCGATCCGCTTCAATGCGCGCTTCCTCCTGGTGCACGCGGACCGCGTCTCCGGCACGCTCGCCGGCTCGGGCGAACTGGAGAACCTGCGGTATTACGGGATGCGCGAGGCGCTGGCACTCGATCTTGCCATGCCGACGCGAATGGTGATCGAGCGGCTGCGCATCTGGCTGGCGCTGTCGCGTGACGAACGAATCGCGCTCACCCATACGCCGATCCTGCGGCGCCACGCCTGGCGGATGGAGTGATGCATAAGCCGCACCGCCCGATCAAACGGACCCTCACTTAGTCTGGGGAACGGCGATGGACGTCGCAGACTGGCTGCGCAAGCTCGGACTGGAGCAATACGAGGCGACATTCCGCCAGAACGACGTCAGCGCCGAGCTTCTACCCAACTTGACCGCGGAAGACCTCAAGGATCTCGGTATCACTTCGGTCGGCCACCGTCGCCAGCTGCTTGACGCGATCGGCGCGCTGCATGCCAAGACTATAGCCGCCGGCGATTCGGCCCAGATTATCCGGGAGCCGGCGGACGGGCGAACACACGGTCAACTATCATACCGAGTCCGCTGCGGAACGCCGTCCACTGACCGTACTGTTCTGTGATCTTGTTGGCTCGACCGAGCTCGCAGCGCGGCTCGACCCCGAGGATCTGCGCGATATCATCGGCGCCTATCACAGGACGGTCGCTGTGGTGCTGTCAAAGTTTGACGGATTTGTCGCCAAATACATGGGCGACGGCGTGCTCGCTTATTTCGGATACCCGCACGCCCATGAGGATGACGCCGAGCGAGCCGTGCACGCCGCGCTTGGGCTTGTCGATGCGGTGGCGCTTCTCGATCTGGGCGAGCGGCTGCAATTGCGCATCGGCATCGCCACGGGGCTCGTCGTCGTCGGCGATCTGCTCGGGTCGGGCTCGGCGCGAGAGCAATCGGTGGTTGGCGAAACACCGAACCTGGCGGCACGCTTGCAAGCATTGGCCGAGCCGAATGCGGTGGTCATCGCCGACGGCACCCGGCGGCAGATCGGCAGCCTCTTCGAGATGCACGATCTCGGGCCGCACGTCCTGAAGGGCTTTGGCGCCGAACAACGTGCCTGGCGCGTCGTCAGGGATAGCGGGGTAGCGAGCCGCTTCGAAGCGCTGCGCGGCAGTAAGCTGGCGCCTTTGGTCGGCCGCCACGAGGAGTTGGAGCTGCTGCTCCGCCGCTGGAGACAGGCGCAGGCTGGTCAGGGCCGCACTGTCATGGTCGCGGGCGAGCCGGGTATCGGCAAGTCGCGCTTGCTGGCGGCTTTCGAAGAAGAACTGCGAGACGAACCCCACACCCGGCTGCGCTACTTCTGTTCGCCGCACCAGCAGGACAGTCCCCTCCAACCGGTGATTCGTCAGATCGAGTTCGTAGCCGGTTTCACTCGCGACGACACGCCTGAGGAGCGCATCACCAAGCTCCACCAACTCCTTGCCCCCACCGATCCACCGCCGGAAGACGTTGCGCTGATCGCGGCATTGTTGCTGCTTCCGACCGACGGATTGTCGATGCCCAACCTAAGCCCGCGGCGACGCAAGGAGCGAACGTTCGAGGCGCTGATCCGCCAGGTCGAACGATTGACCCGGGAACGGCCGCTCCTGATGCTATTCGAAGACGTTCATTGGACCGACCCAAGCACGCGCGACATCTTGGACCTTCTCATAAAGCACCTGGACAAGTTGCGGGTGCTCGTGGTCATGACGTTTCGGCCGGAGTTTGCGGCGCCGTGGACCGGGCATGCCGGGGTCACCCTGATAACCCTGAGCCGGCTGGATCGTGTCGATGCGACATCCCTCGCCGTGCAGATGACAACCGGAGCGGCGCTGCCCCACGAACTGCTTGAACGTATCGTTGCGCAGTCCGATGGAGTTCCTCTTTTTGTCGAGGAGCTGACCAAGGCGGTGATGGAAACCGCCACGCAAGCTGCACTCGGAGCATCCTCGATCGCGATGCCTGCGACCCTGCAGGCATCGCTGCTGGCGCGCCTTGATCGGATGCCGGTCGCCAAGCAGATCGCTCAGATCGGTGCGGTGATCGGGCGGGAATTCTCGCACGCACTTGTTGCTGGTGTTGCACGGATGCCGGACGCGCAGCTTGCTCAAGGCCTCGATGAGTTGGTCGAATCCGGTCTGGTATTCCGCCGTGGCCTTGGTTCGGACGCAGACTACACGTTCAAGCATGCGCTGGTGCAGGACGCTGCCTATGAGAGCCTCCTGCGCGGCCGTCGTGCCGAGATCCACGCCTCGATCGTCGCCTTGGCGGAAACCGATGGTGTCAGTGGCAGCATCGAACCTGGCATTCTTGCCCATCATTGCGCGCAGGCCGGCCTGATTGCCAAGGCCGCGTCCTACTACCGTATCGCGGGGGAACGCTCGGCTGAGCGCCTGGTTGCTGCAGAAACCAAAGGGCACCTTTATCGCGGGCTCCAGTATGCCGAGAGGCTGCCGCCTGGCCCCGACCGCTACCGTCTGGAGGCCGAGCTGCTGATCGCGCTTGGGCGCATTCTATTGCCGACATTGGGGCAGACGCATCCCGAAACCAGCACGGTACTGGAACGCGCGGTGGAGATATGCCGCAAATCGGACGACGCGGCGATGCTGGCTCGCTCACTGTATGCGCTGGGTATTGTCGCCGAGGTCCGTGGCGACCTGCGAACCGCGCAAGCGATCGGAGAGGAGTTTCTGGCTCTCGCAGAAACGAGCGGCGATATCAGTATCGCAATCGCTGCACGCGTACGGCTAGGCGCCGCGTTGTTTTATCAGGGCCGCTTCACCGCAGCGCGCGTTACCCTGTCGGAGGCCCTGGCCTTGTGCGCCCAAGGCGCGCACGTACTGCTCGATGTAGCCGTCGCGTCGACGCCTGATGTATCGTCACTGACATATCTGGCGCCCACCCTCGCGTATCTCGGTTATGCCGACCAGGCTGCTCATGCATGCAGAGCAGGCCGTTGAAAAGGCTCGGCAGCTTGGGCCGATATCTTTGGTGTTTGCCCTGCAAACCTCGATTCGGACGTCATTGGCCCTCCGCGAAGATGCCTAGTGCCGTGAGATTGCCGAAATGCAGATGGACATCGCCAAAGAACAGGGTCTCCCATATTTCTTGGCGACTGCCCGCTGTGCGATTGGTTGGGTTTTGGCTAGGCAAGGTAACCCACATGAGGGCTTGAACATGCTCTTCGGAGGGAGCCGCCTCGCTGGACTTCGCTCGGCACCAGGATCTCAGACAAGCATTTTCAATAGCCTCCTCATGTCCGATGCCCTGGCATCGTCCGGCCGGCACTCCGATGCTGCTGGCTGTGTTGGACGATGCATTGGCGCTTGCGGCTCGCACCGGAGCCAACTGGCTTGACGCCGAGCTGCGCCGACGCAAAGCAGAACTGTTGATGACCGGCCCCGACCGAGATGCAACGTCGGCGGAGTGACAATTTCGACAGGCCATCGACATCGCGCGAAGCCAGTCGGCAAGACTGTTCGAGCTTCGGGCTGGCATCAGGCCTTGCCAGGCTCTTGGGCGGGCACGGGCGGCGCGCCGAGGCTAATGCCCTCCTTACCCCGATTTACGCTTGGTTCACCGAAGGCTTCAACGCGCCTGATCTGGCTGATGCGCGCACGCTGCTGGATGAACTTGCCGACGCACCGACATAGGCTTCCCGGCGACAGGGCGGCGGCCGATTTGCCACAAGGCGGGCCACCCGACGCCGACCGGAGCGGCCGACTCGGATCTGGTAGTCGGCTTCCACTGGCTCCGAGCCTGACGCGGCCATCCGCCAGGGCCATTGGAATTGCGGGGTGCGAGAAAGTCCGTATGCATACGACAATTCGTGCATTGTCGCCCGGGCATGCGCATCCCTCCAGCGGTGCGGGAGAGATGCGCACCGTCCGTCGCGACGTCGTGCTCAGCCCTGCGCGGGCGGGGCCGGCGGCTGCTCCGGCGGCGTCGGCGGACGCTGGCGCAGTTCCGTCATGAACTGGTCGAACTCGGCCTTGTCCTTGGCAAAGCGCAGCCGATCCAGGAAGCCGGCGAACTCCTTCTGCTCTTCCTCCAGCCGGCGCAGCGTTTCCATCCGGTATTCGTCGAAGGCGCGGTTGCCGCTGGTGGGCGCCGGCCGTTCACCGCCGCCGCACCAGCTCTTCCAGCCGGCCCACGGCGGGGCGCCGCGCTGCCAGGGGCCGCCCTGGTAGCCGCCATGACGATAGTGTCCCCAGCAACCCATGCGTCCGCTCCATAGTGAGAGAAACAACAGCAGCAGTCCGACCGGCCACCAGAAGATGAAGCCGAGCACGACCGCAGCGATGCACAGCGGCTTGGGCAGCGTCCGCCAGTGCGAGTAGCCCCAGCCCGGCTGGTTCCAGGCTGGTCCCGGGCCCCATGGGGAATTCCCCACGCCCGGGTTGCCGTATGTACCGTGGTTTGCAGCGCCTGACATGGCGGCCCTCATGTGAATGTAAGACACATTTACATATGATCTTTGCGGCAGGCTCGTCAAGTTATTTGCGGCGCTCTCCCGGGTAACGAGAACGGCAACGGGCGCATCCAGTCGAACTTCATGCGCCGCCTGCCAGGCCGAGGCCTTGCAGATAGAGCAGAATGCCGGCCTCCAACAGATCTTCGGGCGACATCGGCAGCTTGCGTCGCGAAGCATCGGCGCGACCGAACAAGGACGCGATCCCGTGGGAGAACGACCAGACATGCAGCGCCATCATCAGCGACGGTGGGCGCCGGTCCCGCGGCAGCGTGGCGGTCAGCCGCTCCGCCGCCTCGCGCAGGATGGCGAAGGCGCGATCGCCGGCGGTGAGCAAAGCCGGATGCGCTTCCAATGCGATGCGCGCCTCGAACATCGCCGCATAGTAGGCCGGCTCGTCGCGCGCGAAGGCGAGGTAGGCGCGACCGATTGCCTCGAATGCCCGCATCGGATCGGGTTGGCCATTGTTCCAGGCGGCGGTCAGCACCTCGGCGAAGCGCTCGAAGCCGCGCAACGCGACTTCCGCCAACAGCGCCTCCGCGTCGCGGAAATGCCGATACGGCGCGGCGGGACTGACGCCGGCCAGCCTTGCCGCCTCGGCGATGGTGAACCCGGCCGGTCCCTTTTCGGCGATCAGGTCCAGTGCGGCCTCGATCAGCGCCTCGCGCAGATTGCCATGGTGGTAGCCACGCCGCTGTCCGGACCAGCTCATGTGAAGGAGTTTTACATTAGTTGCCCCGGCAATCCAGCAGTCGCCGACGCTGCATCATTCCTGGAAGGCGAAGACCTGCTTCCAGTCATTCTTCATGCTGATGACTGTCCAACCCCGCTGCTTCGCCTCATCGTACAGGGCTTGCGTGAATGTGCCGACCTTGGAAGCAGGCAGCCCCTGCGCCGGTCCGTATGCATACTCGCGCTTCGCATCGTCGTGCAGCACAATCATCGACAGTCGCGCCCCGTCACCGGCCTTGGTGTACTCCAGCATCTGCCGATCGCCGATCGAGTTGCCGAATGCGGCGTGGGGCCGGCGGCCGATCATCAGATGGATGCCCTCCGGCTTGCCGGCATTGTCGTCATTGAGCAGCAGCCTGGGCTCCTTGGTCAGAACCGGCTTGCCGTCCTTGCCGTAGCCGTATTTGGTGCCACCGGCGGTGCCCACCACCTGTTCGGGCGGGATGCCGTAAACGCGCTCGGCGTAGACGCGCACGAAGTCCTGGCCGCCGCCGGTGACGATGTAGGTCCGATAGCCATTGTCGCGCAGGTGTTTCAGCACCTCCTGCATTGGCTGGTAGGTGAGTTCGGTATAGGGCCGCTTCCAACGCGGATCCCTCGCGGTCTCGAGCCATTTCTTCACGTCCGCATCGAACTCCTCGACCGACATGCCGGTGAGCGTAGCGGCGAGAAGCTTCAGCAGGTCCGGCATCGTGAGCCTGGCTATCGCCGCCCGGTTGCCGGACAGCACGGTCTTGAACGGCTCGACCTGCGCCAGCCCGGGTTTCGCCTTGACCACCGCCGGCACCCGATCCAGGCAGTAGATCACCTGGGTGTACATCGGATGCTCGACCCACAGCGTGCCGTCCTGGTCGAACGTGGCGATACGTTCCTCTGGGGGCACGAAGCCCGGGCTCGCCCGATCGGTCGTCGCGCGCACGAAGTCCAGAATGGCCTGCTTTGCGGCTCCGTCATTCCAGGATGCGAGCGGCGCGGTCTGCGCCTGCGCGGCAGCGCCGAGCAGACCGGGCAGTGTCGGCAGCGCCGCAAGTGCGCCGAGCATGAGGCGCCGGCTGGGACCGTTGGGAGAGGGGGCTTGCATGTTTGTCTCCAGGAACAGGTGCCGGATCGGGGACGCATGGCGCGATTGCTCACGCCACAGCATAACACCGATAAGATGCCGCACAGCCACTTGGCACCGAGATGAACAGTCGACTAGCCGTCGGTATTCGTTTGGTCGGGCAAAGGCATGTTCGTTTCGACTTCAGGCCGAGGAGGAGTGCAGGGCGATGTTCGAATGGTTCTACGGGCTCGACATGTCGGTCCTCTATCCTACGACGATCATCCTGATCACCGGAGCCGCCGAACTCGGCAACTGGATCGGCCTGCGATTTCATGTGGCCAGGACCGAGAATGCCGATGTCGGTACGCTGGCAGGCGCATCGCTCGGCCTCCTCGCGCTGCTGATCGCGTTCAGCTTCTCCATGGCGGAGGCACGCTATGACCTGCGCCGCAGCATGGTCCTGGAGGAGGCCAACGCAATCGGCAGCACGGCCAACTTCGCCCTGATGCTGCCGCAGCCGGCGCAGGAGCCCATCCTGACCCTGTTGCGCGATTACACTTCGGGCCGGATCGCGCTGGGTGTTCCGTACGATCCGGCCAAGCTGGAACAGGACATCACCCGGTCGTTGGATCTTCAGGGCCGCCTGTGGCAGCAGGCCGTCGCGGTGACGGCAGCGAACCCGCAGTCGCTCCCTGCGTACCGCTTCGTTGCCTCGCTGAACGAGATGAACAACATCCATGAAAGGCGGCTCACCGCGCTGCGCAACCACGTTCCGGTCGCGGTCATGTTCATGTTAATCGGCACGGCGATGGTGGCGATGGGATTTACCGGTTTCAACGCGGGCGTCATCGGAACCAGGCGACATCTGACCACGTTCATCATGGCCCTCACGGTCGCGCTGCTGATCATGCTGATCGTGGATCTCGACCGCCCGTATCGCGGACTGATCCAGGTACCGGTTCAGGCTCTGGTCGACGCGCAGCAAGGCATCCCACGATAGCAGCGGGCGCGCCCGATCACGCGCCCGCCGCGCCGTCCGTTCCGGCTATTGCCCTTCATGGCTCCTTATCATCTCGTCAACCTGCGCCTTGACCGCCTCGAGGTTGAACGAGGCCGGAGCCTGCATCGGCGGATACTCGATGGCCGTCTGCGCCAGTGCACCAACCGTCTGCTGCACGAGAACGAAGCGCCAGAATTCGCGCGCATAGAACTCGTTCATGTAGCCGCCGCCCAGGCTGTTCAGGCTCTCGCCGCGGATCGACGGCGTCCGCTCGAACGGATCCTGGCGGATGTTGACGATCGTGGGCATGTCGGTCGTCACCTTCTCTCCCGGCCATCCCCACGGCTGCTGATAGAACTGGAACTTGAAGTCGTCGATCCGCAGCGCGCCCAGCTTCGGCCCGCCGAAGTAGAAGAGGTTGTGGCGCGCCGACGGCCCCCTGCCCAGCAGCAGTTCGGTCTGGTCATAGCCGTCGAGGTGGTTCTTGTAGGTGCGGTCACCCAGCTTCACGCCCGAAAGGAGCTGCGTCGTGATGTTGGGATTGCCCGCCGCGGCGGCGAGCGTCGGCAGCCAGTCGAGGCCGGAGAAGATGCCGTTCTCCACCGTGCCGGGCTTCACCTTGCCGGGCCAGCGGATGATCGCCGGCACGCGGAAGCCGCCTTCGAACACGGTGCCTTTGGTGGCGCGGAACGGCGTCATGCCGCCGTCCGGCCAGGTGAACACCTCTGCCCCGTTGTCGGTGGTGAAGATGACGATGGTGTTGTCGGCCTCGCCGATGTCCTGCAGGTGCTTCAGCAGGTCGCCGATGCTGTCGTCCATCTGCGCCATGCCGGCCTCTTCCAGGCCGTAGTTGCTCTGGTAGTTCATCTTCGCCTGGTACTGGGCGGGATGTAGGTGAACACGTGCATGCGCGTGGTGTTGTGCCAGACGAAGAACGGCTTGCCGTCCTGCTTGGCCTTGTCCATGAAGTCCGAACTGGCCTTCACCAAGACGCTGTCGAAGGTCTCCATGTCGTAGCGGGCCTTGCGGCCCTCCTGCCAGTTTTGCCGACCCGCCATGTCCGGGAACGGCGCCAGCGGGCCCGCGTCCACGATCCGCTGTTTTCCAACCTTGCCCCAGCGCGGCTGCACCGTGGGATCGTCCGAGTCGGTCGCATAGGAATGGATCAGGTCGCGCGGTCCGTATTTGTCGATCCAGTCCTGCGGGTAGTCGAACCAGTACGGATCGGACATCGCATCGAGGTGATACAGGTAGCCGAAGAACTCGTCGAACCCGTGTACTGTCGGCAAATACTTGTTCAGATCGCCCAGGTGGTTCTTGCCGAACTGCCCGGTCTCGTAGCCGAGCGACTTCAGGACCGTGGCGAGCGTCACGGCCTCGTCAGGCAGGCCCACGTCGGCGCCGGCCTGCCCCACGGTCGTCAGGCCCGTGCGCAGCGGCAGCTCGCCGGTGATGAAGTTCGCCCGCCCCGCGGTGCAGCTCGCCTCGGCGTAATAGTCGGTGAACAGCATGCCCTCGGAGGCTAGCTTGTCGAGATTTGGCGTCTTGCCGGACATGATGCCCCGATGATAGGCGCCGATGTTGAACCAGCCGACGTCGTCGCCCATGATGACGAGGATGTTGGGCTTCCGCGCCTGGGCCTGTGCCTGGGCAGGGCTGACATCCGCCACCGCGGCAAGCAGCAGAAACGCAACAGCGAGCGCGCTGGCGACCTGAGCCAATCGCGAACCAATGCTCATTCCGGACCTCCGTCGTTTGACAGTTCTGTGGCAGGCATCCTGCGTTCCTCCATTTCATGGTGTTGCTTCGCATTTCGGTGACGCACGGTTCAATAGCCGCATTCCGGGCTTGCACCCTTGCCGGCAGGTTACGTCTAGCGGTCCATCTGGGCCAGAGCGCTGCGGAGCGGCACATCGGAGATTCGCATCAGGCCCTGATACGGCTGGCTCAGTTCCAAAATCAGGAAGATCGCGCCGGCCACCGATAGCGCCCCAACGATCAGGGCCACGGTGATGGTGATATGGAAGCGTGCAAACAGCCCAAACCCCAGGAACAGCACCGACAACCAAAATACCAGCACGCCGAGCAACGGCCATGAGACGGAACCGCCAAGCTGCTCGAACATCAGGATCCGGGTCTGGGCGAGGCCGGCTCCAAGCTGCATTGCCGAATTCTGGGCGTGGCGCTGGGCTTCCGTCGTCGGTGCCAGGCTCTGCAACTTTGCATACAATGCATCGGCCTGACCGCGGTTGAGCGAGGGCGCCAGATTTGCCGGCTGACTTTCGTCAGCAGGCCAGACCCGTTCGAGTGAGGCAGCCACCGACCGTTTGAGACTGTCGCGTACTTCGCGCGTCTCCGGGCCATAGAGCTCCAGCGTCCGGTCGAGTTGTACCAGGCCCGCGGAAACCTGCTGCAGTTCCGTCGTTTGCGTGTCATAGGAGCTCTTGGCGGAGGCGATGAGAAGACCGAGGACCAGAGCGGCCATGGTCGCGATCAGGCCCATCACAAGCTTCACGACGTCCTTGGAATCGCCATCGAGGTGGTGGTCCGGCAGCTTCCTATGCAGAACCATGCCAGCCATCGCCGCGCCGGAGCAGCACACGAAGGCCAAAAATGCGATGGCGAGCGCGCTCAACCGACAATCAGCTCGATATGATGCTGACGGTGATTATCAGCCCTGGCGGAGGCGTGCCGACCGATCCTGGCGGCACATCTTGCTGCGGAGCAGAGGGTTGCAGCGATGGGCCAAGCCCGTAGTCGACGAAATATTGCGTCACGGCCTGAGCCTGCGCTGTTTGCAGGCCAACAGGCGTTCCGGGTGATTCCGCAATGTCGATTCGCAAGATGCCCGGGTCCAACAAGCCCTGGATGACACTGGCAAGGATAAAGCGCCCTTTGTCGTCAAGCTGGGACCGGCCAATCGGAAACAGCGACTGCTGGGGGAGTGTGACCCGTGCGCCATCGGGCAACTGCTCCAACCCCGCCCGGCCGGCCGCAATGTCCGGCGCCAGCAGCACCTGCATTCGCTGGCCCAGGTTTGCCGCGCTATTGTTGCCGGACGAGCATGCCACGACAAAAAGCAACGGACAGAATAAGGCCGCGCGACGCCCAGTTTGAAAACACATCATCCGGCCGATCCCCTGCTGCCCGTGCGGTGAGTTGCTCAGCCCTTCAGCACGTCCACCATCGTGCTGCCCAGCGCCGCCGGACTTTCCGCGACATGGATGCCGGCGGCGCGCATCGCTTCCATTTTCGCCGCCGCCGTGTCACGCCCGCCGGATATCACCGCTCCGGCGTGCCCCATGCGGCGGCCCGGCGGGGCAGTCGCGCCGGCGATGAAGCCCACCGTCGGCTTCTTCACCGGATGACGGGCAAGAAAGTCCGCAGCCTCGATCTCGCTCTGTCCGCCGATCTCGCCGATCAGGACGATCTGCTTCGTCTCCGGATCGGCCAGGAACATCTCCAGCACCTCGATGAAGTCGGTGCCTTTCACCGGATCGCCGCCGATGCCGACGCAGGTGCTCTGGCCCAGGCCGACCGAGGTGGTCTGCGCGACAGCCTCGTAGGTGAGCGTGCCGGAGCGCGACACGATGCCGACGCTGCCGCGGCGATGGATGTGGCCAGGCATGATGCCGATCTTGCATGCATCGGGGGTGATCACGCCCGGACAGTTCGGACCGATCAGCCGTGACCGCGATCCGCTCAACGCCCGCTTCACCTTCACCATATCGAGCACCGGAATGCCCTCGGTGATGCAGACGATCAGCGGGATTTCGGCGTCGATCGCTTCGAGGATGGCGTCCGCCGCGTACGGCGGCGGCACGTAGATTGCGGTGGCGGTCGCGCCGGTTTTCTCCCGCGCCTCCCACACCGTGTCGAACACCGGCAGGTCCAGATGTTTGGTACCGCCCTTGCCCGGCGTCACCCCGCCGACCACCTTGGTGCCATAGGCGATTGCCTGCTCGGAATGGAATGTGCCCTGGGCGCCGGTAAAGCCCTGCGTCATGACGCGCGTATCGGCATCCACAAGAACGGCCATGTCAGGCGGCCTCCCGCACGGCGGTCACGATCTTCTCCGCGGCATCGCCCAGATTGTCCGCGCTGATGATCGGCAGGTTGGATTTCGCCAGGATCTCCTTGCCGAGCTGCACGTTGGTCCCCTCCAGACGCACCACCAGCGGAACCGAGAGCTGCACCTCGCGCGCCGCCGCCACCACACCCTTCGGCGATCACGTCGCAGCGCATGATGCCGCCGAAGATGTTGACCAGGATGCCTTCGACGTTCGGGTCCGACAGGATGATCTTGAATGCGGCGGACACCCGCTCCTTGGTGGCGCCGCCGCCCACATCGAGGAAATTCGACGGCGAGGCGCCATACAGCTTGATGATATCCATCGTCGCCATCGCGAGCCCGGCGCCGTTCACCAGGCAGCCGATGTTGCCGTCGAGCGCAACGTAATTCAAATTGTACTTGGCAGCTTCCAGCTCCTTCGGATCCTCCTCGCCCTCGTCGCGCAGCTTCTCCAGTTCGGCATGGCGGAACAGCGCGCTGTCATCGAAGCTGACCTTGGCATCGAGCGCAACGACATCGCCGCCGTTCGTGACGACGAGCGGATTGATCTCGACGATCGAGCAGTCGAGCCCGGTGAATGCGCCATACAGCGACGGCAGGAACCGGCTGAATGCACTGACCTGCTTGCCGGTGAGGCCGAGATCGCTCGCGAGCCGGCGCGCATGGAAGCCGGAAATGCCGGTGACCGGATCCACACCGATGCGCACGATCTTCTCCGGGTGTGCGGCCGCGACCTCCTCGATCTCCATGCCGCCTTCGGTCGATGCAACCAGCGTGACGCGTCCGCTGTCGCGATCGACCAGCAGCGAAAGATACAGTTCGCGCGCGATGTCGCAGCCGGCCTCCACATAGACCCGATGCACGGGCCGCCCGGCCGGGCCGGTCTGCTTCGTCACCAGCGTATGGCCGATCATCGCTTCGGCCGCCGCGCGCACCTCGTCCATCGACCGCGCAAGGCGCACACCGCCCTTGCCGCTCGGATCATCGGCGAAGCGGCCGGCGCCGCGGCCACCAGCGTGGATCTGCGATTTCACCACGTAGACCGGGCCGGGAAGCTTGCCCGCCGCCGCCACCGCCTCGTCCGGCGTCCACGCAACGTGACCGTCGGGCACCGCGACGCCGTGGCGTTTCAGCAGTTCCTTAGCCTGGTATTCGTGGATGTTCATGAACGGTTCGGCCCCCCAACCCCCTCCCCCCAACCCCCTCCCGCTAAGGGGAGGGGGAGCCCTGTTCGCCCCGTACATACTCCCCCTCCCCTCGCGGGAGGGGGTCGGGGGGAGGGGGCCCGCCCGTCGCGCAACCGCCGTTCAGCCGATCAGCTTCTTCGCCGCCTCAACCAGTTCGCTCACCGCCGCACAGGATTTGTCGAACGCCGCCCTCTCCGTCGCGTTCAGCTCGATCTCCACGATGCGCTCCACGCCGCCCGCGCCGATCACCACAGGCACGCCGATATACATGCCCTTGATGCCGTACTCGCCGTTCAGCAACGCGGCACACGGCAGCACGCGCTTCTTGTCGCGGAGATAACTCTCCGCCATCGCCACGGCCGATGCCGCCGGCGCATAGAACGCGCTGCCGCGCTCCAGCAATTTGACGATTTCTCCCCCGCCATCCGCGGTGCGCTTCACGATCGCGTCGATCTTGGCCTGCGTCGTCCAGCCCATCTTGATCAGGTCGGGCACCGGAATGCCGGCGACGGTGGAGTAGCGCGTCAGCGGCACCATCGTGTCGCCGTGCCCGCCGAGCACGAACGCGGTGACGTCCTCGACCGAGACGCCGAACTCGTGAGCCAGGAACAGCCGGAAGCGCGAGCTGTCCAGGATGCCCGCCATGCCGACCACGCGGTTCGCGGGCAGGCCGGATTTGAGCTGCATCACCCAGACCATCGCATCGAGCGGGTTGGTGATCGTGATCACGAACGCATCGGGACAATGGGTGCGAATCCCCGCCGCCACCTCGGCGATCACGCCGGCATTCTTGCCGATCAGGTCGTCGCGCGACATGCCCGGCGTGCGCGGAAATCCCGCCGTCACTATCACCACGTCGGCGCCCTTGATCGCGGCGTAGTCGGATCCGCCGGTCATCAGCGCGTCGAACCCGTCGACCGGGCCGGACTGCATGATGTCGAGCGCCTTGCCGCCCGCCACGCCACCGAACACGTCGAACAGCACGACGTCGCCGAGTTCCTTGAGGCCGATCAGGTGAGCGAGCGTGCCGCCGATATTGCCGGCGCCGATCAGGGCGATCTTGTTGCGGGCCATCGTGGTGTCCTTGTCGCGGGCGGGAGAACAGCCGTTGCAGGGAGGCGTTTTGCTGCCTGCCGGCGCCCGGCGGGCCCGGGAGGCGCGCCGCGTTGCTAGCCCATCGGTCGGCGCCCGGCAAGCAGCCGTACCGCGGCATGCAACCAGGCCGGGAAGGGACCATGACGGCCTCGCTTCCCTCCGGGCGCCAGAGTGCTACGCTCCGTTCAAACGGAAGGACCGCCGCGGGCGGCCCAGGTGACGGGAGAGACGACCAGATGACGTATGACCTGTTGATCCGTAATGGCCGCATCGTCGATGGCTCGGGGATGCCGGCGTTCCGCGGCGACCTTGCCGTGAAGGACGGCAAGATCGTCGAGATCGGCAAGATCACGGGTGCGGCGACGCGCACCGTCGATGCTGACGGCCTCGCGGTGTCGCCCGGCTTCATCGACAACCACTGCCACTACGACGCGCAGGTGACCTGGGATCCGCTCTGCACCTTCTCGCCGCAGCACGGCGCCACCACCGTGATCTTCGGCAACTGCTCGCTGTCGCTGGCGCCGGTGCGCCGCGGCAACGAAGAGCGCATGGCCGAATTCCTGTCCTATGTCGAAGCCATCCCGATGGAGGTGCTTCGCACCGTCGACGTGAACTGGGAGACCTTCCCGCAATACATGGACCGGCTCGACAACCACCTCGGCGTGAATGCCGGCACGCTGATCGGCCACACCGCCGTGCGCTTCTACGCGATGGGCGAGGACTGCCAGAAGCGCGCCGCCACCGACGACGAGATCAAGACCATGCAGGAGGTCGTGCGCGACGGCATGAAGGCCGGCGCGATCGGCTTCTCGGGCTCGCGACAAAAGGGGCATTTCGATCCGCAGGGTGTGCCGATCCCCGCGTTGTGGGCGGATGACAAGGAACTGTTCGCGCTCACCGATGTGCTGCGCGAGCTTGGCACCGGCACGGTGCAGATGGGCGGCGGCGTCGATCCGGAACTCGCCGACGGGCTGATGGCCCGGATGGCGGAGGCCTGCGGCCGGCCGGTGATCTACAACAGCCTGAGCCAGACCGTGCGCACCGGCGACAAGTGGAAGCAGCACATCGCCCGCGTCGACGAGACCGCGCGCGCCGGCATCCGAGCCTATCCGATGTGCAGCCCGAACCGGGTCACGCAGGACTTCACCATGAAGAACTGCCAGGTGTTCCGCGGTCTGCCGACGTGGCATCCGATCCTGATCTCGTCCGACGCGGACAAGATGCGCGCCTACGCCGACCCGCAGGTGCGCGACAAACTGCACGCCGAGGCGGTGGAACGGTCGGCGCCGATTGGGGGCGCCATTGGGTTCTCCAAGACCTGGTGGGACTACATGTGGGTGAACGAGCCGGCGCTCGAGAAGAACAGACCGCTGCAGTTCAAGACCATCGGCGAGATCGCCAAGATGCAGAACAAGCGGGTGATCGACGCGTTCCTCGATCTGGTGGTCGAGGAGAACCTGGAGACGCGCTTCCTGCAGGCTGAGAACAACATCGACGACGACGCGGTGAAGCAGATTCTCACCTATCCGAACGCGTTCATCGGTCTCGGCGACGGCGGCGCGCACGTGCAGTTCCATGGCGGCTATGGCTACACCACGCGGCTGCTCGGCGAGTGGGTGCGCGAGAAGCACGCGATGACACTGGAACAGGCGGTGCGGCGGCTCACGTTCGAGTCCGCCTCGCTGTTCGGCATCAGCGACCGTGGCCTGCTGCGCGAAGGTCTCGCGGCGGACATCGTGATCTTCGACCCCGACACGGTGAAGCCGGGGAAGGAGAGCGTCGTGCACGACTTCCCGGCCGGCGGCTGGCGCATCAAGGAGCCGGCCGAGGGCATCCACATGACGATCGTGAACGGCCAGATTCTGCTG
>CAWCDM010000146.1:0-27585 GCA_963794185.1 uncultured Alphaproteobacteria bacterium | reverse complement strand
TGACGCCCGGCTGATCCACCCGCCACCCACGCACGCGCATGCTCACGCCGCGAGTTATGCGGTGGGGGGGTAAACAAATCGATCGAAGGGCTGCAACCGCATGGGAACACCAAACGCGTGGGCCTAGAATCCGGAAATGAATTTTGGGGAATATATTTCGATATGGCCGGAAATGAATTCAAGCAATATCGCCGGACGCAGATTGCGGAAATGCGGCAATACGTGCCGGGCGAGGTATTAAGCTCGCGCGTTTCGATCTCGGCTCCGGACCGGGAGGCCGGATCGCCGAAGGAAGGCGATATGATCGCGCGCAACCCTGCCAACCATGACGATCAATGGCTGGTGTCGGCGGCCTATTTCGCGGCAAATTTCGAGGCGATCTGAAAATGCCTGTCCGCCGAAAGCCTCACCCGCCCGATAAGAGTGAGCCTGCCCAGCTGGCATGGCCAGCGGACAAGATCGAACGCCGGGCAGTAGCCTCACTCGTTCCTTACGCGCAACGCCCGGACGCACTCTGATGCTCAGGTTGCGGAAATCGCGGCCAGTATCCGCGAGTGGGGCTGGACAATCCCGGTGCTGATCGATGAGGCCGGCCTGATAATCGCTGGCCATGGCCGTGCCCCCCGTTGCCGGCCAACCAATAGCCGGGGCGCGGCTTCCGGCGTGTGAATGCGATCACAGAGGGCGGTCCGAATCGCGGTTCACACGGGGCGTTTCAGCAGCCGGTCCGCATTGCCATGGGCGATCTTCGCACGATCGGCCGGTGAGCACGGCAGCGCGTCCGCAAAACGGCAATTGCGGACAGATGGAAGCAATCCGTCGTCCATTCGCGGCCGCGAACCACCTTCATCGCTGCTCATCCGGGCTACTAGCCGGAAAAGGTAGGCGGCCGGCATGTAGGCCCCCACCCAACATTAATGTTAATGTTGGGTCTACCCCATCATGCGCGACCGCACACTTGCAGATTCTCATTCTGTTCCGAATCGGCTACTGTGCGGCCATGCGCCGCACAGTTCGCCGAAAGCCTCCCCAGCCGGCCCTCCCCTGGCCCGGCACAGACGAAACCTGCCCCCGCTGTCACGGCACAAAGCAGGTCTATTACCGGGCTGCGCCGGACGGCGTGGAGATCGTTGGCGGAAAGCGCATGCCCTGCCCGGTCTGCCAGGGTGTCGGCACGGTTCGCACCCCGCTCACACCGCGAACGCGCGAAAACTCCCCCTCCCCGTCACCTCCCTGACCAACCCCTTCGCTGCCAGTTGCCGGAGCAACGCCGTCCCGGTCTGCGGCGCGATTCCGAGGGCCCCCCTGTGTCAGACAAGTTGTCGCCTAAATAGGGTTGGAACCTTTGGGGGCGCGGATATCAGACAGTGGCTCGATACGGACAAGCATACAAAGATCGGATAGTGGCGAGGCTGTTGCCGCCGGAAAGCACGTCGGTGGAGCATGTCTCACGTGAGGTCGGGATAAGCGCGGCGACGTTGGAGCGCTGGCGGGCAGATGCCTTGGCCAACGGGTCTAGCACCGGCAACCAACGCCGGACGGCCGTGGCGCGACTGCAGGCGGTGATCATCACCGCGGCAATGGATGAGGCGACACGAAGCGCCTGGTGCCGCGAGCAGGGGCTATATCCAGCGGAATTGGAGGCCTGGAAGCAGGATGCAATCGCCGGGCTCGGCGAACCGCGGGCGGCCAGCGCCGCGGAGGCCCGACAAGACCGGCGGCGGGTCAGGGAGTTGGAGCGCGAGTTGCATCGCAAGGACAAGGCACTGGCCGAAACGGCCGCCTTGCTTGTGCTGTCAAAAAAACTCTCGGCGGTCTTCCACGAAGGCGAGGACGCATGACCCGCCTGGAAGACCGCCAAATCCTGGTGCGCGACATCGAACAAGCCTGCGCCGAAGGAGCGAGGCTTGCTCCGGCCTGTGCTCTGGCCGGCATCGACGCCCACACGCTGCGGCGCTGGAAGGCCGGCGACGGACTGGCACAGGGGGATCGTCGGCCTGATGCCGAGCGCCCGATGCCGGCCCACGCCTTGAGCGAGGCCGAACGGGCAGCGATCATCGCGGTGGCCAACGAGCCGCGCTTTGCCGAGACACCGCCTGCGCGGATCGTTCCGGCATTGGCCGACGAGGGTATCTACATCGCCAGCGAATCCAGCTTTCATCGGGTTCTGCGCGCGCACGGCCAGATGAACCGCCGGGGACGCGCTCAGCCGCCACGGGTGTCGCGCCCACCGACCACGCATATCGCCACCCGACCCGGCGAGGTCTGGTGCTGGGACGTGACGTTTCTGCCGGCGCAAATCCAGGGACGCTGGTTCTATCTCTACCTGATCCTCGACCTTTACAGCCGCAAGATCGTCGGCTTCGAGGTGCATGACACTGACAGCGCAGAACACGCAGCGCATCTGGCCAGACGCACAGCACTCGCCGAGGGCGTGCATGCCATGCCGGCGCGTCCGGTGCTGCATGGCGACAACGGCGCAACGCTGAAGGCCACGACTGTGCTTGCCATGCTGCATTGGCTCGGCATCAAGCCATCCTACTCGCGCCCGCGGGTGAGCGACGACAACGCCTTCGCCGAGGCGCTGTTCCGCACGGCGAAGTATCGTCCCGAGTTCCCGCTCAAGGGGTTTGCCGATCTGCCAGCCGCCAGAGAATGGGGTGCCCGCTTCGTGCACTGGTACAACCATGAGCATCACCACAGCGGTATCCGCTACGTCGCCCCGGCGCAGCGTCATGCCGGGCAGGATGGTCCCATGCTCGCCGCCCGCCACGTGGTCTACCAGGATGCACGCCAACGCAACCCGCGGCGCTGGAGCAGACAGACCCGCGACTGGACACCGGTTGGCGTCGTCGCCCTCAATCCGGATCGTGACGCTGTCGTCCGGGCGGCGACGTCACAAATCCAGCTTTCCGGTTCGATTGGCGAACCTGCTTTCCCGTCCCGACCTGGCAACGCCCCGGCTACGGCGCGCAACGAAGGAGATGGGAGGAGCAGAGCCACCCGGAGCCACGCGCAACGCGCCCTATCGCGCGAGCATGGCGAGGATGGCGAGCACCGGACCTTCTCCGCAGTGAGCACCGTGGCATCCTCAACATCAGTCGGAGGTTCGCATCTTCCGACATTTAAGCCGCGACCACAGCGGCTTCATCGATAGGAGAGATCATTACGAGATCTAAGCGGCAACTATCTTGACACTCACCGGGGCGCGGCGAGCGCCTTGGGCGTCAGCACCGGCACCCGCAGCAGGGCGTCGATGGCATCGGGCAGCCGCGAGCGCTTGTCGCCGCCAGCGGCGAACCCCCTGCCCTGCGCCGCCGCTGCCTCCAGCCGGTCGAGCATGCGCAACCCGGCCCGCGCGCCCTCGGCCACCAAATGCAGGAAGGCGAGCGGCCAGGTGACCGGCTGGTCGTGGCCGACCAGGCGGTCGGCGGCATCGCTGCGGAGTGCGGGCAGTGCGGCGCGGTCGCCGAAGCCGACGGCCGGATAGGCGGCCCACACCGGCACGAAGACCGTCCCCGCCGGTCCGCCGCCGGCGAGCAGCGCGATGGCGGCGAGCATTGCCTGCAGCGGCGTCGGGTCATCGGCGATGCCGGCCTCCATCCAGGCCGCCGCCGCCTGGGCCGCGCGCAGCAGCGCCGGCGACGGCGGTCCCCCCTGCCCTTCCCGGCTGCCGAACCGCCGGCGCGGCACCCGCGCCGGGGCAAACTCGTCCCGCCAGTGGGCGAAGCGCGCGGTATCGAGCGGCCCGGCGCCGAACCCGCCGAGCATGGCCTCGGCGTCGGACGCGGTGCCGAACAGCGTTTTGCCCCGCGTCGCCGCGAGCCGGCGCAGCAGCCGGGCGAGTGCCAGAGCCTCGGCGACCGCGCGGTCACCCTCGGCCATCGCCTCGAACGGCGGATCGGCCCAGTCGCGATGCTCGGCGGGCCCGGCGAAGGTCTGCGGCAGGGCGCGGTGACCGGCACCGACCGCGGCCAGCGCCGTGGGAGCGGTGAGCCCGAGCGCGCGCAGCGCGAGATCGAGCGGGTGCACCCAGGCATGGGCGTGGGCGAGCCAGCCGGCGGCCTCGGCGAAGGCCATGCGGGCGATGAGCCCCTCCCGCACGGGCGCGGGTGCTGCCGCGGTGCGCGCGTCGAGCCGGGCGAGCATGTCGGTGGCAGCACAGAGCGGGCCGAGCAGCGTGCGCAGGTTCTCGCCTGCCGGCCAGGCGCTGCCATGGCTGGCTGTCGCCGGGCGCGGCGCGCGTGCGATGCCGAGCCGATCGGTGTCGGTCTCGGTCTCGTCTTCGGTGTCCTCCCAGGCCGGCCGGAGCGCGCTGCCATCGTCGTCGTCCGGATTGGCGAAACCGCTCTCTGCGGCCATGATGGCGCTTCCCAAACCGTTGATTTGCTTAGGGCTATATGGCTGATCCGCGCCGATTCGGTCCACATCGGTTCGTCACTTCGTGCATTTTCGCGTGTCGGCGCTTGTCCGCTCACGCCCCCGCGAGACACGGGCAAGAAGAATTCCGTCCGCTAAGCGCCCTTTGCGGACCCTGCAGAGCGGCGGCGGGCAAGACTGTGCGGCTTTGTTCGGTCCAGACCCGCCGCGAATCGGCGGGAATTTGCGGCCCGCTTCTGTTCGCATCGCAGAGCATGCCCACGATGTCAGGCCCATGGCGGTGCCGGCGGTCGGAGCAATCCTGCCTTATGGGTCGGAAGGCCCAGCCACGTAAAACTGCAGGGTTGCGTTGCACGCAATGTTGGGTGGCGGGGTTGGGGCGCACTGCACAGCGTTTGCCAGGGCAATCAGCATCCGATGCCTGTATTGCACGCAATGTGATCCCCCGCCTTGGACCCCCGGTTTGCTGCGTGCAATACGCCGGTCGTGAGGACGTGAGGACAGCATCCCAGCCAATGCCGATTGCACGCAGTCATTGCACGCAATAACTGGCGGCCTATGCCGGAGGCAAAACGTACCGGCCCCTTCTCAGGTCGAAAACGCCCGAGCCGCCCTCGTGTTCTCGTTTCTTACCGTACGTTTTCGCACGCTCGGGCCTTCCGCCCCCTTACGGGCGATCTTCGGAGGTGGCTTCGGCTCAGCGGCCCGCCGCATTGCCCACAGCGTTCGGTCGAGGTTCAGCTCGCCGGCCTTCGCCTTGGTCACCATGCCGTGGAAATACCCGCCCGGGGTCGTCCGGAAATGTGCTGGGTCCTTGGTCGACACCACGGCCAGTGCGATCGCCGCCTGCTCGCGCCCCATGGCCAGGCAGGCCTCGCCCCAGAGCGACTTGGACACGTCGAGATCGTGCCGCAGCCAGTCCGCGGCCTCCACCAGCTCGGGCCAGGCCGGGCTTGGCCGGCGCAGATAGGGCTTCAGCCGTGGTGCCAGACGCACCAGCTCGTCCGGATGCAGCTTCAGCACCCTGCCCTTCTCCGGCGGTTCCTGCCGCGCCGATGCTGGCAACGAGCCAATGACCTCGCCAGCCGGCTCGCTACATGTCTCGGGAGCAACTACCGTATCCTGTTCAGGATCAGGAATTGCTTTGTAGGTATATTGGTGGGGTCCGTTTTCGGCCCCCAAGGGGTCTGAATCCATCGCCTTGAGCAGACCCTCCAGACGCTCACGCGCCGCGTCCTGGCGCCGCTCCAGGCTCTCGACGCCGCGGGCCATGACTTCGGGGCTTTCGGGGCGCTTGAGCGCCATGGCGAGGCCCTGGGTGTCGCGGGCCAGCTGAGACCACTCCTCGCCCTGGGAGCCGTATTCCGCGGCCGCCTCCAGGATCTGGGCAATGCCTTTCCGGGCAATCGTGGCCCGCCGGCGCAGCCGGCCCATCAGCTCACGCTCCTCGCGCGCTGCCTCGGCCAGACGGACGAACTCCGCATGGCGCGCGGCGATCGGCGAGAGGTCGAAGCCGTACGCCTCAACGATGTTGCCCTTGGGATCGCGCCGCCCGTAGCGCTTGCCATTCGGGCTGTCTCGCATGGTGATCAGCCCGGCCTCGATCAGCGCCCGGTTGATCGCCTTCACCCGTGTCGCCGACAGGCCGAGTGCCTCCTGTTGCAGCGAAGCCGAGGGCCAGACGATCGGCCGCCCTCCCCTCCCCCAGTCCTGTGGCTGGGTAAAGCGGAACAGCCAGTCCACCACGTGCACCAGGTACCGCGACAGACCGAGCCGCGACGCGGCCGCCTTGAAGGCGGCCAGCAACTGTCCGGGCGTCGTCACGCCGTCCGGCAGGCCGGCAAAGTTCTCCGCCGTGCGGTCGGCTCGCAGCAGGCCCGGCGTCAGCCGCCGGAAGCCGCTTGGTGTCGGGGCACAACTCCCCCGTTGCGCCCTTGGGGCGCCATTGGTCTCCATCACGATCTCCCTCTCGGTGGATCGCGACGGGCAAACCTCCCCCGTCAGCGGAAATTGGCAATTTCCGCTTGATGATGAGGCGTCTACCGACTACGTTGGGGGTGTTCAGCGACCCCAGACGTAGCCGAAAGGCCCGTCACGAGTTTTCGCAAAGCCCGCCCTGCAAGGCGGGCTTTCGCATTTCAGGTGGTTTGCTGCTGGGTGGTCGGCCTCCCCTGATCGATCAGTTGCAGGAGTGCCTGGCTGCGGCTACGCAGCCCCTGGCGTTCCTTGAGTTCGTCGAGCATCACCACCGTCTCCCGCGGAAGCTGAAACAGAACTTCTTCACCGCCGGCGGCCCGAAGGCGCTGGCGGTAACGGAGGTTCTTCGCGGCGGAAGCAGTGGGCTTAGGCATCGACAGACTCGGATTGGTCTCTAGGGACCTGAGTTTCCAACCAGAAAAGTCGCCTGTCCACTGATTCCTGCGTCCGAGTCGCGCTTAGTCTCTGAAAAGCTTAGGCTTTTATCGAAAATTATGCGCTGAAAAATCCTGCTTGCACCACGCGAGAGGTGTTCTTGCCAGGCGACCCGGGAGCATGGCAGGCACTTTGCTTGATGGGGCAGACGTTGAATGAAGTGGTATGAAAGATGGAATTACTCTATTACCTTTTTCTATAATTATTGTTTTCTCGCCGACCGCCAGCCTCCAGAATTCTAGAAAGAGAGAATTCCTACTTCAGCCCGCGTTTCTCTTCCCAGGCATCGAGAGCTTCGAACAGCAGTTCATTGAGCTTTAGGTCGGCGTTGGCGGCATGCTGTCGGAAGCGCTTCCGAAAGGCCGGCGGCACCTTGAAAGCAAGGGCCTGGAGATTGGCGGTCTTTGTTGCCTCTTCCCTTGTGGGCGCGGTTCTTTTTTCCCACGACGTAGGCGGTGCTGACGGTGGGGGAACAGGGCGCGCCATACGCTGGGACGCTTCCGACATTGGCGTTGCCGCCTCGCTCGTGAGTGCCGAGAGATCGATAGACGGGCGTTTGCTCATAGGCCTTCTCCCTTTCCGCCTTTCTTGCTTTCTATATTTTCTCTTTGATGGACGACCACAGAGAGGCGATTTCGTGAGCCGCCACGCCCTTCGGGTCGATTTCGATGGCCGTTTTCCCGTGCGCGAAGGTCTCCGCGTAGATCACACGCTCATGCATTCGCGCAGGCAGTACCAAGCCGAGGGCTTCGAGGGCCAGCGCGGTGCCATCGTTGTTTCGAAGGTTGGGTCGGACTCGGGAAAGGATGAAGTAGAACGGCTTACCCGACTGCTTAATGAGCGACAGTCCCTTGACCAGGGCTCTGAGGTCGGCCGGCGTGGGATTTCAGCGGGATCAGGATGACATCGGCCAGATCAAACAACTCGGCATTGACGGAGCCGATCGAGGGCGCCGTGTCGATGAAGAGATATGATGCGCCGGCTTCGCCGAGCGCCGCCGTTTTCTCTCGGAGATCTGCAAGGGTGAGGGGCGAATAGAGGGGCGTATCGATGCCGGACCGCTTTCTCTGGTTGAACCAGTCGGCCGCGGTGCCCTGCGGATCGGTATCCGAAATGACGACAGGGCCGTCTCCCGCGACCTCGGCGGCGGTGGCCGCGTGAACGGTGAGGGTCGATTTGCCAGAGCCACCCTTCTGATTCGCAACGACAATACTTTTCATAAAATGATAATAAGGGAATTCCCATTTTCATGAAAACAAGAAGAATTCCCATTTTCATGAAAACAAGAAAATTAGCGGGTCGGCCCAGCCTGGCCAGCTGGGTGAAGACCCGGGTCCGGCAACCGTCCGCGATGTTAGGGGTGCCTGCCGCTGGCGGTCGTCTCGGAACTCCAGAAGGACCCGACTACGCAGCAAGCATTATCGCCTGGGCGACGCAGCGTCAGCTGCGTCATAGGTAGCGGCGGGCAAGGGGAGGGGGAACTATCAGGGACAAAGGGCCGGGCGGCGCACCGAGAACTCATTGGGCGCTCGGCCGACACACAAGCACACAAGCGATGATCGATCGGTTGTAGGCGTGCTTCCCGTTCTACAAACTGACGAGGCGCTCACAAACGGCCGTTTGCAGGGGTGGCCGAAGGCCATTGGTCGGTGAGGGTAAGCCGTCGGCATAAGCGGAAGGGCAGGGGCCTTGGCCCGGCACGCCCAGCCCAGAGCCCATCCAGCGGGAACAGGCCGCTCGCGAGGTGCAGGCTGTCATTCGCGGGAGATATCGACAACTTTGCTTACCGCGCCTTAATCAGGCTTGCCCGAATCCGAACAAGTGACGAGAATTGCTCGTGTCGCGTTCTCTCGTTCATGCGACTCGCCAAACTCTTGGCTCGCTGAAGCAGAGTTTGTCCTTGGATCGTGCGACTCAGTCTGGCCACGGGCCGTGGTCCAGCGGGGGAGGGGGCGCCCTCCGACCTCTGCCTCGTGCAGAGCAGCCGCCTCAGGGTGCGCCGCCTTAAAGTGCATGGTTCCAGCCGGTTAGACCGACCTACGCGCGATAATGCGGATTATCGCGCGTGGGGGAATTACTTGCGCCGATTGCCGCCGGATCGGCAGCCGGGTTCCTCGGCCGTCAGCGGCTCTTGTGGGGACTGCCGCAACGCGCCGGCCGTGGTGGCCCCGATGATGGCGGTGACGACCAGAGCGGCGAAAGCGAACTTCTTCATGGCACCAACCCCACCACGACGAGATCGATCATCTCCTCCGTCAGCTTTGCCGTGCTCGCTGACAGACAGAGATTACGTGCCGGTTAGGCGCCGCGCTCTGAAGCGCTTCGCACCACGATGATAGGCGGGGGTCTGGCTGTCGCGGCACATCCGTGGATCCTGCTACCGGCACTGCCAGCGGCATCCGGGCGCGTCTCAAGCTGGCGCGGCAGCGCGTGCGGCGGCGATCACCACATGCGGAGGTGGGCAGGAGTGATATACCAGCCGGGAGCTGCTCCGGTTTCCTCGGTCTCCGCCATCGTCAGTTGTTCCTGTTGGGACCGGCGCAATGCTACGGCTGCGGTACCCCAGGTGACGACGACGGCGCCGATGACGGTCAGAGCGGCGAAGATGAATATCGCCATGAGGCTATCCTCCATCAGCTCCTGCCGAGCTTCTGCTTCAGCCTCGCTGACAGCCGGAGATTGCAGCGGATGGAGGCGCCACGCTGTGAATCACCTCACACCACGATGATAGCCCTCATCCGATCGGGAAGCCTCGCGATGGCGGGATCTGGCGGCCACGGCACCCCGCCATCAAGTCCTACAACCGCCGCGCGAGCACACAATATTCGCCGCGGCGACGCGGCGTAACTGCCTCTCCGCAGTCGCTGCGGCGCCAAGGCGGGAATTTCGTCGAAGATGTCTCGAGGGGTCACGTCACCCTGCCTTCCTGCGGCCTGATTGAGTACCCCACCGATATCCTGGATCACGGAGTCGAGCCGAATCCTTTGTCGTCGCGCCCATCGAGGCCTGGCTGGCCGCGTCAGGCATCACCACGGGTTGCAGGCGTTTGCGCACCGCTGCTGGCGCGCTCCCGAAAAGCTGCTCCCGGCGCTAATTAACTATTTTCTGCGGCGGGCACTGCATCGCCAGGTGGCAAAGATGGATGTGTTGCGCGGCCCCCACCGCCGGACCATGTAGTCAAGCTGGTGGTCCCGGCATTCCCGGATCACCCCGACAAGTTTACGATGCGTCCGCCAGCGCATCCATCTCGGCTTGGGGCAATACGGCATTTCCAGCATATCTTGGTCCAACACCCCGAGCTTCTTCCGCGCCTTCAGGGACCGCTCGATAGCTCGGTCCTCCGCCGTCGCCCGCTGTGAGTGATACGCCAACCCCAACGCCTGCCGGCTAGCGAACACAGAACCGCCGCTCCCGGGGAGATAGAGCACTCGCACGCGACGGCCGGTGATCGGGCACAGGAACCACCACCGCAACCCGCCGTAATTCGGTCGGGTGGTTTCGAGTTTCACGCGATAGTCTCGGTCCGTCTTCGCGCCGGTGTTTCGCACGGTAGCGGTGTATTGCAGCCGCAGCCAAGCTGCCGCGGGGTCAAGCAAATTCGCCTCGTAACCGATGGTGGCAGTTACCTCCCCGGTGCGGGTCAATGTCCATTGCATAGATCCAGAGATGTACTGGCTCGGCCGGATCATCTCCTTCCGCATGCAGTGCGCGAGATCGAGCTTCCATCCGTCCTCAGCCACCGGGCCACCACCACGCCGGCCCGAAAAATACCCGCCCATCAGCTTGCGACCCGCTGACAGGATGAGACGGGCGGACGCTCCGGATTTTCCGAAATCATCAGCTTAACCCTGCATTCGGTGTTCGCCGACACGCGCTGGCATAACGACCACCTTACATCATCAGCCGCTCAACCACTCGCGGCAGGCCCATGTTCAGACCCTCCCCATGGTGTCGGCGCCCGCATACGCAAGCACGTATCCTGGACCTGCGCGCCCGCAGCGGCGGCGCCGATTGCGCTGTAGATCATGCCGCCATGGCCGGTATCGGCGGCAGCGGTGGTCTGCTGGCCCTGCATGCTGACATCCCGCCTCTTCATCCTTTCGGTCATCCTGTCGCGGATGCGGGGGCTGCGCGCGTTCGTGTTCGTCGAGACCGCGGGACACATCCGCCGCAGGTTCGTTGGCGTGTGCGATAGCGACGCCGTGCATTGGCAACTCGCGTCGCGGTTTCCGTGGTTCGAAGCGGCGCTGGCGCACGCCGAAGCCGCGGTCTGGCCGCCGCTGTCGCGCGGCGTTGTCGACCAGCTGCCCGGTTTGACCCTCGCCATCAGCGATCGGGGTTGCTACGGCTGCGGTACCCCAGGTGACGACGACGGCGCCGATGACGGTCAGAGCGGCGAAGATGAATATCGCCATGAGGCTATCCTCCATCAGCTCCTGCCGAGCTTCTGCTTCAGCCTCGCTGACAGCCGGAGATTGCAGCGGATGGCAGGAAGGCAGGGTGACGTGACCCCTTGAGACATCTTCGACGAAATTCCCGCCTTGGCGCCGCAGCGACTGCGGAGAGGCAGTTACGCCGCGTCGCCGCGGCGAATATTGTGTGCTCGCGCGACGGTTGTAGGACTTGATGGCGGGGTGCCGTGGCCGTCAGATCCCGCCATCGCGAGGCTTCCCGATCGGATGAGGGCTATCATCGTGGTGTGAGGTGATTCACAGCGTGGCGCCTCCGATCAGATTTTCCAATGTTTCGGAGGCAATCACGCGCAGCGCGGCCGTGCGCACGGCGGCCGTGGCGTTGCTGACATTGTGACGCGCGTAATGCGCCTGATCGGCGAGCAACGCCGCGGCGCCGCGAGCCGCTGACAGGGCGTCCTCGGCGAGGCGCAAGCGGCCGCGCGCCGCGTCCGTGTGCGCGGCAGAGGGCTTGAGCCAGCCCAGGCTTCCGACTGCTTCCAGGTAACTGGCCCGGGCGGTGGTCGCCGATTCGATCCGACACCACGCCGTGCCCGACGGCGATGGGCGCCCGCACCAGTTGGTGCGCGACGCTGACACGCCGCCCGCTGCGTGGCGTGAAGCCGCGAGCGCCGGGAGTGAAATGGCCCGCCGGCTCGCAGCGCTGGAGGACACCCCGTGAGCGTCACCACCCTGCCTGAGGTCGTCGTCACGGCGGACCGCGTGCCGCCACCGGCACCGCGTCCGCCGCCGCGGCTCTCGCACAAGCGCATCGCCGGCATGCCGGACTGCGCGTTTCACGTCGCGGCGCACGCCGCCGTTTGGGAGGCGGTGAAGCCCGTGCCGCCGACCGGTTACGCCGGCCTGGTCGACGTGGCGACGATCATGGCGGGGTTGGCCACGTTGGCGAACTTCACCTTCAACAACGCCGGCGTTACCGACAAGTTCCTGATGGACCCCTACCTGCCCGGGACCGCCGTCGCGCAGATCATCCAGCAGGTCGCCGAGCACGCGGGCATCAACTTCGACATCGACGGCACCGCGCCGAAGAAGACGTTGACGATCTGGCAGAAGGGCAGCTCGCGCGGCGGCGTGATCCCGTTGATCTCCCGCGACACCGGAATGATCGGCTACCCCACTTATACCGGGGTGTACCGCCGATCAGCCGTCGCAGCTGATCGGCGGTACCAGTCAGACACGGATGCGGCTGCTGTTTTTAGTGGCGGATGCGGAGGCTGTTGCTGGCCCGAGCTACGTTGACCTGTGTGACCACCGCAAGGTTGCTCGCTTCGGCCCCCGCCGCGGCGGCCGTGTTGCCGCTGCCGACCCCATTGGATGCCGACACCGCGCCGCTGTTGGTGGCGGTAGCACTCTGGCTCACGGAGCTACTGTTGCTCTGGGTGGCGGAGACGGAAGCGCTCTGCGAGATAGCGCCACCGGCAACGGCCGCGATCTCAACGTCGTTCAGCTGAATCAGATCAGTCATCTTGTTGACTCCCTTGATAGGTTGAGAACGGGGATAGACCAGACCCAAGAGGCTTCCCCGCAGAAGACGGTAGCGTCAGTCTAAAGCGGCGACGTTAGCTTCATCTCCCGCGGCAGGTTTAGCCATGCCACCACAGATAGACACTCCCCCTATGATCAAGAAATCGTGACGAAGACGTCGGATAGTGATCTCATTCGAAATGCGTTCGCAGTCGACGGCGTGGGGTTGATGTCTTCCCCAACGAGGCCGCCGTCATTCAACTCATCGGGGCACTTCTGCTTGAACAGAACGATGAGTGGGCGGTGCAGCGCGCGCGCTACATGAGCCTGTCGAGAGCAAATTAAGTTGGCCGGTTTAGGTGACACATCATGTGGCCGCTCGTTCACGTTTTGTCCTCCGGAGGAGCGGTGTCTCCGTCGGGCATTTCCTGGTGGGACTGTCAGGACCATTTCCCGGAGCCGACCTGCCGCGCGAGGCTGACGACGGGACGGGCCGATATCCTTTTTTTCGCGGTCCCCGACACGAGGTTCGCCGATTGGAACGCCATTGCTGTCGTAGCGTCCGAGGCAACGGCGTCCATGGAAAACAGCGAGGCCCCCATCGGGATATTGATGCACCTTCACCGTCGCCTTGACGAAGTGCGGACGCAGCGGGCTCTCCGGGATCTGGAGCTTGCGATTCAGGAACGATACGCAGTTGTCGTTGCCGACGATGCGTTCTTCCTGGACGCACAGCACCTCTGCCAGATCCAATCCGGGCACCGCGACGAAGGCGCTGCCTTCCTGCTCCGCCGTGATCGCGAAGCGCGCGTTGTGCGCCGGTATATAAGTGTCGCGCAGCCAGGCGTTGGCTTCGGACATCGTCGCGATGCCCGCCAATGCCAGTTCCTTCGGCACGCGATCCTGCAAGGTCTGGAACAAACGCTCGGACCGTCCGCGCGCCTGGGGCGAATACGCCGCGATATGCTCGACGCCCAGATGCGCCAGCGCGCGCCCGACCTGGGTGGGCTGGCCGCGATCCACCTTGCCGCCGACTTCGGCTGTGTAAAAGTAATGACTTCCGCGATCGGTATAGAGGCTCAGCGGCAAACCGTGCCGCCCGAATACGTCCAGCAGCGCCCGGAATGTTAAATCCGTGCCTTCTTCCTCGACCAGGAACGCCGAATAAATCCCGCTTGTCGCATCGTCCATTGTCACCACCAGATCGAGCGCCGGCCCCTCGGCCAGCCACGCGTGCCGTGAAGCGTCCTGGTGCAACATCATGCCGGGCAGGGGACGACGAGGCCGCTTCCGACGGTGCGCCCCGCGACGCTCCGCCTTCGGCAGCAAATTCCGGCTTTGCAGGAACGCCTTCGTCCAGCTGTAACTCCAGGCGAACCGGTGGTCCCGAACCAGATGCTCGTGGAAATGCCGCGCGGTGAAGCCCTGATAGCGCGTCCGATACAGCCGCTCGACCTCCTCGCACCGGTCCACCGGCACCCGCTTGCCCGACGCCTTGCCAATCCGGCGGTCCAGCAGTCCGCCCTCGCCTTCTTCTTCGAAGCGCCGGCACCAGCGGCGGAAGGTTCGTTCGCCGACACCCAGCAACTCGGCCGCCTCCACTTGGTTCAGTTCCGCCGAATCCCAGCGGCCAAATACGTCCATGAACTTCAGCATACGAACACCCTGTCGGGCTTCCGTCAGGCGCATCCTCCCAACCTCCTGGCTGGAAAGCCGTTACCGGACAGATCGTGTGCTACCTAAACCGGACATATCATGTGCTACTGACAGCGCGCTACATGAGCCTGGAAACCATCGCACCGTTGAGCGATAATCCCTCCGTCAGCCTGCCAGCCATCGCAGCCTGACACGGCGGTCCAACCCGCCCAGGAGCACCGCTCCTACACCATGCGATGGGAAACGATCAAATACCTTGACCGTGTGTGAGTTTCCTCTTGCCGCGACTCGGTTGCGGTTTGGTAGCAGTGAAGATTCCAACTTCTGGGGAGGGCGGTGTGGATCCTCACGATGGGAGCGCCACGCAGGAACGCTTCCGAGCCTACGCGGAAGACCTGGCATCGGTTCGGGGCCATGCCGACCGGGAACCAGATTTTGCGCCAATCGAGGACGCGACCGTCACTGAGAGCGATGCCGATTCGAATCCGGCCCGCGGGTTCCTGAATGCGGCCCTCGTTGCCGTGCCATTTTGGGGCCTCCTCGGCATACTGACATGGTTTGTCCTGCAGCGGTAGCGCAGGTAGCTCGGTCGACCATCGCGTAGCTGTCGTCGCCTCACTCGGAGCCGCACGTCCGTGTCGTTGGCAGAATTCATTGACAGCACGCGACCGCTGAACGCAAAAAAAGCCCGCCGCGCGGGTAACGCCACGGCGGGCGAGTTGGCCGGGTCGGGCGGAGGCCCCCCCGGCGGCGGGGAACATTGTCCGTGCATGCGTCGATATCACGTTAATTTAACGTTTTATTGACGTATCGCGACCGACGATGCCGGGAGTGATTTTGGGGTCACCACACGATTTGTCCAAAATCGTACGCTAAGCGGCTTGGGACAGGGACGAACCGGGAACGGCACGAAGTGGCCGAAGGCCGCTGGTGGCATATCTGTCGGTCCAGACGTAGTCGCCGGTCAGGGCGATGTGCTCCCACCAGTGGGTAGCAACGATCTCAATTTGGCAGCATGAGATTGAGTTTGCCGGCGAGCAGGTAGCCCATGGCTTTGAGGTTTCGGATTGATCGATAGCCGCGAGCCTTCGCCTTTCGGGGATAAATTCGCCTACAAATATATCCCTGAGGGGATAATCCGAGCGATAGGATAAGGCCCGTGGTGGTTACACACAAGAAGCCTGCAACGCCCGAGCAGCTGCTCGGAACGCGACTCTTGGATGTTCGAGAGTTGCACTTGGGGGTATCGTCGGGTTGGGAGGCAATAGCCGCCTTGCATCGTCGGAGGCACTTGGTCGCTCATCACGTAGAAGATTGGCTGAATTGACAGGCAATGTACGACAAGTTGGGGAGAAGCAAATGGATGACTCAGGCATGATAGCTAGGATCTGCGTCGAGATGATTGATCAGGAGGAGAAGGGGAAAACGTCAAAAGCGCACTCTTACTTCGATAAGCTCCTGGATGAAAAATTCCGCTTTAGGAATGCCCGGGATGAAATCCTTGATAAGAAAGATTTTCTAGCTGGTCTAGCAAGTAGGGCGAAGCTAGGTCGGGTTTTCGAACCGCCCGGGGCTGATGTTTCATATTACGAAGACCTCGCTGTTGCCTCGCTCCTCGTAAGAATCAAAAGTGACCTCTTCCGCAATATCCGGATATTTAGCTTGGAGGCGAATGGTTGGCGGCTGCGCATGTGGTACAACAACAAGATCAACAAGACCACCTGACGGACTGATGTACGTCCGCGTTTAACCGGAGCAATGGACGTAACTATTCCTACCGGCCCGGTCCAATCGGCGGCGGTCCGGGGCTAGGAGAATTCGGACCAGGAAAATTGGGAGGTGGCCCTGGGTTCAGTGGGCCTCGTTGGATAGTTCCGGAAGGCGAGGGAGTCTTTGCGGCGGCATGCGTGCAACTTGCTGCGCACTGCTGATATTCTTTGACACAAAACGGCTTGCCCGTACCACCTGGTCCAAAGCAACGCTGTTCGGCATCGCTGCATTTTTGTAGGCACTCGGTAGGATCTGGCCTTGGGCAGCTAGAATCCGCAATATTCCATTGACCTCTCTCATTGAGACCATCGTTGTAACATCTATCGGGCCTGCGTCCATTAATGGGCGGCCCGGCGGGTCCGATGGTGTTAAGGCAGATCTGGTCACGATTCCCGTTCATTGGACTATTGAGGATCGCCTTGGTACGTGCCGACACCTGGCGTCGAGGCACAAAACTCCGCCAAAGCTTCCCATGGATTTACCTGTTCGGTAAACTCTATCGCTGGCTGTAGACCACCAACCACTGAGCAGGGACCGACAAGAGCGGCGTTGTTCGTCTCCGCTGTGAATCCTTTGATGACACAAGCAGGAGCGTTTGTCGTCCCGTTGTTTATTTGGGTCCGGACAACGAAGGTAGCTCCCGGATTGAACGTGACTTTGTGCCCGTCGTGGTCGCCGAAGATATTGAACTCAACTATGCTCCAATTCGGAGCAAGATTGAGCACGTTGTCTGGATTTGATACGGAGTAGGCATTGCCTCTATGGTAGCATTGCCGATATCATTCCGCCGTGGCCCTTTGGCGGGCTGCATATGTTTGTGTGGCCCGGTCGGGCACGGGACTTCTTGCCATTCGGTGTTTGGCTCGGCCGATTTGAAACAACCCGTCCTAGGTGGTGGTGTGCGTTGCATGCTCTTTTGCCACACCTCATGAGCAGAAGGCGCCGTGATCGTCTGCGGCGCCTCAGACGGAGCTGTTGGTGCTTTTGTCGGTGGGGTAAGGATAGTTGCAGATGGTCGAACGAAGCTCGCGGGAGCGCCTGGCGGGTCAGGAGTTGGGTACTGGGGGTAGCTGAGCTAGCGTCGCGGGAGACCCGCAAAGGCAAAAAATGCTAAAAACCAAGATCGCGGAGCCTGCTCGAACCATTTTGGGATCCTCTGGCCTTTTCTATCGTTGCTCATCTGCCTCTAACGAACGGAGATCACCTTTGGGCTGGCTGGCTGATTGCAACCGATTGTAACGACCCGTCTATGCCCCAGCGCGCCAACTCGCAGTTTCTTGAAGCCTCCACCGGTCATCCTCAAAACGGACCTGCCACCAGTCTTGGCCTTACCCTGTCTGGACGCCGGGATATGCGCTCGTTTATGCTGACACAAAGAAAGAGATTAATAGCTGGGTCTCAGCGCTTATACGTGAGGCACGCTCAGACTTTATGAAGAAGTTTGTATATAAAAAAGCTGAGGGATCGCGAGCGAACAAAACAGCGGGAATTGGAAAACCTGCCCAAACGGATGGCGGCACTTCAGATGCGGGCGTGGGTCTCCTCTCCCGGCGTAGCCGGACTTAACCACTACAAGTTTCCGCAGCCCGACGTGAGCAAAAGGGGGAATGATGACGCAACAGGAAGACGAAGCACATTTCTTCGAAATGTTCGGCCGCGCTTTCCGCCAATGGGCTTTGGTCGAGAAGGAGATTTTCCACGTCTATGCTTTGCTGGTCGGGACAAAAACCGCGACGGAACGTTTCCTTCCCATAGAGTTTCAGCCGTTGCTGTCCCGCAAGCTCGGCTGGGTGGATAGTGCTGTGCGCGGTAGCGCGCCGCAGCTAGAGGCGGAGTGGCAGGACATCGACAAGCGCATCAAGGACTGCGCGAAGGAGCGCAACAACTTCGCCCATTGGACGACCCATTTTGGTGTCAACTTTGACCCGCCGATAGGCCCTTGGCTTGGCCTGCCCTATCCCCATCCAAAGCATGGGGATCCACTCTGGCGGCGCGACGTGACACATTTCAAAGCGGCGATCAGCGATTTCGAGCTTCTCGCCGAGAATATCCGTATGTTTGCTGCCAAACTGGTGTCTTGAGCTGGTTGCTACATCCTCTTGTGTCGCGCGGTCGGTGTGGGTCTCCTCATCCCGGCGAAGCCGGACTTAACCACTACAAGCGCACGGCCAAACTGCGTGATGCATCACCACCCGCTGCGTCCTTGCTTCACCCGGAAGATGCTGTGCTTGTCGCTGTAACAGGCAACCGGCTTGCCATGCGTCTCAAGATACTCGCGCGTCGCGCGGAAGTAATCGAACGCCGACTCCGATGCAACGAACCGCAGTTGCATCAACCGGCTCGTGGCGTCATCCACGAATGCCAGCAGCGTGCACGTCTCGCCACGGTCCTCGAACCACGCATGCTCCGACCCGTCGATCTGCACCAGTTCGCCAAGGCACTCGCGCCGCCGGCGAGGCTGATGCGGCGAGGGCAGCCTATGACGGCGGTCGATCCACAGCCCGTCCGCCATCATCCATTGACGGAGTGTCTCGACCCCGACGCACAGACCATGTCGTTCGATCAACTTCTCCACCGCGAGCGTCGGACCGAAATCCGGATAGTGCTCGCGGATCAAGGCCAGCACCGTGTGGCGGAAGGTCTCGCCACGCTTGCGATTGCTCGCACGACCGCGCTTCCGGGAAATCAATCCCGATGCGCCGCTGGCCTCAAAGGCTCGACGAAGCCGGAAAACCTGGCGGCGGCCAATACCGATCAGCGTGCCAGCCGCTTCCAGCGTGAGCCGACCATCCCCCAGGTCGATCATCACACGCAGTCGGGTCAGTTCCCGATCGCTCATTTGGATCACCGTCATCGCATGTCACCCCGAACGCCGCGACGACAGGTTGCCCCAGTGACATTTCTATCGGGGACGCGGGTGACATTTCTATCGGTGACTTACAGCTTTCGGTCGCAGAAGATGGTTTATGGTAAGTTGCGAGTGCAACCAGCGCTCAGTCAGCTGTCCGGGTACGCGTAAGAATCTCATCTACCACCTGCTCAAGTGGTCGTGTAGCGTCGATGATGATGCCGTTTTTCGGAATGTCTTCTTTCGTCTGATGCAAGCGCACAGCGAGTTCCCGTTCCTCTGGTTTTCCGCCGAAGTCAGTTGGGTCCAGTGCCACTCGCTCATCAATCCGCCGGTTCATGGTGTCCAGGTCGACCTCCAGGACAAACACGCCGTCAAATAAGTCGATAAATTTAGCAAAATTCCTCGAGCTACCGCAGAAAAAGGTGACCGCCTCCTCCTGGTTGGCGACGAAGGCTTGTACTTTCTCTACATCCCAAATCTGGTGCTCGGATATCCAGGTAGCCGTCGGCGTATCCGTTTCCGGAGCCGTCGGTAGACCCGTTTCCGGATCGCCTCGATACACCAATTCCCGGTCACCATGAATGGCCTGGTAGCCGCGCCGCTGCAATTCTGTGCAGACCGCCGTTTTGCCAGCGCCGGAAACGCCCTCGATAAGATAATTTCTTTTGCCCATAAGACCATCCATTACTTCGCCGGTGGCATAGGTGTAAAACTGCTCGTTGCGCCTCCTACGGGTAGCCTCGAAATCGTGCTCTGATCGACATTATAGTTGCGGCCGACGCTGCGCTGCGTCTCGCCAGCTTCAAGTCGTGCGCGCGCTTCCCGCTGCTGGTGCTGCGTAAGCTTCGGCTTGCGTCCGAATTTCACGCCCTGTGCCTTGGCGTCGGCGCGGCCTCGCGCTGTGCGTTCGGGAATGCGGCGGCGTTCGAGTTTCGCTGGCACGCCGAGGATCGCGAAAACGATCTCGGCAAAAGCAGACGTGGTATCCAGAAACGGCGCGGCAAGTGACCGGATGCCAGCCCCGGTCTGCTGCATTTCGCGCGCGATCACCAGAAGATCGGTCGTGTCGCACGAAAGGCGATCAGGCCGCCCAGAGCCTGCTGGACCGCGGCCTCCTGCGGCTTGACGAGACGGCTCGTCTTCCCTGCCTCTTCTTTACGCCGGAAGGCCTCGCTGCACTGCGGTGCATGATGGCCGATCCGCGCCTTGCCAACCCGCAGAAGTTCGCCCACGTCCAGCGGGAACTCGGCCTCGACCGAGACTACGGAGCGGAGGCGGCTGAGTGAGCTGTTCGGCACTCAGGCTTCGGCTTCCCAAGCGCGCTCGGCCGCCTCAGTGTTCTGTACGGGGGTGAGTGGACGATTTGTTTAGGCAATTCACCTTACGCCTTTACTTGTTTGCCGAGCCAATCGATCGCCGCCTGAGTGCCACCCTTGCCGTGCGGGATGCCTAGTGCCGCCAGCGCCATCTCGACGACGCTTAGTGTGCCGAGGATCATCGGCGCGTTGACGTGCCCCATATGGGCGATGCGGAACGCCTTTCTGGAGAGCTCGCCGATGCCGTGGCCAAGAACTACCCCGCACTTCTCATCGCAGTAGACGCGGAGCGCATCGGGGTCGTGGCCGTTGATCAGCACGGGCGTGACAGTGTCGCAGCGCTCGCTAGGCTCGATGATGTTGAAGCCGATCACCTGGCCTTCCGCCCAAACGCCGACGGCGCGTCGTACCGCCTCGGCCAGCAGCCGATGGCGCAGGAACGCGTTCTCCAACCCCTCGTCGAACAACAGGTCGAGCGCCTGGCGCAGGCCGTACAGAAGATGTTCGGGCGGCGTGCCGGCATACTTCCTGTAGTGTTCCTCGCCCTCCCGGTCGGTCCAGTCCCAATAGGGCGTGCGCAGCCCCGCCGTCTTGTGCACCTCGCGCGCGCGATCATTGGCGGCGACAAAACCCAGGCCCGGCGGCGTCATCAGGCCCTTCTGCGAGCCCGACATCGCGACGTCCACGCCCCAATCGTCCATGTCGAAAGGCATGCAGCCGAGTGAGGCCACCGCATCCACCATCAGCAGCGCGTCGTGCCCGGCCGCACGGATGGCCTGACCGATCGCGGCGATGTCGTTCACCACGCCCGATGCGGTATCGATCTGCGCCACCAGCACCGCCTTTATGAGACTGCCGCTGTCGGCCCTCAGGCACGCCTCGACCTCCGCTGGGCGAACAGCGCGCCGCATGTCGCCCTTCAGCACCTCCACCTCGACACCCATGCGGCGGGCATGCTCGCCCCAGCTCACGGCAAACCGGCCGCTCTCCAGCACCAGGATCTTGTCCCCTCTAGACAGGACGTTGGTGAGGGCTGCCTCCCAGGCGCCGTGGCCGTTGGCGCTGTAGATGTAGGCACGCCCCTTGGTGTTGAATACGCGCGCGACGTCACGCATCAGGCCGTCGGTCAACGCCAGCAGCGGGCCGGAATAGATCTCCACGGCCGGGCGATGCATCGCCCGCAACACCTCGTCCGGCACAGTTGTCGGCCCCGGAATGGCCAGGAACTCACGCCCCGCGCGTACGCTCATACAAACTGATCTCCACGCCCTGTGAGGCGAGGGGAGGGTAGCACAATCGGAGTTTCTGGCGCATCAAGCCGTGCTTTTCCGACCAGACTGGGCGCGCCAGGTCAATGCCACTGAGAGGAGGCGCTGCTGGGACCCACCGCCATTTCTCTCGTGTCGTTCGTGCACGGCTTCATCAGCTTCAGGCGTGCCGCCCATTGGGTTAGGAATTCCAGCCGAAAGCGGCACACGACAAAACTGGGCGCACCAATAGTGACATTCCATTCTGTTAAATCGCAAATCGGCTCGTTGCGGTTCTTAAGCAGTCCGCTACTCTCCGGCTTGAAGGACCGAACCTGCATGTCGAGGCGGCTGGACCCGTCATGGGTTGTGATGGAGAGCATCGAAAACCCCCAGCACGACCGCTGCGTTGACGTGTTTACGCGCCTGGACGGGAGCTTTGGATTTGAGGAGTTCCGCCGCGACGCAGAGGACGCTGGAGCGTGGACCCCAGTTAGCTACTTGTCCTCGGGAATTAGCCACACCTACGGCAGCTCGGCAGTGGCGTGATCCAGATATTTCGCCTGCGTTCACTCGCCTACACAGGGAATCTTACGGGCCGTCTTTTCATCTCCGCAGGAGCTTGATGTGAGCGGCAACGCACTCCTCCAAGCCCTGCCAAGCGGCGCGAATGCTGCTTCTGGTAGCGAAGTAAGGCAGACGGGTGTGGTTCGTCGCCGCCGGCCCCCCGGCCCTGACCGGGGTTCAACGCGCCGCGGTTCAGAAGCATATCGCCGCCCGGTGCCAGTGCTTCAGAGCTGCCGAAACTGTATAGCACCAGCGACAGATCAATCATGCGGGCCAGGCGTGCCGCGCGGGGAGACGGGATCCGATGCACACGGAAGGTGGCGTGTCTCAATGAGCATTCGTGCGAAGTTCTTCGCGCTGGCTGGCATTCTGTTGCTGCTGTTCGGTGCGGTAGTTGGTCTCTTGACACTGCTCCAAGATGCTACAGCGCATAAGCTGGCGGACATCGTTTATTACTACCAGCCGCTTCGGCGGGCGCTCGCTGATCTTGATGTCGATACCTTCGCTCGACTTTCCGCATTTTCGGTGATGGGGCACCGCTATTGGATAGCCCAGAAGATGTCCTCTGAGGCGATGAACTTGAGGGCTTGGTCGAGCGGCAGTACGGTGCGCCCGAATGGGCCAGCCCTGGTCCATCGTTCCTTCCACAGCGACCAATAGAGCACTTCGACCCGATCGTCCTGGCCGGTCGGCCTGAGGCGCGCGACGAGCGCGCCGGAACTGGCACGATAAAGCGTGTAGCCACGGTTGCGGCGTTCGGCGAACAGTTGCCCGCGACGGCAGCGGAAGCTCTCGATGCGCTGGATGATCGGATCGTCGGCCATGGCGTTGACGATAGAACACTGGGCCGGCGGACGTCGCCGACAGACGCTTGCGGCGTCGGCACGACTCGATTCTACGACTGGGATGGCACCGAATCGTCTGCGCGCCGCTGCGGCGTCCGATCCGCATCTGATCCCACCGGCGCTGGCCGCCTGGCTGTCGGTGTTCCGTTGCTGCTTCACCGCGCCGGTGTGGAACCGTGTTCTGGTCCTGGTGGCCGGCGCAGTGCTGGCTCCCGGCAAGCGCACCGTCACCCAGGCGCTGCGGGTCATGGGGCTGGGCGAGGAGCCGCAGTTCCGCCGCTACCATGAGGTGCTGGGCCGAGCCCGCTGGGACGCACGTGCCGTGGCGCGACGGCTGCTGCTGCACCTGCTGGATCGCCTGCTGCCCAGCGGTCCGGTCGTCGTCGGCATCGACGACACGATCGAGCGGCGTTGGGGCGCGCGCATCAAGGCGCGCGGTATTTATCGTGACCCGGTGCGGTCCTCAAAGGGGCACTTCGTCAAAACCAGTGGGCTGCGCTGGCTTTCACTGATGGTGGTGGTGCCGATAAGTTGGTCCGGCCGGCACTGGGCGCTGCCGTTCCTGACCGTTCTCGCCCCATCGGCGCGGTGGAGCGAGAAGCACCGCAAGCGGCACAAGACGCTGACCGACTGGGCGCGGCAGGCGATCCTGCAAACCAAACGCTGGCTGCCCAACCGTCTGCTCATCTTTGTCGCCGACAGCGGCTTCGCAGCGCTCGAACTGTTGGCCTCGGTGCGCTGCCACGTCTGTGTGATCACCCGGCTCAGGCTGGATGCCGCCTTGTTCAAGCCGGCGCCGCGGCGCCGGAAGGGTCAGCGCGGACGTCCCCCGCTGAAGGGGCGTCGCCTGCCGACACTGCGTGCCGTGCTGGCCAGCAGGAAGACCGTTTGGACGACCGTGGTCGTCTCGCAATGGTACAACGCCCAGCAGCGTAAACTGCTCACCGCCACCGGCACCGCGGTCTGGTACCATGCCGGCGCCCCGCCGGTGCCGATCCGCTGGGTGCTGGTGCGCGATCCAACCGGCGAGCACGCGCCGGCAGCATTCCTCAGCACAGACCTGGATGCGACGCCCGCAATGATCCTCGGCTGGTTCGTCTCGCGCTGGCGGGTGGAAACCACCTTCCAGGAGGTACGCACCCATCTCGGGGTCGAGACCCAGCGTCAGTGGTCCGATCTCGCCATCCTCCGCACCACCCCGGCACTACTGGGGCTGTTCTCACTGATCACCGTGTGGGCCGATGGCCTGGCGCGCGACACAACGACAGCACTGCGTCCTAATGCCGCCGCCTGGTACCGCAAGCAGGAACCGACATTCAGTGACGCCATCGCCGCCGTGCGCCGCGTGCTTTGGTGCCCGCCGAATTTCTCCACGTCCCGGCCAATCGGGGAGATCATCGAAATTCCCACCAGCTTGCTAAACCGAGTCTTCCAGACTCTATGCCTCGCAGCCTGAAATGCGGAAAGTCGAGCTTCGAATACGAGTTGCGGATCAACCGATTGCTGCTGCGCTCTGAAATCAGCAGGGCCGAGTTGCAGGCTGAAGCCGCCACCATCGAACAGGTCGGTGCCCGCATTCGGTCGAACTTCGACGCTCTTCGCCCCGGTCTCGAAGCAGCGGTGGTGCACAATCACGACAATCCCAACGACTTGTACGTCCTATCTACCATGCTAGGAGCATTGCCCTTTATCGACCGCCAGGTCGAACCGTTTCTCGCGCTTGGCCGACAGGTGATTGACGCCCTCCTTGCTGCCCGGTCGGACGAGGCCCGCACTGTGGCGCTCGGTTTTTCGCGGTACAGCGAGGCGTTCGGTCCCGATCTCGGCCAACTTCGTCAACGCTTGGCGACCCTGACAGAGAAGGCGGCGGCCGGTATTTACCAAGAGCAGAATCTCGATATTTGGCTAAGCTTTACCCTTTTCCTGCTCGCCACCGTCATCGGGCTCGCCATCAGTGGCATCGGTTCCTCGCAGGTGGTGAATGCCTTGCGTCGCCTGGTCGCCAGGATGAAGGCCGTTGAGGAGGGGCAGGTCGACGTTATCGTCCCAGTGATAACGCGCGACGAGGTCGGCCAGCTCGCCAGCGCCTTCAATCGCATGATCGAGGAATTGCGAGAACGCGAACACATCAAAGAGACTTTTGGGAAATTCGTCGACCCACGCATCGTCACCAACCTAATTAGCAGCACCGCAACCGAACAGGCTGAACGCAAGATTCTGACGGTCTTTTTTTCTGACATTAAGGGCTTCAGCAGCATCAGTGAGCAGCTCACCGCGGCGTCGCTAGTGAACCTGCTCAACGCCTACTTCACCGCCATTGCTGACGAGATCCGTCACTACAACGGAATCATCGACAAGTATATCGGCGACTCAGTCATGGCATTCTGGTGCGCACCTTTCTCTGCCGGCGATGAGCACGCACTAGATAGCTGCAAGGCGGCACTGGCGCAGATCCAAGCGATGGCGGAGGTCAAAAGGCGGCTCCCCGAGATCATCGGCCTGCGGCGAGACACACCGGAACTGGTCGTGCGCATGGGCATCGCTACTGGCGAGGCTGTGGTTGGTACGATTGGCAGTCCGAACGCTCGCTCCTACACGGCGATCGGCGATACGGTGAATCTCGCTTCCCGCCTCGAAGGCGCCAACAAAGTGTATGATACCTCAATCATCCTGGCCGAGGACACTTACCGGTTGGCCCGCCATGCGATAGAGGTGCGCGAGCTCGACGTCGTGACCGTCGTCGGCAAAAGCGAGCCGATCCGTATATACGAGCTCCTCGCCGAAGCAGGCGGCCTCGACATTACGGGAGTCGAACTGCGCGACACGTTTGCGCAAGGTCTCGACGCCTACCGGCAGCAGAACTGGGAAACAGCCACGGCGCAATTCGAGATATGCCGCCGCCTCGCGCCGGATGATGGCCCTAGCCGAGTTTATCTCGAGCGCATCGCGCACCTGCGCTGCAACCCACCGCCTCCCGATTGGGACGGCGTTTGGCGGCTCGCCGAAAAGTAGGTTAGGCGCCATCAACCTAACCCCACCCCGCATCACCGTTGTCGCTCACCCGCCACCCCCCAGCTGCTGGGTGTCATCATCAATACGCCACCTTAAACGTCGGGCTATCTTCGGGCCGCGTGCGGCGGTGATCGTAGATCCGCGTCGTAGCAATATTGGCGTGTCCGAGCCACTCCTGCACCTTGGCGATGTCGGCCTCATGATCGAGCGCGTTGGTGGCGGCCGTCGCGCGCAGTGCGTGGGCGCCGATCTCGAATCCGAGCTGCGCCGAATACGCGCGCACCAGCTTGTAGACGCCATCCGCGGTGATCGCTGCTCCGAGGCGGCCGGTGCGGTTGTTCCGGATCGGCCGAAACAGTGCACCGCTGTCGTCATTGCCATGACCGGCGGCGCCGAGGTAGTCGTGGATCAGCGCATTGGTGCCTGGGTGCAGCGGCAGATATCGGGTCTTGCCGCCTTTGCCGGACACCTTGAGATGCGGCACGCCTTTCCGCGCATGCTGCGCATCCTTGACCTTGAGCTTGCACAGTTCCTCGCGCCGCAGTGCGTGGAACAGCAACGTGGACAGGATGGCCCGGTCGCGCTTGCTCTTCAGCGCGTCCGTCTGCGGCGCGGCCAGCAGCTCGCGGGCCTGGTGATTGGCCTACGTCGAGGGCATCTCTACGCGCTCGGTCGATGACCTCGTGCAGGCTATGGGAATGTCCGGCATCTCCAAGAGCCAGGTATCCCGGCTGTGCGGCGAGATCGATGACAAGGTGCAGACCTTCCTCAACCGGCCGCTGGAAGGCGATTGGCCCTACGTCTGGCTCGACGCCACTTATGTAAAGGTGCGCCAGGCCGGCCGCATCGTCTCGGTCGCCGTCATCATCGCAGTCGGCGTCAACAACGACGGTCGGCGCGAGATCCTTGGCATGAATATCGGTCCCTCCGAGGCCGAGACCTTCTGGACCGAGTTCCTGCGCAAGCTCGCTCGCCGTGGGCTGCGCGGTGTGAAGCTGGTGATCTCCGATGCCCATGAAGGACTGAAGGCCGCAATCGCCAGGGTGCTGCATGCCACGTGGCAACGCTGCCGCGTGCATCTGATGCGCAACCTGCTCGCCCATGCCGGACGCCAGGGTCGCGGCGTCGCATCGGCCTTCATCGCGACAGCCTTCGCACAAGAAGATGCCGAGGCAGCCAAGGCGCAATGGCGCAAGGTCGCCGACCAGCTGCGCCTCAAACTGCCGAAACTCGCCGCCTTCATGGATGACGCCGAGGCCGACGTGCTGGCCTACATGGACTTCCCCGCCGCTCATCGGTCAAAGCTGCACTCAACCAACCCGCTCGAACGGCTCAACGGCGAGGTCAAGCGACGCACCGACGTCGTCGGCATCTTCCCCAACGAGGACGCCATCATCCGTCTGGTCGGCGCAATCCTGCTCGAACAGAACGATGAGTGGGCTGTGCAGCGAGCACGCTACATGACGCTGGAAACTATCGCGCCCCTGAGCGATAATTCCATCGTCAGCTTGCCCGCCGTGGCAGACTGACAAACCGGCCAGCCCCGCCGGAGAGCGTACTGACCAACCACGCTCTTACACCACGTCAGGGGAC
>CAWCDM010000145.1:0-33583 GCA_963794185.1 uncultured Alphaproteobacteria bacterium | reverse complement strand
GCGTCTGCAGGCTGTTCCAGGCGCCGCGCGACTGCCCGCCCGCAACCACCACGCGCCAGCCCCGCGCCCGCAGGCTTGCCAGGCCCTTGCGCAGCCAGTCGGCTGCGTCATCCACGTAATCGGCGCTCGGCGCCCGATCAAAGCGGACAATATCAAATCCGGCATTGCTGAATGCGCGGACATGGGGCTGCGGCTGCATTCCCGCGTGCGTCGGCACGTTTGCCTTGCCATGCGCCCGCACATAGACGCCGCGCGCCGCCTGCGGCCCATGCCAGATGTAGCGTGCATCCGGGACGAACGCATAGTCACGTGTTTCGATCGGCGGTCCCGGCACAGGCGGAAGCGGCGCCGGGGATCGCCCTTGCCACACGACCTGAAGGTCCTCCGCATAGATCGCGCAATCCCCGCCACACCTGTCCGCGCAGAACTTGAGCGCCCTGACGCGCGCGTTCTCGATCGTGCCGCAACTGCCGCAGCCGCCATACCAGCCGTTCGAGGCGACCGCCAGCGCGCGCGGCAGGATGATCAGGAGGAAATCGGCATACTTGGCGCGCGCTGCACGTCCCGGTAGGGTCTCGCGGCGACGTAGATTTCCGGCAACGACTGATCCGCGGCAAGCGATGCGCCAGCGGTGAGGACTCCGATGATCGACAGTAGTGCCGCCAGGCGCCGCAAGTGGTTCCCTCCGTAGCCAAGTTGCAACGACAAATGCACTGTGGTCCGCGCTTGCGCAATCGCCTTGGCCAGGTCTACTTCGACGCCTGCTGCCGTCCGCGAGGGAGCCCGCGATGCGCGTGAAGGATGTAAAGAAGGTCGTGCTTGCCTATTCGGGCGGGCTCGACACCTCGGTGATTCTGCGTTGGCTGAGTCAATTATCGCTGCGAGGTGGTCGCATTCATCGCGGACATCGGGCAGGGCGAGGACATGGTCCGGCGAGGCAAAAGGCGGAGATGTTCGGGGCGAAGGAGTCTTGTCGATGACCTCCGGAAACCTTTGTGCGGGACTTTGTTTTCCGATCTTCCGCGCCGACGCGGTCTACAAGGGCGAGTACCTGCTCGGCACCTCGATGGCCCGTCCGTTGATCCCACAGCGCCAGATCGTGAGCGCCGAACTGGTGGACGCCGACGCGGTGGCGCACGGCTGTACCGGCAAGGGCAACGATCAGGTGCGCTTCGAGCTCTCCTATTATTCGCTCAAACCCGGACATCAAGATCATCGCACCCTGGCGCGAATGGGAGCTGACCAGCCGACCAGGCCGCCGGAGTTCGCCGAGCAGAACCAGATCCCCATTGCCCGGGACAAACGCGGCGAGGCGCCGTTCTCGGTCGATGAACCTGCTGCACTCGTCATCGGAGGGAAAGATCCTGGAGGACCCCGCCATCGAGGCGGACGAGATCGTCTACCAGCGCACCATCCGCCCCGAGGACGCGCCGGATCAGGCGACCGTGATCGCGGTGGACTTCGAGCACGGCGATCCGGTCGACATCGACGGTGCGCGTCTGTTGCCGGCGGCGCTGCTGACGCGGCTGAACGAGCTCGGCCGCGCCAACGGGATTGGAAGGCTCGATCTGGTGGAGAACCGCTTCGTCGGCATGAAATCGCGCGGCGTGGACCAAACGCCCGGCGGCACCATCCTGCTGGCGGCCCATCGCGGCATCGAAAGCATCACGCTGGATCGCGAGGCCGCGCACCTGAAGGACAGCCTGATGCCGCAATACGCCGAGCTGATCTACAACGGCTTCTGGTTGAGCCGGAGTGTCGGATGCTGCAGGCGCTGATCGACGAGAGCCAGAAGAGCGTCTCGGGCCGGGTGCGGCTCAAGCTCTACAAGGGGAGTGTCAGCGTGATCGGCCGCGAGTTGCCGAACAGCCTTTATTCACAGAACGTCGTCACCTTCGAGGAGGACGCCGGCGCCTACGACCAGTTCGACGCCCAGGGCTTCATCAAGCTCAATGCGCTGCGCCTGCGGCTGGGAGCGATGGCAGGACGGCGCGGCGAATCACTCTGAGCGTCCCGCACGAAACGATCTGGTTGCGTGCGCCTGCTACGCCGGCGTCCGGTCCGGCGGCTTGAAGTAATAATCCAGCCCTTCGGAATGCACGAGGTGTGCTTCAACGTCAGCGACATCCTGTCGCCTGCGATGCGCGCGGGGGGGATTGCCAGCGCCCCGGCATAGCCGACCGGCACAGGACCGCTGCCGGTGTTCAGGGCGTTGCATCCGACGACGACAGCGAGGTGTCCGTGATGCTGCCCGAGCGCTTCGGATGTTATCCCGGCCACGACCATGTTCCCCGATTTTGCCATCGCGATCGCCGTGTCGATCTTGCTGCGAGGTCTTCCAGCCCTCGGATTTACGCCGAAGCTTCCCCACGATATCGTCTGCAATCAGATTGTTCAGATAGCCCTCGGACAGAAAGTCCGAGAGCGCGGCTTTCAGAAACTTGTTGCAATCATCGCTGTTGGCGGCGAAGGCCGCGGCACAGCTGGCCAGGATCAGTTTCGCGACCTTGTTGTCGGGCACACATGAATTGGCCATTTGAAGCCTCCCTTGGACATCCTCAAACCGTAACATACCTGGCCGGCAACGTCATTACTCTTGTCGCCATTCGGCGCCGCCCACGCTGCCGCGGCCGCCGTTGCTGGCGCCGTGTCCGCGCGCGTGCGATATCAGCAACGGAACGGCCAGGCAGGAGACCGTGGTAAACGCTGTTCGTGCATGGCCGCAACGCCCGCGCACGGGCTGAGTGAGAGCGCCGTCCCACCACGATGGAGGCATGCGTGCGACGCCGTTGCCTCATCATCTCGGCGGCAGCAGCCGCGCTTCCCCGTGCGGTCGGCGCCGCAGGCGGACCGGCTGTGCTGGGGCTTTCACCTCCCAGGGCTGCTCATCCTGTCCTCCAGCCGATGCCCTCCTCGGCAGGCTGGCGCGACGGCCCGACGTGATCGCGCTCGCCTGGCATGTCGATTACTCGGACCGTCTCGGCTGGCGCGACCCATACGCCAGCAGCCGGGCAACCGAGCGCCAGCGGGCCTATTCGCGGCAGCTTGGCAGCGATGTCTTCACCCCTGCCCTGCTGGTCAACGGCGCAAACGTCGTGGTGGGTTCCGACCATGCGGCCATCGCGACGGCGCTCAAAGCCGCGGACCCGCTACCGGTTCCGGTGACGCTCGGCCGCGCGGAGGATTGCATCGGTGGAGGTCGGCGCCGGGGCAGGGAAGCTGCGGGCGCTGCGTGCCGTCTACGATCAGGAGCACGCAACCCAGGTCGCGGCCGGCGAGAACGAGGGCGAGCGGCTCCGCGAGTACCACATCGTGCGCGCAGTCGAGACGCTCGGCGAATGGGACGGCGGCGCACGCCGGTTCGCGGACCTTCGCGTGGTCGGGGCGGCGGACCAACCACCCGGCTGATCAGGGCAGCGCCGCCATCGTGCTGTCGATGAACGCCGGTAGCTGGTTCCAATGCCCGATGATGAACCAGCCGGCCAGCAGAAGGACGATCGACAGAACCGTCCCGGAGTAGGTTCCGGTCAGGCCCGCCCCACGCGAACCGTTCGAACCAGGAATGCCCGATTTGCTCATCGTCGCCACCAATGCACGCCGCCTGCGGCCGAATAGACTGCAGGATATGGCGGATTTTCGCACCACTCAAAATGACGATCAGGCTAGCGCGCGACCCAGCTCTGAGGCGCGTGCATGGGTCGACCGGCGCCAACCGCGCATAATGGCGCTTGACCCGTCACGGCAGGAACCGAAGTGAGCGATAACACCCTTGCGGCCCGGCGCGGCGCGGCGACGGCGGGCAGCACCGAGACGACGACGTTCGCAATACTGGTCTCGCTGTCGGTTTGCCATCTGCTCAACGACCTGAACCAGTCGCTGGTGCCGGCGATCTATCCGATCCTGAAGGATTCCTATCACCTGGACTTCGGTCAGATCGGCCTGATCACGCTGGCTTTCCAGCTCACCGCCTCGATGCTCCAACCGGTGGTCGGCATCGTCACCGACCGCCGCGCGCAGCCGTTCTCGCTGCCGATCGCGATGGGCTGCAGCCTGGTCGGTCTTCTGCTGCTGTCGGTCGCCGCGAGCTTCCCGGCGATCCTGTTCGCTGCGGCGCTGGTCGGCATCGGCTCCTCGGTGTTCCATCCCGAGGCGTCGCGGGTCGCGCGCATGGCCTCGGGTGGGCGGCATGGCTTCGCGCAGTCGCTGTTCCAGGTCGGAGGCAGCACCGGCTCGGCTGTCGGCCCGCTGCTCGCGGCCTTCATCGTGGTGCCGCGCGGCCAGGGCAGCATCGCCTGGTTCTCCGTCGTTGCGCTGCTGGCGATCGTGCTGCTCGCGAATGTTAGCCTGTGGTACAGCCGGCATCCCTCCGTGCGGACGCCGCGCGGCCGCAGTGCCATGGGCACCGCCTACGCCGGACCTGTCACGCCGGCGCGTCATGTTCGCGATCGCCGTCCTGGTGGCGCTGCTGTTCTCGAAGAACGTCTACACCTCCAGCCTTGGCTCGTACTACACATTCTACCTGATCCATAAGTTCGGCCTGTCGGTGCAGGACGCGCAGATCCACCTGTTCGTCTTCCTAGGTGCAGTGGCGGCCGGCACCTTCGCGGGCGGCCCGATCGGGGACAGGTTTGGGCGCAAGCCGGTGATCTGGTTCTCGATCCTCGGCGCGGCCCCGTTCGCGCTGATGCTGCCCTACGCCAACCTGTTCTGGACCGGCATCCTGAGCGTGACGATCGGCTTGATCCTGGCCTCGGCGTTCTCCGCCATCCTGGTCTACGCACAGGACCTGCTGCCTGGGCGGGTCGGCATGGTCGCGGGCATGTTCTTCGGCTTCTCGTTCGGCCTCGGCGGGCTGGGTGCCGCGGCGCTCGGGCAGATCGCCGACTGGACCAGCATCGATACGGTCTATCGCGTATGTTCGTTCCTGCCGCTGATCGGACTGCTGACAGCGTTCCTGCCGAATATCGAACGGTCGCGCGTCAGGTAAGCAAGGGTCAAGACTGAGGTCGCCGAGAGACAGCGGCATAGGGCAACCGAAGCGATGGCGCATTCCTCGGCTTGCGCCAGCCCGTGCCGGCGCCGCCAGGCCATCGACGCGCTGTCTCGTGTGCGGTACGCACGAACCGGCTCGGACCGTGCGGTCCCTTGGTGTGGTTCCAGGTACCAAAATATGCATCGATGGGGTGCACACACCATGGATCCAAGCGGCTGGTATGGATCGTGTCCCCTGACGTGGTGTAAGAGCGTGGTTGGTCAGTACGCTCTCCGGCGGGGCTGGCCGGTTTGTCAGTCTGCCACGGCGGGCAAGCTGACGATGGAATTATCGCTCAGGGGCGCGATAGTTTCCAGCGTCATGTAGCGTGCTCGCTGCACAGCCCACTCATCGTTCTGTTCGAGCAGGATTGCGCCGACCAGACGGATGATGGCGTCCTCGTTGGGGAAGATGCCGACGACGTCGGTGCGTCGCTTGACCTCGCCGTTGAGCCGTTCGAGCGGGTTGGTTGAGTGCAGCTTTGACCGATGAGCGGCGGGGAAGTCCATGTAGGCCAGCACGTCGGCCTCGGCGTCATCCATGAAGGCGGCGAGTTTCGGCAGTTTGAGGCGCAGCTGGTCGGCGACCTTGCGCCATTGCGCCTTGGCTGCCTCGGCATCTTCTTGTGCGAAGGCTGTCGCGATGAAGGCCGATGCGACGCCGCGACCCTGGCGTCCGGCATGGGCGAGCAGGTTGCGCATCAGATGCACGCGGCAGCGTTGCCACGTGGCATGCAGCACCCTGGCGATTGCGGCCTTCAGTCCTTCATGGGCATCGGAGATCACCAGCTTCACACCGCGCAGCCCACGGCGAGCGAGCTTGCGCAGGAACTCGGTCCAGAAGGTCTCGGCCTCGGAGGGACCGATATTCATGCCAAGGATCTCGCGCCGACCGTCGTTGTTGACGCCGACTGCGATGATGACGGCGACCGAGACGATGCGGCCGGCCTGGCGCACCTTTACATAAGTGGCGTCGAGCCAGACGTAGGGCCAATCGCCTTCCAGCGGCCGGTTGAAACTGGTTCTGGCTGATCGCCGCTCGGGGACGGGACCAAAGGAAAGGCCGGAGCAACCCCCGGCCTATCCCAAGTCCCACACACCACACAGCCCGGCTCGGAGAAGGCCGGCACCGACATGGGGGAGTTCCACAGCCCATACCGGTAGTTTGGTCAACGACTGACCTAGCGATGAAAAGTGCCGATACAAAATTAATTCGCCGTGAATATAAACAGTTCGCCCATGCCAGCCGGTATTTCCACACTATTCCGCGCTAACCGCCATCAAACGCGATGTTGATCCACCAACGCGCTGCCTGCCCCCTCGTTCATGCCAGCCATCGATCACCGGGCGCTCATGCCACTGGCCCCTGCTGCTATCGAACAACATCTGGTAACCCGCCTCGCACCTGAACCCTGCCCATCGCTCGCCTTCGCCCATGCCCCACGCCCACGCCTTCTCTTCCCCCCGTGCCTGGTTCCGCCATGGCCCAGGCGGCAACGCCAGATCGCCCCCGGAACCCCATAGCACATGGGAAGGCGATCAGCGGGCGGGCGTGTCGTCGAAGGTACTCGGCGCGATCAGCCGCAGGTACGGATACCAGAGCGCCCGGATGCTATAACTCGCGTGAGGCTCTGCATGCCGGCTCGCGCTTGCCTCCGCCTTTGCCTGCTTATTGCCGCGGCGACGGCCTCTGGGCTGTCCGTTCCCGCATCTGCCGACCCGCGCCGTGGCCTTGTGGTGATCGTGCCACCGCCGCGCGAGCCAGCCCCGCCGCCACCTGCCAGTCAAGCCCAACCGCCGAAACTTTGGCTGCCACCTGCTGCCATGGGTCTGCTGCCAGGTGCTCCATCTCCCGCGCCCCGTTGCTACGCTGGCACCAATGTCTGCCCCTTGGTTCGGTCCGAGCAGGTTGGGCAAGCCTGCACCTGCACCACACCGGGGGACACGATCTCGGGGGACCCAACGACGGGGCGGGCGCTGATCCCGCCCAGTTGCGATGTTGCTGGCCACTCGTGCGGACCGTCCAGTGACGCCGGCAATATGCGGCGACATGGGTCGGCCGCGTGAAGCCCGGCCCCGCCTCCGGCCCAAGCAACGCAACCGGCCAGGGGTTGGCGCTGCCACTCCTTGAGGGCATCGGCCATATATGCAAACGGGTTCTCACCTATGACCGCTCGTCAGGCGGCCGCACTCCCATGCGAGCGAAGAATGCTCGGACGCGCTCCAGGGAACTCCGGACTGTTCTACTCGTCAGCCTTTGGGCGCCGATGCTTTCCCGGCTTCGACGCTGTGATGACAGCAGACGAGATCGCCGGCCCCGCCAATACTAATTGGGCTGCAGCTTACTCCGCAGAACTAATTGGGCTGCAGCTTACTCCGCAGAACTAATTGGGCTGCAGCTTACGCCGCAGAAGCTCACCAACCAGGATGGTGGCCGGTTGCAGCACCTCGACTTCTTCAATCTGGTCGGCTATCACTTCATGTGCCAACCCAACCACATTGCCGTCGTTCTGACGCTCTCCGGCTGCGACGAGATCGAGTAGCGCCGTGACGATCTGCGTATGCTCGTCGTGGAGCGTCCCGATGTTGGCCTTGACCTTATCCGCCATGGCGATCGCCCACACCATATCCGGTGTGATCCGCCCGGCGGCGACCGCCGGCAACAGGCTTAGCGGTGGGAAGACGTACACGTCCTCTCGTTGCATATGCGGTTTAATCAGCTCGATCACCTTTTGCGCGGCGGTGCCCACCGGTCCCTGATGCTGCGCTAACTCGCCCATCGGAGCCATGATCTGATCGCGCTCGAAACGCAGCGACTGCGGCATCAAGTGCTGGTCCGCCACCGCCAAATTGGATCTGATCGAACCGGCTCCGAACAGGCTAAGCCATACCGACGCTGCGGTAACGACGTGCTTTGACACCGCTGTGCACCTCCAAGTTGCAGCGACGCTACGGCGCCAGGGCTGGGAGAGCATTGATCCGGATCAATCCGCTTAGTCGGGGCGAGTACCTGTAACAGGAGCAAATCCCCGGCGGGCCCGGACGGCACTACTTGCAAGTACGCACCCCGGCAACCCGCTCATGTGGCCGTTCCCGCCATTCCTGTCGTCGTGGGCGGCGCTGGCGAGCCTTGCCGCCAGAGCTAGAGGAGGGCAGCAACCCGGCCGAGCTGAGGTGGCCCCGTCTCTTTGGACAGTTTGGCAGCCTGGATTAGTTAGTTAGATGGTTCTGGTTTCGTTCGTTGGTTCCCAGACAGGTTTCGGGACGATCTTCGGAGAGGACATGAGCGCACTGGTCACATTCGTAGTGGGGTTATGCTTGACCGGTTCGGCGTTGGCGCAATTGCCACAGGATCACCTACCTCGTCGGCAAACCCGCCAGAAACAATTCGACCACTCGGGCCGCCAGCTAGAGCAGCAACAGCAGCAGCTAAATCGAGAACGGTTTCGTGCCGAACAGGGTGGCAGCTGCACCCGCAGCCACAAGCGCCCTGGGAGGAGCGTCACCGTGAGTATGAGTTGCGCAAGGAATTCCCGCGCACCGTAGTTCCTTTTTTTCCACCTCGGGTCGATTGCGGCGGCATCGTCGCAATAATCCGGTCCGCCAGCCGGATTGCCGCACCACATTGGACGTCGGCGTCGGTGAACCCACCGCTCCACGACGCCCGTCGCGCCCCTTGCGCAGCATCGACGGTTGAACGCCCAGCTCCACCGCAACCTGCGTCAGAGGTCGGCCACTCGTCTCGAGCAACGACACAGCCTCCTGCATGAACTTCGTCGCCATCTGGTCACCTCGCTCCCTCAGGAGCTTATCAGAGGTGTCCACCGTTCCGGGGGAAGGTCAGCGGGGCGCCTTCCGGCTTGAGCAGCCCGGGGCGCGTCTGGCATCGCAAGTTCCACAGCAGGCCACGGCTGACCTTCAGTTCGTGCGGTGCCTCACGAACTTTGTGGTCCAACCACTACGAACGATGACGCACACCAGAAAGGGTGGCTACTTTGGTACGGACACTGGTGGCGGAATGACCGGCATTGCGCTGGAACCGGGAGGCGGTATGACCGGCATCGTCTCGCCTGTTCGCGGCGGCTGTATCAGTGGCATGCGGGAGCCCATATGGCGTTCACTTAGCGCTCGTGCACCGGCCTCGTGCTTCTCGTCCACCTCCAGAAAGCGCGTCACGAAACTGCGGATCTCTGGATCGGCCGTGCGGGCAGCCTCCTTCCGGAAGGCGCGAATGTCTTCATCATTGATGCGGATCGCCTCACGGATAAAAGCGCCGTCGAACGCGGCGCCGCGCGTTCCAGTCAAGCGGTCGAGCCGCTTCCTATCGTCAGTTGCCATGCTCGACGGCATAGCTATTCCTTTGGATAGCGCAAGGTCACGCAATGCACCATTGTAGGCCTCGTGGTCGTTCACCAGCGTTGCAGCATAGGTACGTATCTCGGGACGAGTTGCTCGGGACTGGCCCAATTGTGCGAACGCCAACTCATAGGTGCTGCGTTGGGCCTCGTAACGAACGAACAGCTCATCAAACGGCGCTGCCGCCGTCGGCTCGGCACAGGCCAGCATCAGAGAGGCGACAATCATTGTGGCCTTGAGCATCGGATTAACTCCCGTTTCGTGAGTGACGATAGGCCTATGGACTTAAACGACCTTACCAAATAGAGCGCCGATACCGGTTGTCAGCGCCATTGCCAAGGCACCCCAGAACGTCACGCGGATCGTTGGCCTGAGGATTCCGGCTCCCCCGGCTTTGGCGCCGATCACTCCGAGAAGTGCCAGAAACAGCAACGATCCGACAGCGACCACAGGCAGCAAAAGAGTTGACGGCGAGATCAGCACAAGAGCGAGCGGCGCGGCCCCACCGACCGTAAAGGTTGCTGCAGATGCCAGCGCAGCCTGGACCGGCCGGGCGGTGGTGGTCTCAGAGATGCCCAGTTCATCGCGGGCATGGGCGCCCAAGGCGTCCTTCGCCATGAGTTGAAGGGCAACCTGGCGAGCAAGCCCGATCTCGACGCCACGGGCGACATAGACCTGGGCAAGTTCGTCCTTTTCACGCTCGGGGTCGCTCGCAAGCTCGCCTTTCTCCCGGGCAAGATCGGCATGCTCGGTATCGGATTGCGAGCTGACGGATACATACTCTCCCGCTGCCATGGACATTGCACCCGCAACGAGCCCGGCGACGCCGGCGATGAGCGCCTCATTGTGCGACGCAGCCGCCGATGCCACGCCCAGAATGAGGCTTGCTGTCGAGATGATCCCATCGTTCGCGCCCAACACCGCGGCACGCAGCCATCCTATGCGTGCAACAAGATGGCTCTCGCTGTGGATCCTGCTCATCGGTAAGAGTTGCTCACGTGATTTTTTCCGCGCGTCCATTCTACGCATCCCCTCTGCTCGACGTGCCCGAGCCGCGAGTTCATTGCGAGGGCACTCAATGCAGTATGGCGAGCACAGCGACACTCGATATACGTCATCGGCTGACAACCGGTGCGGCCGCGGCCGCGGCACGTTGTCTGGACGTAATCCTAGCCGCCAGCTGCCGCCGGATCAGACCGATTGCGTCGTTCAAGATGACGCAGACAAGTTCGACCCCCGCGGCTACTGATGGCGTGCGCCGCACAGTGCGCATTCGTCGGGAATGGCGAAGAGCCATCGCCGCTTATGACGTGGCGGACGTTGGCAGAAGGTCGGTTCGATGATCCCGGACTTCTTTCACGCCAGGAATCCCGCGCGCTGCGACGAGCACGGCTCTTCGCTCGCCTTCACTGGCCACGAAACCCCAAAGGTGGACAATCCCCTCGTTTACCGTGATGTTGTTCATAATCGGTTCTGGACCCCATCCGATCTTGGCCATCTCAGCACATAGGGATTCGCGTATCTTGCTATCGTCCACTTCGGTGGAGGCACCCGACGGAGGGGTATAGGTCGCAAGCGCCTGGACCAGATTGGCGCGACTGACGATTCCTACAATTCTATCTCCGTCGACCACCGGCACCCGCTTGATGTGGCGAGATTTAACGATATCCGCGATTTCCGCTATCGGTGTATCCGGCCGAACGGTGATTACATTCGGTGTCATCACATAGCGCGCTGTTTGGCCATGCGCTTTCAAGTATTCGGCCAACAGGGTATCGTCGGATGTCAAAAAGAGAAGCCACCTGGGTCTCCTCCGCTCGGTAGCCAGCTCGACCCGCCTAAGGAGGTCGTTCTCAGTGACGATCCCAACAAGCTTACCGCGGTCAACGACTGGAACGGCGCTGATCCTGTGATCAATCATAGTCGTAGCGACGTCGATGATAGAAGTGTCCGGCGTGACCGCTACAACCTCGCGCGTCATGATTTCAGCTGCTTTCATTTCATTCTCCTAGACTCTCCGGTTGATGAAAACGTCGCGTTCCACCAATTTCAGCACGAACGCATTGATGCAGATCAAAGCACTTGCTCGCAGAAGCCGCTGGACTATCTCGCTCCGGCTAGTCCAATGCGCGCTTCCTGCCATCGAACATCGCGCGAACGAGGTTTTCCCGGTGCACGACGCTCGCCAGGCCAACACCGAAAAGATGAAGCACGACCAGAGCGAGCGTCAGATTGGCCAAGGTGCCGTGCAGCTCGCCGACCATGCTTTCCGCACGGTCCGGTCGTCGCCCGGCGGGATTGTCATGCTGACTTCGGTCAGAGTCCGCGTGAGACTGCGCAACGAGGCCCGGTGTGCCGCTGGCAAGCGGCCCTTTGCCTTGGTCGCCAAATGCGACCAGGCCCGATACCACCGTTCCCGTTAGGCACAACAGCAAGGCAAGAACCATCGCCCCACCAGCGGGACTGTGGCCCGCGTACCGGTGCGCCCTGCCAAGCACCAGGTCGACCAAATAGCGAAACACCTTTACCGGTCCAAATACAAAGTCGGCGAACCGGGCGTATGTTGGGCCGATCAACCCCCATAGAACGCGCAGCGCGACTATGATGCCGACGGCATAGCCCGCCCATACATGCACGATGCCGGTGAGACCCTCTTGTTCGCCCTCGCCAGTCAGATATGCGGCTGCAAAGGCTACAACGAGCGCCCAGTGACCAGCCCTTACCGCGGGATCCCACACGGGGATGGTATGCGTATGCTGCATCGTCATCGCCACATAGCCCTCCGAACATGCAAGAAATGCGACGATCACCTCGATGGTCTGGCGTCGCATCTTCGCCTCCCGGTAGTCGTTTTAGCCTACCAAACCCCGCGATCGCCTTGATTTAGATCAACTTGGGTCACCCGGGTCAGAGTTTGGGCCGTCGCTGCGGATGTACTTCCTTGGCCGGCTTTATTCTCGTTTGATCGCGAGGTCTTGGTTCGCCGTCCGGCGAGGCCGCGACATTGCGGGAAGTCGTCGCCGCGTTGCGGGAACAAATCGACGCGCTGTTGGAACAAAACCGTTCGCAAGGGGATGTCATCGCGGCTCAGGCGACCCGCATCGCGGAACTGGAACGCCGCCTCGGCCTGAACAGCACCAACAGCGGCAAACCCCGTCCAGCGATGGATTGAAGAAGCCGCCACGCACGCGGAGCCTGCGCGAAACCACCGGCAAACAGACCGGCGGACAGAAAGGTCATCCAGGTCGGACGCTGCGCCGCACTGAAACACCTGACGCCACCATCAACCATTTCCCGGAGATCTGTCGCGGATGCGGCGGAGCGCTGAGCGGGACCACCACCACCGGGTTCACCGCGCGTCAGGTGTTCGACCTACCCGAACCCCGGCCTTTGGTGGTCACGGAACACCGAGCCCATTGTTGCCTTTGCGCGTCATGTGGCGAACAAACTCAGGCGGCCTTCCCCGAGGATGTCACCGCGCCTGTGCAATACGGCAAGCGGATCGCGGCCTTCGTGCTTTACCTCATGCACTACCAGCTATTGCCCGAGAAGCGTCTGGCGGAGCTGATGGCCGACCGGTTCGGCGTCAGGCTGGCAACCGCGACCATGGCGCGGATCAGCCAGGATGCGGCCCATCGGTTCCGTGGGTTCGCCGAAGCCGTGCGCGATCGGGTGGCGGCGGCGGCGGTCAAACACAGGGACGAGACCGGCTTCCGGATCGGTGGCAAAACACAATGGCTGCATATCGCATGCACGATCCTGCTGACATTCTACCGCGTCTCCGCCAAACGCGGCAGTCTGCTGGCCAAAGTCACCGGCATCGCCGTGCATGACCATTGGAAGCCCTACTACACGCTGACAGGCGTCCTGCACGCGTTGTGCAACGCACACCATCTGCGTGAGCTTCAGGCCTTGATCGACATCGAAAAAGAAGCCTGGGCCCGCAAGATGCGGTGCCTGCTTCGCCGCGCCTGCCATGCCACCAACCTGGCGAGGGAACGCGGCGTCGTGCTCAGTCCGCGGTTCATCGCGCTGATCGAGCGATGTTACAGCGTCATCCTCGCCGAGGGCTTCGCATTCCACGAAGCACAGGACCCCCTGATCTCCGCCGCCGTCAAAGCCAGACGGCGCGGACGCCAACCGCGCCGGACCGGCGATAATCTTCTGTTGCGTCTGCGTGACCGGAAGCCGGACGTGCTTCGCTTCCTCACCGATCCCAGTGTGCCCTTCACCAACAACCTCGCGGAACGGGATGGGCGCATGATGAAACTTCGGCAGAAGATCTCCGGCGGCTGCCGCTCAATCGAGGGCGCAGAGGACTTCGCCGTCATCCGCTCGCTGATCTCTACCGCGAGGAAACAGGGATGGGATCTGCTGGCGGCATTGACCGGCGATCCGTTGAACCTGATCGCGGAACTCAGGCTCGCCTGAACTGCCGGCAGCTACCTGGGCAGTTACGTTTGATCCAGATCAATGCCGTGTGCCAGCCCCTGGTCCAGGCTGCCGGAGATGTTTCCTGGGGCCGGGCACGACAGGAGAAGAACATGTTGAGGCGGTTGCTGCTGCAGGGCGCCCTGGCTGGTCTGCTCGTGGCTGAAACCGGCGCTTCCACGGTGCATGCACAATCGGCGTCCGATCGCCAGCAAGCGTCGGTCGCCCCAATCAAGCAGGCGATCATTGACACCACAGGATACCATGCCGCGGCGGTCGAACTTGCGGCGACCACCCCCCGGTTTGTGGTGACGGTCGTGAACAGCAGTCTGAACGGCGCCTCTGGCAAGGTGAGAGAGAATGAGGCGGGCAGGATTGTCGCGGCCATCGCCAGAACAATCGCCGGCAATGCAGAGTTTCGGTCCATACAGGCCATACGTATCGACTATGTCTCACGTGACCCCGACGGCAGCCACGCCAGGACAGTTGACGCAATCGACTTTCGCAAGACGCCGCAGGGAGCCTTCGAGCATCACATAACGTAAGCCTTCGGCATCGCCTGGAAGACGACCAGCCGATGCCAGACGTCATCAAGGGCGGTCGGTGCGCCGATTGTCGGATTGTGACAGGCCGAGGTTACCAGTGAGTGCTTCAGCCGTCCCGCCATCGCGTCAGCCTCAACTGCGGCGCGTGCTCACATTCTGGCCCCTGGTTTTGTATGGGCTCGGCGTGATCGTTGGCGCGGGGATTTATGTGGCAATTGGCGCGGTAGTCCGACGTGCCGGGGCGGCGGCACCGCTTTCGTTCCTTCTGGCTGGCATCGCGGCTGGGATGACCGGTTTGTGCTACGCGGAACTGGCCGGCCGGCACCCGGAAGCGTCAGGTGCCGTCGCCTACGTCAGGCACGCGTTTGGCTCCGACCAGTTCGCCAGGCTGACCGGCGTGGCGATGACCATCGCGGTTGCGGTCGCGGCGGCGTCGATTGCGCGTGGTGCGGTGCACTATATGGCAGTGCTGCTACCCCTTCCCGTGCCGTTGCTGACTATCGGGCTGGTTGCCAGCTTCACGTGGATTGCAGCTGTCGGTGTGCGTGAAAGTGTTGGTCTCGCGGCGGCTATGGGCATCATCGAGATCGCAGGATTGGTCGCGGCCACGATCGCAGGCCTGCTCGCCGCGCCGGAGTTCCACATGGCCGGCATGGTGCCGACGGACGTGGCAGGCTGGCAGGGTGTCGTTGCCGGTGCGTTCATCGCCTTTTTCGCATTCATTGGCTTCGAGACGCTGGCGAATCTGGCAGAGGAGGTGAAGGACCCTCAGCGTACCGTGCCACGCGGCATCCTTGGGGCGGTCGCGGTGAGTGTCGTGCTTTATGTCGCGGTCGCGACCGCCGCGGTACTTGCCGACAGCGCCGCCGGGAATCCCCTCTTGGGCCTGTTCGAAGGCATGAGCGCGTCGGTCTTCGCGGCCGTTGGCAGCATCGCGGTCGCCAATGGCGTTTTGGTGCAAATCGTGATGCTCGCTCGCCTGTTCTACGGCATGGCGAGCAACGGCCAGCTGCCGGCCGTGCTCGGACGCGTCCACCCGCGAACGCGCACGCCGGTACTGGCGACGGCGCTCGCCGGCGCCATCGTGCTCACGGCGGCGTTGCTTATACCGTTCGAGCAGCTTCTGGTGTTCGCCAACACTGTCACGCTCGGCGTCTTCGCGCTGATCGATTTGGCGCTGTGGCGCCTGCAGCACAACGAACTGGCAGCCACGGGCAGCTTTGCAGTGCCCGGGTGGATTCCGCCAACTGCCGCACTGCTGGCCGTTGTTCTGATCATAGCCGAGTTTCTCGTTTAGCTGCTCAAAGAAGCCATCCGATAGCCACCACCCCCGGCGTCAGAATGCCGGTCGCCCAAACGAGTGCAGACGCAACATTGGCGGATTGAAACGGCAACAGCGGCATTGCGCAGATCCCGGCAACCAACGGAACCGCTGAGCGCAACGGTCCGAAGAAACGGCCGAGGAATATGCCGATGGTGCCCCACTTCCTGAAGAAGGCCTCACCTCTTGGTAGCAGATCGGGATGCCGCGACAGGGGCCAAAGTCGCGCGATCTCGTGCTTGTAGTAGTAACCGAGCCAATAGGAAACCCAGTCGCCGAGCACCGCACCCAGCGCGGCGGCCAGCCAGATCGGCCAGAAGCCGATGCCGCTAACGCCGATCAGCCCGCCGATACCGAACAGGATGGCTGTCGCCGGCAGCAAAAGCGAGATGAACGCGAGTGATTCGCCAAAGGCGAGAACGAAGACGATCGGAGCAGCCCAGCTTTCGTGTTCCCTGACGAACATCAGGACCGCGTCGTACAGGTTGCCTATCGCGGCCTCCTCAGGGCATTTGATGCCGGCAGGTTCAGGTGGCCCCCGCTCCGTGGACTGGTACCTGCCGATGTTTGAGCGAGATCAAGGCACCTCGGCTGGCGATCAGCCACTATGCCTCGTGATCCCGTCCGGTGGCACCTACCGTGCCAAACATGAGGGTCGAGCATGGCCGCCAATCGCTCATTCGATGTTCTGCAATGGCTCCGGCGCTGCCGCAATTCTCCAGGTTGCGGGGCTCGGTACGCGGGCGCGTCCCCGGCCGTCGATCCGGGCAACGACAGCCGCACCGTGTTTGTCTCACGCGGTCTTTCGAAGGTCTATCACATGGGTGAAGTCGACGTCGTCGCGCTCCGGTCGGTTGACCTGGAAATCCAGGAGGGCGAGTTCATCGTCCTGCTCGGCCCGTCCGGCAGCGGCAAGTCGACCCTGCTCAACATCCTCGGCGGCTTGGACGCGCCGACCGGCGGAGAGGCATGGTTCCGCGACCACAATCTGGTCGGCGCCAGTGAGCGGCTGCTGACCCAGTACCGGCGGGAGCACGTCGGCTTCGTCTTTCAATTCTATAATCTGATCCCGAGCCTCACAGTGCGCGAGAACGTCACCCTTGTCACCGAAATTGCCGATAATCCGATGCGGCCGGAGGAGGCACTAAGCCTGGTTGGCTTGGATCAACGGCTCGATCATTTCCCGTCCCAACTCTCTGGCGGCGAGCAGCAGCGCGTGGCGATTGCCCGTGCCATCGCCAAGCGGCCGGACGTATTGCTGTGTGATGAGCCGACCGGCGCGCTCGACTACCGCACCGGCATCGTCGTGCTCGCTGCCATCGCCCGCATCAATCAGACCCTGGGCACCACTGTGGTTGTCATTACACACAATGCGGCGATCGCCAACATGGCCGACCGTGTGGTGCATCTGGCCGACGGAACCATCGCGCGGACGGTGGTGAACGAGCACCGTCTGGCGCCCGAGGAGATCAGCTGGTGAGCATGCTGGACCGCAAGCTGATCCGCGATCTCGCCCGCATGCGCGGCCAGGTCGTCAGCATTGCCCTGGTACTGGCTTGCGGCATCGCGGTGCTGGTGTCGGCGATTGCGACCTACCAGTCGTTGCTCGCCTCGCAGGCGGCGTTCTATGACGAGGCGCATTTTTCCACTGTATTCGCCAGTGCCAAGCGGGTCCCGCTGGCGATCGCCCCGCGCATCGCGACGATACCGGGCATCGGCCTGGTCGAAACGCGTGTGGCCGAGGATGTGACCGTTACCCTACGCGATGGCGGCGAGCCGCTCACCGCGCATGTGCAGTCACTTCCGGAAAGCGGCGCGCCGCAACTCAATCGGCTGCATCTTCGCCAGGGTAGACTGATCGCGCCAGGCGTTGCCGATGAGGTGTTGGTCAGCGAGGCATTCGCTGCCGCCAACCGACTCCGCCCCGGTGACGGGGTCACTGCCATTCTGAACGGCAGGTTGCAGCCGTTGCGTGTGGTCGGCATCGTACTGTCGGCGGAATACGTCTTCGCGACCCGCCCAGGTGACCCAATTCCCGATGATCGCCGCTACGGCATCCTGTGGATGGGCCGCGCGGCGTTGGCTGCGGCCTTCGACATGGAAGGCGGGTTCAATGATGTCGTCGCCGGCCTGGCGCCGGGCGCCAACGCGCCTGCCGTCCTGGCCGCTCTGGACGCTCTGCTGGAACCCTATGGCGGCCTCGTCGCGTATGGCCGCGCCGATCAGGCGTCACACCGGTTCCTGACCGACGAGATCGCCCAGCAGCACGTGATGGCCACCACCATCCCCGCGGTCTTCCTCGCCGTCTCCATCTTTCTGCTGCACGGCATGCTCGACCGCCTGATACGTGCGCAGCGCGAGCAGATCGCCGCGCTAAAGGCACTCGGTTACGGCAATCGAGCTATTGCCTGGCACTATACCAAGTTCGCACTCGTCGTGGTTGGTGCCGGCGCCGTGCTCGGTGTGCTGCTCGGGCTCTGGTTCGGGCGGCTGATGGTAGCAAACTACACCAACTTTTTCCGCTTTCCGCAATTGACGTTTCACCTCACGGCCGGGGTGCCGATCCTGGCGGTCGGCCTCGGGTTGTTGGCAGGCGTGGCCGGCGCAGTAAACGCGGTCGGATCGGTGGCACGACTTGCGCCAGCCGAGGCAATGCGGCCACCGGCGCCGCGCGACTACCGGCACGGCACACTCGACAGGCTGCGTTGGTTCCGCCGGCTGGCGACACGGCAACGCATGGTGTTGCGCGGCCTCATCGACCGCCCGCTGCGCACGCTGCTCACCGTTGCCGGCATCGCCCTCGCCGTGCCGATCATCGTGGTCACGCTGTTCTGGCAGGATGCGCTCGACTTCCTGATCGACGTCCAGTTTGCCGCGGTGGAGCGGGCGGATCTTGTCGTCGGCTTCACGACGGCGGTCCCTCGGCGCGCCGAGCGCGAGATTGCCCATCTGCCGGAAGTTTTGCTGACAGAGGCCTATCGTGTGGTCCCGGTTCGCCTCCGCGCCGCTCAGCGTAGCTATCGAACGTCGATTACCGGGCTGCCGCCGAACCCGGAATTGCGCCGCCTGGTCGCTGCGGATCTTTCGGTCGTCCTGCCCCCACAAGACGGGCTGCTGCTGTCCAGCCGGCTGGCACGTCGCCTCAACCTGCATCCTGGCCAAACCGTGGCCGTCGACGTCCTTGAAGGCAAGCGGCAACGCATCGACTTGCCGGTGGTGGGCCTGCTGGACGAGTTGCTCGGCATCGGCGCCTATATCCAGATTGGCGCGCTGAATCGGTTATTGGGTGAGGCCGACAGCATCAGTGCGGTCGGCCTCACCGCGGCGCGTCCGAACGATGTGGAGTTGCGCCGGGCATTACTGGATCGGCCCCTCGTGGCGACCATCAGTGACCGCACTGTCTCACTACAGCAGTTTCGCGAGACAACGCAGACCTTTGTCCTCGTGATGGCTGGTATCCTGGCAGCTTTCTCCGTCGTGATCGCGATTGGCGTGGTCTACAACCACGCGCGCATCGCGCTGCAGGAGCGGGCCTGGCAACTCGCCAGCCTGCGCGTGCTGGGCTTTACGCGAGCCGAGGTCGCCTGGCTGCTGCTGAGTGAGCTGCTCGTGCAACTATTGATTGCAGTACCGATCGGGCTGTGGCTGGGCTATTGGCTCGTGCGCGGGCTGATCGCATTGCACGATACCGAGATGTTCCAGATACCGGCGGTGATCCAGCCACGAAGTTATGCGCTGGCTGGGGCGGTGGTCCTGTTGAGCGGCGCTGCCAGCGCACTGTTGGTGCAACGCCAGATCAATCGCCTTGATCTCGTCGGTGTGCTGAAGGCGCGGGAGTAGGACGATGCGATGGCTCTCTCGCCTGCTGCTGTTGGCCGGCGGACTCGTACTCTTTGCAGTTCTTGTCTGGGCATTTTGGCCATCCGCGGTGGAGGTAGAAACCGCTCTGGTCCAGCGCGGGCGGTTTGAGGAGACGATCCTTGAGGATGGCCAGACGCGAGTACGTGAACGTTACGTCGTGTCCGCACCGCTGGCCGGCACCTTGCTGCGCATTGACCTCAAGGCGGGTGACCTGGTGGAGCCCGGCACAGCCATCGCCTCCGTTCTACCCAACCGGGCGCCTTTGCTCGACCCGCGAGCCCGGCAGGAAGCGGAACAGCGGCTCGGCGCTGCCGAGGCAACATTGGCGCGGGCTGCTGCTATCGTCGCGGAGACGGAGGGTAATGCCGGACAAGCAAGGGTCGATGCCGACCGTTCCCGCACCCTGGTTGCGCAGGGCGCCGCACCACACAGCCGACTGGAGCGCGACGCACTCGCGCTGCACACCGCCCTGCGCAGACAGGAGGCGGCGCGCCTGGCTCAGCATGCTGCGGAGCACGAACTGGAACTGGCGCGCGCAGCCTTGTTCCTGGAAAGTGCCGATAGAAATTCTTCCACGACCTGGCAGGTTCGCGCGCCTGTCGCGGGGAGAGTCCTCCGCGTGGTGCAAAGAAGTGAGGCGCCCGTCTCGCTTGGCGCTCCTCTGGTCGAGATAGGGAATACCGCTGATCTGGAAGTGGTCGCCGACGTGCTGACCACAGATGCTGTACGGGTTCACCCGGGCGATCCGGTACGCATCGAAGGCTGGGGTGGCGATCGACCTCTCGAGGGCAGGGTGCGCCGCGTGGAGCCAGGGGCGTTCACCAAGGTGTCGGCACTAGGCGTGGACGAGCAGCGCACCAACGTCGTCGTCGATATCACCTCGCCGGCTGCTGAACGAGGCGCACTGGGCGACGCCTATCGTGTCGATGTCCGCATCGTCACCGCCGTACTGGACGATGCGATCGTGGTCCCGGCCGGCGCCCTTTTCCGTGATCAAGATGGCTGGTCAGTGTTCGTCGCAGCGGCTGGACGGGCCCACAAGCGCACCGTGGTCGTGGCACGCAGGAGTACAACCGAGGCCGCCGTGACACAGGGGCTCGCGGTTGACGAGCGGGTGATCCTATTTCCGGGTGCGGCGGTTGCTGACGGCGTGCGGATCCGGTCCCGCTGAACAATTGGACACGACCGTGATCAACGCCGGTCTCTTCCTGGCTGGTTTCGTCAGTTGGACGATCAGTACCTTGTCGGCTGGTGGCGGCAGCATCCTAATCGTGGCCGCCATTGCCGCGCTGCTCCGCGGTCACGCCATTGCTCCCGTGATCACGTTCGCCAGTTTCGTCGCCAGCCCCGCCCGGATCGTCCTGTTCTGGCACTTCATCGAATGGCGCGTGGTGCGGTGGTACGTGCCTGGAGCAACGGCCGGTGCAATTCTTGGTGGCTGGGCCTTTATCCACTCCAACGCGCAGCTCATTCAGATCTTTTTGGGTTTGTTTCTGATCAGCACGTTCTGGCAATACCGGCTAGGCAACCGGTCCCAGTCCTTCCGGATGCGCCTGCCTTGGTTTCTGCCGGTATCGTTCGCCTCCGGGCTGACGTCTGCGGTTGTCGGTGCGAGTGGCCTCCTGGCAAATCCGTTCTACCTCAATTACGGGTTGGCGAAGGAGCCGATGTTGGCTACCCGCGCCGTCAATTCCCTGGCGATCCAGATCGTCAAGATTTCGGCGTATCTGGCGTTCGGCGCGCTGAATTGGGATTTGGTCCGGCACGGGGTTTCTGCGGGCGCTGGCGCTGTGCTGGCAATATGGTTGACGCGCCCGTGGCTGCACCGTCTCGATCCACGCCGCTTTCGTAAATTCGCGGTGTCGGTCATGGTGATTGCCGGGTTGTTGATCCTGTGGCAGCAGCGTATGTGGATTCTGAGCCCATTCGTGGGTGGATAGTCTACCGGTCTGGAGCCGACCGTCTGAGCTGTCGTTGCCCAATGTACCCGTCTATCGCGCGCGACCGGCTCGTGGCAACGGTCGACCGAGCGCCTATTCATCGCCATCCGGCACCAAGGCATGATCTGGATCAATGTCGTGAGCGGCAGCCCGTGCAAGCTTGTGGTGTGTGGCTGGCCAATGGAGCAAGCTCATGAGTTGGCGTTCGGCGAATGTGCTGTACTGGACGGCGATCGGACTGGTCACTGCCGCGTTCATCCTGGCGCTGCTGGGCGAGGAGGCCCCCTCTGCCCAGGTACGGGACGTGACGCTTCGTTGGCATGAGTGGCTTGGCTTGCTTGCGCTTTCTGTATTTATTGCCGCTCTTATCGCCCGCTGGCTGGGGAAACATCCGTTCGTGCATCCAATGCCAGAGTGGTTGCCTTGGCTACGCGGGGCGACCAAGGCTGTGCTATACGTACTACTGGTCCTCCAACCGCTTTCCGGGTGGTTGCTGGCCAGCCATGAAGGCAAACTCACTTCCTTCTTTGGCCATAATCTCCCGCCTCTTGCTTCCCCTGATAGCAGGTTCGCCGACTATGGCTACTTCTACCATGGTCTAGGTGGTGTTCTAATTCTGCTCATCGCGGCCTTGGCCTTCCGCCTGAATATTTCGGCAAAAATGTTCGACGCTGTTGGGCGCCTTCGGCGGCGGAACAACGCAAGGGACTCATGAAGGGCGGTGCAAGCGACGCGGGTAAGCGCCCATGAGGTGCTGCGAACCGAGAAGACAGGGGCTCATACTTGGTGTCTCAACCGCATATTACCCTTCCTGTGGCTTGAGCCACCCCAAGCCGCCCGACAAACTCCAATGGCCATCACGGGCCTGCAGCACCCGAGCGAGAGTAGCGACAGATCGACAAGGTGCATGCTGTCAATGTGCGACCGGTTCGCGATGACCAGCCGGCTAGCGACGACGACGATAGGCCGGTCCATTCGCCCCCTGACGCGTCCGCACGCAAGCGCAAGCAACGGTATTCCAGGAATCTGATGGTGATCGACGCTCCCACCATTGCGGCGCCTGCTGCTCCTCGCGGTCATTCTGGGGTTTGCTGCCGGTTTTGCCGTGGGTCCGCTAGCTTGGGATGCACTCGCTGGGCTCGTGGCCGCCGTGGTAGCAGTCGATTTCATACGGGCCTTACGGCGCGGCGTGCTCGGCGTCGATGTCATCGCGTTGCTCGCCATCGCGGGCGCGATCGCGCTGGGTCAGCCCCTCGCCGCCATCATCATCGCACTGATGGTTGCTGGCGGTACCGCGCTCGAGGAGTTTGCCGAGGCACGCGCGCGGCGAGAGCTCGCAGCGCTCGTCGGGCGCACGCCACGTACCGCGCATCGCCGGGACGGCTGAGGGATTGGCGGATGTACCGGTCGGCGCGGTCCAGCCGAATGACATTCTGCTCGTCAAGCCGGGGGAAATCGTCCCGGTGGACGGGATTGTTAAGACCGAGTCGGTGATGTTGGACGAGTCGGCGTTGACCGGCGAGCCGATCCCAGTGACGCGCACTTCCGGTGCGTTGGTGACCAGCGGCGTAGTGAACGCGGGCGGCCCGTTTGACCTGCAGGCCACCGCCACGGCGGAACGAAGCACCTATGCCGCGGTGGTGCGTCTGGTAAGCGCGGCTGAGCAGGAACGACCACCTCTGGCGCGCCTGGCCGACCGGTGGGCACTCTGGTTTCTCGCCGCAACACTGTTGCTCGGCGGCGGCGCCTGGTGGGTCAGTGGGGAGGCGATACGCGCTTTGGCCGTCTTGGTGGTGGCAACGCCATGCCCGCTCATTCTTGCGGCACCTGTTGCGCTCATCTGTGGCGTCTCGCGTGCTGCCCGACGCGGTATCATCGTCAAGGGTGGTGGCGTGCTGGAGCGCCTCGCGCGGGCCCGAACTGCGCTCTTCGACAAGACTGGCACCCTGACCGCCGGCGCACCACGAGTCACCGGCGTGGAGGCGCTGGAGGGGTTCGATTCCGATGACGTGTTGCAGTGCGCCGCCTCGCTGGCTCAGCTGTCTCAGCATGTCGTCGCACGCTCCATTGTGGCTGCGGCACAAAGCCTTGGCCTGCCACTATCCCTGCCCCGTGATGTGAAAGAGGTCCCAGGCGGCGGCCTCGCGGGCGCAGTGGGCGGCGTGCCAGTGTTGGTCGGTAGTGCGGGCTTGCTGGACGCAGAGGGCATTCCGCCGCCGCGTGAGGGAAGCGCCGCTCGAATGGCAGCGGCCGCCGCATCCGTGGCGTGGGTGGCGCTCGATGGTCGTGTCGCCGGGGCATTGATGCTGGGAGACCGCATCCGTCCAGAAACGCCACGTGCCCTGCGTGCCCTGCGCGCGGCTGGGATAACGCGGTTGGTGATGGTAAGCGGCGACCGGCCGGCATCCGCTGAAGCAGTGGCTTCGGCTCTCGGGCTGGACGCCGCATATGCCGATCTATCTCCCGCGGGCAAGATCGAGCTGGTGCGGGCCGAGCGCGCTGCCGCTCCCACCATGATGGTAGGTGATGGGATCAATGACGCGCCGGCACTGGCCGCTGCGGATGTCGGTGTAGCCATGGGAGCCCGCGGTGCGGCGGCGGCGGCCGAGGCTGCGGATGTCGTATTGCTCGTCGACCGCCTGGACCGTGTCGGCGAGGCAGTTGCTATCGCTATACGCACGCGCCGGATTGCACTGGAATCCATCCTGGTGGGAATGGGGCTGTCGGGAATGGCGATGGTCGCTGCCGCGCTTGGCCACTTGCCGCCCGTGGCTGGCGCTCTGCTGCAGGAAGCGATTGACGTCGCCGTGATCCTGAATGCGTTGCGCGCGCTGGCGGGCGAAGCCGCACCCGCAGCCTTGACCGACCGTGTCGCGGTCGGGAGGTTGGTCGAAGAGCACGCCCGCCTTCGCACTTTGCTCGACCGAATGCGTCGGGCCGCGGATCGCATTGACTGTCCGCTCGGAGACCAAGGCGAAGAGTTGCGCCGGATCAGCGCAACATTGAGCACGCTACTCCTCCCTCACCAGTCGGCGGAGGAGCAGGCTGTGTTTCCTGAACTCGCACAACGGCTGGGGGGACGGGATCCGTTGGGCGCGATGACACGGATGCACGAAGAGATCGCACACCTCGCCACCCGGTTCGGTGCGCTGGTTGCGGGGTTCTCTGAGGACGGTGCGTCGGAGGGCGAGGCACGCGAGGTGCGACGGCTTCTTTATGCGCTGGACGCGGTCATAGCGCTCCATCTGACGGCGGAGGAGGAGATGTTGTCGCAAGTCGAGGATCTTGCTTTGCATGCCTAATTCAATATGACGACCGCGAAAACACGGGCACCCAACATTCCGCGGTGGGCAGTCGCCGAATTGCGGCGCGTCCTGATCTTCCTCGAAGGCTGTGGGGCCGGCGACCAGGGGCCAATTAGCGCGGGAACCGGACAATACACTTGCCTATCTCGACGGCTGTGGAGACGACGCTCCACTGCGAGAGGCACACCAGCAATTCCAATAGCTGCCCAACGTCAGCGACGGTCCCAGGCGTTTCACCGCAACTGTCGTCGATCAACCGTTTTCCCTTGACCCATCTTCTACAGTTGCAGTGTCATTTCACCGGCACCGACAATCTGGAACTGCACTACCTCTACCGCGCGATGGCCAGGCTGGGCGTCAGCGCTCACGCGGAGTGACCCGGGTTTGCTCATTTGAGTTGACCAGCGACTTCAGTCCTACCATGGTGATCATTGTCGGCTTCTGTCGCGTGTCGGGCGAGGCGAGCCTCGTCACGGCACCGACGTTTCTTGCCCAGTTCGCGCGCGATCGAGTGACGCGGCGGTCGAGGACGTTGTTGAAGCTACGCCGTAAGGTCTTGCCGTCGATCGTCACCGGACGCTGACCACCTGTAGCGCGACAATCAGGATGGTGACATCCATCCTGATTGTCGCCGGAAGCGCTGGTGCTACTGCTCTGCAACACCGCCCACCATGCCTGCACTGCGCAGATATCGCCCCGATCATGAGGCGTGCCTGGCGCAACTCTTCTGCTGCCAGATATTGAACGCCTCAGTCCGGGGGCAGTGCGGTGGACCCTGGCTGTCAGTCGGTGCCGGCGTGGACGAAGGTGGCCAAAGATGAACGAGTGAGCGGAGAGGAAACCCTGAGCCTGCGTCGGTGACTTGAACCGTTGCATCTGGCGTTCGGGGCGTCGAGTTGCCCTATGCAAGTTTTCAGCGCGGTTGCGATGGCGACGGTGCCCTGGTCGACCAAGCTGAGTGAGCGCCGTGACCATTCCCATTACCACCGTAAGTCATCGCGTCGGTGTTCGAGGTAGAAAGGACAGCTTGGGTCCCGGGGGTAAGGCGACGTTCATGTCGCGAGCCTCTCCTCGATTAGGCAGGGTGGCATTGGTCAGACCGATTAGGCACAAGCAGCCCGGATCGTTCCTGAGGCGGGTGGGCCGTGCATGAGGAAGCGAAGGTGGCGCTGTCAACGAGACCCAGCGCCGCTGTGGTCCCAGGGCCGACTCTAGTAGCAAGACCCCGCTATCTCAGCCATCCATCGTCTCACGCATTCGGTGGCACAAGTGCGCCACCACACCTTTTGTTGCTCGGGAAGCATTATCCAGGACTTCATGGCAGAACTTCCCAGCGCCTACCCTCCACATCCCTTCCGCAATCAAATCTATCGAAGATCGCGGAGGAGCCAAAGCCTGCATATTGCATGTCGTAACCATGCCCTCATTCAAACTGGGCCAACGTGCGGTGAGGACGGTGATGTATCGCACCACAAGGTCAGAGGCGATACTGGCGTCGAACTCGTCTAGTGGCACCGGAGCCAACCAAAGGTACCGGCGGATCGTATGCCCCTCTGAGACCGTCCGGCGGAAGGGACCGAGAGCCGCTTCGATCATGCCCTGATGGGTCAACTCGACAAGTAAAGTCTCACCTACTCCCTGACCATCTATCCTCAGTTCATATGCCAACGGATTGCAGGCTGAGCCGCCAGGATAGAGAGGTCCGGTGAAGTACCCGGAGATTTCAGCCAACCGGCATTTCTCTGATCGCTTTGCCAGATGGCGGTTCACACGAGCCACAACCTGTTCAATCAGTGGTCGGACCTCCGTGCAGAACTTTGCCTGCATGCGTTCAAGCCCAGCATGGGCTTCACGGTCTGTCCTCACGCAATCTCTGTGCTGACGCCGCCGCTGTTGCTGCATTGGCAACACCATATCTAGCCGATTTTCCAGCATATCTGACATCGCTTCCTCCTATTCAGCGATGTTGCGAGCAAACGGTAAGCAACCATCTTATTTGTCACCGTCCACGCCGGACATGCATTGATTTAGATCAACATCTCCAAATTCATGTTGGGTGTCCAGTGGGCTTCGACAGAAAAGTGTTCCGCCGAATGAACGGTTTAGCGTGTGAACTAAGCGTGCGGTGAGACAACGACGGAAAGGATAACAACCACGTGATCATCGCTAGGCGGCCACCTACGGCGGCTGCTACGCACATCTGCGTCACGAATCCTGCTTGCCAACGTTTGGTATACTTGCGCTTCAGGAGCACCGGAGGGGTTTGCACCTCCCGCACTCCGAGACAGCTCTCGACCGCGAGGGAGACGACTATCGGCGTGACCGCCATTTCGCCACGCCCGTCGCTCCTTGGCAGCAGCAGAATGTCCTCCGCACGACCACCGATTGCCTGGACCAAAACTGAAGCGCCGGCCGCAAGGGCAGGTCTCCTCGGACCGGCACAGCATATCCGTCACCTCATAGCGGATCAGTGGCTGTGTCCTGTTGTAAAGACTGATCAGCAGCCAGCGTGTGCCCATCTGCCCATCAGGAAGGGGGCGGTGGCCGTCGTCCACCACTTCGACCATCACAGTATCCTCGAACAGGAGGAGGCCTGTGCGCCTGGCAATGCCGTCATGGGGCTTCTTTCGCGTCGGAGGGGAGGTCGGTGGAGGCACGCGGCACGCGGTTCTCATCGCGATTGCGCTCCTCGGGCTTCAGCAGCCGAAATTCGTAGCTGTCACCGGGGGTGACGTCGCGGAAATGGCCGCGATAGGCGACCGTGATCGGATTCGCGGTGAATGGAAGGCTGTTGATCCTAAGCCGCTCGTGATCCACGTCGACATCGAGGATCTGCCGACGATAGCGCAGCCGGACTTTCACCCGTCCGAGGCCGGCTGGCAGCGCCGGGTCAAAATGCAGCACATTCGCCCGCATCTCGATTCCGAGATAGCAGCGCTGGACCAGGTCGATCACGCCGGCCATCGCGCCGATATGAATGCCCTCCGGGGTAGTGCCGCCCTGGATGTCGGCGATGTCGCTGTCTAGCGCGCGCTGGAAAAGATCCCACGAGCGCCGACGATCGGACCGGGCCAGGACCCAGGAATGTGCGACCCGGCTCAGCGTCGATCCGTGCGAGGTGCGGGCCAGGTAATAATCGACGTTTTTGGGAATCGTATCGTAACCAAACGGATAGCCCAGTTGGTCAAACAGGATCTTCAGTTCATCGGCAGAGAACAGGTAGAACAGCATCGGCACGTCAGCTTGCTTCGACAGCTTGTACCGGTTAGGCGTGTCGTGTTCGGATTCCAGGATGAAATCCAGGCGTCCAATGTTGCCATATCTCTCCTGGTAGGTGGCCCAGTCGAATTCAGCGAGACGGTCATAGCCGTCGAACTGGCTGATGATGCCGTCACCATGGAACGGTACGCGAAGCTTGATACTGATCTCGCGCCAGTGGTCGATCTCTTCTCTGCCCAGCCCGATTCGCTCGCAAAGCCGCCGGCTCTGAATCTTGGGTATCAGGTCGAGCACGTCGCTGGCCCGATCCAATACCCAGGCCGCCATCACATTGGTGTAAGCGCTGTTGTTGAGGCCGCCGTGTTTCTCGGGATCCACACCTGGATACCCGGTGTGATACTCGTCGGGACCCATGACGCCGTTGATCTCGTACCGATCAAGCGCAGCATTGTATCTGGCGGCGCTCGCCCAGAAGCGCGCGATCTCAAGCATCATCTCGGCACCGTAGGAATAGAGAAACTCGTTGTCGTCGGTTGCCTGGTGGTACTGCCAGATGTTATAGGCAATTGCCGAATTGATGTGCCGCTGCCGGTAGCTGTAGTCGGGAATCCAGCGGCCGGACAGCGGGTTCAGATAGGCAGCAGGCGTCTCCTCCCGTCCGTCGCTACCGCTCTGCCATGGATACAGGGCGCCGCTATATCCAGCCTCCCGCGCGGCGCGGCGCGCCGCGTCCAGCCGGCGGTAGCGGTAGAGCAGCAGGGCCCGGGTCAGCACCGGAATGCGCAGGTTCAGGAACGGGAAGACATAGAGCTCGTCCCAGAAGATGTGGCCGCGATAGCCTTCTCCATGCCAGCCGCGCGCCGGAACGCCAACATCGCGATCGGCGGTGTGAGGCGATACCGTTTGCAGGACGTGGAAGATGTCGAAGCGAAGCTTCAGGTCGGTCCCTGGCGTCTCGTGCTCCTCAAGCGAAACGTCGCATTCTTCCCACAGATGGCTCCAAGCAAGCCGATGCGCGGCGAAAACCTCATCGAACCGTCCTGCTTCGACGATCGTTCGCTTCGCTTCGAGCGCCGGTTCCGAAATCGCGTGATCGAGCGAGCTGTGGATCGCGACGATCTTCTCGATTAACAACGGTTCGTTTGGCGCCGCGGTGCAGTCGATTTCCTGCTTGATCACGTCCTGCAGCACCTCGCTGCGGCGCTCACCATCGACCTCGGCATCATTACGGTAGAGACGGGTGCGGGCGGCCTCGGCGATGCGGATCAGGGATTGGTTTGTGCGCGCACGGAGAAAGATCACATCGGCGTCAACATTGTGCAGCTCCAATGGTTCCAGATGCCGGCTCTCCAGGTCCCGATAATCCCGCACATTGCTGTTGGTGACGGATCCATCCAGCGCCGTTTGGACCGCAAGCCGTCCGGCCCAGTCTTCCGGCGTCAACTCAACCGCGAGTGCGGCGAGGTGGGGTTGTGCCATGCTGACGAGGCGCCGCTCGTTCCAGCGCGTCGTCCTGCCGGCGCCATCGCGGATCCGGATCTCGCGGAGCAGGAGACCGGACTTCAGGTGAAGCTCCTGACGGTAGGACAGGATCTCGACCGCGTCCAGCCGGAACCAAGCACCGTCGTCGATGCGAAACGTCAGCGGGAGCCAGTTGGGTAGGTTGACAAGATCCTCGTTCTCCATCTCCCGGCCGTCGATCTTCGTCGTCAGCCTGTTATAACCGCCGGCGAGATAGGTTCCCGGATAGTGGACATGGTCGGCCGGGCTGTCGGGTGTGGCAGCGCGGGTGGCGAATACACCGTTGCCAAGCGTGCAGAGTGCCTCGCGCCGACCCTGTTGCTCCGGGTTGTACCCGTCGTAGACGAAGCGCCACTGGTCCATCGAGGCTTCCCCAAGACTTCATGTTGCTACTCACGAGTTCGGCGAGATCGTGCACGACAAGTTGCGCGCCAGCCTGCACCGGAGGGTATCGCCGTTGTGGCCACGAGTGATTCCGATCATGAGGCCGAAGCCACCGCGGACTCCGGTCTCCACCCTCGCGATCGCATCTTCGACCACAGCGGTGCGCCTTGTCGATGCGATCAATGAGTATGGCTGGATCAGGCTTCAAGTCGAACACGAGGCTGCGCGGGACGGGGGCGTTGCAGCTCCATCAGACTTGCCCGTTCGTCCTGGAACACCTCCCAGATCGTCCGGTCCTTGAACTCCGGGTGGCTGGTCCGCCGGGCGTAGGCGATACACTGATCTTCCAGCCACGCGGTCTCGTGCGGGGCGGTCGGGTTGGCGCGCGCCGCACAGGCACGGTTCGCAGGCACATGCAGAAAGACTCCGTGCGTGCCGGTCAGCTTCACGTCTCAAGTACCAACTGAAATGTTCAACGGTCGCTCTCGACGCCCGTGCGTGCGCCGCGAGGTCGCTGCTGTCCAGCCGCACAGGGATGGAGCGAATATATCCTGCCGCAGGTGCTGTCTCCCGGCAACCAGGTGCAGGTGCTCTCCGTCTATCTCGCCGGGCTGATCGCCGATGACAGTAACTTTGACATTGTCAACAGAGCGCCATCGCCGCCCGACAAACCAACCGCCGCATGGATCAACCCGCCACCGCCGAAAAGCGTCTGACCGCGACCCTGGTCAAATTGAGATCCCGAACTCCTTCAAAGACGGCTCACTGACCCGCGGGAACTCCGAGGATGCCCGCCACCGGGATCCCCGCGGAGCCCTGGATGTCGTCGTTAGGAAAAGATCGAAGCCTCGTGACAAAGACCGCCCTGGGCGGTTGAGCGATCCGACGGGCCGTAACGTGAGTGAAGCCTGAGCAGGCCTTGTATGGGGCGTTTGGTGTCAAGCACTAATTTTCATTGCCATCATCTTTTTCAGCGTTGGAGCAAACGAGCCGAGGGGAGCTTCCCAATCGGGCGCTCATTTTCATCGCGCCACAACCTTGTATTCGGTCGATCCGTGAGGATCCGGAACCATGATGCAACCATGCGCATCGGCGGCGAAGCTCCGGGGCGGCGGGTCCATTCTCGAAACCGGCGCGGAAGGCCATGGCCTGCTGCGGATCACCACCACCTCGGACCGCTATCGGCAGTTCGTCGCGCGAGGCGGACGAGTGCCGAAACTGTTAGCGATTGCTACCTTCCTTGATCTCTCGTCAGTTATGGCGCCGGGCGCAGGACCACACCCTGCGGTAGCTCGCCCGTGGTCACGAACCGCCACAGCGCGATGAGCAGCTTTCGGGCGAGCGCTACGACCATGGTCTTGCGCTTTTTGCCGGCGGCGACACTCGCCTGATACCACTGTGCCATTGCACTATCCTTCTGGTGGATGAGGAAGCGCCATGCGAACTGGATCATACCGCGACGCACCCGCGCGTTACCCGCTTTGGCGAGGCCCTTTTCTCGTCGGCGCCGGCCGCTCTCGTCGGGCGAGCCGGTGAGCCCGGCGTATCTGGCGACCGCGCGCTGATCGCGCAAGTCGCGCGAGAACGCTTCATGGGTGAGCATATCCGCTGTCTCAATGCCGAGGCCATGGACCCGCTGCAGTTGTAGAACCTTGAGGTTCGACGGGTGCTGCGGCGCCTGCTTCAATTGTTCCAGACGCGCCGCCTCGATCTGCTTGATCTGCTCGTCAATGAAACGCAGATGTGCCATCTCGCGCGTGAGCTCGGCCAGTGTGTTGGGCGGAATGGGACCACCTTCCGGCGTTCGCAACGTCGCGAGCTGCTCCGGTGCCTTGCGCAATTTTGGGTTGAAGCCGCGAATGCCGAGGCGCACCAAGGCTGCTTTCATGCGGTTGATGATACCGGTACGTTTGCCAACCAGTTGCTCGCGCTCGCGGGTCGGGCGTTTTGCATCCTCCCCTTCCAGGGTTGGGATCGCTGCCATGGTGCAGTGCTTCTTCTCGCCGCGCAGCCAACCAAGGAAGGAGCGCTTGAGAAGCCCGATATCCAACCTATCGGTCTTCGCCCGTCGCTGCTCGCGTGACACCGCGATACTCGTTGGATGAATGACATACGCTTCGATCTTCCGGGCGCCCAGCCACCGTGCCAACCAGAAGCCGTCTCGGCCGGCTTCGAACGCAACGACAATGCGTGTGATGGTCTTACCGGCCTTGACGGCTTCGTCGCGCCAGCGATGCAGCAGCCGAAGCAGAGCCTCTGGGTCGGGCGTTGCCAGCTTCTTCAGAGGATCACGTGCGATACCGGGAACCATTCCGCCAACCAACCAGGCTGACAAACTGAGTTCGACCACGGCAATAACCGTGGTATTCTGATCCAAGGCGACGAGGGATCGGCTAAGGTCATTTATCGACTGAAGCATGAGGCACTCCATTGTTTGGTTTGGCAGCGACGATGGTGCCATATCTTCTCGTCGCCGCCGATGTCCCTGGCATCTTGCATGTCGGTGGATACGACACGGATTAAGATCACGATGCGGCCGTGTGCATCGGCGACGACGTGCTTACTCTCGCCAACCTTACTCAGTCTCTGCCGAACCCGCGGGGTGGTTCGATGGCCTGCAGATCGACAATGTCCAAGTCGCAAATGGCCTGCAATGCTTCGGCGGTGGCGCTCTGTTGCAGACTATCCGGAAAGGTTTGCAGCCAGGCGTCACATTCCTTCTGCAGTGCAGCCAACTCGGCGACGGCATCCCGCCAACGTTGGGCACGGCTGCGATGGTCAACGGGTCGACGCGTACCGGCACTTGGCGTGCCAGATCTCGTCGTTGCTAGGTTATTTGGCTGAGGCATTTTGAATCTCCGGGTTACAGCGATGACGGTCTCGCTGTCGTCGCCGCTGCCCCATAGCATCTCGAAAGCGTCAATGTGGGAGCCGACCCGCCATTCTAACGGGGAAGGTCGCCGTCGCCGGTGAAGCGAGCGAGACACGCAGCCGGAGATCCCACCGGGGTAGCGATGGCAGCACGCACGGGACATGAGCAGTGCGCAACAAGGGAAGTCTGCGATCGTGGCCAGAAGTGGCAACTTCTTGCCAACGGCGAACCGGCGAGGGCCAGCGCCGGCGGACGCCCGATCCGGTGCAGATCGCCACCGAGGGAGCGATCTGGGGCAGCATCCACGCGCACGACTTCCTGCGCGATGCCGTGGTGTTGAGCGATGATGCCGGGCAGTTCGAGGTCGGTCAGCACGCATTGTGCTGGGTCCATGCCGAACGGCTGGTGCACAAACTGGACACCTTCACCGAGCCGCATCGCGCCGCCCAACAGAAGGTGCGGAAACTGATCTGGAACTTCTACGCCGATCTCAAGGCGTACAAGGCCAATCCCGACAAACACCGCCGTCTCGCGCTGCGGGCGCGGTTCGACCGTATCTTCCGCCGCTGCACCGGCTTTGCCACCTTGGATCGCCTTCTGGCGCGCCAGCACGCCAACAAGGCCGAGTTGTTGATGGTGCTGGAGCGGCCGGAAATCCCGCTGCACACCAATGGTTCAGAGAACGATATCCGCTGCCAGGTCACTCGCCGCAAGGTCAGCGCCGGGACACGCAGCGATCTGGGTCGGGATTGCCGGGATGCCTTCCTGGGCCTCGCCAAGACCTGCACCAGGCACGG
>CAWCDM010000144.1:0-166742 GCA_963794185.1 uncultured Alphaproteobacteria bacterium | reverse complement strand
ATTGTCGGCCTGGTCGGGCAGCGCGATTGGGTAGTCGCCGGTGAAGCAGGCATCGCAATAGTGCGGGTCGCGCCGCGTCGCGCTGCGACTTGCCCAACGCACGGTACAGGCCGTCGAGCGAGATGAACGCCAGGCTGTCGGCGTCGATCTGCTCGGCCATCTCGTCCACCGAATTGCGCGCGGCCAGCAATTCGCCACGCTGCGGCGTGTCGATGCCATAGAAGCAGGAATGTGTGGTGGGCGGCGAGGAGATGCGCATGTGCACCTCCTTGGCGCCGGCCTGACGCACCATCTCAACGATTTTCCGTGACGTGGTGCCGCGCACGATGGAATCGTCCACCAGGATAACGCGGCGGCCTTCCAGCACCGCCCGGTTGGCGGAATGCTTCAGCTTCACGCCGAGATGGCGGATGCGGTCCGACGGCTCGATGAAGGTGCGTCCGACATAGTGATTGCGGATGATGCCGAGCTCGAACGGGATGCCGCTCTCGACCGCATACCCCATCGCCGCCGGAACGCCGGAATCCGGCACCGGCACCACGACATCGGCTGCGACACCCGTCTCGCGCGCAAGCTCCGCGCCGATGCGCTTGCGGGCGTTATAGACCGCCGTGCCCTCCATCACCGAATCCGGCCGAGCGAAGTAGATATACTCGAACACGCAGAACCGTTCGCGCGCGCGGCCGAACGGCTTGATGCTGTGCACGCCCTGGTCGTTGATCACCACGATCTCGCCGGGTTCCACGTCACGCACGAACTCGGCGCCGACGATGTCCAGCGCGCAGGTCTCCGAGGCGAGCACCCAGCCGCCGGTGCCTTCCGAGCCGATGCGGCCCAGGATCAGCGGGCGCACGCCGAGCGGATCGCGCACGCCCATCAGCGCCTCGGTCGCCAGCGCCACCAGCGAATACGCGCCGATCACCTGCTTCAGCGCGTCGATCAGCCGGTCCACCACGGTGGAGTAAAGGCTGATCGCGATCAGATGGATGAACACCTCGGAATCGGTGGTGGACTGGAACAGGCAGCCGCGGCGGACCAGCGTTCGCCGCAGCACATGCGCGTTGGTCAGGTTGCCGTTATGCGCCACCGCGAAGCCGCCGAACTCGAAATCGGCGTAGAGCGGCTGGACATTGCGCAGAATCGTGTCGCCGGTGGTGGCATAGCGGTTGTGGCCGATGGCGGTGGTGCCGCGCAGCCCGGCGATCACGCGCGCGTCGCCGAAATTGTCGCCGACCAGGCCAAGACCCCGGTGGGAATGGAAGTGGTTGCCATCGAAACTGACGATGCCCGCGGATTCCTGGCCGCGATGCTGCAGGGCATGGAGGCCGAGCGCCGTCACCGCCGCCGCGTCGGGCACGTTCCAGACACCGAACACGCCGCACTCGTCGTGGAACTTGTCGTCCCTGGCGTCGTGCGCCGAAGCGGAACTCATGCCTTGGCTCTCCTAATCACGAACGGGCGGTCTGCCGACAGCCCTGCCTTGCGGGTTGGCGTGCAGCAGGGCCTCCGCCGTGGTCGCGCGGCCGGGCGGTGGCGCGTAAAGCCGTGGGCGATAGTCGACCGGAAGCTGGTCCCTTACCCACCGGGCGCCCTGGTAGGCGAAATACAGCGAACGAGCCTCCAGCACCGGTTCCGGCCAGCGTTCCAGCGGGATCACCATACCGGTTGCGATATAGGCAAGGATGACCAGCACTGCACCCCGCGCCAGGCCGAATACCAGACCCAGCGAGCGGTCAACGCCGCCGATCGGCGAGGCGCGCACCAGAGCGCCGATCCATCGCGAGAGGATCAGCAGCACGATCAGCGTGACCAGGAGCACCACGCCGAAGGCAACAGGATCGATCCAGGGTGAAGCCCCGAGCCATTGCTGGAAGCGCGGCCTCGCATACGGCAGTGCCCAGACCGCGGCGGCGACAGCCCCGACCCAGGCGGCCAGTCCAAGCACCTCCCGCACCAGGCCGCGCAGGAAGGCGAGCAGCGCGGATATCGCCAGCACGGCGAGCACAACGAGATCGACCCAGGTCATCAAACCGCCACGGAAGCGCCGGCGAGTTTATCGGCCGCAATGCGTGCCGCGCCAAGCCACGATCACGTCGATCCGGCCGAATTCGGCGCGAAGCGGGAAACCAAATCGGAGATGTGGCCGATTTCCGCCAGTTCGAGCCCCTCAGGCCGGGCCAGCGGCCGGTTGCCGCGGGCGACCCGGCGCGGCAGGGTGGCCTGCAGGAAGCCCAACTTCGCTGCCTCCTTCAGCCGCGACTCGGCCTGCGCGACCTGGCGGATCTCGCCCGACAGGCCCACCTCGCCGAAATACACCATGCCGGCGCTGGTCGGCTGGTCGAACGCCGCTGATACCAGCGCCGCCGATACGGCGAGGTCCGCGGCCGGTTCGCTCACCCGCAGGCCGCCGGTGATGTTGAGATAGACGTCGGTGGCATTCAGCCGGACCCCGGCGCGGGCCTCCAGCACCGCGAGCAGCATCGCCAGCCGACCGCCGTCCCAGCCGATCACGGACCGGCGCGGGCTGCCGCCCGGATTGGGCGACAGCAGCGCCTGCACCTCGACCAGCACGGGCCGCGTCCCCTCCAGCCCGGCGAACACCGCGCTGCCGGCGATGTTGCCGCGACGCTCGGCTAGGAACAGGGCGGACGGATTGGCGACTTCGGCGAGCCCGCGATCGGTCATCTCGAACACGCCGATCTCGTCAGTGGCGCCGAAGCGGTTCTTCACCGCGCGCAGGATGCGGAACTGGTGGCCGCGATCGCCTTCGAAATACAGCACCGCGTCAACCATGTGCTCCAGCACGCGAGGGCCGGCGAGCGCACCGTCCTTGGTCACGTGGCCGACCAGCACGAGCGCGAATTTCCCTCCCTTGGCCAGCTGGATCAGTTCGAAGCTGGACGCGCGGACCTGCGCCACGGTGCCGGGGGCGCTGTCGATCGTGTCGAGCCACATGGTCTGGATCGAATCGATCACCACCAGTGCCGCGTCGCCTGCGCCCTCCAGGCCGGTGGCGATGTCGCGCAGGTTGATCGCGGCGGCGAGCTCCAGCGGCGCGTCATGGACGCCGAGGCGGCGGGCGCGCAGGCGCATCTGTTCGATGGATTCCTCGCCGGAGACGTAGAACACGCGGCGTCCCTGGCGCGCCAGGCTGGCGGCGGCCTGCAGCATCAGGGTGGATTTGCCGATCCCCGGATCACCACCGACCAGGACGGCCGAGGCCTGCACCAGACCGCCGCCCAGCACCCGATCCAGCTCCGCGATGCCGGTCGGGCAGCGCGGCGGCGGGACTGCGCTGCCCGCCATGCCGACGAACTCCACGCGCCTGCCGGACGCCGCCTTCCCGGTCGGCCCGGGCCGGACGATGGCTTCCTCGACGATGCTGTTCCACTCGCCGCAGCTCTCGCAGCGCCCGGCCCATTTCGGGCTGGCCGCGCCGCAGCTCTGGCAGACAAAGCGGGAGGTTGGTCTGGCCAATTCGCCTCAACCAGGTTCGGCGGTCAGCATCGCCTGGCCGCCTTGCTGATCTCTTACTGTGCCGGCGACGATTCGCCACGTTCGGGTGCCCTGCGAGGCAGCATATTCGCGATGCTGGAGCTGCTTCTCCTCCGGATCGGCGAATTCCCGACTTAGCGTGAAGCCGATGCCGGCCTGGCGCATGTCGGCCTCAAGTGCGCCGAACAGGGCCGGGCCGTTCGCCATCTGGGCGACCGCCGAACAGCCGCCGGCATCATCCGAGATCAACACGAGCCTGCCGTTCGCGTTGGAGGCATCGAACGCCATGCCGGACGCGCCGTGCAGGAACGCGGCACGCGCCGGCTCGGGCACATGGGCAAGGCCCGTCCGGTGCGCCCAGTCGCGCAGGCCGGTGCGATTTCCCGCGAACCGCACGCAGCTCTGCATGAACAGTCCGGCGAGCTGCCTTGCATTGTCCACCGGCGAGGCGCGTGCCACGTCCCCGAGCAACGGAAGCAGCACTGCGGGGCAGGCACCCAGGACTGCCAGTAAACAGGGACGCGCTATCGTCTCAGCTCCATCTGGATCGGGCCTTCGCGGCGGCCATGGGTGAACTGGTCGACCACGGGATTGCCGCTGTCCATCAGCCGGGACGCCGGGCCGCTCCAGACGATCCGGCCGCGGTGGATCATCGCCGCGGCATCGCCGATGCGGCGGGCGCTGGCCATGTCGTGGGTGATCGCGACCGCAGTGCTGCCAAGCTGTTTGACGCAGTCCACCACAAGCCCGTCGATCACCGCGCCCATGATCGGATCGAGCCCGGTGGTCGGTTCGTCGAAGAACATGATGTCGGGGCGGGCCGCGATGGCGCGGGCGAGCGCGACGCGCTTCTGCATCCCGCCCGACAGCTCCGCCGGGTAGAGATCGCCCACGCTGGCGGCGAGCCCGACCTGGGCGAGGAAGTCGGCCGCGCGGCCGGGGGCGTCGGAGCGGCTGAGCCTGCGCTGGGCGAGCAGTCCGAACACGACGTTTTCCCAGACCGGCAGGCTGTCGAACAGCGCGCCGTTCTGGAACAGCATGCCGATGCGCGAGCGGGTCGCGTCCTGCTCGCGGCGGGGAAGGGTGAGGATGTCGGTGCCGTCGATCTCGATGCTGCCGTCGTCCGGTTCGATCAGGCCGAGGATGCATTTGAGCAGGACAGATTTGCCGGAGCCGGAGCCGCCGATCACCACCATCGAGGTCTCGGGCATGACATCGAGGTCGATGCCGTCGAGGACCAGCTTCTCGCCGAAGCTCTTGCGGAGGTTGCGGAGGCGGATTTTCGGTACGGGTCCGTGCTGGGTCATGCGTTCTTAAGGTTCCACACGGAGAAGAGGGAGGATGACAGAGGGCCACGGAGGCTGACCATGCTGGTGCGCGGCGAGCTGACAGAGCAGGTACTTGGGCTTGCGATCAAGCTGGATCGACGGCTGGGGCCAGGGTTGCTGGAGTTGGTCTATGAGGAGTGCCTATGCTTCGAACTGCAGCAGGCCGGAATCGACTTTGAACGGCAACTCGCGGTGCCAGTGGTCTATGAGGGCGTGGCGCTGGAAGCGGGATTCCGTGCCGACATTGTCGTTGCACGCGAATTGATCCTCGAGATCAAGTCGATCGACAGACTGCTGCCTGTCCATGAAGCTCAGGTCCTGACCAATCTCCGAATGAGCGGCTGCCGAGTTGGACTGCTGCTCAATTTCAACACCCTGCGCCTCAAGGATGGCATCCGCCGTTTCGTGATGTGACGGCAGGGAATCGCTCAGTGGCCCTTCCTTCATTTCCGTGACCTCCGTGAGGAACCTTCCTTCTTATTTCATCGCGCGAAGAACATCTCAGTCAGCACATAGTCGAACGCAAGGATCAGGATCGATGCACTCACCACCGCCGCGGTCGTCGCCGCGCCCACGCCTTCCGCCCCACCGCGACTGTTGTAACCCTGATAGCAGCCCATCAGCGCGATCAGGAAGCCGAACACCGCCGCCTTCACCAGCCCGGACGTCACGTCCATCGCCTGCATGAAGTCCATCGTGTTGCGCAGGTAGGTGCCGACATTGAACCCGAGCTTCAACGTGGACACGATGAACCCGCCGAGCACACCCAGGATGTCGGCCACCACCACCAGCATCGGCAGCGCCACGATGCCGGCCAGCAGACGCGGCGCCACCAGGTACTTCATCGGATCGGTCGACAGCGTGGACAGCGCGTCGATCTGGTCGGTGACGCGCATGGTGCCGATCTCGGCTGCCATCGCCGCGCCGATGCGTCCCGCCACCATCAGCCCGGCCAGCACCGGGCCAAGCTCGCGGGTGATCGATAGCACGACCACGTTGGCGACGGCGCCCTCGGCGGAGAACCGGGCAAAGCCGGTATAGGACTGCAGAGCCAGCACCATGCCGGTGAAGATCGCGGTCAGCGCCACCACCGGCAGGCTGAAATAGCCGATCTCCAGCAGCGCACGGACGAACAGGCGGCCATAGAACGGTGGGCGGAACAGATGCGACAGGCCGACGATCGCGAACAGCGCCAGCGAGCCGGTGACGCGGCACGCGCCGAGAACGCCGCGGCCAACGGCGGCGAGGCTGTCCAGGATCGGGTTCACGCCGGCTGGTAGACCCTGTGGAATCTGCGTCCGAGCGAGGTGAGAACCTCGTAGCCGTTGGTGCCCGCCGCCACGGCCACATCGTCGGGCGTCTGGGCCGGACCGATCAGCTCCAGCCAGGCGCCGGGGACGACCCCGGGGACGTCGGTCACGTCGAATGTGGTCAGGTCCATGGAGACACGGCCTACCAGCGGCACCGGGGTGCCGTCAAAGAACGCCCGGCCGCGGCCCGACAGGCTGCGGTGCCAGCCGTCGGCGTAGCCGATTCCGGCGGTGGCCACCCGGCTCGGCCTCCCCGCGCGCCAAGTCGCGTTGTAGCCGACGCTGTCGCCCGTCGCCACGTCGCGCACCGCCAGCACGCGCGCCCGCAGGCGAACGGGCAGTTGCATGGGGTTGGACCGATCCGGCGTCGGGTTGATGCCGTAGAGGGCAGCGCCGGGCCGCGCGAGGTCGGACGCCCAGCCGGCGCCGAGAAAGATCCCGGAGGAGTTGGCGAAGCTCCGCCGTGACGGCGGCAGGCCCGCACAGGCGGCGACGAAGCGATCCCGCTGCAGTGCGTTCAGCGGATCGGCCGCGGCCTCCGACGATACGAGATGTGTCATCACGTAGCGCAACACGATCCCTTCCAGCCGCGCATGGTCCTGCCGGAGCACGGCCAGTTCCCCCGCATCGAGGCCGAGTCGCGCCATGCCGGTATCGATGTGCAGGATCGCCGGCAGCCTACGGCCGACCGCGCGTGCCGTGCCGTTCCAGGCATCGATCTCGGTGAGGGATCCGAGCACCGGGACGAGGTCGTGCGCCAGGTAGTCCGCCTCGCTGCCCGGAAGAAGGCCGCCCAACACGCCAAGCAATGCGTCCGGCACGAGGTCGCGGATTTCCATGGCCTCGTCCAGCAGAGCCACGAAGAAGTGCCTGGCCCCCGCTACGTGCAGCGCTGCTGCAATATGGCGCGCACCAAGTCCATAACCGTCCGCCTTCACCACACCGGCGACTGGGCCCGATGGATGCAGTGTGCAGAGCAGGCGCCAGTTGGCGACAATGGCGCCGAGATCGACTTCGAGGATTGCACCGGCGTGTCCTGCCTCAGGGCGCATGATCCCTGTGCACCAGGTCGATATCGGCGAAGCGCGTGAACTCAGCCTCAAAGAACAGCTGGATTGTTCCCGTCGGGCCGTGGCGCTGCTTGGCGATGATGAGGTCTGCCTGATTGTGGACCTCGGTCATCTTTCGCTGCCAGTCATCCAGCGTGGACTGGTACTTGTCCTCGTTCTCGAACGCCGCGATCTTCGGCATCCGCTGCTCCAGGTAATACTCGTCGCGGTAGATGAACATCACCACGTCGGCGTCCTGCTCGATGGTGCCCGATTCGCGCAGGTCGGCGAGCTGCGGCCGCTTGTCCTCGCGGTTCTCGACGGCACGCGACAGCTGCGACAGGGCGAGCACCGGCACCGCCAGTTCCTTGGCGATCGCCTTCAGCCCCTGGGTAAGCTGGGCAATCTCCAGCACTCGGTTTTCCGGCCTGGTGCCGGCGGCGGGGCGCATGAGCTGGAGGTAGTCGATGACGATCAGCGACAGCCCGTTCGTGCGTTTCAGGCGCCGTGCGCGGGTGCGCAGCGCCGACAGGGTGATCGCCGGCGTGTCGTCGATCTCGATCGGCAACGCGGCGATCTCGCGCGAGACCTGCACGAATTTGTCAAAGTCGCGCTGACTGATGTCGCCACGACGGATCCGATCGCTGGAAACCAGCGATTCCTCGCTGAGCAGGCGGGTCGCCAGCTGCTCCGCGCTCATTTCCAACGAGAATATCCCGACACAGCGTTTCGGCAGGGCATTCGGGTCACTGGCCCGCGCCTCGGTCAGCAGCGCCTTCGCGGCGCCGTAGGCGATCTTGGTGGCGAGCGCCGACTTCCCCATGCCGGGTCGGCCGGCGAGGACCACGAGGTCCGATACGTGGAGGCCACCCATCTTCGTGTCCAGATCGCGCAGCCCGGTGGTCAGACCGGATACGTGGCCTGTGCGTTTGAACGCGCGCTCAGCCCCTTGGATGGCCTCGGTCAGCGCGTGCTCGAAGCTCACAAAACCGCCGGCAACGCCGCCATCGGTGCCGAGCTGGAACAGCGACTGCTCGGCAGCCTCGATCTGCTGCCCGCCATCGAGTTCTGCGTCGGCGCCGAATGCGTTGTTGACCACCGTCTCGCCGATGTCGATCAGCTGCCGGCGCAGCCAGGCGTCGTGGATCGCACGGCCGTACTCGCCCGCATTGATGATGCCGACCATGGCGGTCAGCAGTTGCGCGAGGTAGGCGGTGCCGCCGACTTCCTCGAGCACGCCGGAATGCTCGAACTCGGCCTTCAGCGTGACCGCGTCCGCAAGCTGGCCCGCTTCGACCCGGCGCGCGACCGCCTGGTAGATGCGGCCGTGGATCGGATCGGTGAAATGCTCAGGCGCGAGGAATTCCGAGACACGTTCGTAGGCGCGGTTGTTCGCGAGCAGAGCGCCGAGCAGCGCCTGCTCCGCCTGCACATTGGATGGCGGCAGACGCTGCGACAGACCGAGCAGGGGCGAATTGATGGTGTTCATTACCGGCGGAGCATAGCTTGCCGGGTACGGCTTGGGGAGTTGTTCAGTCTGTGGACGAGTGTGGAACCCGGGGACTTAATTGCGAAGGATTTCGTCCGACACGCTGGGTATCGCCCGCTCGTCAGTTCCCCCGGCTCAGCACGCTCGATTTCTGGCCGCCGGCGACAGCCGACTCGAACGCCGTGATGTAATCCCGCGTCAGCGGTACCGCAGTCTGGTTGTGCGCGAGCTGGACCTGGAACACCATGTGGCCCTCGCGGCGGAACGCGATCTCCGAGCCGCACAGGTAGAACTCGAACATGCGGCAGAAGCGTTCGTCGTACAGCGAGGCGATGGTGTCGCGGTTGGCGGTGAAGCGGCGGCGCCAGTGGCGCAGCGTCTCGGCATAGTGCAGTCGCAATATCTCGATGTCGGTGGCTATCAGGCCGCTCTTCTCGACCGGCGGCACGACCTCCGACAGCGCGGGGCAATAGCCGCCGGGGAAGATGTACTTGGCGATCCACGGATTGGTGAAGCCCGGCCCGTCGCTGCGCCCGATCGCGTGCAGCAGCGCGACGCCGTCCGGGCTGAGGCAACGCGCCACGGTGTCGAAGAACGCGCGGTAGTGCCCCACGCCGACGTGCTCGAACATGCCGACCGAGACGATACGGTCGAACCGGCGATCCAGCTTCCGATAATCCAGCAGCTCGAATGACACGCGGTCTTGCAGCCCCTCGGCCGCGGCGCGCGCGCGCGACTCGGCGAGCTGCTCGGTGGACAGTGTGACGCCGGTGACCCGCGCGCCGTGGTCGCGCGCCAGGCTCAGCGCCAGCCCACCCCAGCCGGAGCCGATGTCGAGCACCGAAAGCCCCGGTCGGTCGAGACAGAGTTTTGCCGCGATATGCCGCTTCTTGGCGGTCTGCGCCTCTTCCAGCGTCTCGTCGCCGCGCTGAAAGTAGGCGCAGGAATACTGCCGGTCGCGATCGAGGAACAGGCTGTAGAGCCGCCCGTTCAGGTCGTAGTGATGCGCCACGTTCCGCTGGGCGCGCGGCGCGGGATTGTACTGGTCGAATTGCCGCCGCAGCTGGCCGAGGGCCGAGCGCGCGCGGGCGATAAGATGGCCCTTGGCGTTCGCCATCACGTTCAGCGCCAGCACTTCGATCACGTCATAGATGCCGCCGCCGTCTGGGACCAACGCACCATCCATGTAGGCCTCGCCCAACGCCAGCGTCGGGTTGAGCACGAGGCGACGAATTGTCCGCGTGTCCCGGATCGCGATGCCGGCTTCCGGCCCCGACCCGGCCGGCCCGGCGTAGCTGGTCCGCTGTCCGTCGGGCCAACGAACCGTCAGCCGGCCAACGACGACGAATTGTCTCAGAATGGCGTCGAGGGTCCCCTGCATCGATCCACCCCAACCGTCATCAACGTGCGTTGTGTGTTACAATGCCGTCACCCAGCGGTGCCGTCACCCGGCCGCGCTCGCCAAAACCGGCCGAGCATCGTCAATTCACGGTGCGGAAGATCACGGACGCGTTGGTGCCGCCGAACCCGAAGCTGTTGGAGAGCGCAAGATTGATCCTGCGCCGCTGCGCCGTGTTGGCGACGCGGTCGATCACGCTGTCCCGGCTCGGTTCATCCAGGTTGAGCGTCGGCGGCGCCACGCCATCGCGTATCGCGAGGATCGAGAACACCGCCTCGACCGCCCCGGCCGCCCCGAGCAGATGCCCGGTTGCCGACTTGGTCGACGACATCGCCAACCGTCTGGCCGCGTCGCCGAACACAAGTTCGACCGCCTCCAGCTCCAGATCGTCGCCCAGCGGCGTGGAGGTCCCGTGTGCGTTGACATACGGGATCTGGTCGGGCGTCAGCCCCCCGTTGCGCAGCGCCGCCCGCATCGAACGGACCGCGCCGTCATGGCCCTCGGCCGGCGCGGTAATGTGGAAGGCATCGCCGGACATGCCGTAGCCCGCGACCTCGGCATAGATCTTGGCCCCGCGCCGTTTCGCGTGCTCGTACTCCTCGAGCACCACCACGCCGGCGCCTTCGCCCATCACGAATCCGTCTCGGTCCCTGTCCCACGGCCGCGATGCCGCCTGGGGCCGGTCGTTGAACCCGGTGGAGAGCGCGCGCGAGGCGCAGAACCCGGCGATGCCGAGCTCGCACACCGCCGCCTCGGTGCCGCCCGCCACCATCACCTCTGCGTCCCCCCACATGATCAGCCGCGCCGCGTCGCCGATCGCATGCACGCCGGTGGCACAGGCCGTCACCACGGAATGGTTCGGTCCCTTGAAGCCATACTTGATCGAGACATGGCCGGAGGCGAGGTTGATCAGCGCCGACGGGATGAAGAACGGCGACAGTCGCCGCGCGCGGCCTTCATGCACCTGGATCGACGCCTCGAAGATCGTCTGCAGCCCGCCGATGCCGGAGCCGATCATCACGCCGGTGGCGCAGCGATCCGCCTCTGCATCCGGTGCCCAGCCGGAATCCTCGACCGCCTCGCTGGCCGCGACCACGCCGAGATGGATGAACCGGTCCATCTTCTTCTGGTCTTTCACGGGAATCCACTCGCCGATGTCGAGGCCGCCCTCGGCACGGACGCCGGCCGGCACCTGGCCCGCCACCTTGCAGGGCAGATCCTTGGTGTCGAACGCCTGGATTGCCCCGATGCCCGATTCGCCGTTGATCAGGCGCCGCCACACATGCTCGACCCCGAGCCCGAGGGGACAGGCAATCCCCATGCCCGTCACCACCACACGCCGCATCGCTTTGGACCCTCCGGACGGGCCGATCAGGCGGCCTTCTGCTTCTCGATGTATTCGATCGCATCCTTCACAGTGCTGATCTTCTCGGCGGCGTCCTCAGGGATTTCCACGCCGAACGCTTCCTCGAAGGCCATCACCAGCTCGACGGTGTCCAGGCTGTCGGCGCCCAGATCGTCGATGAAGGACGCTTCGGGAGTCACCTTCGCCTCCTCGACCCCCAGATGCTCGACGACAATCTTTCTGACCTTGTCCGAGATCTCGCTCATCGGCTGTGCAACTCCTACTGAAAGGCCCTGCTCCGGGGTATCGTCCGGGGCTTTGTCTGGCCGCCGGGCAGGACCCGGGCGGTGCCGCCGTATCCCCCCGCCCGACGAAGCTTTTGGGCGCTTAGCATGGTTTCCGCGGGCGCGCCAACCGGCGCAAAGGCAAGGTTCCTCACGGAGGCAGAGTGAGGCAGACGGAGGGCCACGGAACAGGGAGTTAGCGCTTCGCGCGAAGCGCCATGATTGCCTCGCCGTGGCACTCCCTGCCTTCTCCGGGCGCTCCGTGTGGACCCTTCCTTTTTCGCCGCTGCGTCAAAGCATGGCCATCCCACCATTGACATGCAGCGTCGCGCCGGTGACCCAACCTGCCTCGTCCGAGGCCAGGTAGGCGACCGCCGCAGCCACATCGTCCGGCTGGCCGAGCCGCCCCAACGGGATCGCATCGGCCAGCTTCGCCCGTTGCAGCTCGGACAGCCTGTCGGTCATCGGGGTGGCGATGAACCCGGGCGCCACGGCATTCACCGTGACGCCGCGCGGGGCGACCTCCTGCGCCAGTGCCTTCGTCATGCCGACCAGTCCGGCCTTGGCGGCGGCATAGTTGACCTGGCCGGCATTGCCGGTCGCGCCCACAATGGAAGAAATATTGATGATGCGCCCGGCGCGCCGGCGCAGCATGCCGTGCAGCGTGGCGCGCACCAGACGGAACGGCGCGCTGAGATCGACATCGATGACCGCCTGCCAGTCCGCATCGCGCATGCGCAGCGCCAGCATGTCGCGGGTCATGCCCGCGTTGTTGACCAGGATGGCAAGCGGACCCGCCGCCTGCTCCGCCGCCGCCACCAGCGCATCCGGTTCGGCCGCATCGCGCAGGTCGCCCGGGCAGACAAAGGCCCGCTCGCCCAGCTCAGCCGCCAGTGCGTCCAGGGCGTCGCGGCGCGTGCCGGACAGCGCCACAGTGGCGCCCTGTGTATGCAGCGTGCGCGCGATCGCCGCGCCGATGCCACCCGAGGCCCCGGTGATCAGCGCCGCCTTGCCGTCGAGCCGGAACATGGGCCGCTCCGTCATAGGTTCTTGAGTACCGCCTCGATTTCCGCGGGCGTGGCGGCCGACATGGTGGCGGCGTCCGGCGCGATGCGGCGGATCAGGCCGGACAGCACCTTGCCGGCGCCGAGCTCGACGAAACTGTCCACGCCGAGCTCCACCATCGCGTTGACGCATTCCCGCCAGCGCACCATCGCGGTGACCTGGCGAACCAGCAGGTCGCGGATTTCCGCGGGGTCGGTGGCCTTGGCCGCCGAGACGTTGGCGATCAGCGGCACGATCGGCGGGCCGGGTGGGGTGGTCTCCAACGCCTCGGCCATGGCATCGGCGGCCGGCGCCATCAGCGCGCAGTGAAACGGCGCCGAGACCGGCAGCAGCATCGCGCGGCGGACGCCCTTGGACGCGGCGAGCGCGACGGCCCGCTCGACGGCACCGCGATGGCCCGAGACGACGATCTGCCCGGCGCCGTTGTCATTCGCCGGCTCGATCACCTCGCGCTCATCGGTTTCGCTCTCCGGCACCGGCGCGGCCTCGGCGCAGATTGCCTCCGCCTGCGCCATCTCGGCTCCCAGCAGGGCCGCCATCGCCCCTTCGCCGGCGGGCACCGCCTTCTGCATGGCCTGGCCGCGCAGCTTCAGCAGCCGGGCCGCGTGGGCGATGGAAAAGCTGCCCGCCGCAGCGAGCGCGGAATACTCGCCGAGCGAGTGCCCGGCGACGACCACGGCCTTCTGGCGCAGTGCGAATCCGCCCTCCGTCTCCAGCACGCGCAGCACGGCGAGCGAGTGGGCCATCAGGGCGGGCTGGGTGTTCTCGGTCAGCGTGAGTTCTTCGCCGGGACCTTCGAACATCAGGCGGGAGAGTTTTTGCTTCAGGGTGTCGTCGACTTCCTGAAACACCTCGCGCGCGGCGGAGAAGGCGGCGGCGAGGTCGCGCCCCATGCCGACGGCCTGACTGCCCTGACCCGGGAAGATGAAGGCGTGAACCGGCATGCGGTGCTCCTGCACGGGCTACGCAGCGCGCGTAACTCATGCCACGAGCCTACCAACGGTTGTCCGGTGTTCCAATCCCAGGAACGGGTACCGCAAGAGCAGCTCGCGTTGGGCTCGCTGCCTTGCAGCCGGACCCGCCGATCAGGCTCAGGTACCGCGATCGAATGCCATTACCCTCATGGCATGGGTCCGGTATGCAGCAGCATGGTAACAGTGCTGCCCGCAGCCACGACCTGACCAGCCACTGGAGATTGGCTGAAGACCCACGAATTCGTCCGATTCACGCCAGTGAACTTCGCTACCAGCTTCGCCGCCTGGACGCGCATTGCTGCGAGCTTGGCCGACATCTCGAAGACATCCGGCACCGTCGTCAGCGCATTTGTCGGGTCATCGACATTGATGGAGAAGCCGCCTGGCAGGGCGTTGAGCACCTGCACCTTTACGCCGGTGTCCGACGTGAAGCCCTGCCCTGCCGCCAGTGCTGTGGTCGTGAGAAGTTCGATCGGTGCCGTGCCGTTCTGCGCATGCCCCAGCGGATCGGTCGTCTGAACCCGGTAAACAATCACGCCTTCGCTGGGAATATTGCGATCGAACTGATCGACACGCTGCCGCGACTCGACCATGAGATACGGCACCTGCGAACCGACCCGTACGGCCGCCGATCGGCCGAGCGGAGGCGGCTGGACGAGACCGACCGAGTGCAACGTGTAGTTGGCGGACTGACCGATATGGAGCGCGATGGTGGACGCATCCAGCCAGTCGATTGCGGCCTTCGTGTAAGCCGAGGGATGCGTGCCACAACTGCACGCCATTTCGTCGAAGCCACCCATGTTTCCGCCGAACGGATAAAGATCGGCAAAGCCGGTCAGTGAGTGCATGAATTCCATGGCCCACACTCCGACGTCCTCGGCCATGACGAACCGTACCCAGAAGCCGGCGGAAGTGCCGGCGCCAGGTCCACCGAGCATCACGAGCGCGGCGGCGTCGAACCCATCGCTTCGCAGCTGTGCGCCCAGTAGCCCGTCAAGCGCCGTCGGTGGCACGTCCTGTTCGTCGAGCACCTGCATGGGCAGCACGACAGCGTCCAGGTCGGCCAATCCGGATGACGCCGTGTGGATAAAAGCACGTAGAGATCGGTCTGCACCGGTGCCCGGATCCGGATCGAACAGGATCCGCTGCATGATCAGATCGGGCCAGTCGGGGGGGATCTGGTCCGGTGGATGCGCGTTCGGCCGATACAACGGAACAAGTGCAAGTTTCTTTCGTCCGATCCAAGCCATCTGGCGCATTCCCTTGTTGGGGGGCTTCATCACAAGCGCCATCGTCATAATGACCGGCTACAGCGCTGCGTGTGAGCCGATCCACATGTCAGCGCGTTTCTTCCACTCGTCACGTCATCACTGTTCTGCGTCGCATGGCACGTAGCCGATCGCGTTCGCAGGACACACGTCGCACCGTTGCGTTTAGTCAGGAATTCGTAGCCAGCCCTAGCCGAATGAGCTGCGCAGCATCTTCCGAAGAAGAGTCATTCGCCGCGTCCGGCCGGTTCAAAAGCTCCCCGCTCCATGTCTGCCACGATCCCCTTGGCTGCCAACGCCGGATTGTCGGACTGCGTGATCGGCCGCCCCACCACCAGGTAGTCGGCCCCGCGCGCAATCGCCTGCGCCGGCGTTGCATAGCATTTGTGATCGTCCGCCATGCCGCCCGGCTCGCGGATTCCAGGGGTGGCAATCAGCAATGTCTCCGCCCGGGCCATGCGCCGGATCGCGTTCGGATCGTCGTCGGCCGACGCAATGCTTCCGTCGCAGCCGCACGCCACGGCCTGCCGCACGCGCAGGCGGATCAGTTCCGCCACCGGCAGCGCGTAGTCCATCTCCCGCACCGCTACATCGTCGAGGCTGGTCAGCACGCTGATCGCGAACACCTTGGTGCGCGCGGACATGCTGGCGCTCCCTGAGGGACTTGGCCGGGGACTTGGCTGGGGCTGGGCGCGGGACGCTTGGCGCGGCGGGGTAGCTTCGGCTCACAGGACTGTCAATGGAGGCAATGCAAGGCGGTACCCCCAGCTTGCGCGGAAACCGCAGGACAGCCAATGATGCGACCGCACAGGCAAAGCTGTGCGACACCGCAGGGCATCGCGGATCGGGTCATGAAAGTATCGTATTTCGAGACGGGCCGCTATGTCGCGCCGCCGAACCTGCCGCGCGAGTGGCCGGTGCCGCCTGGCGCCTACGATTCGGAGACCGGCGCAGACGCCTATCGCGGCATGGTCGAGCGCGTGAAATTCGTCGAGGCGCTTGGCTTCGACTGGGTCAGCGTCTCCGAGCACCACTATTCGCCGCGCATCCTGACGCCGGCGCCCGTTGTCTCGGCCGCCTGGCTCGCCGCGCGGGTCGACAAGATCAAGATCGCGCTGCTCGGACCGATCGTGCCGACCAGCAACCCGATCCGCGTCGCCGAGGAACTGGCGATGCTCGACACGCTGGCGCCGGGCCGCATCGTGGTCGGCCTGTTGCGCGGGACGACCAACGAATACCTCAGCTACGACCTCAACCCGCACGAAGCGCGCGAACGCACCGACGAGGGGATGGAGCTGATCCTCAAGGCGTGGACCGAGCCGCAGCCGTTCGGTTGGCAGGGCCGGCATTTCCAGTACCGCACGGTGTCGATCTGGCCGCGCCCGCAGCATCAGCCGCACCCGACGACCTACGCGCTCGGCACCAGCGCCGAGGCCGGCGACTTCGCCGCGCGCCACCGGATCGGCCTCGGCGTCTCCTACGGCACGTTCGAACTGATGGCCAAATCGACGCGCTATTATCGCGACCAGTGCGCCCGCCATGGCTGGGAGCCGGGACCCGACGACATCATCTATCGCGCCAACATGATCCTCGCCGAAACCGACGACGCGGCCGAGGATGCGCTGCGCCGACGCGACAAGCAGGCGGCATTCCCGGTGGGGGCCGGATTGCGCGATGCGCTGCTTCGGTCCGACACCTCGCGCAACATCGCCGGCGAGCGGCGCCCCGCGAATGTCGGCGGCGTGCTGCCGATCAGCTTCTGCGGCGGGCCCGATCGCGTAATCGAGCAGATCCGCCGGTGCCGCCAGGAAATCGGCGCCGGCGTGCTGGATGTGTCATTGCAGGACCCCGGCACCGGCGAGAACGACGCGATGATGCGCTCGCTCGAATTGTTCGGCACAAAGGTCTTGCCGCGCATCCGTGACATTTGAGCAGCAAGGGGGCCGCTCGTGCCGCAAACCGAGGACGGATCGACAACGCAGGCACCCGGCGCGGCATTCCGCGAAGCTTCCGTCGAGGCGGACGGATTCCACATCCGCTTCATGGAAGCGGGGCAGGGGACGCCGCTGGTGCATCTGCACGGCGCCGGCGGCATGCGCCTGACGCGGGGGCACGATCTGCTGAGCCGCCACCACCGGGTGATTGCCTTCGAGATGCCGGGCTTCGGCCAATCGCCGGAGAACACGCGCAGCGGGACAATGGGCGAACTGGCCGCCACGATGGGAACGGCGGTCACGGCGCTCGGCATCGACACGTTCAACCTGATGGGAACCTCGTTCGGCGGCAAGGTTGCGCTATGGCTGGCGTTGCAGCAGCAGGAACGGGTACGAGCTCTGGTGCTGGAGGCGCCGGCGGCCATCCGCCCGGCCGGGAGCGAGCCGCCGTCGGGATCACCCGAGGAGATGGCGCGCCGGCTCTTTGCCCATCCCGAACGCCTCGGCCCCTTGCCGGTCGCGGACCCGGCGGTCCAGGCAAAGACCCGCGCGTTGGTTGGGCGTCTGCGCGGGCCCGACCGCGACGCGGATCTCGAAACGCAAATGCGCGGCCTTGCGACGCCGACCTTGGTGCTGTTCGGCACGCTCGACCGGGTGATCCCGCCAGACATGGGCCGCGTCTACAAGGAGCTGATGCCGAATTGCCATCTGGTCTTCGTCTATGACGCGGGACATGGCATCAGCACCGACCGGCCCGAGGCGTTTGCCGAGGTGACGGACGACTTCCTCGAACGCCACGAGGCGTTCGTCATCAGCCGCACCGAGACCGTCATCCATCCGTAGCCCGGAAGCGACGACGCACGATCGTCCGCCGAGCCAACATTACGCCGTTCACTCTGCTGCGCGCCGTTCGTCTGCGTCCCGGAAGCGCGTGCGCAGTGCGTCCCATTCCACCGCGCCGACGCGGTTGAAGGCCTGGCGCACCGTCATGTCGCTGCGCGGCACCGGGTGGATGTGGCGCGCCTTCAATTCCGCCAGCATCTCGTCGCACGCGCCGATCACCGCCTTCAGCAGCAAACCCGGCACGATCGCCAGGCGGTACCCCATGTCTCGTGCACGGCGCAGATCGATCTCCGGCGTCTTGCCGCCGCGTACCACATTCAGCAGGCATGGCCCCGCGACCAGCCTCGGCACCGCGGCAAGCTCATCCATCGTCTGCGGCGCCTCGACGAACGCCATGTCGGCGCCGGCCGCAAGTGCCGCGTTGGCGCGCGTCACCGCCTCGTCCAGGCCCGCTACCGCGCGGGCATCGGTCCGCGCGATGATCATGAAGTCGCTGTCGCGCTTCGCTGCCACGGCAGCGCGAATCTTGGCGACGTAATCTTCCCTGGACACGATCTCCTTATCGTCGAGATGGCCGCATTTCTTCGGCGACATCTGGTCCTCAATGTGGATCCCTGCGACGCCGCGTCGCTCGTATTCCTGCACGGTGCGGAACGCGTTCAGCTCGTTGCCGTAGCCGGTGTCGGCATCGGCAATCACCGGCACATCCACCGAGCGCACGATGCGGGCGGCGTTTTCCACCATCTCGCTCATCGTCAGCAGGCCGAAATCGGGATAGCCGTGCGACACCGATGTGCCCGCGCCGGTCATGTACACCGCTGGGAAGCCCGCCTGCGCCACAAGCTTCGCGGTTAGCCCGTCATAGGCGCCGGGCGCGATCACTATCGCATCGCCCCGCAGCAGTCCACGCAATCCAGTGGCACCGGTCATCGCAAACCTCTCATCCGTCGCACGGCGCGATGGTAGAATATCCGCGCGGTCACTGGAACTGCCGCGTTCCTGAGTGAGCATGCGTGCCGGGTGACGGGCAGGTTACCCTCCCGGCTCGACGCTTCCAACTCACATTGATCCAGATCAATGCAATCGGACGGCGGAACGGGAAAACGAACCCCCGAGGGGGATTAATCTGGGTCACCGGATCGACACCCATAGATTGAAGCGTTCGCTGGTCGGGTGGCCGAGGGCGCGCGCACTGAGGTTTCGTCTAGATCAGGAGCAACATCGTGAAACTGACAATAATCGCCGCTCTCGTCGCAATCCTGACCACGGCCGGTGCGGTGGGCACTGCTGAGGCGGCCGTCTATTGCACTGCTGCTGGCGTCCCGAAAGGATGCGTCGCGCGCCCAGGCGCCGGCGCCGGCGCGGCGGGAGCCGGTGTCACGCCGGGCGCCGGCGCGCCGGGTGTCGGCGCCTCGCCCGGCGTCGGGGTCAATCGTGGCGGACCCGTGAACAGGGCCGGCGTGCGATGAACGCTCGGCCGCGGATGCCCGCAGCGGTCACCCGTGGGGACGCAATTCGACTTCGCCGTATTGGCAGCCTGCTTCATGGCGGCATCGAGCCTGGCGCCGGCAGACGCTGCAACAGACGTCCTCGCCACCGCCGGTCCAGGCTACGATGGACCCGGCCCAGGCCAAGGCGCTGCTCACGCGCATGGCCGACCACCTTGCCAAGGCGCAAAGTCTGTCCGTGACCATGGACGCCGGTTACGACGTGGTCCAGGAACTCGGGGCAGAAGATCGAGTTCGGCGAGGTTCGCCACATCGTTCTGAACCGCCCTGACGACCTGCGCATCGACATCGAACGAGGCAACGGACGGAAGGAGCAGGTCTTTTTCGACGGCAAGAATGTAACCCTGTTCAATCCCGGGGAGAACATCTTTGCGCGACTGGATCGGCCCGGCAGCGTCGATGACATTCTCTACTACATCGTCCAGGACCTGCAGACGCGGATCCCTCTGTCGGTCCTGCTGGTGACGACGCTGCCAGAGGAAATGCAAAAGCGCATCACCGAGATCGCGGTGGTCGACGAGGTGACGATCGGCAATCAGCCGACCGTGCATCTTGCCGCACGGACCAACGACATTGACTTCCAGGTGTGGGTCGCGCGCGGCGACGAGCCGGTGCCGCTTCGGGCCGTGCTGACCTACAAGAAGGCCACCGGGCAGCCGCAGTTCTGGGCGATGCTTCGCGACTGGAATTTCCATCCCGCGATTGATCCGGCGTCATTCACATTCGTGCCGCCCGCCGGCGCGGAGGGTGTCGCTTTCATGGTGCCGGCGGCTGGGAAAGCCGGCCAGAGCAGGGTCGGGAGATAGACCATGAACACACGACCTGGATTGTACCGGACTGTTGCATCCACCGCACTGGCTTGTGCGGTTGTGTTTGCCCTGACGACGGACGCCCTGGGGCAGCGTGGCGGCGGACGTGGCGGCGGCGGTGGAGGTGGAGGGGGCGGCGGCGGTTTCTCGCAGCAGGGCCCGGCCAGTTCCGGAAGCTTTGGCGGCGGCGGTCGCGGCGGTGGAGGCGGAGGTTCTCGCTTCTCCGGTGGGGGCGGCGGCGGTGGCGCGCAGGCACAGCGAGGTGGCGGCCAGGGTGCGGCTGGCGGCGGTGCGCCGGTGGCGGCCAGGGATCGCGCGATCAGGCGGCGCAAGGGGCGCAGGGCACGTCAACTGCAAACCAGGGGCAACGGCAGCAGACGTCCACAGCGAATCAGAGTAGCCGACAGGGCGCCTCATCCGAGCGGCAGCAGACTTCCACCACCAATCAGAGCAATCGACAGAGCAATGCGTCTGCCACGACAAGCAGCAACCAGAGCAACCGTCAGTCGTCTGCCAGCAGCAATCAGGACACCAGGCAGGCGTCGGCCGACGGCAGCAGATCAGGACACCAGGCAGACGTCTGCGAGCAACGCTCAGTCGTCCAGACAAACCACGGCGACGAACGTGACCTCGAATGCCTATAGCTACCACGCTCCTGGCTATGCCGCTCCTGGTTATGGCGCACCCGGCTATGGCTATGCGGCAGCGCCGGTAGCCACGACCGCGGCAATCGTCGGAACCGCTGCCGTCGTGGGCGCCACCGCGGCCGCCGTTGCCACGCCGGCTCCGGTCTACGCTGCGCCGGCACCGGTCCATGCCGCACCGGCAGCACCGGCGGGTACGACCGTAACGGCCATTCCCTCATTGCCCTGCGCGGCCGCACCGGTTCAGGCGAATGACATCTCGTTCTACCAGTGCGGATCCACCTGGTTCACGCGCGCCTACATCAGCGGAAGCGTTGCGTACGTGTAAGCAGCCCACCGCCCGGCTACTGACGGACCGACAAACTGTCCGGCGCAACATCGCTCCGCTGCAACGGAGCAACCAATGTCTGAAGAGAACGCCAAACATGGCAAACCGCCGGTTGCCGAACCGCGGAATGAAGCCATGGTAAACCGACGCGACGCATTCAGCGGGCTGGCTGCCGCCGCCGCGGCCACAGCGGCGGCGGCAGTTCCCGCCCCCGCGGATGCCGCGGAAGATATGACCTGGATGCGCGAAGTGAAGAACCCATACGGCGGCGGGCCGAACACCGCATAACGCTGCCGCCGTACTACCGGCCGACGCCTTCGGTGGCGAACGCCAACACCTACTTCCCGGGCATGGAGGAACTGAGCAATGACGAGATGCGCATCTCGTTCATTGGCAGTTCACCGGTGCCGCCCACGCGCGCGCAGGCGGGCACCGCGATCATGGTCGAACTGGGCAACGGCAAGCGCTTCTTCTTCGACCTCGGCCCCGGCTGCCTGCGCAACATTGTTGGCCTGCAAGTCCCACTGCAGATGGTGAACGACATCTTCATCACCCATCTGCACGTCGATCACTTCGGCGAGCTGCCTTACATCTACGCGTTCTCGGCCTGGATGGGGCGCTGGAAGCCGCTGCGCGTGACCGGTCCCTCAGGTCGCACGCCCAAGGATGGCATCAACGCCATGATCGACGGCATGAAGGCGATGACCCACTGGCATACCGACAGCTTCAACCTCTTTCCGATGGGCGACGGCTTCGAGATCGAGGTCAACGAGTTCGACTACAGGGACGACAACGGCATCTGCTATGACAAGGACGGCGCGGTGATCCGCCATTGGCGTCGTATCCACGGCAAGGACGGCGCATCGGCCTATCGCCTCGACTGGAACAGTCTTTCCTTCGTGTGGACCGGCGATGGCCGGCCGGATGCCAACACCGCCGAGTACTCCAAGGGCGTGGACGTGTTCGTCACCGAGCTGCAGCCGGACACCATGAACATCCAGTCCTTGAAGTTCGGCATCCCGCCGATCGTCGGCACCACCACGATCGACGTTGCTCACACGGTCCACTACGCGACCGGGCTACATGTTCAAGCAGGTGGAGCCGCGTCTCGCGATGGCCACGCATCTAGGCTACGATGAGGAGATGGCCCCCGAAATGGTCGCGGGCGTCCGCACGCACTACGACGGTCTGTTCCAGTTCGGCGCGCCGGATGGTGTCGTAGTCAACGTGACGAAGAAGGCGATCTGGACCCGCAAGGCGGCGCTGCCGGAGTCCACCAACTTCGTGCGCCCCTCGGCACGTGAAGCCATGGGGCTATTCGACATCAGCCTCACCCATACCACTGTGGACTTCCCGAATCCGAAGCGGGTCCTTGCTGACCTCGAATCGCCAGGTTCGCGTGATCAGGAATACGACGCGAGGCTCTACTATCCGCCAGATGTCTATCGCAAGCCCAATCCGGTATGGCCCACGAACTTCAAGATCGATGTCGGCAAGATGATCCGCGAAAAGATCGTGTCGAAGGTCAAGGGGATTTTCGGCAGCGATGATTAGCAGCGGCAAAGGTTCACTGAACGGGCAGACTCGGTCGACGTTGAGGAGATGCTCGGCGGACGCAACCCGGGCTGACGCCGAACCGAACCATCGTGGCCTGCCATCGCTGCGATGGCGGGCCAATCCCTGGCTCTCTCCAAAAGAAGGTGCGGCATGGAACTCGCTGACGCCAAGGTGGTTCCCATCACCATCCTGACCGGGTTTCTCGGCGCAGGAAAAACGACCCTGCTCAATCGCATCCTGAACGGCGACCACGGCCTGCGCGTGGCGGTTCTGGTCAACGATTTCGGCGCAATCAACATCGACGCTGAGTTGGTGGTCGGAGTCCAGGATGATGTCATCAGCCTGGCCAACGGCTGCGTTTGCTGCACGATCCGCGACGACCTGGTGGACACTGTTCTCAGTACAGTCAATCGACCCGAAGCGCCCGAGTTCGTTCTACTTGAAGCCAGCGGTGTCGCCGATCCATCGAGCATCGCAATGACGTTCGTGGATGACGCATTGCGGGATCGCATACGGCTCGACAGCATCATCTGCGTGGTGGATGCCGACCAGGTCTTCGCCTACCAGGACCAGCCATCCCTCGTTCATCTCAAGATGCTGCAGATCGCCTGCGCCGACATGATGATCCTCAACAAGGTGGATCTGGCAGGTCCGGTGCAGGTCGCAAAAGTGCACGCCTGGATCGAGGAGCACTACGGCCGTGTTCGTGTGGTGGAGGCGATCCGCTGCGACGTTCCGCTCGAGATTCTGCTTGCCGTTGGTCACTTCGACCCGACGGCGACGTTCAATGAGCATGACGACCATGATCACGGTTGCGACGATGCCGGATGCAGGCATGCAAGCCACGATCATGGGCACCGCCACGACCACGGGAACGCATTCAGCACCTGGAGCTTCGAGACCGATCGCCCCGTATCGCTCGATGCGCTGCGCGAGATAGTGCGTCGGGAGCTTCCGGCGTCGGTCTATCGATGCAAGGGTATAATTCACGCCGCTGAGGCGCCCGAGACACGTGCGGTCCTGCAGGTTGTCGGACGTCGGACGGAAGTGTCCTTCGCCGGCGTTTGGGGCGACGAGGTTCCGCGAACGCGTATCGTTGCCATCGGTGCGCCAGGTGCGCTGGACGCCTCCGCGCTCGACACGCTGTTTGATCGCTGCCTGGCCACTGCCGTACCGGTCGCGTGAGGTCGTCCGATCCCGGCCGCTGAATGTCAACAACGGCAATGACAACAAGCATAGAGGACGTGTTCGTCAGCGAAATGGTGGTCGATAATCCCGCGCCGTGGTCCTTGAAGCAGGGTGCGCCGGAGGTAATCGGCGCCTTCACCATCGACAGCGCGCACTCGCCCGGCTATGGCGTCGGCTATCTCACCAATCAGGTCCATCCGCGCCTCGGCATGACGACGCACTTTTCCTTCGACCGTGAACTGCTCGGCGAAGCAATGGCCGAGGTGCGCACTCACGATAAGGGCATGTTCGCCTTCGGGATTGACCACACAGTGGTCAACGTAACCAAGGACGCCATCTGGATCCGCGAGGCGGCCCTGCCGGACACGGCCAACACGACCCGGCCCAACCCACAATGGCTGGTGCAGGAGATGTTCGGCGGCTTGGTGCCCAAGGAAATCGTCCTGCCACTGCCGGCTCACACGATTGCCGAAGTCCAGTCCCAGGATGTTCGCGATTTGGAGATCAGACCGGAAAAATTCACCCCGCCGGATCAGATCCACAAGTGGGTCCGGGAATGGCCGCGGGACCTCAAGCTCGACCCGGCGATGCTCATGGGACAGGCGGCAGGCAAGAAATGAAGGAGGCTGACGTGGCGTCCCGATGGGCCGAGCCGGCAGGCGCGGCCCAGCCAATCTGGCAGCGCATGGTGCTCGGCGCCTGCGTGGCGCTGATGCTGCTGGTTGCCGGCTGCGCGACGCCGATCGAGGTCAAGCACATCGACCCGCGTGACGTGCAGCGTGAGCTGACCAGCAACGTGATCTCGACGGGCGATCTGAGCAACCGCACCCAGATCGTCCTGCATCGCCGGGACCTGACAGCGCTGTTCGCCAGTGACCCGGAGGCAGCGCTGGCCAGCCTGCACCGCACGGCCACGGCTGGGAATGCGGACCCGGAACTGCTGTTCGCCCTGGCCGAACTGTCGTTCCGCCACGCCGAGGACACCGGCAAGCGACCCTATTACCTGGCGGCGTCGGTTTATGCCTTCGCATTCCTGTTCCCCGACGATCCGGCAAAGCGTCCCAACGCATTCGATCCAGATGTCCGCATTGCGTCCGACCTCTACAATCGCGGCCTCACGTCCGCGTTCGCGTCCGCCGATCGATCCCGGGTCGATCTGCGTTCTGGCGGTTTCGAGCTGCCGTTCGGCAGCATCGACGTCACGTTCGATGCGGCGAGCGCCCGTTGGGGCGACCTCCCTATCGCAACGTTCACACCGGCCGATGAACCGCATATCAAAGGGCTGCAGAACCGCTATCGCCAGCGCGGGATCGGCGCTCCGCTCGCGGCGGATGCCACAGCGGCGGTGATCGAGAAAGGGTTCCAGGTCACACCCGACGTGAAGATCCCGGTCACGGCGCTGCTTCGCATGGATGTCTCTCGGCAAACCCTCGCCGAGGGACGCCTGACCGGCCATATCGACGTTTATCCGGCCTTCGAACCGAGTTCGGTCGAGATTCGCGGGCAGTCGGTGCCGCTCGAGGTCGATACAAGCGCGGCATTCGCCTATGGCCTCAGTGATCCGCAGATCTGGGCCAGCGAGTTTGGCGGGTTCCTGAACGGCGCCTATCTCGACAAGGACCGCTCACCGCTCGATGGCCTTGAACCGTACCGCCCCGGGCAGATCCCGGTCGTGTTCATCCACGGGACGGCATCCAGTTCCGGCCGCTGGGCCGATCTGGTCAATGACCTGCAAAGCGACCCCGTGATCCGGGACCATTTCCAGTTCTGGTGGTTCACATACAACACGGGGAACCCCTCACCGCTATCCGCCCTGCAATTGCGCACGGCGATCGAAAAGACCGTCCATAATATCGATCCGGACGGCAAGGATCCGGCGCTGAAGCAGATCGTCCTGATCGGCCACAGCCAGGGCGGTTTGTTGGCGAAGATGCTGGTGATCGACAGCGGCTCCCGGCTCTGGGACGCGTTCAGCAGCAAGCCGCTCGAGGACCTACAGGTATCCGAGGAGACCCGCGACCGGCTGCGCAGGGCGCTGTTCGTCAAGCCGCTGCCAGGGGTGCGACGCGTGATTTTCATCGCGACGCCGCAGCATGGCAGCTACGTTGCCGGGTCCACGATCGGTCAGCTCCTGGGGCGCCTTGTCACCCTGCCGATTGACCTGGTGAAGTCGATGGGCGAAGTCATGGCCGGCAATCCGGGCGCCGGGCGCGTCGCCGGGGCAGGATCCGGCAGCGTGTGGTCGATGACCCCCGACAACCCACTTTTGCAGACGTTTGCCGCGATCCCCATCTCGCCAAACGTCGCCGCCCATTCGATCATTCCGGTGCTGGGCGAAGGCCCGCTCGAGACCGGCGACGACGGTGTCGTGACCTACAAGAGCGCCCACATCGATGGGGTGGAATCCGAACTGGTGATCCGCAACGCAGGCCATTCGGTGCAATCCAATCCGCGCACCGTGGACGAAGTGCGTCGCATCCTGCTCCTTCACCTGGCCGAGGTCTGCCCACAGGGTTGCGCGCCTGCACCCACGACGGACAGCCCGCCGGTCGTCGCCGGCCTGCCAGCAAAGGTGCAGCGCACCATAGCGACTCTGCCGCGTCCGCAGCCGAGCGGACGACCGGCCAATCACGTAGCGGGGCTTGCGCAGTGAGACCGCGAGGCGGCCGGGCGCACTGCACAGTTGTTGATCGGATCGACCGCCCGGCGGGCCGGGCATGATCGTCAGACGGCTGTCGCGCTGGCTCGGCTTCGCGCTGCTGGCGATTGCCATCCTGTTGATCGGCGGTTGGTCCGCGCTCGCCGTCTGGTTCCGCTTTGCCGCCAGCGAACCAGTTCGCGACGTGCTGGCCGGAGCGATCCTGCTCCTCGCTCTTGTCACCGTGATGTGCCTTGCGGCGTCCAGGCGATGGCTTGCGGTGACGGCCTATGCTGCATTGTTCGCGGTTGTGCTCGCGTGGTGGGCGACGATAACGCCGGCAAACGATCGGGACTGGACGCCCGATGTCGCGCGAAGCGTCACGGCGACAATCGACGGTGACCGGCTTGTGGTCAGCAACGTGCGCAATTTCACCTGGCGCAGCGACACCGACTTCGATGAGCGGTGGGAGGAGCGGACCTACAGCCTGTCGCATGTCGCCAACGTCGATCTGCTCCTGTCATACTGGGCGGGCGAGGCCATCGCCCACCTGATCGTCAGTTTTGGTTTCGACGATGGCACCAGGCTGGATTTCTCGATAGAGACCCGCAAGGAGCAAGGTGAGGCGTATTCGACGATCGCCGGGTTCTTCCGGCAATACGAACTGGCGATTATCGCGGCTGACGAGCGCGATGTGGTGCGCGTGCGCAGCAACGTGCGCGATGAGGACGTGCGCATCTATCGCCTCAGAATGCCGCCTGCGTATGCACAGGCGCTGCTGCGCGAATACCTGGCGGACGCCAACGAGCTGGCGCGAACGCCGCGCTGGTACAATACGCTGACCGGCAACTGCACCACGCTGGTGTTCGGCATGATTCGCGTCCTCCGTCCTGACCTGCGCCTGGACTACCGCGTGCTGCTCTCCGGGTATCTCCCCGACCTCGCCTACGAACTCGGTGCCACCGATACGAGTATGCCATTCGAGAGACTTCGCGAGCTCGCCAGGATCCATGACAAGTCAGCGCGGGCCGATGCTGATCCCGACTACTCGATGAAAATTCGCGAGGGGCTTCCGATACCTCATTGATGCGGCGGACGCGCTGGGGCGGCGGCACCTGCAAGACTTGGCCGGGAGATGGCACGATCGACGTTGTGCCATGCATCGCATGGCAGAGAATTGAAGGCAAACACGTGAAGGAGTTGATGAAATGAGGACAGCTCTCGGACGAAATCTCTTGGTGATCGGGGTGATATTGGCGTTCGGTGCTGGCGTCGCGCACGGCAAGGAATGCCGGGGGGTCAGCTTCCCCGAGCAGGCGCAGGTTGAAGGCACCAATCTGACGCTCAATGGTCTTGGCATGCGCAAGGTGTTCCACACACTCAACGTCTACGTCGCGGCACTGTATGTGGCCAAGGCATCGAACGATCCGAACGTCCTTCTCGGATCAACCACACCGAGTGAGCTCATCCTTCAGTTCGTGCGCGACGTCGGCGCCGGTGACATAACCAGCGCATGGGACGAAGGTTTTGCCAACAATGCGAAAGGGCAGCTACCGGCTTTGAAGGATCGCATCGCAATGCTCAACGGCTGGATGACCGACATAGCGACCGGCCAGCGGATGACCTTCAGCTTCAGGCCAGGTGTGGGCGTCACGGTAAACGTGAACGGGGCAGTGAAGGGGACGATCAAGGGCGACGATTTCGCCAGGACGTTGCTCTCGATCTGGCTGGGCGCGGACCCGCCAAATTCGGAGATCAAGACAGGGTTGCTTGGCGGCTCGTGCGGGTAGCCCCCGCGGTTCTTTCACATCGGAGAGTCCTGTGCGTTCGCTACGGCGCATGAAGTTGCGGAGCGTGGCGACAAGGTCGGGACCGTGGTCATCGAATGCGCGCAGTAGTGCAAGTACACCTCGCCCACGAAGTGGGAGAGGTCGCCGCAACGCGGCGGGAGAGGATCCCGCGGCACCCTCTCCCGCGACGCTGAGCGTCGCGACCTCGCCCACTTCGTGGGCGAGGTGTACCCGAGTTCTCTCTACGCCTCGATTTCCTCGCGATCGGTCCCGCCGTCGCCGTCTTCGTCGGGCTTTGGCAGGGCAGGCAACTGGGCCTCGACGATGTCAAAGTCGAGCTTGCCGTCCTTCATCGTGACCTTCACCGAGCCGCCCTTCACCAGCTTGCCGAACAGCAGCTCCTCAGCCAGCGGCTTCTTGATGTACTCCTGGATCACGCGCGACAGCGGACGCGCGCCGTACAGCTTGTCGTAGCCGCGCTCGGCGAGCCACTCCTTCGCCGCCGAGCTCAGCTCGATCGTCACGTTGCGGTCGGCGAGCTGCGCCTCGAGCTGCATGACGAATTTCTCGACCACGCGCCCGACGATCTCCGGCGTCAGGCCGGCGAAGGCAATCGTCGCGTCCAGCCGGTTGCGGAACTCCGGCGTGAACATACGCTTGATCGCGTCCTCGTCCTCGCCCTCGCGCCCTTCGCGGCCGAACCCGATCGCCTCCTTCGCGAGATCCGACGCCCCCGCATTCGTGGTCATGATCAGGATCACGTTGCGGAAATCGACCGTCTTGCCGTTGTGGTCGGTCAGCTTCCCGTGGTCCATTACCTGCAGCAGGATGTTGAACAGATCGGGATGCGCCTTCTCGATTTCGTCCAGCAGCAGCACCGCGTGCGGATGCTGGTCGATCGCGTCGGTCAGCAGCCCGCCCTGGTCGAAGCCGACATAGCCGGGCGGCGCGCCGATCAGGCGGCTGACGGAATGCCGCTCCATATACTCCGACATGTCGAAGCGGATCAGCTCGATGCCCATGGTCGATGCCAACTGCCGCGCCACCTCGGTCTTGCCCACGCCGGTGGGGCCGCAGAACAGGTAGTTGCCGATCGGCTTCTCTGGCTCGCGCAGCCCAGCCCGGGCCAGCTTGATCGCGGCCGACAGCGCCTCGATCGCCTTGTCCTGGCCGAACACCATCGCCTTCAGGTCGCGCTCGAGATTGCGCAGCGTCTCCTTGTCGTCGGCGGACACGGACTTCGGAGGAATCCGCGCGATCTTGGCGACGATCTCCTCCACATCCCGCAGCGTGACGGTTTTCCGCCGTTTGTGCTCCGGCAGCAGCATGCGCGAGGCGCCGACCTCGTCGATCACGTCGATCGCCTTGTCGGGCAGCTTGCGGTCGTTGATGTATTTCGCCGACAGCTCCACCGCGGCGCGGATCGCCTCGTCGGTATAGCGCACCTTGTGGTGCTTCTCGTAGTTCGCCTTCAAACCCCGGAGAATCTTCACGCTGTCTTCCAGGGTCGGCTCGTTCACGTCGATCTTCTGGAAGCGGCGGACCAGCGCGCGGTCCTTCTCGAAGTAGTTGCGGAATTCCTTGTAGGTGGTGGAGCCGATGCAGCGCAGGTTGCCCGACGCCAGCGCTGGCTTCAGCAGGTTGGAGGCATCCATGGCGCCGCCGCTGGTCGCCCCTGCGCCGATCACCGTGTGGATCTCGTCGATGAACAGGATGGCGCCCTGCTGGTTCTCCAACTCCGACACCACCGCCTTGAGCCGCTCCTCGAAGTCGCCGCGATACCGCGTGCCGGCGAGCAGCGCGCCCATGTCGAGCGCATAGATGGTGGAGCGGCCCAGCACCTCCGGCACGTCGCCCTCCACGATCCGCTTCGCAAGGCCCTCGGCGATCGCGGTCTTGCCGACGCCCGGATCACCGACATAGAGCGGATTGTTCTTGGTCCGCCGGCAGAGGATCTGGATCGTGCGCTCGATTTCCGGCTCGCGGCCGATCAGCGGGTCGATCTTCCCCGCCATCGCCTTCTTGTTCAAATTCACGCAATAGTTCGACAGCGCGTCCTGATTGCGCCGATTCGGCTTTTCCTCGCGCTCCTGCTCCTGGTGCGACTCGGGCTGGCTCCCGGTGCCCTGCACCGGGCGCTGCGTCGTGCGGCCAGGCGCCTTGGCGATGCCGTGGCTGATGAAATTCACCGCATCGAGCCGGGTCATGTCCTGTAATTGCAGGAAATACACGGCATGGCTTTCGCGCTCCGAGAACAGCGCGACCAGCACATTGGCGCCGGTGACTTCGTCCCGGCCCGAGGACTGGACATGAATCGCGGCACGCTGGACCACGCGCTGGAACCCGGCGGTCGGCTTCGGATCGCCCGCCCGGTCGGTCGCCAAGCCGGCCAGGTCCTTGTCGAGGAATTCGGACAGATCGCCGCGCAGCTTGTCGAGGTCCACGCCACAGGCGCGCAGGACGGTCGCGGCATCCGTGTCGTCGGCCAGGCCGAGCAGCAGGTGCTCGAGGGTCGCATACTCGTGACGGCGGTCACTCGCCAGCGACAGGGCGCGGTGCAGCGTCTGTTCGAGGTTACGTGAAAGCATGGTCGTCGACGCTCCTACGCGCTGAAAGTCCGTAAGCTGGAATCCGATCATCCCCGGCGGTTTGGCGCGCCGTCAACTCAGGCAAAGTCCGTACTACGTTCACCCACCCATCTGGTACGTATACACCGAATCCATGCAATCATTCCTTCTCGATTGTGCATTGCAGGGGGTGCTGGTTCTGGCGGGCCAGATCCATCACCTGGGTCACCTTCGTCTCGGCCACCTCATAGGTATAGACGCCGCAGACGCCGACGCCGCGGCGGTGGACATGTAGCATGATTCTGGTGGCCTCTTCCCGCGATTTCTGAAAAAAACGTTCCAGAACATGAACGACAAACTCCATCGGCGTGTAGTCGTCGTTCAGCATGAGCACCTTGTACATCGCCGGTTTGCGCGTCTTCGGCCGCGCCTTGACCACCACGCCGGTATTCGGGGCGTCATTGTTGCCGCCGCGCCTGTCGCCGTCGCTCATCTTTCTTCCACGTCCACCTGTCGCGACATCCCAGTCCATCCGGGCCACGTCATCCGGGCAAGCCTGCCTGGCAAGACCGGCACGAGCGCCCCTTCCCGCCGACCATCGAAGCACGAACCATATCGGAACCTGGCCCAAGGATAAAAGAGCATAGACGCGGCAAAGATTCAGTTCGCGTTCCGGACATGAAGAAGGCCCTGGCGGGTCGCCAGGGCCTTCTTCCGTCCGAACCAGGGCTGCCCGGGGGAGGGGAGCCGGCGCCCTTGCCCGTCCGTCGCGCGTCGACCCCTTGGGAAGGCCGACCTGGTCGTCAGGCCGACTTGGCGAACTTCTCCACCGCCAGGCTGACGCGTGCGGTCAGCGGCGCCAGCGCCTGCTCCGTCAGCTTCATCGACGCGTCGGTCAGCTTGCCGGACTCGGCCAGAGTCTTCTCCATGGTCGCGCGGGCAAAGCTGGTCTGCAACTCCAACGCGTCCTTGAGCGACCTCACCGAGGAAAGTGCCTTGAACGTCGACACCGTCTCGTCGAACGAGGCCTGGGCGGTGGCCGCGATCTGCTTGCTGATGTCCTGCACGCCGGCGGCCCAGACCTGACCGGACTTCACCATCGCCTCGACGTTGCCCTGGCTAAACGCCACGAGCTCTTCGGCGGTCTTCATTGCCTTGTCCATACCTGCCTTGACCTTTTCCTGTGTTTCCGTGAGGCCTGCGACTGCCTGGGACATCCCGTCCTTCAGCCCGGTCACGGTCGTCTCGAAGCCCTTGCCGGCGGCATTCGCCACGCTATCTTCGGCCATGCCTGCGGCTTCCATCGATTTCGGCTTGATTGTCATGTGCTTGATCTCCTGGGTAAGACGGTGGCCTCAATGGAGGTCGCGGCCCGTCCGGTAAGTTGCCAATTCGCTTTGCTGCAATGCAGCACAACACGGAATATAGGCGGATGAAGATGCCCGATCAAGCGATTTATTGTGCACTGCACAAAAGTTCTTGAAACCGTCTTCGACTGCTATCCATGTGCCGCATCGCCCATGCAAGCAGTCGCCCATAAGGCATTCAATTATTTCTCTTTTCATGTCGGTTTTTGGCTGGACAGGTGCGGCGGACGGCTCCTAGAGTTCCCAGGACGGAGCGAAGGGGACGCAGGAATGGCCAGGCCTGGGCGCCATCGGCGCAATTTCTGCTTGTGTCCGGCCCCCCTGGTCTCGCTCCTGGTCATCCTCGCCGGCCTGCTTCCGGTTGCCGCGCGGGCGCAGATCGGCTCAGAGCGCTACAGTTCGATGGTGATCGATGCCGGTACCGGGAACGTGCTCGAAGCGGCGAACCCGGATGCGTCCCGCCATCCGGCGAGCCTCGCCAAGCTCATGACCCTCTATATGGTGTTCGAGGCTCTGCGCGACCGGCGCATCACGGCCGACCAACTCGTGCCCGTATCGGCGCGCGCCGCTTCGATGCAGCCATCCAAGCTCGGCATCACGCCGGCCACGCGGATAACGGTGGAAGAGGCTATCCTGGGGCTGGTCACCAAGTCGGCCAACGACGCTGCCGCGGCGCTGGGCGAACTGCTCGGCGGCTCCGAGGAGCGGTTCGCCCAGATGATGACCCTGCGCGCCCGCGCGCTCGGCATGAGCCGCACCACCTTCACCAATGCCTCGGGCCTGCCGGATCCGGATCAGTGGAGCACGGCACGGGACCTGGCTGTCCTGGCACGCCACCTGTTGGGGGATTTCCCGGGGTTCTATCCATATTTCAGCACGCGAAGCTTCACGTTCCATGGCCGCGTGATCTTCAACCATGACCGCATGCTGGCATCGTATCCTGGTGCCGATGGCATGAAGACCGGCTACACCGAAGCGTCCGGCCACAACCTCGTAACCAGCGCCATGCGCGGCGGGGTGCGGCTGATCGGCGTCGTGCTCGGCGCTGCGTCGAACCCGGAACGCGACGTGCACATGGCCGCCTTGCTGAACCAGGGCTTCGAGCAACTGGACGTGCCGTTGGACCGCCCAACCAGCGTGGCGAGCCGGCTTCCCAGCCTGGTCAGTTCAGCCCACGCCGCTTCCGTGGCCGATCAGCCTGTCCGCCAGTCGGCCCGTGGCAGACCAGCACCGCCGGCAAGCGTCTGGGGAATCCAGGTCGGCAGCTATGCCAGCGAGAAGGCCGCGCATGAGGCCGCAGCCAACGCCCGTCGCGCCGCCGACGATGGCGAGGCGCGGGTCGAACCGGCCGGCCTGCACGGCAGGACCACCTGGCGAGCGCAGGTACTCGGCCTGACGGCCGCCGAAGCGCAGAGCACCTGCTCCGTGCTGGCACACCGCAGGACACCATGCATTGTCCTGCGCCCGGATCAGCGGCAGGTGGCGAGCCGGTAGCAACCGGTCCTACACGAGAGGTCACCTGGATGGCCTGACGTAATCGACGGCGTAGCGTGATGCATGTGTGTCATCGGTCACCAGACACAGCCGCTCTGCCTGTGCGGTCGCGATCAGTAGGTGGTCGAATGGATCTCGATGACGCGGCACCACGGGCAACACCGCGAGTTGCATCAGATGTGCGGGCCGCAGGTCGAGCAGGCGTAGTCCCGTCGGGGCAAGATAACCAATGACCTCTCCGATATCGGCCTCGAGTTTGCCGATACGGGCCTTGAGTGCCATTTCCCAGACGCTCACGACGCTGACATATACGTCATTTGCCGGATCGGTGATCTGCTCGCGCAACCGGCGGCCGAGCTGCGGTGAATCGTCGAGCATCCACAGGACCACGTGCGTGTCGAGCAGGTATCTCACGCCTGCTCGGTGCCCCCTTCCATGGCGGCGATGATTTCGGCCGGAGTTTCGTTGAAGTCGGGCGCGATCCTGATCTTGCCGCGCATCAGGCCCAGCGGCCGGCGCCCAGCCGGCGCCGGCGGTACGAGCCGAGCAACCGGACGCTTGCGCGCCATCACAACAATTTCCGCGCCGTGCTCCACCTCCCGAAGAAAGGCGGCTAGGCCCTCACGGAACTCCCTGACCTGAACGGTTCGCGTTGACATCGGTCTGCCTGATCTGTGGACACACAATACGTACACATGGGGTGCAGAGCAAGGGAAGAGTAGGGGCCACCCGCGGGGCGCCAGTCAGTGATCGGTCGACGAGCTGACGATCCGATGGACGCCGGTGTGGTCGGCGACCAGGGCCATGCTGGCCATGCCGATGAACAGCCCGGTCTCGACCACGCCGATCGTCTGGCCGATGGCCTCGTCCAGCGCGGCCGGATCGGCGATCGGGCCGAAGTCGCAGTCAAGGATCAGATTGCCGCCGTCCGTGTGGAAGGGTGACGCCTCGTCACCTCGCAGCACCGGGTCGGCTCCCAGCCGCGCCAGCCGTTCGGCTGTCGTCTGCCAGCCGAACGGCACGATCTCGATGGGCAGCTTTGCCGTTCCGCCGAGCCGATCGACCAGCTTCCTCGCATCGGCGACGATCACCAACCGATCGGACGCCGCGGCGACAATCTTCTCCCGCAGCAGGGCGCCGCCGAGGCCCTTGATCAGATGGAGCGAACCGGTTGCGATCTCGTCCGCCCCGTCGATCGTGATGTCCAGCCGGCGGTGCTCGGCAAAGGTCGTGAGCGGGATGCCGCCGGCGCGCGCCTGGGCATCGCTGCGCTCCGAGGTCGTAATGCCGAGGATGCGGAGGCCTTCGCGGACCCGGCGGATCAGCGCCTCGATGGCAAACCAAGCGGTCGAGCCGGTTCCCAGGCCGACCACCATGCCGTCCTCAACCATCGCAGCCGCGGCTTCGGCCGCGGCACGCTTCTGGGCATCCCTCGCAGCCTTGCGGTCCATCAGTCCCGCGCCTCACGGGGCGCGGGCAGCCTGGCCAGGCGCTCGCCCGGTTGGGCATCACGAACCCTATTCAGCCGCCTTGGCGCCGGGTTGGGTCTGGTCATCGGCGGATCAGTAGTCAGTGACGGGCGATCAGTAAACAGTTCTATCCATCGCGAACCGGCTCCTGTCCACCGGACCACTGCCAATGGTCTTGCACGCGGCCGCACGGTTGCGCATCTTTCCAGTCTACCAGGCAGTGCCAGGGCGGACGGAGAGCAGAGGCGATGGACGGCGGAGCCGACGCGAGACGCATCACCATCCACGCGCCGGAGGATTTCGCCGCGATGCGGGCTGCCGGCCGGCTCGCGGCCGAGACGCTGGACATGATCGTGCCGCATGTGCGGCCCGGGGTCTCGACCGGCACGCTCGACGCGCTGTGCCACGAATTCATCACCGCCCATGGCGCGGTGCCGGCGCCGCTCAACTACCGCGGCTACCCGAAGTCTATCTGCACCTCGATCAACCACGTAGTGTGCCATGGCATCCCCGCCGAGCGGAAGCTGGAGAGCGGCGACATCCTCAACATCGACGTCACCGTGATCCTGAACGGCTGGCACGGCGATTCCTCGCGCATGTATGTGGCCGGCGCGGCCTCGACGCGGGCGCGCAACCTGATGGACGTGACCTACGAGGCGATGATGCGGGGCGTTCGCGCGGTGAAGCCCGGCGCGACATTGGGCGATGTGGGCCATGTCATCCAGAACTACGTGGAGCACCAGCGCTTCAGCGTGGTGCGCGACTTCTGCGGTCATGGCATCGGCCGGCGCTTCCACGAGCCGCCGAACGTCCTGCATTTCGGCCGCCCCGGCGAGGGCCCGATCCTGCGCCCCGGCATGTTCTTCACCATCGAGCCAATGGTGAACGCCGGCCGGCCGGAGGTGAAGGTGCTGGACGACGGCTGGACGGCGGTGACGCGCGACCGCAGCCTGTCGGCGCAGTTCGAGCACATGATCGGGGTGACCGAGGCCGGTTGCGAGATCTTCACGCTGTCACCCGCCGGTCTGGACAAGCCGCCCTACGCTGCGAACTGACCAATCAGGAGGATCGCCATGAACGACCAGACGATGACCAGCCCGGCAATGAAGGTCGCGGTCGCCGACAAGGACAACGCAAACTACGTCGCCGGACGCCGCGCCTTCTTCAAGTACCGCGACCTCGGCGTGACCGAGGGCACCAACGGGTTCATGCGCGCCCAGGTGACCTCGGCCGAGCAGGGCATGTCGAAGCCCACCGGCTGGCACATCCACAAGTGCCAGGCGCAGCTCGTCTATATGCTGAGCGGCTGGGTCGATCTGGAGTTCGCCGACCGCAAGGTCCGGATCAAGGCCGGCGATTCGATCATGATCCCCGGCGGTACGCCGCATAACGAGACCGGCACCTCGGACACGTTCGAGCTGCTGGAGGTCTCGGTCCCGGCGGATATGGGTACCGAGCCCTGCGACCCGCCGCCCGGGCATTAACCGCCGCCCAACCTATTTGCCGCATGGCTGGGGCGTGGCAGCCCCGACCCGCGTAACCCGCCTGATATGTTCGATGCCGTCCCGTTGGCCGATGCGCGGAAACCCGTGGGCGTCGAAGGCCATCGCCGGCGGCTGCGCGAGCGGCTGCTGACCGCCGGTCCTGAGGCGCTCGCCGATCATGAGATGCTGGAGATCGTGCTGTTCGCCCTGCCGCGGCGTGACACCAAGGCGCTCGCCCGGGCCCTGATGACGCGGTTCGGCAGCTTCGCCCGGGTGATCGCCGCGCCGTGCAGGAACTGCTCGCGGTCGAAGGCCTGGGCGAGGCGGGTGCCGCGGCGCTGAAGTCGGTGCAGGCGGCGGCGCTGCGGCTGATGCGGGCGGAGGTCATCGATCAGCCGGTGCTCACCAACTGGGACCGCCTGATGGCGTATCTGAACGCCGAGCTGTCGCGCGAGCGGGTGGAGCAGTTCCGTGTGCTGTTCCTCGACAACCGCAACCGCCTGCTGGCGGACGAGGCGCAGCAGCGCGGCACGGTGAACCACACGCCGGTCTATCCGCGCGAGGTGGCCAAGCGCGCGCTCGAATTGCACGCAACGGCGCTGATCCTGGTGCACAACCATCCCAGCGGCGATCCCACCCCCTCGGCGGAAGACATCGCGATGACGCGGGAGATCAAGGCAGCGACCGGCGGCACTGTCGATCGTGCTGCACGACCATGTCATCGTCGGCAACGGACGCTGGCTGAGCTTCCGAACGGAGGGGCTGCTGTCGCTCTTTCACCGTCATGGCCGGGAGGAAACCGGCGGCCTCGCGCCCCACACAGGCCGGTCGCCCGCCAGCGTGATGCGGTGCATGACGCGGCGCTGGCCATGGTAGTCATTCACCGCATAGTGCTGCGCGCAGCGATTGTCCCAGATCGCCAGCGACCCGCGCCTCCCAGCGGAAGCGGCAGGTGAACTCCGGCCGGATCTGATGGTCGAACAGGAACTCGAGCAGCGGCGCGCTCTCCTCCTCGGTCATGCCGGCGAAACCGACAGTGTGGGCGCGGTTGACGTACAGCGCCTTCCGCCCCGTCTCCGGATGTGTGCGCACCACCGGATGCTCCGCGACCAGCAGCTTGCGCGCTTCGGCACTGCCATCGGAGCGGATGCGGTCCTCGCGCGTGCGGCTGGAATCGGCCTTCGCCGAACTGGCGACCCCCTTCAGCCCGCCCAGCAGTCGCTTCATGCCGTCCGACAGCGTGTCATACGCCAGGTATTGGTTGGCGAAGAGCGTGTCGCCGCCCGCCGTCCGGCACCTCGCGCGCGACCAGCAGCGTGGCCATGGGCGGCTCCTGAAGATAGGTCGTGTCGGAATGCCACACACCGCCGAAATTGACCTTTTCCTCCGGAGCTTCGAGACGGTGATGATCTCGGGGAAGCCGTCGATGCCCTTCAGGAAGGGATACTCGATCGGGGAGCCGAAGCAGCGCGCCAGAGCAAGGAAGCGGTCGGGCGGCAGATCCTGGTCCCGGAAGAAGATCACCAGGTGATCGAGCAGCGCCTGGCGGATCGGCCTGCACTGTCGCCGCCGGCAGATCGCCGGCGAGATCGACGCCATGAAGCTCGGCGCCGAGCGCGCCGGCGATCGGCCTGATCTCGAACGGTGCGTTGCGCATGGCTCCCTCTCGGTTTCGGCTACGGCAAGTCTAGCCCAGCCCGAAGGCGACGGAAGCGTTGATTTGCCGGCCGGTTTGGCCGAGAACGCCCGTGCCACGGAGACGCGTCCATGCACGAGCTTTTTCTCCACAACAGCCAGAGCCGCCGGAAGGAGCGGTTCGAGCCGCTCGATCCCCAGCATGTGCGGATGTACGTGTGCGGCCTGACCGTCTACGACCTGCCGCATATCGGCAATGCGCGCCCGATGGTGGTGTTCGACGTCCTCGCGCGCCTGCTTCGCCTGCTCTATCCGCGCGTGACCTATGTCCGCAACATCACCGACGTCGACGACAAGATCAACGCGCGCGCGCAAGAGAGCGGCGAGCCTATCGGGTCGATCACCGCGCGAACCACGGCTGAATTCCACGCCGACATGGCGGCACTCGGCGTCCTGCCGCCGGACGAGGAACCGCGGGCCACGCAGCACGTGCCGCGAGATGATCGAGATCATCGAGCGGCTGATCGGCTCGGGCCACGCCTATGCAGCGGAGGGCCACGTGCTGTTCTCGGTGCCGAGCTATCCGTCGTATGGCAGCCTGTCCGGACGCAGCCCGGACGAGCTGCTGGCCGGGGCGCGGATCGACGTTGCGCCGTACAAGCGCAATCCGGGCGATTTCGTGCTGTGGAAGCCCTCGACGCCCGAACTGCCAGGCTGGGACAGCCCATGGGGCCGCGGGCGGCCTGGCTGGCACATCGAATGCAGCGCCATGTCGTGGCGCTATCTCGGCGAGACGTTCGACATCCATGGCGGCGGCAGCGATCTGATCTTCCCGCACCACGAGAACGAGCTGGCGCAGAGCGTCTGCGCGTTTCCCGGCAGCCACTTCGCCCGCTACTGGGTGCACAACGGCATGCTGCTGGTGAATGGCGAGAAGATGTCGAAGAGCTCTCGGCAACTTCACCTTCCTGCGCGACGTGCTGGCAAAGGTGCCGGGCGAGGCGGTGCGGCTGCTGCTGCTGCGCACGCACTACCGTTCGACGCCGGATTTTTCCGATGCGGCGGTGACCGAGGCGCGGCGCGAGCTGGACCGGTTCTATCGCGCGCTGGAGTACTATCCGGGCATCGAAGGCCTCGACGTTCCGGCGTCGGTGATGGAAGCCCTATGCGATGACCTGAACACACCACTTGCCCTGTCCGCGATGCACGCGCTGGCGGATCGGGCGCTGGCGAACGATGTTGATGCTGCGCTTGATCTGCTGGCGGCAGGTAAAGTCCTAGGCCTTCTCCAAATGAAGCCCCGCGACTGGTTTCATGGAGGAATCGATGATCCGGAAATCCAAGAAGCCATAGTCGAGCGCATGCGGGCACGAGACGAGCGCAACTTCGCGCGCGCCGATGCAATCCGCGCTGACTTGGCGGCGAAGGGGATTGTGCTCGAGGACGGCCCGCAGGGCACCACCTGGCGCCGGGCCAACTGAGAGGAAAGCGACGATGCCGCGTTGGCACTTGCTGATCGCGACGCTGCTTGCACCCGTGTCCGTCCTGGCGCAGCCGTCGCCGATGCAGAACATGCCGGGCATGACAGCCGCCACGCCGGCGGCGAACGAGTCGCCGTCCACCGCAGCCTATCGCGATGCGATGACCAAGATGAGCCAGGGCATGGCGATCCCCTGGACGGGCAACGCCGACAAGGACTTCATCGCCGGCATGATTCCGCACCACCAGGGCGCGATCGACATGGCGCGGGTCGAGCTGCAAGTACGGCAAGGACCCGCAACTGCGGAAGCTGGCGCGCGACATCATCGCCGCGCAGAAGAAGGAGATCGCCTTCATGAAGTCCTGGCAGGCCAAACACGCGAAATGACCGGCCGCGATGGCGGCGCCGACCTCGCGCCGATCGGCAATTCGCCCGTTGTTATCCTGGTGCGGCCGCAACTTGCCGACAATATCGGCGCATGCGCGCGCGCCATGGCGAATGGCGGGCTGTTCCATCTGCGCCTCGTTGCGCCGCGTGATGGCTGGCCGCAGGAGAAGGCATGGCGCAATTCGTCCGGCGCCGATCGCATCCTGGACGAGGCGACCGTGTTTGCATCGGTGACGGACGCGGTCGCGGATCTGCACCATGCGTTCGCAACCTGCCCTCGGCCGCGCCATGTCATCAAGCCGGTGCTGACCGCGCGTGGCGCCGCGGCCGAACTGCGCGAAATCTGCGCGCGCGAGCTGCGTGCGGGCGTACTGTTCGGTCCCGAGCGCGCCGGTCTCGACAACGATGACATGGCCGCGGCGGATGCGTTGGTGCGGTTTCCACTCAACCCGGCGTTCATGTCATTGAACCTGGCGCAGGCAGTGATGGTGCTGGCCTACGAGTGGTGGACAGCCACCGATTCCACGCCACCGCGCACGCTGATGACCAACGAGACGCGGGTCGCGACCAAGGGAGAGCTGGATAATTTCCTGACGCATCTCGTGGACCAGCTCGACGCCTGCGGCTTTCTGCGCAATCTGCCGAAGCGACAGGGAATGGTGCGCAACATCCGTCACTTTTTTCAGCGCGGCGAGGTGACCGAGCAGGAGCTGCGCACGCTGCACGGCATCGTCACCGAGCTTGCAATCGGCCGGCGGAAGTTCGGGCGCGTGGAGAAGAGTGCGTGTTCCAAAGCAGATTCGGGTTGACTGCGAAAGAACGTACACCTCGCCCGCTGCGCGGGAGAGGTCGGAGCGCGCAGCGCGACGGGCGAGGGCGCCTCGGCATTCAAGTACCACCGAGCAGCACCCTTGTATCTCCGAATTGTGCCAAGAATGGCGTGGGCCGGCGAGGTAGCAGCCACGCCGGCCCTGGAGGGGAGAGCCCGCAGCACCCCTGGTGCAAGTCCGTGGGAGAGCAAGGCTGCCGCCTCGCCATCTTCGCAAGCCCGAACAGTTGCATGGTCATCGAGACCGGATATGCAAGGAAGGGATCGGAAGATGGCACAGAAGGTAGTCAATGCCGGGATCGATGTCGCATGTCACGCGCGACGATGCCGGCCTGGCCACGCTGGCCGCCTGGTTGTCTGAGGACCAGGTCTGCCGCATCGGCCTGGAAGCCTCCGGTGGTTATGAGCGCATGGTGATCGACGCGTTGGAGGCGGCGGGCTTCGAGCTCGCTCTGCTCAATCCGCTGCGGGTGCGGCGATTTGCCCAGGCCAAGGGGCGACTGGCGAAGAATGATCGCGTGGATGCGCGAACCGTGGCGCATTTCACCGCGGTGCTGCTCGAAGCACCGCAGCCGGCGCGCCGGCGCGCGCTCGATCCGTTGGTCGAGCATCTGACGTTCCGTCACCGGTTGCGCGAATGGATCGTCGACTGCGACAACCAGCTGGAACATCTGCAGGACAAGGCCCTGCGGCGGAAGACCGAACTGCGGCGGCGCGGCTTTGAGGCCGAGCTGGCGGCGATCGAGCGGAAGCTGGCCAAGCTCGTTGGCGCACACGACGACTGGCGTGGCTGGGAGGTGCGGCTGCGCAGCGTGCCCGGTGTCGGCCCGGTACTGGCTCAGACCCTGATCGCGCTGTTGCCCGAACTCGGCCAGTTGTCGCGTCACGCCATCGCCTGCCTGGTCGGCGTGGCGCCGTTCGATGACAGCAGTGGCAGGCATGCCGGCGAGCGCCACATCAAAGGCGGCCGCAAGGCGGTGCGCGAGATCCTCAGCCGCCAAACGCTGCAACCCGGTGATCGCCGCCTTCGCCAAACGCCTGGCCGGCAGAAAGCCCAAGGTCATCATTGTCGCCTGCATGCGCAAGCTGCTGGTCATGCGCAATGCCATGGTCCGCGATGCCACCGACTGGCGGGCCAGCGCCGCGTGAGCCAAACGTGGATTCCTTGGTTCGACTGGACAACGGCCATTCCTTCGTCCCGACCTGGCATCCTCCAGGCCGTCGCGCGCAGGGGCGGTCAATGATGGCCGCAGGCCACCGCCGCAGGTGGCGCGCAGCGTTATTGACGGCCCCGAGCACGGCGAGCACGGCGGCATGCTCGGTCAGGTCCGGGAGTGCCGATGGCGAAACAAACAACACAGTTGCTCTCCCGCAGTGCGGGAGAGGTGTACATTTCCTCGGTCTGCCCGAACACGCGCTATTTCTCCGCCGCCAGAATGTAGTTGACCGCCAGTCTCCGGCTGGTCCGCCACTGCCCGGTGAGCGGGTCCGCCACCAGACCCGCGGTGTCTGCCACCCGCAATCCCGCCTGGCGCAGCATCCCGCCAAGCTCGACGGGCGTGATGAATTTGCGCCAGTCGTGCGTGCCGACCGGGAGCCAGCGCAGCAAGTACTCCGCCGCGACCTTGGCCGCCAGGAACGACTGGGGCGTGCGGTTGAGCGTGGAGAGGAACAGCAGCCCCCCGGCTCCAGCAATCCCCCAAGCGCCGTAAGGAACGCGCCAGGATCGGGCACATGCTCGATCACCTCCAGTGCCGTGACGACAGGGAACCGCCGCCCCTCGGCCAGCAGGTCCTCCGCAACACCGGCCCGATACGCGACCGGCAGACCCTCCCCCGCCGCATGCGCGCGTGCCACCTCGATCGCCTCGCCCGCCGCGTCCAGCCCGAGCACGTCGAAGCCGCGACGCGCCAGAGCCTCCGCCGCCAGCCCGGCGCCGCAGCCGACATCCAGCAGTCGCAGACCCGCCGCGGCAGGGAATCGCCGCGCGATCCGCTCGACGATCCAGCCGATCCGCGCCGGGTTCATCCGGTGCAGCGGCCGCATCGGCCCGTCCAGGTTCCACCAGTCAGCCGCCAGAGCGTTGAACCGGGCGATCTCGTCGGGTGACACGGCGGTGTGCGGCTGCATGGTTGCCCCTCCTCTCCCGCGCCAGTATGTCTGCCCCACCCGGCGACAATTATCACTGACCACCGATCATCGATCACTGACAATGCCTCGCATCGTGATGAAATTCGGCGGCACCTCGGTGGCCGACCTCGACTGCATCCGCAACGTGGCGGTCCGGGTGAAGCGTGAGGTCGCGGCGGGGAACCAGGTCGCGGTCGTGGTCTCCGCCATGGCTGGCGTCACCAACCAGCTCGTCGCCTGGTGCCAGGGACTGTCGCCTCTGCACGACGCGCGCGAGTACGACACGGTGGTATCGACCGGCGAACAGGTCACCACTGGCCTCCTGGCGATCGCGCTGCAGGAGATCGGCGTCGAGGCGCGCTCGTGGCAGGGCTGGCAGGTCCCGATCCGCACCGACAATGCGCACGGCAAGGCGCGCATCGCCGGGGCCGAAGGAGCCGAGCTGATCCGCCGGATGGAAACGGGCCAGGTGGCGGTGGTCGCCGGGTTCCAGGGCATCGGAACCGACAACCGCATCACCACGCTCGGCCGCGGCGGCTCGGATACATCGGCCGTGGCGCTGGCCGCCGCCCTGCGCGCCGATCGCTGCGACATCTTCACTGACGTGGACGGCGTCTACACCACCGACCCGCGCATCGTGCCGCAGGCGAGAAAACTCGCCCGCATCAGCTATGAGGAGATGCTGGAGCTGGCCTCGGTCGGCGCCAAGGTGCTGCAGACGCGCAGCGTCGCGCTGGCGATGAACGAACGGGTAAGGGTTCAGGTATTATCGAGCTTCCAGGACGTGCCTGGCACGCTGGTCGTGGATGAGGACGAGATCTTGGAAACGCAGAATGTATCCGGCATCGCCTATTCGCGCGACGACGCGAAGATCACGCTGCGGCGGGTTCCGGACCGGCCGGGGATCGCGGCCGCGGTGTTCGGTGCCCTGACGGATCACAATATCAACGTCGACATGATCGTGCAGAACATCTCGGCCGATGGCACGACCGACATGACCTTCACCGTGGGCAAGGCCGACCTGCCGCGGGCGCAGGTGACGCTGGCCGAGGCCCAGGCGCTGATCGGCTTCACCGAGGTCCTGGCCGACCCGAATGTGGCGAAGATCAGCGTCGTCGGCGTCGGCATGCGCAGCCATGCGGGCGTCGCCAGTACGATGTTCCGTGCGCTGGCGGACAAGGCGATCAATATCCAGGTCATCTCGACCAGCGAGATCAAGGTCAGCGTGCTGATCGCCGCGGAATACACGGAACTGGCGGTGCGCGCGCTGCACACCGCGTACGGCCTCGATGCCGCCTGACATTGCCACCCCCGACGTCGCCGTGACGGCCGCCCGTGCGGAACTCGACCGGCTGTGTTCGCGCGGCACCGCGTTTCTCGGCTGCCGGTTCGCCATCATGGGCGGGGCGATGAGCTGGGTGAGCGAGCGGCACCTGGTCGCTGCCATCTCCAACGCCGGCGGCTTCGGCGTGATCGCCTGCGGCTCCATGGGGCCGGATCTGCTGGCGGCCGAGATCGCGGGAACCCAGGCGCTCACCGACCGGCCGTTCGGCGTGAACCTGATCACTCTGCATCCGCAGCTCGGCGACCTGATCCGCGTGTGCCTGGAGGCGCATGTGGGCCACATCGTGCTGGCCGGCGGCATCCCACCGGGTGCGGCGGTGCGTGCCGTGAAGGACGGCGGGGCGCGGCTGATCGCCTTCACCCCGGCGCTGGTGCTGGCGAAGCGGCTGATCCGCTCGGGCGCCGATGCGCTGGTGATCGAGGGCTCCGAGGCCGGCGGCCATATCGGTCCGGTGTCGCTGATGGTCCTGGCGCAGGAGATTCTCCCCCACATCCACGACGTGCCGATATTCGTCGCCGGCGGCCTGGGCCACGGCGAGGCGATCCTGGCGCTGCTGGAAATGGGCGCGTCGGGCGCGCAGCTCGGCACCCGCTTCGCCGCCGCAACCGAGTTGATCGCGCACCCACGGTTCAAGCGGGCCTTCATCCGTGCCGCCGCCCGCGACGCGCTGCCGTCGGTGCAGCTTGACGAGCGTTTCCCGGTGATCCCGGTCCGCGGCCTGGTCAACGACGGGGTAAAGAAGTTCCTGCGCTTCCAGGCGGAAACCCGCGATCGCTTTCAGGCCGGGGAATTGACCAAGGAGGCAGCCCAGCTCGCCATCGAGCATTTCTGGGCCGGTGCGCTGCGACGCGCGGCGATCGACGGCGACGTGGAGAACGGCTCGGTCATGGCCGGCCAGTCGGTCGGCATGGTCACCGCCGAGCAGCCCACGGCGGACATCATTGCCGAATTGGTCGCGCAGGCTGTCGCGGCCTTGGTCGCGCGCCGCCGAGCCGCGTAGCCCGCATGGCTGGCCCGCGGCGGCTCCTGTCCAAGCTGCGCGAGATGATGGCGCATGGCTCCGCGCCGCTGCCGGAGCTGGTCAGGCTGGTGGCCGTGGAACTGGTGAGCGAGGTGTGCTCGGTCTACGCCGCGCGCCCCGGTGAGATCCTGGAACTCGTGGCGACCGAGGGCCTCAATCCGCAGGCCGTTGGCCGCACCAGGCTGCGCGTGGGCGAGGGCATCGTCGGACTGTGCGCCGCCACCGCCCAGGTGATGAACCTGCCGGACGCGCAGAACCATCCGGCCTTCGCCTATCGGCCGGAAACGGACGAGGAGCAGTTCGCCGCGATGCTGGCCGTGCCGGTGCGACGCGCCGGGCACACGCTGGGCGTGGTGACGGTGCAGAACCGCAACCCGCGCCTTTATGCCGCGGATGAGGTGGAGGAGTTGGAGACCGTGGCGATGCTGCTGGCCGAGGTTCTCGCGGCAGGCGGCGCGTCCGACGGGTCGCAGGAGGGCGTCGGCGGCACGGTGCCGCGGTTCTTTGCCGGCGCGACATTGGTCGCCGGGATCGCGATCGGCCCGGTCGTGATGCACGGCAGCCACCGGCGCCCGTTCCGGCTGCTGGCGGACAATCCGGAGAAGGAGTTGGTGCGGCTGCACGACGCGGCCCACCGGATGCAGCAGGGCCTCGACGAGCTGATCTCCGGCGTGCCGGACGGGCTTGCCGCCGGCGTAGACGGATCGGCCTCGCGCGAGGTGCTCGACGCCTATCGCCTCGTGGCCGCCGATGCCGGCTGGCTGAAGCGCGTCTCGGACGTGATTCGCGGCGGTCTTTCCGCCGATGCGGCGGTGCACCGGGTGGCGGGCGAACTGCATGACCGCATGCGCCGCATCACCGATCCCTATCTGCGCGAGCGCCTGGCGGATCTCGAGGACCTTGCGGGCCGACTCATGGCTGCGCTTGCCGGCGATGCGCCGCGTCCGACGATCCCGCAGGGCGCCATCCTGCTCGCCCGCCGCCTGGGCCCGGCCGAGCTGCTCGACTGGCACGCCGCCGGCATCGCCGGGGTGGCGATCGAGGAGGCCAGTCCCGCTGGCCATGCCGCCATCCTGGCCCGCGCGCTCGGACTGCCGGCCATCGGCGGCACGCGTGGCGCGCTGGATGCGGCGGAGCAGGGTGATGAGGCGGTGGTGGACGCCGGCGAGGGCCAGCTCGTGCTGCGCCCCGAAGTCGAGGTGCGGGCCACATACGTCAGGGCGCTGGCGGCGCGAACCGCCCTCGAGGCCGGATGGGCGGCATTGCGCAACCGGCCGGCGACGACGGCGGACGGCACCAGGGTACACCTGATGCTGAATGTGGGGCTGCAGATGGAGGTGGCGCAGCTCGACATCACCGGCGCCGAGGGCATCGGGCTCTACCGGACCGAGATCGGGATGCTGGCGCGCGGCTCGATCGCCGATGTGGCGGAGCAGGCGGCGACCTATGCGCGGGTGCTGGATGAGGCGGCCGGGCGGCCCGTGATGTTCCGCACCCTTGACCTCGGCGCCGACAAGCTGCTGCCGGGCGACGCGCCGGAGGAGGAGAACCCGGCGATGGGATGGCGCTCGCTGCGGATCGGCCTGGACCGACCGGCGCTGCTGCGCCGCCAGCTCCGCGCGCTGCTGCTGGCCGCCGGCGGACGGCCGCTTTCGGTGATGTTCCCGATGGTCGCGACGGTGGCGGAATTCCGTGCGGCGCGCGCCCTGCTGCTGGCGGAGGCGCGGCGGGTGCGCCCATCGCCCGAACGGCTGTCGATCGGGACCATGCTCGAAGTGCCGGCGCTGATGTGGCAGTTGGATGAATTGTTGCGCGAGGTGGATTTCGTCTCGATCGGCTCGAACGACCTGCTGCAGTTCATGTTCGCCGCCGACCGCGGCACGCCCGCGTTGTTCAACCGCTATGACCTTCTGTCGCCGCCCGTGCTGCGCCTGCTCGAGCATCTGCTGACCGCGGCGCGCGTGGCCAAAGGCGGTGCCGGCGTGCCGGTGTCGCTGTGCGGCGAGGCGGGATCGCGGCCATTGGAGGCGATGGCGCTGGTGGGGCTCGGCCTTTCCACGCTGTCGATGTCGGCCTCGGGCATCATGCCGGTGAAGGCGCTGCTGGCGGGGCTCGATCTTGATGCGTTCCGTCCGGTTCTGGCGGCGATCCGCAAGAATGCCTCGGGGGCGGCCAGCGTCCGCGAACCGATCAGCGTCTGGGCGCGGGAACAAGGGTTAACGTTTTGAGTTAACGATTTATTTTCGGTTACGCCTGCAATGACGAGTTGACTGTGCAGGCAAACCGAGCCAATCTAGCGGTGAAGGCAAGACAACCAGTTCGCGGGAACAGGACCACCGTGCTGCAGGAGCGCAGGTCAGAACTGGCGGAAAGCCGGAGCAGGGTATATTCCGGTATCGAATCAAAAGGCGTGGCGTCCGCCGCGCCGCGAGCGTCTGCGCCCCGCGCGGGGGCGGATCTGTGTGCCGCGCGGGAGCGGATCGGCTGGTCGCTGCCGAACATGGCCGCGGCATTGCGGATACCCCTTCGGCATCTCGAAGCGTTGGAGGCGGGGCGTATCAGTGACCTGCCCGGCAATGCTTACACGCTCGGGTTCGTGCGGAGCTACGCGAGCGCTCTCGGCCTCGACCCCAACGAGATCGCCCGCCGCTTCAAGGCCGAGGCGGCGGCGGTGAATGGGAACACGAGACTGGCGTTCCCGGTGCCGGCACCGGAGCGTGGCGTGCCGGCCGGAGCGGTCGCACTGGTCGGCGTGCTGCTGGCGGTCGGCGCCTACGCCGGCTGGTACCGTTTGTCGGGTGAGGGCAGGCTGCCGGCGGAGACAAGCATTCAGGTTCCGATGCGCCTTGCGCCGCTGGCCGAGCAGGCGATGCCGCCGCGTGCCCCGCAACTGGCCCAGATGGCGCCGCCGGCCGCCACCACGTTGGCCGTCGTACCGCCGGCAGAGCCACCGTCGGCGCCGTCGATCTCCCCCAGTTCGGCCGCGGCGGCGGTAACGCCGCCCCCGGAGACGCCGCCGCCCGCCCCCGATCAGTCGCGCATCCTGCTGCGGGCAAACGCCGATGCCTGGGTGCAGGTGCGCGACCGGGCGGGCGCGGTGCTGCTGAGCCGCATCCTGCACGCCGGCGAGACCTGGGCAGTCCCGGCGCGGCCCAACCTGCTGCTCACCACCGGCAACGCCGGAGGGACGGACCTGCTGGTGGACGGCGCGACGACCCCGTCGCTGGGCAGCAGCGGGGTGGTGCGGCGCGACCTCGCGCTCGATGCGGACCTGATCAAGGATGGCAGGCTGGCGGCCGCGAACCTGCCCCCGTTCGGCGCCCGGCCCAATACCCAGTAGCGGCACCCAGTAGCGGCGTGGGCGCGAAGACCCCATTGTAGGGGCCGGGCCTCGGCCCGCACCGCAGCATTCGGAGAGCGATCCCCATGAGCTATCGGCCGTACCAGGAGATCACCCGGCGGAAATCGCGCCGCGTCTATGTGGGCAGCGTGCCGGTGGGCGATGGCGCCCCGATCACGGTGCAGACCATGACCAATACGCTGACCACCGACGTGCCCGGCACCATCGCGCAGATCAGGCGGGCGGAACTCGCCGGCGTCGACATCGTCCGCGTGTCCTGTCCGGACCAGGAGAGCGCGGTTGCGCTCAAGGACATCGTGCACGAGGTGAACGTGCCGATCGTCGCCGACATCCATTTCCACTACCGCCGCGCGATCGAGGCGGCGGACAGCGGCGCCGCCTGCCTGCGCATCAACCCGGGCAACATCGGCAGCCAGGAGCGCGTGAAGGAGGTCGTCAGGGCCGCCCGCGACCACGGCTGCTCGATGCGGATCGGGGTGAACGCGGGGTCGCTGGAGCGGCACCTGCTGGAGAAATACGGCGAACCGAACCCCGAGGCGCTGGTGGAAAGCGCGCTGTACCACGCGGATATCCTGCAGCAGCACGATTTCCACGACTTCAAGATCAGCGTGAAGGCGTCGGACGTGTTCCTGGCGGTGGCGGCGTATCAGCAATTGGCCGAGGTGTGCGACCACCCGCTGCATATCGGCATCACCGAGGCGGGCGGGCGGCGCATGGGCACGGTGAAGTCGGCGGTGGGGCTGGGCTCGCTGCTGTGGGCGGGGATCGGCGACACGCTGCGGGTCTCGCTGTCGGACGAGCCCGAGGAGGAGGTCCGCGTCGGCTGGGACCTGCTGAAGACGCTCGGGATCCGCCATCGCGGGGTGAAGGTGATCTCCTGTCCGTCCTGCGCGCGCCAGGGGTTCAACGTGATCGAGACGGTGCGGACATTGGAGGACCGGCTGTCGCATATCGAGACGCCGATCACGCTGTCGATCATCGGCTGCGTGGTGAACGGACCCGGCGAGGCGCTGATGACCGATATCGGCCTGACCGGCGGCGGCAACGGCCGGCATATGATCTATCGCGCCGGGAAGACCGACCATACGATCCCAGGTGCTGACATGGTGGAGCACATCGTGGAGCTGGTGGAGGCCAAGGCAGAGGAGCTTAAGGCGGCGAAGGAGGGGGAGAAGCTGGCGGCGGAGTAGGGATGCGATGGGACGAAGGCCCATCCCGAAACCTTCATTCCTCGACGCCTGCGAGTATCTGGGATTTGTTCATGGCGAGAGACGATGGCGAAGCAAGAATCGGAGGCGGTAACTACCCAGGTCTGTAGCCGTTTACCGGCGCTTGAACTCACGAGTCGCGGCATGAGTCAAGCTTTCCATGTCGTTGCCGTCGTGTCGAGCGGCGGTCAAGGATGGCCGCCGCTTGGCGGCCACCCGCAGGGCTTGTCCTTGACGGCCGCGAGCACGGCGGCAGGCTTAGGCGCGCGGGGGCAAATGACGATCAGCACCGCTTCCCGCTTCCACTTCCCGTGCCCCCTACAGCAGTCGGGAAGCGGAAGCAGGAAGCCCATCAAATGCCATGGTCGCGGCCGCATCAAAAAGCGTGATCCTGCTCAGCTTGGGCCGCTACATCCTGGCGGTGCCGATGCGCAGGCTGAAGGACATCGAGCGCGAGGTGCTGACCCGGCCAGGCCGCTACAGGCAGGTGGCTGACAACCTGCAGGTCAAAGAGGTTTGGGTCGGCGATGGCGAGCGGCGCAAACGCTACGTCCTCTGCCTCAATCCGCAGGAGGCGGAACGCGAACGCGCCCGCCGCGCGCAGCTGCTGGTCGAACTCGCCGCCGAACTGACCCTGCTGGAGCAGTGTGAGGACGATCATCCGAAGGCGGCCTGTGCGTTGCTGGCGTCGCGCCGGTTCGGCCGCTACTTGAGCGCCGATGGGCGGGGCCGGCCGCAGCTGGATGCGGCGAAGGTCAAGGCGGCAGAGAAGTTCGACGGCAAGTTTGTGGTGATCAGCAACGACGACACGCTGTCGGCCGCGGACATCGCGCTCGGCTACAAAGGCGGCTGGATCATCTGCGCCTGCTTCCGCCGCATGAAGCAGACCGGTCTCGAGGTACGGCCGATGTTCCATTGGACGCCGCGCCGGATCGAGGCGCACGTCAAGCTCTGCGTGCTGGCGCTGCAGATGCAGCGTGCCGCCGAGATCCGCTGCCAGCTTCCCTGGGCGCGGATCGCCCATGCGCTCGCGCAGCTGAAAGCGGTGCGCTACCGCTGCGAGGGCCGGACTATTGTTCAGCGGACGAAAGTCGCCGCCGAGCTGGCCGCGATGCTGAAAACCTTAGGTATATCAGTGCCTAAGCAGGTCCTCGCGGTCGAAGAGCCACCCCAGGCAGCCGCCGCGGCTTAGGCACACGCCCCGAATCCGCCTGTCGCAAGTCATTGAGAAATGACCGAGATTTCGGCCGGCTGCCTGATGACCGAGAACACGGGTCTGCGGGTCGGCGATTGGCGGGTCATGTTCGCCCTGACCGAAGGACGCATGGAGGCTACTCGCGTCATGCATCGCAGAGAGGCATACCGCTGATATCGGACACGCCGCACAACACGCTGGCGCGCGAACTTGAGGAGATAGAGGACCAGCGCGACGCCGTCACCTTCATGCTCGCGCGTATGGAGCAGGCAAACGATGAAGCGCGGCCATGGCAGGTGGTCGAGCGCCTGCATGCCGGCGAGCACCCCGTCGCGGTGCTTCGGGATCTGCGACACATGAGCAGGGAGGATCTCGCATTGCCGGTCGGCGCGGAGCCGGCAGTCATCGAGGCGATCGAGACATATCAGCAGGAAGGCAAACGTCGGCTGATGCTGGACATCGCGCATGCGTTGCGGGTGGACCTGGACGATCTGGTACCCTGGACAAGGGATCACGACGAAACTCCCTGACGTTTCTGTGGACGCCAAGTCCGTGAGTGAGCCGATCCCCACGCCGGACATACGTGACGAGCACGCCGCCATCCTGCGCCGGGTGCTGCGCCAGCACCTGCCCTCCGGCGCGCGGGCATTCGTATTCGGTTCGGGTCGCGCGCCCATGGCGGGGCGCGGCGGTATTCCGACCTCGACCTGGCCCTCGAATGGGACGGTCCGCTGGGCCTGGACCGGATCGCACGCATCGCCGAGGCACTGTCGGAGACGGATCTGCGCTACAAGGTCGACATCGTCGATCTGGCGACGGTCGAACCGGCGTTCCGGGCGCGCATCACGGCCGACAGTGTCTCGCTACCGTTCGCCGGCGAGGCGACGTGAGCCCGCGAACTTGCTCGACACTGCCCGCGCCGTGGTTCATTGTGGCGGCATTGCAAGCACCGGGTCGGAGATGAGCAAGAGCTTGCCCGTGAGCGTCCGGCTGGAGCCAGCCCTCAGCGCCCGGGTCGCGGCCATCGCGGCTGCGTTCGACCGCCGGAAATCATGGGTCATCGAGCAGGCGGTGCGGGATTTCGTGGCCATGCAGGAATGGCAGCTCGCGGCGATCGACGAGGGTATCGGCGCGGCCGATGCCGACCACATGGTCGCGCATGGGGATGTCGTCGCGTGGGTTGAATCGTGGGGGCGGCCCGACGAACTGCGCCCGCCCCGATGCAGATAGTCTGGACCGAGCCGGCCTTGCGCGAGTTGATCGCCGAACGCGCCTATGTCGCCGGCGACGATTCGCCGTTTGCCGACCGCCAGGTCTGGCGAGTCCTGGCAGCGATTGCCTCGCTGCTGCAGGTCCCGGAGACCGGGCGCCCCGGCCGGCGCACAGGGACACGCGAGCTGGCCGTCGGCCGGACGCCGTTCGTCGTGGTCTACCGGCTGCGCCAGGACAGCGTTGAAATCCTTGGGGTCCTGCATGGCCAGCAGCGCTGGCCGGACGCCACGGCGTAACGAAGTCCTCGGCACGGCACCGTCCGCGCTAGAAAAAGCATCGGCGTCAGCGGATACTATGGCGCGGCCCCCGGGGCATAGGCTGGGATGGGCGCTGCAAACGACAACCCGCTTCGACCGGAACATGCTGTGACCGAGCTCCAACCCGCCCGTGGCACCCACGACCTCATCGGCGAGGACCAGCGTCGCCACAGCCATGTGGTCGATACCGCACGGCGCATCGCCGCCAGCTACGGCTTCGACGAATGGACCACGCCGATCTTCGAGGACACCCGCGTGTTCTCCCGCACGCTGGGGGAAACCTCCGACGTGGTGACGAAGGAGATGTACAGCTTCGAGGACCGCGGCGGCGATTCCGTCACGCTGCGCCCGGAAGCCACCGCCGGCATCTGCCGCGCGCTGGTGACCAACGGCCTGACCCAGTCGCTGCCGCAGAAGGTATTCTACACCGGCCCGATGTTCCGCTACGAGCGCCCCCAGAAGGGCCGCTACCGCCAGTTCCACCAGATCGACGTCGAGCTGATCGGCTCCGCCGAACCGCTTGCCGACGCCGAGGTGATCGCCTGCGGCTGGGACATTCTGCAGGCGCTCGGCGTCGCCGGGGACACCGTGCTGGAGATCAACACGCTCGGCGACAAGGAAAGCCGCGCCGCCTATCGCGACGCGCTGGTGGCGTATTTCACCGAGCACCAGGCGGCATTGTCGGCCGACAGCCTGGCGCGGCTCGACCGCAATCCGCTGCGCATCCTGGACTCCAAGGATGAAGCTGACCGCCGCATCGTCGCCGATGCGCCCACCATCGCCGCCTACCTGACCGAGCCCGCCGCCGCGTTCTACGCCCGCCTGCAGGAGCACCTTGTGCGCTTCGGCGTGCCGTTTCGGGAGAACCCGCGCATCGTGCGCGGGCTCGACTACTACGGCCACACCGCGTTCGAGTTCGTCACCACCAAGCTCGGCGCGCAGGGCGCCGTGATGGCGGGCGGGCGCTATGACGGTCTGGTCGAGGAGATGGGCGGGCCGCCGACGCCGGCGGTCGGCTGGGCCGCGGGCATCGAGCGCCTCGCCATGCTGCTGGAGACACCGCCGCCCGCGCCGGCGCCCGTCGCCGTCGTGCCGATCGGTGAGGCCGCGGAGGCGACGGCGCTCACGGTGCTGCAGAGCCTGCGCCACGCCGGCATCCGCGCCGAGATGGCGTATCGCGGCAACCTGCGCCGGCGGATGGAGCGCGCCAACCGCATCGGCGCACGCGCCGCGGTGATCCTCGGCGACGACGACATCGCGCGCGGCGTGGCGCAGGTGAAGGATCTCGCGACCGGCGCGCAGGAGGCGGTGGCCTTGGCGGGGCTCGCCGCGCACCTGGCATGAACCTCGCGTCCAAGCTCGACCGCATCACCGCGCGCGCTGAGGAACTGCGCAACATGCTGACCCACGGCCTGTCGGGCGAGACCTATGTGAAGGCGTCGAAGGAGCTGTCGGACATCGAGCCGGTGGTCGCGCGCATCGGCGACCTGCGCGCCGCCGAGCGCGCCCGGACCGAGGCTGAGACGCTGCTCGCCGACCCCGAGATGCGCGAGCTGGCGGAGGCCGAGCTGCGCGCGCTGAAGGAGCAAATCCCCACCCTTCAGCACGAGATCCGGATCGCGCTGCTGCCCAGGGACGCGGCCGACGAGCGCGCGGCGATCCTGGAGGTGCGGCCGGCCGCCGGCGGCGACGAGGCGGCGCTGTTCGCGACCGAATTGTTCGCGATGTACCAGCGCTATGCGGAAGGCCGCGGCTGGCGCTGGGAGCTGCTGGAATACAACGACACCGAACTGGGTGGGCTGAAGGAAGGCATCGCCGAGATCACCGGGCGCGGCGTATTCGCGCGGCTGAAATACGAATCCGGCGTGCACCGCGTGCAGCGGGTGCCGGCGACCGAGAGCCAGGGACGCATCCACACGTCCACCGTCACCGTCGCCGTGCTGCCGGAAGCCGAAGAGGTGGACGTGCAGATCGACGAGGGCGATCTTCGCATCGACACCTACCGTGCGTCCGGCGCCGGCGGCCAGCATGTCAACAAGACCGACAGCGCTGTGCGCATCACGCATCTTCCGTCGGGCATCGTCGTTGCGATGCAGGAGGAGAAGAGCCAGCACAAGAACCGCGCCAAGGCGCTGAAGATCCTGCGCGCGCGGCTCTACGAGCAGCAGCGTGCCGCGCTGCATGCGACGCGCGCCGCCGACCGCAAGTCGCAGGTGGGCACCGGCGATCGCTCCGAGCGCATCCGTACCTATAATTTCCCGCAGGGGCGCGTCTCCGACCACCGCATCAACCTGGCGCTCTACAAGATCGACCGCGTCATGGCGGGCGAGCTCGACGAGTTCATCGATGCGCTGACCGCGGAGGACCAGGCGACGCGGCTGGCGTCGGAGGAGTAATGCTGGGCGGCCTGTTTGATGACCGCTGTCGACCCAAGTCAGCCGCACGCCGGTCCTCGGGTAGACCCCCGAAAGCGGACGTTCGGTCGATCAGCCGATGGAAGCTCCGCCCCGAAGTTGCTGTGATCTTGACATCTAACGTGATGGGCGGCAACGAAGCATCCTGGTGGGCCCGGCCATAGGGGCTGCCCGCCATCGCCGGCCAACCCAGCTCTACCGAACATCGGGTGATCGAGCGCGTGTCGCCTTGAAGCGAAATTGCTTTATCGCCCAACGCGAGGCTTGGCACCGACTTCGCCAGGCGAGGTTGGCCTCTGGGCATCGTCTTAGGGAAGCTATCGCGTTCCCTACAGTGCGTTGGACATTGTGCATAGGCTGGTAGAACCGGTTGCGCCAGCTTGCGAAGCCCGCAATGATCGGTATACTTATTGAGCCTGTGGCGGTTTAAATCTTGCCCATCGCTCCCGCGTCACCAAGCACATCAGACAACTATCTAAGGTCATCAGGCAGTCATGCAGCGCCCAAGGCTCATAGTGGGGATCAGCGGCGCGACCGGAATCGTGTATGGCATCAGGTTACTGCAGGTTGCGCGCTGCACTCGAGATTGAGACCCACTTGGTCGTCACGAAGGCTGGCGAACGTACCCTGGCTTACGAGACCGATTTGACCATTCAAGAGCTCCGAAGCATGGCGGACCACACATATCCCGACGCTGATATTGGAGCGGCTATCGCCTCGGGAAGCTTCCCCACCATCGGGATGGTGGTCGCACCTTGCTCGGTGCATAGCCTGGCTGAAATAGCCCATTGTACTACCGATGGCCTGCTGACCAGAGCCGCGGATGTCTGCCTCAAGGAGCGACGACGACTGGTGTTGCTGTTCCGCGAGGCGCCGCTCCATGCAGGTCACATCCGCAGCATGGCGGCAGCAACCGAAAATGGCGCGATCATATTTCCACCCGTGCCGGCCTTCTACACGCGCCCGAGTACCGTGGCCGAAATGGTGGACCATACGGTGGGACGCGTGTTGGATCTGTTCGGGCTCGATGCCGGCCTGGTCCCACGATGGACCGGGCAGCAGAGCAAAAACCGCTAGCGATCCGCAGCCGCTAGCATCGGACCTGCGGAGAAGCAAAGCCTGTTCTGTCTGTCTAATCACACTGGGGGTGCAGCCATGATGCCATTCCAGGATTTCCGTGACTTTCTCGACGCCCTGCGAAAAGCTGGCGAGCTTCTCGAAGTCGATCGCCACGTCAATCCGGAACTGGAGGTTGCGAAGGCGATGCGGAAGAGTGCGTCGGTATCCGGTCCGGCAATCGTATTCAAGAACAACGGGACCGCGTTCCCGTTGGTCGGTGGGGTCTACAACACGCGCACCAAAGCATTGATCGCGCTGCAGACGACTGAGAAGGATGTCTTCGACAGGGTGCTGCACGGAATGTCGAGCCGAATTCCGCCGGTTGTCGTGACAGATGCCCCGGTACATGAAAATGTCCTCACGGGCGATGCAATCGATACTTCCAAGCTGCCTGTGGCCAAGTACAGTCCCGATGACGGTGGACGTTACATCACTGCGGGGATCGTCGTCAGCAAGGATCCCGAAACCGGTATACCGGACATCGGGCATTATCGCTTCGAAGTCGTTGACAAGCAGACCATGACATTTCTTGCTCTGCCGAACCATCGGTTCGGCCGGAATCTCGCAAAAGCGCGTCGTCTGGGGCACAGGACCTTCCCGGCAGCGCTGCTGATCGGCGTGGACCCGGTCATGGCCTATACCTGCCCGATCCAGGTGCCCGACGGAACCAACGACTTCGAAGTGGTCGGCGGCATGCGCGGCGCGGCGCTGGAGGTTGTCCGCTGCAAGACCATCGATGTCGAGGTGCCGGCGCGCGCCGAACTGGTGTTCGAACTGGAGGTCGACTTCAGCCAGGAGGCCTATGAAGGGCCGCTCGGTGAGTTCACCGGATATTACACACCCGGTTCGAAAAAGCCGGTCGCACACGTCAAAGCGATCACGCATCGCAATAATGCCTATTTCCAGGCGCTCCTCACCGGGGTGCCGCCGACCGAAAATCATATCCTCAAGCAGATGCCTTACGAGGCATCATACTTCGCCATGCTGAAGGCGCAGCATCCAACACTCGCCAACCTCACAATGCCGGCCTCTGGCGGCGTCGCTTTCTATATCGTCATGTCGATGAAGCAGCGTTATGCCGGCGAGGCACGTCATGCGATCCTGACCACGATTGCCAGCAGCCAGCGTCCCAAGCTGGTCGTCGTGGTTGATCCCGATATCGATGTTCGCAACCCCGACCAGGTCGAATGGGCCATCGCATTCCGCAGCCAACCGGCCCGCGACGTCATCATCATTGGCGATTTACCAGGCGGCACGCTCGATCCGTCCATCGACGGTTCGCTGCCGCTGGACCGGCGGGTGGGATCCGCGATGGGCATCGATGCGACATTTCCGTTCGGCGCGGACGAACAGAAAGCCCCCGACAGTCCCTGCCGGCGAAGCATGTGGTCCGGCGGTCGCCGAGCACGGCCACGAATTCTTCAAGGTTGCCGATGTGCCCGGCTGGCAGGACTATGACTTCCCCGAATTGCAGAAGCGGAGCAGATCATGAGCGATGCCGCCCACACCTATATCCCGCCTGACACGGCAAGCACGACGGCGCTGCCTGCACAAGTCGCGGACTATCTTGACGGGACGAACCTGCTCGCCAAGACCCAGGCCTTGCGGCATCTCGACGGTCGATGCCGAGGGTTGGCCGCATGCGTCGCTGCTCAGCGCGGGCGACATGCTGGCGATGCCGTCGGGACGAATTCGCTTCGTCGTCTTTGCCCAAGTCCACGACGACCGCCAATCTGATGCGCGACAGTCGTGTCACCATGACACTCTCCCTTGATGGCGGAATGTGCGAGCTGCGCATGAGGTGTCACCGTCTCGCCCACGCATCGCCCGACGTTCCGCTCGCCTGCTTCGAGGCGGAGCTGGTCGAGGTGCGGGCCCACAAGGCGCCTTATGCCACCGTCAGTGGAGGGGTCACCTTTGCGCTGCATGAGCCGCAGTCGGTGCTGCGCGGTGGCAAAAGCAGATCGACGCGATGCGGCAGGCGGCGCTAAGGGGTCCATCCTTAGGACGAACCGATGAAATGCTACCAGGATTTGCGTGAGTTTCTCGACCGCACTCGAGCAGCAAGGCCAGCTTCTGCGCATCAAGGACGAGGTCAAGTTCGAGCCCGACCTCGGCGCCGCGGCCTGCGCTCTCGCGCAGATCGGCGATGGTGTCCCGGCCATTCTGTTCGACAAGATCGCCGGCTGCACCGACGCCCGGGTCGTGATGAATGTGCATGGCTCGTGGCCCAACCATGCCCTGGCCCTCGGCATGGACAAGGAGACGTCGCTGCGGGACCAGTTCTTCGAGTTCGTCAAGCGCTTCAAGCTGTTTCCCGGCGAGTTGGAGCGCGTTGCCTCGGCCCCCTGGCAAGAGGTCACGGTCGACAAGGACATCAATCTGTACGACCTGTTGCCGCTGTTTCGTTTGAATCGCGGCGATGGCGGCTATTACATCGACAAGGCCTGCATCATCTCACGCGACCCGGACGACTGGGACAATGACGACGTCGAGAATGTCGGCTGCTATCGGTTGATGGTGAAGGGGCCGAACCGGATCGGGATCCAGCCGGTACCGCAGCACGACATCGCCATTCATCTGTCTCATGCCGAGGCACGCGGCGAAGACCTGCCCATTGTGATCTCGATCAGCAACGAGCCGATCATTCTGCTGATGGCCGCGACGCCTCTGCTGTACACGCAGTTGGAATACAAGATGGCGGCGGTGATGCAGGGCGCCCCGTACAAGGTCGTCAAGACCGCCAAGGGCCTGGATGTGCCGTGGGGTTCCGAATATGTGCTGGAAGGCCGCATTCTGGCCGGCCAGCGTGAAATCGAGGGCCCCTTCGGCGAGTTTCCCGGCTACTATTCCGGCGGCCACCGATATCCGGTGATCGAGATCGATCGGGTCTCCCATCGCAAGAATCCGATTTTTGAATCGGTCTATGTCGGCAAGCCCTGGACCGAGCTTGACTTCCTGCAGGCGATGACCACCAGCGCCCCGATCTTCATCCAGCTGAACAACATGTTCCCCGAGGTCGTGGCCGTCAACGCGCTCTACACCCATGGCCTCGTGGTCATCGTATCGACGCGGGTGCGCTACGGCGGCTTTGCCAAGTCTGTCGGCATGGGGGTGCTCACCACGCCGCACGGGCTCGGCTATGCCAAGTTCGTGATCGTCGTCGACGAGGACGTCGATCCCTTCAATCTCAACCAGGTCATGTGGGCGATTTCCGTGCGGGCCAATCCCGCCGGCGATGTGGTGATCATCCCCAACCTCGCGGAAAATCTGCTCGATCCTGCCTGCGAGCCCAGCGGCATGGCCCACAAGATGATCATCGACGCCACCACGCCGAAGGCACCGGACCGTCGCGGCGACTATGGAGAGGTTCTCGACATGCCCGAACAGACCGCCGAGTGGCGCGCCAAACTGCTGCCACTGCTTAAAGCTCTGAAACCATGAGCGGCGCCATGGCATCCGCCCCGCTTCCGGTTTGCCCGCGCTGCCGGTCGGCAACGACGAGGACACTCAGCACGTCGCCGGCCGCGGGCGTCTGGACCGTGTTCGGCTGCGGAACGTGCTTTTATTCGTGGCGTTCGACCGAACCGGCCGAAAACACCGACCCCGACAAATATCCGCCGATATTCCGGCTGAACCCGGAGGATCTGGAGAAGCTCCCGGAAGTGCCGACCATTCCGCCTCGGCGGCAAACGACCGGCTGATCGCGCGGAGGTCGCGGTGGTGAAGATCCTGCTGTTGCAAGGAGCAAATCTGACGTTCCTGGGGCGACGCGAGCCGGAGATTTATGGCTCGACGACCCCGGCCGAGCTTGACGCCAGGCTGCAGCGCCATGCTCAGGACCACGCGTATCAATTGGCAATCTTCTATACCAACATTGAAGGCGAGGCCGATCAATCGTATCTATCAGGCAGTCGACGAAGGCTTCGACGGTCTGGTGATGAACCCGGCGGGCTTCACCTACGCCGGCTTTGCCCTGAAGGACTGCATCAAGGGAGCAGCGTTGCCGTACGTGGAGGTGCACATCAGCAGCATTGCAAAGCGTCACATCCACTGCGTCCTCTCCGATGTGGCGGAAGGGGTGATCACTGGGTTCGGGATGCATTCCTACATTCTCGGCCTCGATGCGATGCTGGAAATCCTGCGAACGAGGGCGGCAGGGCGCTCACGAGCAGCAGCGCAGGCTTAGGCACCCCGGCAAGCAGAAAGCAGACCGGCGGCTGTCAGTCAGTCCCGGTCTTGGCTGAATGTCCGGTTCCAGAGTATCCCAGCCCAGAAGCCGACCGTCGCAAATCCACCCGAAGCGGCCATCGGACGGAACCGCTGGCATAATTCTATCACCCGCCGGTCAGTCGGCTGATAAGCGCCTCATAGGCCGCTAGGTAATCCACCATGCGGAGGTTCTTCTCCGCGTACTGCCGCGCGCCCTCGCGCAGCCGGCGCGCGAGCGGTGCATCCTCCAGAACGCGCAGCACGGTGTCGGCAATCCCCTTCGGATCAAAGAACGACACCAGCAGCCCGTTCTGCTCGTGCGTGACGAATTCCCGCACCGTCGGCGTGTCGCTGGCGATCACCACGCACCCCGTGGCGAGCGCCTCGCGCAGCGACCATGACGCCACGAACGGATAGGTCAGATAGACATGCGCATCCGAGCGCTGCAGCATCGCCAGATAGGTCGCGTATTCGAGCCGGCCGGGGAACAGCACGCGCTTCGGGTCGATGCCGTCGCCCAGTTCGGCCAGCATCTTCTGCCGCCACGTCCCCTCCGCCGGCGGCATGCCGTAGCTGATGCCGTCGCCGCCCACCAGGACCACACGCACATCCTTGCGCGCGCGCAGCATGTGCGGCACCGCGCGCATCATGGGATGGAAGCCGCGATACGGCTCCAGATCGCGCGCGACATAGGTCACCAGCTTCTCGTTCGGCCGGATCGTGGTGCTCGCCGATCACCAGGTTGCGGCGCCGCGCCTGCGAGTTCGGTTTGCACACGTCGAGGTGCACGCCTTCGGGCAGCAGCGTGATGCGCTCGCGCGCCCAGTCGGGATAGGTCGAGAGCTGCCATTTGGTCGGCGTCTGGGCATGCGCGTCGAGACCGAGCGCCAGCAGGTTCACGGCGTTCTTTGCCCGAATCCGCGGATAATCGGACGGACGGCGTCGGGAATTCCGGATCGAAGCCGACATCGATGCCGCGCGTGCTGTAGTAGAACTCGAGATAGCCGAGCATGGGCACGTCGGGCCAGATGTCGCACAGGTTCAGCAGCTCGCCCCAGCCATGATGGCCGATGATGATGTCCGGCTCGAAGCCGAGCTGCTTCAGATTGGCGGCGGTGTGCGCGACGATGTCGGCGCGTCGCACGGCCCCGTCCAGTTCGCGCGCCGCGACGTGGGTTTCCTGCGCCGCGCCGTTGGGTTTGGGATACGGCACCTTCCGCACGCCGGGAATCTGGTTCGCGTTGGGCTCGGTCAGGAACACCACGTCATGCTGTCGCGACGCGACCAGATGTCGGACGATGTGCAGGTACTGTCCGGGGAAGTTCTGGTGGACGAACAGGTATTTCACACCGCGACCTGGCAGGGCGGAGGGAGGTTCGGCGGATGACCTCTACGAACGGGATCGCCGGGCCGGTCCCGCCGGCTTGGGCGTTCGTGCCGGCGGCCTGCCGGGCGCAGGCTTGTCAGGCCCCGGTGCCGGCCGCTCTGCTCGTGTCCGTGCGCCCCGCGGCGCGATTCCGCGAAGCCTGCGCGCCGCTGCGGCGGCGGATCACGACCTGAAACGCCTCGAGTGCAGCCAGGCTTTCCGCTTCGCAGGTCTCGCCGCCCGGCACCGGCCCGACCGCACTGCCGTCGACGAAACTGGCCGAGCAGCTGCACTCGTATGTCCTTGCCGCGGCGCCCTTGAGCCGCACCTTCAGGCCGAGCAGCGGCAGCGCCATGCCACGACTGCCGCAGAACTTGCCGCCCTCGATCCAGGGCGACAGCCAGCCGCGACCGAGCACGGCCTGGTATTCGATATCGGACGGCTCGATGCCGTCGTGTGGCGCCAGGCTGAAGCCCTCGATCCACAGGCCGCTGCCTCGCGTGCCGACCCATTCGCCGATCCTGCCTGGCACATCGCCGGTGCGCTGAATGTGCGCCACGACATCGGCGTTCTCCAGGCGCCGCCTGCCCGCGCGCGCCGGCCATTGGCGCCAGCCCTCTGGCCTCGCCGCCTTGCTCGGGACCCAGACGCATCACCTGCAGGCGCGGCGCACTCTCCGGCGGAGCCGCAGGCGCCTGATACACCGTGACCAGCACCTGCGCCGGCCCTTTGGCGACGCGGACCAGCGCGGCCGCATCCTGGCCTTCCAGCCAGCCGTCCTCGCGAAACGTGCTGATGCTGACCGCGTCCGGCCTGCCGGTCGCGCCGGGCGGCATCGAGATGCGCACGCCCGGCAGACCCGACCGGTCGTTCGGCGGCGGCGAGCCGGGACCCTGGAAGACGCAGAACAGACCGGAGTCCAGCGTCATCAGATGGCCAGAGACCTTGAGCTCGGTGACGCGGTTCTGGCCGCCCGCGGGGGCATCTGCCTGAGCCGCAGGCGGGTTTCTCACGGCGTTGCCGGCTTCGGACATAGCGTTGTTCGCTCTCTTTCTTGCCTTCGTCGGACACGGCAGGAATCGCTCGCACGACGAATTGGCCAGGCCCCGGCAACGTCCTCAACCTGCTAGTCAGCAGACTCATTAGTGGCAGACTCATATCTTGGCACGACAGGCCGGCCGTTGCAACCAGGGCGTTATTAATTGGATCCGGTTTCAGCCCCAGCGGTAGCAGAAATCCGCGGCCCGTGCGCCTGATCCGTTCGGCGGGCGCGCCGATATCGAACGCGGCCACGCGGAGCCCGGCACGCCACGCCTCGGCCAGGCTGAAGCACCACGTCTCCGGGAAGATCGACGGCAGCAGCGCGAGCGTCGCGTTCTGCGCCTTGATCAGCTCCACCGCCTCCTCAGGTGCGAAGCCGCCGGTGACGAAGACGCGGCCGGTCGCCAGCAGCCGCCTGTCGTCGATCGTATGGCCGACCACGACGAACTCGAGCGGCAGACGCCGCTCGGCGGCATCACGGGCACAGTCCAGCACGACCTGATAGCCCTTGTGGATGCCGATCGCCCCCACGACGCAGACGCGGCATCGCGCTTTCCGCCGTAGCGGGCGGCACCGGAGCGGCAATCGCCGCATCGTCCTCGTGCGGCGCCACCGTCGCGCGGTTCGCGGGAAAGTGGCGGCGAATGCGGGCGGCGGTGTCCTCGGACGGCACCACCACGCGGCGCGCGCCGGCGAACAGGCGCGCCGACCGCTTGCGCAGGTCGGCGACGGTGATGTCCTCCTCGATCAGGTTGCCCGCATCCGCGACACATGCCTCGCAGCGCGCCACATCGGGTTCGCCGCAATAGCGGTTTTCCGGCCCGACCAGCGCGACGCGCCCGCAAAGCCAGGCGTAGTCATGCACATGCACGTCGTACGGCACGCCAAGGCCGGCGATCAGATCGAGGATCGCCTCGTGATGGCCGACCATGTGGTGCAGCTCGATCTCGCGCGGGCGCTCACGTGCCAGCAGGCCGAGCAATGCCGGCAATTCGGCCGGCATCGCATAGCGCAGGTTGGGAAAGCCGGGAGCGGTGCCGTCGCTGATCACCACGCATCGGCCGCCATCGGGCAATAGACCTGGACGCAGCACGATGGCGCGGCGCCCCGCGGAACGGTGGCGCGCGACCGAGACGGCCACCTGCCGTTCGACGCCGCCGCCGCCTTCGTGCGTGATCAGGATCGCCGACGTCGCCGCCACGGCGCCGATCCGCGCGCCAGCGCGCCAGGTCGAGCCGACGCGCGGGCCAGCGCCAGCGGATCGGCCTTCGCATGTCGCTGGATCAGCCCTGCGTAACCCGGATGCATCCGCTCCAAGAGCGCCGTGTTGCGCGCCCGCAGATGACTGGCAGCCGCGCCGAACGACTGGCCGCCGACATGTGCGACGAACACGCCCGGGGCGGCGACGTGACGCCAGCCGAGGTGGCGGGCGCGGAGGCAGAAATCGTTCTCCTCGCCGTAGCCCTGCGCGAATACGTCGGCGCGCAGCAGGCCCACCGCATCGAGGCAATCCCGGCGCATGTACATGCAGAAGCCGACGCCCACCGGGATGTCCACCACTGTCCCGCCATTCGCCCGTCGCGCCAGGGCGGCGAGCCGCCCGGTCTCCCGCATGTCGGGCACCGCGTTGGCCGCGGTGCGGCTGGGATAGCTTAGGATGGTCGCATCGTTCGAGAGCGGCGTGACCGTGCCGATGTCCCGCGCGCTGTAGGCGGCGGCACGCAGGTCTTCCGCCCAGCCGGGCGCGACCAGCGTATCGCTGTTCAGCAGGATCACGTCGCGACCGGATGCCGCCAAGAGCCCTGCATTGGCGCTCCGCGGAAATCCCTGGTTGCGGCGGTTGCGGATCAGGCGAATGCGCTTCTGCCGCGCCAGCCGGTCAAGCGCTGCGATCAGGTCCGGCTCCGGCGATGCATCGTCGATGACGATGACGCGGCTCGGCGGGCTCAAATCGGCCAGCACGCTGTCCAGACAGGCGAGGACCCGGGCGGTGCCGCCATGCACGGGAATGACGATATCGGCAGCCCGCCGGCGATGCGACATGCCGATCGGCGGGCGCTGGCACACTCTCCTCGACCGGTATCGCCGGGGGCGCAACGGCAATGCCGGCCGCATCGACGGCGTGCACGGCCGGCGGGATAAAGCCGTGCGAGCGTTGCTGCCGCGGCGGCGTTGGCAGCTCTGCGGTGCGCCGGGGTCGAGCGGGCTGCCCAGCAGATCGCGCCCGTCATGGTCCAGCACCTGCAGCGGTCCCGGCAGTCCTGCAAGCGCCTCGGGCGCCAACCGAAAGCCACGCGGCCGCCCCAGGAGCCCGCTGTTGTCGATCCTGGACGCCGCTGTCGGAAGCGGTCACGGTCATCTTGCCTGGGTTTGCAGCGGATCGGATCGTGAGCACCGGATCGGTGTCGGGGTCGCCGGGATGCCACGCCCAGCCCTCCAGCCCGCCCTCGACGGTTGTCACGCAGCCGACGGTCCGCCGTATCGCGCGAATATCCACCGGGCTGCCGAGCAGATGCCTGCCGTCATGGGCGGTCACCGCCAAACCCCTCGCGCCCTGCCAACCCGCCGGCAGCCGGCCGCCGGCGCGCCTGACGCTGCGTCCGTCCAGCCTCAACTCCACCTGACGATCGAGGCCATCAGGACCGACGGTCACGGTGCCGTCGCCCGACAGACTGCACCAGCCCGGCGCGCCCGCATCGCGCGCGATCGCATCGCCAAGCGCCCCGAGACCGCGGCCGGGCACGTGTCGCGCCAGCGCCTCGCCGAGCGCGGCGGCGGCACCGGTGACGTCGCCCAGCCGGCGCCTCGCCATCGCCAAGCCGAACCAGGCCTCCCGCACATCGCTGGCGTCGGTTATCGCGGCAAACAGCGATGCCGCCCGCATGTCGTCGTGGCCGAGGCAGGCGGTGGCGAGCGCCAACGACAGGGTCTGGTCCTTCGGCGCCAGACGGCAGGCCCGATCGAACCAGCGCCGGGCAGCGGCGTGGTTTCCGTCGGCGGCTTCCGCCTGCCCTCGCTCGAATGCTTCGTGCGCAAGCAGGGCGCTGTCCGGCAATTGGTCCGGCGGATTCGCCCCGGTTGCCAGGTTCAGCGCCTGCGCGCCTGCTGTGGTTCGGCTTGCTCCGGTTCGGCGGGCGGTGGCAGGGCGGCGAGATCACCGCGCGCCTCCTGCAACCCCTGCGCCAGCGCCCGTTCGAGCCACACCCGCGCGCGCTCCGGATCACGTTCGCTCGCCAGGCCGCGTGCCAGGTAGCGGCCGAGCATCATCTGGGCATAGGCGTGACCGCGTTCCGCCGCGGCAGTGAACCATCGCAGAGCGGTCGCCCGGTCGGTCGGGACCTCATGGCCGCCGCCGTTCATGGCGCCCAACGCAAACATTGCGCCGACATGGCCACGACCTGCGGCCTTCTCGAACAGCGCCAGCGCGGCTGGGTGGTCCTTGGGGCCGCCACGGCCGGTCAGTGTCATTTCAGCCAGCAGCACCTCGGCCTCCACCATTCCGACGTCGGCGGCGCGCTTGATCCAGGCGCGCCCCTCCTCGGGATTGGCGTCCACGCCGCGGCCTTCGGTCAGCATGCGGCCATACCAGTATTGTGCGTTCACCACGCCATCGGCGGCGCGGCGCAGCCACTGAGCCGCCTTGCGCTCGTCGCGCTCGACACCGACGCCCTCGGCTAGACAGACGCCGAAGTTGAAAGCCGCCATGAGGTCACCCGAGGCGGCCGCCTGTTCGAACCACTCGCGGGTCTGCACCGCGTCATCGGTGCCCGCTTCGCCGCGCAGCAACAGGTTCGCGAGGTCCACTCGGGCGTTCTGGTCGCCTGCCTGGGCCGCGGCCCGGAACCAGGTTGCGGCTTCCTCGGGATCCCGCGCAACGCCCGCGCCGGTCAGATACAGCAGTCCCAGCGCGCGGGCCGCGGCGCGATGCCCGGTTTCCGCGGCGCGGCGAAACCAGATTGCCGCCTCGGCATAGTTCGGCGGCAGATGGCCGCCCTTGGCGTAAAGATCGCCGACCGCGGCCGCCGCTTCCGGATCCCCCGCGAGTGCGGCGCGGCGCAACCAGGATTCACCCTCGATCGGGTTGGCGGCGACGCCCTGGCCCCGCATGAGCGACATGCCCCAGCGCGCCTGGCTCGGGCGGTTGCCCTTCAGGGCGCCCTGCCGGAACAGATCCACCGCGGCGGCGAGGTCCGCCTTCATGCCGAGGCCGCGCTCGGTCATCATGCCGAGCAGGTAGAGGGCGGTTGGCAGACCGGCATCGGCGGCGCGCCGCATATTCTCGGCTACCGGCGCGTGCTGTTCCTCGTTGGTGGCGGTGCGTGCCAGCGACAGCGCATAGCCCAGTGCGCCCTGCGGGCTGCCTGCAGCGGCCGAACGCTCATACCACTTGTGCGCCTCGTCCAGATCGCGCAACTGCTCCGGGCCCGACGTCAGGATATAGCCCAGCACCGCCTGGCCATCGGCCGATCCGCCCTCGGCTGCCTTGCGGGCCCATTTGATGGCGCTGTCGAAGTCCGGAGCCACGGCTTCGTTGGTGGCGAACAGGTTTGCCGCCGGGGTCGCGCCGCCATCCGCACTGCACAGGTACTGGCAAGGCCGTGAATGAACAGGGTGGCGAGTTGCGCCTGCGCCTCGATGTAGCCCTGATTGGCGGCCCGCTCCAGCCAGCGCACGCCCTCCACCCGGCTGGGCGGCACGCCGGTCGCCTCGAGATAGCAGCGCCCCATCCGGTACTCGGCTTCCGCGATGCCGGCGCGCGCCGCCCGCGCCAGCAGCGGGAAGGCCTGCTTGACGTTGCCCTTTTCCGTCAGGCTGACCGCCCTCCGCAACGCAGCTGGCGGCGACATGTTGGCCATCAGGCGATCGAGCAATGCCATCCGCTCAGGCCTCGGCCATCCGGTTCGACCGCAATCCGACCCTTCGGTTGCGCATCACGGTTCGCGCATCGCTTCGGTGGCGACCGGCAGAACCCTGCCCATCAGATAGGTCAGCACCGTCCGCTTGCCGACCTTGATATCGGCCGTCGTCGGCATGCCCGGCATGATGCGGAAGCCTTCGGGCGTGTCGTGCAGTGCAACGCGGTCGATCGCGACGCGCGCCCGGTAAAAGAGGTCGTTGCTGTTGGTCGGCAACGGCACCGAGCCGGTCGGATTGCGCTGTTCGTCCTGAGCGTCGAAGCTGTCGGCACTGATAATACGCACCGTGCCGTAGGCGAGGCCGTATTGGTGGTACGGGAAGGTGTCGAACTTGACCGCCACGCTGTCGCCGACATGGACGAAGCCGTCGTCGCGGCCGGAGATGTTGGCCTCGACCTCCAGCGGCGCATCGGCGGGCACCAGGGTGATGAACTGCTGGCCCGGCTGCAGCACGGACCCGACCGAGACCTTGGCCACCGCCAGCACCGTCGCATCACGATCCGCGCGGAGTTCGACCATCTGACGGTGAAGCTGGGCCTTGTTCAGCGACTCGCGCGCATCCGAGAGCTTGCCCGTGGCCTCCGCCAGCTTGTCGGATATGTCGGCGTGCCAGGTCTGCACATAGCCGTCGCGCTCGGCGACCATGGCCGCGAGGTCGCGCTGCCCGGAGATCGATCGTTTCCTCGGCGTTGTGCAGGAAGCGTTCCATCTCGGCCCGGTTGTCCGCGGCGGACAGCGTGTTGAGCTTGCTGCCGACCTGCAGGTGCTCGAGCTCGCGCCGCATCTGCTCGACACTGGTCGCGACCTGAAGGCGGTTGCGATAACCGGACGCGTCGGACGTTGCGCGCGCGATGGCCGACATGAGGCCATTCACCTTCTGGATATAGTTCTCGATCTTGTAATTGTATTCGGCCTGGTGCTGAGCGAAGATCGCAGCCTGCAGCGACAGGTTGGGATCGAGCCCGGTATAGGTGAACGGCACGCCTGACGCTTCCGCCTGGAGCCGGGAGACCTGGGCCTGCAGAGTGCCGACCTGTGCGACGAGCGCATCGACATCGGCCGCGGCCAGTGTCGGATCGAGCCGCGCCAGGATCTGTCCGGCACGCACGGATTCGCCGTCGCGCACGTCGATCGAGCGCACGATCGCGGCGTCGAGCGGTTGCACGACCAGGTTCGGAGCCTTTGAGACGACCCTGCCCTGCGCCGTGACGACCTTGTCGATCGGTATCAGCGCCATCGCCGCAACGGCAGTCGCGAACATGCTGGCCACCGTCCAGACGATGCGACGGGCAACCCGCGGCATCGGTGTGTTGGTGATCGCGGTCGACGGCGACTCGAATTCCAGAATGATCGGCAGCGTAGGATCGTCCCGGTCGGCGACAATGCTAATCGCCTTGGACGAGGGTCGGGGCAGGAACTGCATGGCGGGGACCTTGGCTGTCGAGGTGGCGGTTCTGCTGCGCCCAGAGCTGGCGATAGACGGTGCAGCGTTCCAGAAGAACACGATGCGGCGCGATATCCATCACCGTGCCTTTTTCGAGCACGAGGATCTGGTCGCATTCGGTGAGTGACGAGAGGCGGTGCGACACGATGACCATGGTCCGCCCCTGCCCGATGCGGAGCAGATTGGCGTTGACCAGTGCCTCGCTTTCCGGATCGAGCGCGCTTGTCGCCTCGTCGAGGATCAGGATGCGCGGATCGCTGATCAGCGCGCGCGCGATGGCGAGGCGCTGCTTCTGGCCGCCGGACAAGTTGGGCGAGCCTTCCTCGATATAGGTCTCGTAGCCGTTCGCCATGCGCTCGATGAACTCCTCGGCGCCGGCCAGCCTGGCGGAGCGCACCGCGTCCTCGAGCGTGAGGCCCGGTCGTCCGGCGAGGATGTTGTCGCGGATCGAGCCGCGGAACAGGAAGTTGTCCTGCAGCACGACCCCGAAACTGGTGCGCAGGTGGCGCAGGTTGATCTCGCGCAGATCCGTGCCGTCGATCTTCAGGAAGCCGGAGTAGTCGCGATTGATGCCCTGCAGCAGGCGGGTCAGGGTGGACTTGCCCGAACCCGACCGGCCGACCACGCCGAGCATGGTGCCGGCGGGGATCGAGAAGGTGACGCGGTCCAGCGCCGGGGTCTTGGTGCCGCCATAGGTGAACGAGAGGTCGTCCGCCGTGATGGCGCCGGCGAACTTGGGCCGCATGCCGCCGGACGCGGCATCCACCTCCAGCGGACGGTTCAGCACCGATGACGCCTGGGCGATCGCCTGGGCGACGTCCTGGTACTCGTCGGTCATCTTCGCCAACTGGACCAGCGGCTGCGCAACGCGCATCGACAGCATCATGAAGGCGAACAGCGAGCCGACCCCGTAGCCGCTGGTATCGCTCATCGCCCAATAGGCGCCGAGCAGGATGACGCCCATCCACATGAACCGCTCGATGGGAGTGACGAGCGTCTGCGGCCAGTTGCCGAGCTTGCCATAGGCCAGGCGCCACCTGCCGGCCTCGGCGATACGCTCGTCCCACAGCGCCTTGCGCTGCGGCTCGAGCGCCAGCGACTTGACCGTCCGGACGCCGAACACCGTCTCGCCGAGCGCCGATTGCTTGTTGGTCTCCGCCTGGACCACGCGGGCCATGATGATCCCGAGCGGCTTCAGATAGATCAGGATGATCAGCGTAATCACGCAGGCGCAGGCCAGCACGACCCAGGCCAGCGACGCATTGAGAAAGAACAGGAACGGCAGCAGCACGCAGAGCGTCATCAGGTCGAGGAACGACGCCATCAGCTTGCCGGTGAGGAACTCCCGCACCCGGTGGATCTGGCTGATGTTGTACATCGTCTCGCCGGCCGGATGCCGCTCGAAGTAGTCGAGCGGCAGTCGGAGCAGCCGGTTGAACACGTGCAGGTTGAGCCGTGCGTCGATCCTGGTGCCGACCACCAGGATCATCAGCCGTCGCGCGTAGCCGAGCAGCGTCTCGTAGCCGACCGCGATGGCAAGGATCGTGGCCAACAGCGCGAGCGTCGAATAGCTGTTATGCGTCAGCACCTTGTCAACCACCGTCATCACCATGAGCGGTGGGAAGATGGTCAGGAAGCTGAGCGTGAGCGAGGCGACGCCGATCTCGCGCAGCGTCCGCTTCTCCTGCAGCACAAGGCCGACGAGCCAGCGCAGCGAGAACGGTGCATCGACCTCGGTGAAGCCGCGGCTGGCGCGCAACAGAACCGCCTCGCCCGCCCAGACCTCGGCGAGGCGCAGCTCGTCCACCGGCACCGGCGGATCGGCGGCGGGCCCGCGCGGGTCCTTGATCAGGACCACCTTGTGCTCGGTGTTTACGCCGGTGAGCAGCCCGGCGGTGCCGTCGGTGAACAGCAACACCACGGGGGCGGTGTTGGAGAACCGCATCAGGTGCCGCCAGCGCAGCCGCACGGCGCGCGCCCACATGCCGGAATTCTGCGCCCACGTGGAGAGCGCGGCGGCCGACGGCGATTTTTCGCCGGCAGTGCCGCGGAATTCGGCGGGATCGAGCTCCATGCCGTGATACCGGCCGGCCTCGATTATGGCCAGCAGCCGCGGATGGACTGGCGATGCACCCGCCGCGCCCAATGCCTCGGCCGCGCTGATGCCGCCATCGTTGGCGGCTGGTTGCCGTTCAACGGATTGTGGACGCAGCCCCGGACGTCCGGAGTTGTGTCCGTCATTTACATCCACGAGCGATCCCCTTCAGAGGCGTGTCGTACTGCCGGATGGCAACACGGTCGCTTCATGCCGACGCAAGCCGTTCTGCTACGCGCGGCTTAGATCATGTTCAGCTGACAATTTCCTTACCGGCAGCGCTTGGCCGGATCGGCGGTGGCCGAGATATCGGATAGAAATATACACATTCGCGTTACCGGCCATCAAGTAAATCTTATCAAGATGCCGGGCGGCCCAATGAAACACGACCGGCGACGCAGTTGGCTGGCAGAGTTATGACACACCCAGCAGGCAGGAATAAAGCAAATGGTGTCGAGGGAAGATACGTACGCCGCCTTCGTCCCAGGTCCCCGCCTCGAGCGGCCGCCGATCGGGTCCGGCCGCCTTTCCGGACTGAGCTTCGCCGTCAAGGATCTGTTCGACGTCGCCGGCGCAGTCACGACATATGGCAACCCGGACTGGGCGAGCACCCACCCACCCGCGATCGCCACCGCGCCCGTGGTCACCACTCTGCTGCAGGCGGGCGCCCGGCTGGTCGGCAAGACCAAGACCATGGAACTCGCCTATGGCCTCACCGGCGAGAACATCTGGCAGGGGACGCCGATCAATCCTCGTGCCGCTAATCGATTTCCCGGCGGCTCGAGCTGTGGTTCCGCCGCCGCGGTCGCCGGCGGCCTTGCCGATTTCGCGCTCGGCTCCGACACCGGCGGCTCGGTCCGCATACCTGCGAGCTATTGTGGCCTGTTCGGCTTCCGCCCGAGCTTCGGCGCCGTCAGCCTGGCCGGCGCCTGCCCGCTGGCGCCCAGCTTCGATACTTGCGGCTGGTTCGCCCGCAGCGCGTCGGTACTGGCAGGGATTGGCGATGTGCTCCTGCCTGGCGGACTGCAAAGCGTCGACGGGCCGCTGCTGCGGGTCGAAGAAGCCTGGGTCAATGCGCAGCCCGACGTGGCCGAGGCGCTGCGCCCCGCACTGGAGACGCTGGAACGGATGCGTGGCCGGGCGGTCGGCGTACGACTTGCCCCGGAGGGCATTGACAGCGTCTTCGACCACTTCCGCACCACACAGGCAGAGGAGGCGTGGGCGACGCTCGGCAGCTGGATCGAGGCCGTCAAGCCACGGTTTGGTCCCGGCATCGGCGAGCGCTTCGCCGCCGCCAAGGCAACAGACCCCGCGGTGGCGGCGCCGGGCCGTGCCTTCCGTCGTCTGTTCCAGGCGCGGGTGCGCCCGCTGCTGGCTGGCGGAGCAGTGCTGATCTATCCGACCAGCCCATGCCCAGCCCCGCTGCTGACCGCGAGCCTGGAGGAACAGAATGCGATCCGCCAGGCGACGATCGGCGTGACGGCGATCGCCGGCCTCTGCGGTCTGCCGGAGGTGACGCTGCCGGCCCGCCTCGTCGGTGGCGCGCCGGTCGGACTTTCGCTGGTCGCCGCGGCTGGCCACGATCGCGGGTTGCTCGCGCTTGCCTGCGATGCCGCGTCCGTGCTTGGGCTGACGGTCTGACAGCAGGAACGCGTCGTGATGGTGATACGCGAAGCAGGCGAAACCGATATCCCGGAAATCCAGTCGATCTATGCCCACCACGTGCTGACCGGGGCCGGCACCTTCGAGGAAGTGCCGCCGTCGGTCGAGGAGATGGCCGAGCGGCTGGCCAAAGTGCGGGAGAACGGCTGGAGCTGGCTGGTGGCGACGGACGCGACGGGCGTGTTGGGGTTCGCCTACTACACGCAGTTCCGCGACCGCTCGGCGTATCGCTACTGCGCCGAGGACAGCGTCTACGTGCGCGAGGATGTGCGCGGCCAGGGGGTCGGCAAGGCGCTGGTGGCGCGCCTGATCGAGATCGCCACTGCGAGCGGCATGCGCCAGATGATCGCGGTGATCGGCGATTTCGAGAATGTCGGCTCGATCGGCGTGCATGCGAGCCTGGGCTTCCAGATGGTGGGCACGCTGCGGTCCGTCGGCGTGAAGTTCGGCCACTGGGTCGATGTGGTTTCCATGCAGCGCGCCCTCGGCCGCGGTGACGCGGACGTTCCGTAGCGACCCCTCCCCCCGACCCCCTCCCGCAAGGGGAGGGCGAGTTGCGGAAGAAGCCGGACTCCCCCTCCCCTTGCGGGAGGGGGCCGGGGGGAGGGGGCTGCCCAACCCCCACCTCTGGCTGATGGCGGCCTACGGCTTCGTCGCCGGCCTGCCACTGCCGCTGTCGGGCTTCACCTTCCGGCTCTGGCTGTCGGAGGGCGGCGTGTCGCTGGCGGTGATCGGGCTGACAGCGAACATCGGCCTGGCCTATTCGCTGAAGTTCCTGTGGGCGCCGGTGCTGGACAACGCCCGCCCCCCCGGGCCGCTGCGCCATCTCGGACGCCGCCGCGGCTGGCTCGCTGCGATCCAGCCCGCGCTGGCCGCCGCCGCCGCGCTGCTGGCACTGTCCGACCCGGCGCGCCTGCCGTTCCTCTCCCTGGCCCTCGCGGCGCTGGTCGCCTTCTTCTCCGCCAGCCAGGACATCGTGGTGGACGCCTGGCGCATCGAGGCCTTCGCCCCCCACCGCCAGGGCGCTGCAATGGCGGCCTACATCTGGGGCTATCGCATCGCCCTGCTGATCGCGACCACCGGCGTAATCTCCGCCGTGGGCGCGGTGGGCTGGCATGCGGCGCTGCTCGGCGTGGCGGCGCTGATCGGGCTTGGGCTGGTCGTGACGCTGCTGGCGCCGGAACCACCGCCGGTGCAGCGCCGCGACAGGCCGGCGGGTCTTGCGTCGCGCCTGGCGCACGCGGTGATCGAGCCGCTGCGCGATTTCCTGACGCGGCGTGGCGCGCTGCTGATCCTGGCCTTCGTGGCACTGTTCAAGCTCGGCGAGGCGATGGCCGGCATCATGACCGCGCCGTTCTACCGCGCGCTGGGCTTCTCGCGCGAGGCGATCGCGGCCACCGGCTGGTTCTCGCTTGGCGGCACGCTGGCCGGTATCGCGCTGGGCGGCTGGCTGGTGGCGCGACTCGGCACCGGGCGGGCGCTGCTGCGCACCGGCTGGACCCAGACGATTGCGATGGCGATGTATCTGCTGCTCGCGCTGTCGGCCGGCGAGCACCATGTGCTGTATGCCACGGTGACCACTGAGGCGTTCGCACAGGGCATGGCTGACGCGGCGTTCATCACCTACCTGTCCGGCCTGTGTTCGCGCGAGTTCACCGCCACGCATTATGCGTTGCTGTCGTCGCTGGCGGCGATCGCGGTGCACACGATCGGCGGTGCGTCGGGTGTGCTGGCGGCGCAGGTGGGCTGGGTCGCGTTCTATGCGCTGTGCATGTTCGCGGCACTGCCGTCGATGGGGCTGATGCTGGTGCTGCTGCGGCGGTATCCGGTGGAGGAGGGGGAGCGGTGAGGCGGGAGGGGTGTGCCGGGCAGCCTGTCCAAGGCGATCGGGTGGAACGTCGAGATCTGTGACGTGGTCCAAGCAAGTAAGAACAACACGGATTACACGGATTTGGACACGGATTGCACGGAGTCGCGTTCGGATGCCGTTCGCGCAGCTACGCTGGCCAATCCGTAGGCGCGAAGCGCCCTCGCTTGTAGGGAGAGGATAGCATGGCAAGCACCCGGCCGCGAAGCCGCCGGATCTTCATGGACCGATTCACGGAACCTGAGTTTGAACCATATGTGAAGGCGATAGGTCAGCTTGCCCCGGCATGGAATTCCCTGCATGAAACATTCGCCCAAACCGTTGCAATTATGTTGACGGGTAACAGGCGTGACACGTTCGACGACAAGGCGCCCCAGGTCAGGGGAGCGTGGTACTCTTGAGGTCGGATCCAAGTCAGCGACAGATGTTGCGCGCAGCCGCGAAGACCGCTACGGAACCGGAAAGCCACAATGTTCCCAAACTCAAAGACGACCTGGAGTCGGCCGCGGTTAAATCAAATGAATTGTCGAATACGCGCAACGATATCATCCACTCGCCGCTGATCGTCATATCTGGCAGAAGAAATGCTCTGCTGCCTGGCTCAACGCCGATGTCGAGAGCAAATTAAGTTGGCCGGTTTAGGTGACACATCATGTGGCCGCTCGTTCACGTTTTGTCCTCCGGAGGAGCGGTGTCTCCGTCGGGCATTTCCTGGTGGGACTGTCAGGACCATTTCCCGGAGCCGACCTGCCGCGCGAGCGCCGACGCGCGGAGCGTCAGGGATGGCCTCGCCGAAGGCGAGGTCACCGCGCCGCGCGCAGCGTCCTTGACAGCCCCGAGCACGGCGCGAGGCTGACGACGGGACGGGCCGATATCCTTTTTTTCGCGGTCCCCGACACGAGGTTCGCCGATTGGAACGCCATTGCTGTCGTAGCGTCCGAGGCAACGGCGTCCATGGAAAACAGCGAGGCCCCCATCGGGATATTGATGCACCTTCACCGTCGCCTTGACGAAGTGCGGACGCAGCGGGCTCTCCAGGATCTGGAGCTTGCAGATTCAGGAACGATACGCAGTTGTCGTTGCCGACGATGCGTTCTTCCTGGACGCACAGCACCTCTGCCAGATCCAATCCGGGCACCGCGACGAAGGCGCTGCCTTCCTGCTCCGCCGTGATCGCGAAGCGCGCGTTGTGCGCCGGTATATAAGTGTCGCGCAGCCAGGCGTTGGCTTCGGACATCGTCGCGATGCCCGCCAATGCCAGTTCCTTCGGCACGCGATCCTGCAAGGTCTGGAACAAACGCTCGGACCGTCCGCGCGCCTGGGGCGAATACGCCGCGATATGCTCGACGCCCAGATGCGCCAGCGCGCGCCCGACCTGGGTGGGCTGGCCGCGATCCACCTTGCCGCCGACTTCGGCTGTGTAAAAGTAATTGCCCCACCCTGAAGCCGAGGACAGATCGGGTACAAACGGAATATATGTGCTACTGACAGCTCAATGCCGGATCATTTCACTAAACAACGCTCCGTCTTATAGCAGTGGGCCTGTCCGGCGACCGTTTTCGACCCATTCCAGCCCTTCGCGACCAACTTGCGCAACGTCCGTCGTGCTCTTCTTGAATTACGGGCGGGCTGTATAACCCCGCCGACCGAGGGGCGTCCGACACCATCCGTCGGCACACCGTTGCGCGCGTGCAACTCGCTCGAAACTGTGCCCAGTCGGCGGATAATGTGCACGCCGCGGTGGATGGCTCATGGAGCATTCCGGTGAGCCAGGACCTGTTGGCGCTCGTGGTCGCAGCCCTTGTCTTCGCCAGCGAACTGGCAGGGTTCGCTTACAACGCTTGGCATCCAGGGACTGAGGGGCGAGCGACGACCCGCGACCTGATTGACCGGTTGACGGCGCTCGTCGCGACCATGTCGGCCCGCGTGCTCGGCCCGCTCATCGCTTCGGCCAATGCCTTCTACAACACCCGGAAAGCTGGCGTGCAAGTCGTTTCGGCAAAGGTCCTCGAACTTGACGGCGTGCTACGCTGCTGTGGCCAATGGCTCGTTCGCGCCCCATCGAGCAATGTCAGATCGGGGTTCTCGGTGGCGCGTACGGCATCCGGCTGTTCACCCAGACGGTCCCTGCTTGATGGCGCAGAGTTCTCGGTCGATACGGCAGCAACGTTCGCCGACCGGCCGTTCAATGCGGTGAACGTAACAAACGAGCTCGGCGCCGTTCTGGCTGCCGGTGCCCAGCACCTCGGCGATCTGTCGCTCGTGCCCGGTTCCATCGCGCATGCAGTCTTGGTCGCTATGCCCTCGCTCGATTCTCTCTGACAACCACTATAGGAAGCTTTTCGCCTGATTGATGCTTGTCCACAACCCCAAATGGGAATTTCGCGCGTCTGACGGCGGCGCCGGCGAAATACCGTTTGCCATCAACCGAATTCTCCACGCTACGTCGCACCAACGTTTGGCAAGCCGCCTGACGAACACTGCGAGCGGTCAATTGGGGTGGGGCTATTGTGCAATAAATGCCAGATCGTATGAATAGCCATGGTGAGCATTGGCACCGTCACGGTTCGTCCTCTGGCCACAATTCCGCAACCGTCATGAATGACAGCGCAGTTGGGCTCGATGGCGCCGTCGCCTGTTCGATCGACGGCGCCGGCAACAACCAGTCGACTCCATTTTGTCCAGATGGCGAAACCTACGGCCGATCACGTTCCCGCTGAAGGATCCATGTGACGGGACCGACCTTTGAAACTGTAACACGAAGGAAGTCATTATAATGTCTGGTTCGCTACAGCCTTTGCCCGTGACCTCCGATCTTGCCACCCTGGCTTCGGCCATGAATGCCGACGGCATCGCGTCAGGAGAGTGGGCTGGACAGACTATCACGCTCGATCCTGGCGATGTCACACCGGGCAGTGGCGGCTCGCTAACGGACGCCCAAGGGAACGTCTACACGCTCCCCCTCATGACCCCTGACAACATTGAATTCGGACTTGCGTGGCCGGCTGGTGTGGTTCAGGTGAATGGCGTTTCGATCCCAGGCGCGGCGTTCACGGACGCTGTCCGGGTCGTTGGCGGCCTTCTGTACGCTGAGGATGCGAAGGGGCACGGCTGGTTCAGCTACTCGAACGGCACTTGGAACTCGGCTCCTGGCGATCCTGGCCCAGGCGGTCGGACCACTGGTGGCACGCCGCCACCTCCGCCCACGCCTGTCCCGCCTGGCAGCTCGGCTGCGCCCCCGCCCGCGACAGGCGGTGGCGGTGGTGGCACGCCGCCTCTCCCCAATTCCCCAAGCAACATCATTGCTGCGGGCGATGGTTTGACCTTGACCGATCCTGCTGGGAATGTCTTCTCGGTCGATGCGAGCGGAAACGCGATCAAAAACGGCAGTCCCATACTGGATGGTTCCGACACCTCAGCTCTCGCCCTCGTCAATGGGCAGATCGAGGGCCAAGACTCGCGCTCGCAGCAATGGTTCACCTGGAATGGGTCCGCATGGACCCCTGGTGCCGTTAACCCTGATCCTAACGATCGTTGTTGGCCTTGGGGTCGATAAGGCGCTCACAGGCGGCGGCGGCAACGTCTCATTCCTCCTCGACGGTGGTGGCCACGCCGACTCAATCACCGACTGGCAACCGAGCGATCACCTCGAATTCCAAAACGTCGCGAAGGCTGCCGTGCTCGCTGCCAACGATGTCGGGGGGTCTACCGTCGTGACGTTTGGGAGCGACACCGTAACACTAAGCGGCGTTGCCGCGTCGTCTCTTGGCGCGAACAACTTCATCTTCCCGTCCGGCGACAGCGTGAACGTCATCATCAACGGCCACAGTTCATGACCGCAGAGCGCATCGGGCCGATCGCCATCACCGCTGATCCAGCCTGCGGCGTGGGTATCGCGCTCGCTAATTCGGCGTCCATCGTTGCGGTCATCGGATTGCTCCCGCGCCGTGCCGGCAACTCCAATGATATCTGGATGGGCATCCACTGCTAGCCCTAAGGCTGGACCACAATCATCAATGCCGGGCTGCCACCCTGATTTGAGTGAACGGCATCGGTTGCCGGCCGAATGACGCCGATAGAGTAGAAGTTCGCGCCCCGTCGCTGTCCCGCGAACAACAGGAATTGGCGCGGCCTCGCCGCTGGCCGTGGCGTCGGTGAAGGTGACCGCATCGGGTGGCGAGCGGTCCTGATCGGCCGCAGATGTTCCTCCATGTCAACCTGTGTGACACGCAGAGGCTGATCTTCGCTCGTTAGGCATCATACCTATTGCATTATCTTATCTAACACCCACATCCACTGCCCTCTTCCACAGCAACCGGGCGGCACTGTCATGCGCACCACCCAGTCCCTCCCGAACCTCCCCCCGTCTATCGCCCGCGATGTCGTCGCCACCCTCTGCGCCACTCTCCCCCGCCCATCACCGACACCGCTGAGGCACGCGCCGCTCGCGACGAAACCGCCATGGCCGCGGTCGCCGGCTTCCTCCCCGCTGGTGCGTCCGAGTCCCTCCTCGCCGTGCAGATCGTTGTCGCCGACGCCCACTCCAAGGACTGCCTCCGCCTGGCCGTTCAGCCCGGCCAGGATCTCGCAACCACCGTCCGCTGCCGCGCCCAGGCCGTCGCCATGATGCGCCTCATGCAAAGCGGGTTGCGTGGGCTCCAGCGCACCCAGGCGATGCGGGAAAAGGCCAAAGGCCGCGATCCAGGCCGCCGCCATCGAGCGTGCCGGCTGGCGGTCCCGCGACGCCTCGGTCCCGCTTCCAGAGGCATCGCCCGCGCCGGCCGAAGCGCCCCAGCCCACTGCCCGGCAACCCTCCGCCGCACCGTCCGAGCCCGACGGGCCCAAATCCGAGTTCAGCGACGTCTCCGAAGCCGAGCAGCATGCCGTGATCTACCCCGCCGCGCCGCCCGCATCCGCGCCCACGGCGGCCTGCCGATGCGCCTCGACTTCGGCCCGCCTGAGCCCGGGGTCGTCGAGGCGCTCGTCAACGGCACCAGCCCCACTCTGCGGGCGCTCGACGGTCCAACGCATGCCGCGGCGGCCTGACCATACATGCATGGCCTGCGGCTGCGGCGAAGGCCGATATTTTGCGCGGAGGGCAGCGGAGCGTCGGTGAGAGCCGCGGAGGACCTGTCATATGGTCACTTCGCGGCGCTCAGCGTCTCTTCGCTGTCCTCCGCGTAATGAAGTCGGTTTCTCCAACCGCACAGACCTTACGTCGTTCGCGCGGATCGGCGATGCCGCGGCGCGTGGCTCACAATTCTCGTCTGGTGCGACATCATCTCACATGAAGTGGCCATGAGACAAAATCGCACGATGCCCCTGCGCTCGCCCCTCCTCATCGGGAACCCACCCCCGTCACCCCGGCTCCACCGGCATCCGCGCAATCCCCAGCCACGCGATCGGCACGCCCGCCTTCTCCGCCGCCTGCTCGCCCGGCAGCGATGCATCCCAGTCCATCGCCACGAACCGCTGCGCCGTCACCGCCGCGGCCGCGTCCGAGATCAGCCACAGCAGCGGCGGCACCATGATCTCCGGCTGCAGCATCCGCGCGCGGTCGCCCGCCTCGTCCCCGACGATGCCGGTGTTGGTGACGCCGCCCGGCACCAGCACATTCGACGTGACGCCGGTGCCCTTCAGATCCGCCGCCAGCACCGCCATCGCCGTCTCTGCTGCCGCCTTGCTCGCGCCGTACAGCAGGTAGCCCTCCCGCACCATCATGATCGGGCCGTGGCATTCCAGAAGTTCAGGTCAACTGGCCACCTACTTCCTGTCCATTTCGCGAATAGAACCGAGTAAGTCTTGGGTTACGTTCAAATCCTCTAACCACTGCGCTTGATCAGGCGAAGCTGCTACCAAACCCAGGAGAATTCTTTCCGACGCTTGGTACTCAGCCAGCGCCTCCTGCAGCTTGCCCTGCGCCTGAAGGACCCCGCCGACGTTGGTGTGCGAGACGGACAGTTCGCGCTGCCAGTCGGCATTGTCCCGATCGCGCGCGGTCAGCTCCTGCATGATCCGCTGGTAGGCTTGGTACTCCGCCAGCGCCTCCGGCAGCTTGCCCTGCGCCTCAAGGACCCCGCCGACGTTGTTGTGCGAGACGGACAGATCGCGCCGCCAGCCGGCATTGTCCCGATCGCGCGCGGAGAGCTCCTGCATGATCCGTTTGTCTGCTTGGTACTCCGCCAGCGCCTCCTGCAGCTTGCCCTGCGCCTGAAGGACCCCGCCGACGCAATTGTGCGAGACGGACAGTCCGCGTCGCCAGCCGGCATTGTCCGGATCGCGCGCGGTCAGCTCCTGCATGATCCGCTGGTAGGCTTGGTACTCCGCCAGCGCCTCCTGCAGCTTGCCCTGCGCCTCCAGGACCCCGCCGACGTTGTTGTGCGAGACGGACAGATCGCGCCGCCAGCCGGCATTGTCCGGATCGCGCGCGGTCAGCTCCTGCATGATCCGCTTGCCGGCTTGGTCATCCGCCAGCGCCTCCTGCAGCTTGCCCTGCGCCTGAAGGACCCCGCCGACGCAATTGTGCGAGACGGAAAGCTCGCGCCGCCAGCCGGCATTGTCCGGATCGCGCGCGGTCAGCTCCTGCATGATCCGCTGGTAGGCTCGTCATGCGCCAGCGCCTCCGGCAGCTTGCCCTGCGCCTCCAGACTCCGCCGACGTTGTTGTGCGAGACGGACAGATCGCGCCGCCAGCCGGCATTGTCCGGATCGCGCGCGGTCAGCTCCTCATGATCCGCTTGCCGGCTTGGTATCCGCCAGCGCCTCCTGCAGCTTGCCCTGCGCCTGAAGGACCCCGTCGACGCAATTGTGCGAGACGGAAAGCTCGCGCCGCCAGTCGGCATTGTCCGGATCGCGCGCGGTCAGCTCCTGCATGATCCGCTGGTAGGCTTGGTACTCCGCCAGCGCCTCCGGCAGCTTGCCCTGCGCCTCCAGGACCCCGCCGACGTTGTTGTGCGAGACGGACAGATCGCGCCGCCAGCCGGCATTGTCCGGATCGCGCGCGGTCAGCTCCTGCATGATCCGTTTGTCTGCTCGGTCCTGCCGCCAGGACCACCCGGAAAACTCGCCGCTCTGGCCAGCCGACAGCCCGGCGGCGACGGCGCACATCGCCCTGCTTCAGGGCATCATCAGCCGGCTGGCGAACAACAGTGCGTCCAGCAAGACATGGTGCCTGACGCTGGTCGCCGCCCTGCTCGGCCTTGCCGGCGCCGCTCACGCGCCACAGATTGTCCACGCTACCCTCGTGCCGGTCCTGATATTTGGCTTTGTCGACGTCATGTATCTTGCCACCGAGGTCGCGTATCGGAATCTCTACACGCGGGTGGTCGAGAGCATACGTGGCAACACTTACGGCAACAACGCTGTCTACGAGGCGCGCGCTCGACCCGATGCGGCCTGCGTCATCTGGGCCATCTGTTCCTGGTCTATTGTTCCTTATTACGCCCTGTTCGTCTTCTACGTGCTCGCGATCGCTGCCGGCTGGCCGGCCCTATTGGCGACTGCGCCCAAATAGGATTGTTCGGATCCTCACCCCGGCTCCACCGGCATCCGCGCAATCCCCAGCCACGCGATCGGCACGCCCGCCTTCTCCGCCGCCTGCTCGCCCGGCAGCGATGCATCCCAGTCCATCGCCACGAACCGCCGCGCCGTCACCGCCCGCCGCCGCGTCCGAGATCAGCCACAGCAGCGGCGGCACCATGATCTCCGGCTGCAGCATCCGCGCGCGATCACCCGCCTCGTCGCCGACGATGCCGGTGTTGGTGACGCCGCCCGGCACCAGCACGTTCGAGGTGACGCCGGTGCCCTTCAGGTCCGCCGCCAGCACCGCCATCGCCGCCTCGGCCGCCGCCTTGCTCGCGCCGTACAGCAGGTAGCCCTCGCGCACCATCGTGCCGAGGCTGGTGGTGACGGTGATCACGCGCCCATTCCCGGCGGCAGCATGTGCGGCACCACGGCGCGCGCCATCATGATCGGCGCGGTCGCGTTCACCGTGAGGAAGCGCTGCCAGTGCTCGGGCGTGATCTCCCAGAAGCGCAGCGGATTGCGCCGCTGGTCCGCCTTGATCGATGCCTGGCCGATGCCGGCGTTGTTCACCAGCACGTCGATCTTGCCGAAGCGGCCCAGAGCGTTGGCCACGATCGCCTCGAAGGCAGTCCGGCTGCGCCAGGTCGGTGGGGAGCGCCAGCATCGTGCCTGGCCTGTCCTGCACGGTTGCCGCAAGTGCCGCGAGACCGGCGTCGTTGCGGTCCACCGCGGCCACATCGATGCCCGCCCCGAGCAGGCCCAGCGTCATCGCGCGCCCGATGCCGCTGGCGGCCCCCGTCACGATCGCGGTCTTCCGTTCTGCCGCCATTGGCGTGTCCTCCGTCGGGGCTGGCTCGCCCGGGCTTCGGAATTGGAGCCGACGGGGGCAGCCGCCCTGCTACTTCAGGACGGCGAGGCCGGCGAGTCCACACGCATACGCCGTGAGCAACACGGCCAGAATGCCCCACATGTACGTCTTGTCGGCAACTCGGCCGCAACTCGGCGAGCTCGGCCTTGGTCGCGAGATGCGGCAGCGTCGCGGCCAGCATGGCTTCGATCCTGATCGTCGTCGCCTCCAGCCTGGCGACCGCGGACTTGACGTCGCGCATGTCCTCTTCAAGGCGTGAAATTCGCGCTTCCATGCCCGGATCGTAAGGGCCGCCACCATGTCCTGCAACTGGTATATCGGGCATCGCTCGCCACCTCTGATCGGAAAGATGCAGCCGTGGCGTCAAGAAATTACGATGAAGCGATTGCACACGATTGCATGTCAAACGGGTCCCGTCTCTCCCGCCAGCGGCAGCCAGACGCTGACCGTGGTGCCGACGCCCTCCTCGCTTTCGATCAGCATCTGCCCCGATGGCGGTTCACCACATGCTTGACGATCGCAAGCCCCAGCCCGGTGCCGCCGGCCGCGCGCGACCGACCGGTATCGACACGATAGAATCGCTCGGTCAGCCGAGGCAGATGCGCGCGCGGGATGCCGGCGCCCTGATCCGCAACGATGACCACCACGCCGGGCCGCGCCGGCCATCCCCTTGTGGGATCAGCGGACACGCCGGGCGATGCGACGGCGACATCGAGCCGCACGGTGCCGCCCTCCCGGCCGTATTTCACTGCATTATCCAGCAGATTCTGCACCACCTGCGCCAACTGGTCCGCATCCCCGACAACGGCCGGCACGTCCGCCGGAATGCGCACATCGAGCGACACCGCACGCTGCTTCAGCCGCGGTTCGAACCCCGCCGTCAGGCGTGCCAACAGCTCCGTCAGATCGACCCTCGCCGATGGCGCCTGATGTTCGACCAGCTCGATCCGCGACAGGCTGAGAAGATCGTCGATCAGCCGGTTCATCCGCGCCGCCTGCTCGCCCATGATGCCGAGGAAGCGTTGTTGCGCAGGCGGATCGTCGGCCGCGGGCCCCAGCAATGTCTCGATGAACCCGATCAGCGACGTGAGCGGCGTGCGCAGCTCATGGCTCACGTTGGCCACGAAGTCGGCGCGCATCCGCTCCACCGCCCGTTCGCGCGAGCGATCCGACAGGACCACCACCGCCTGCCCGCCATCCGCCATCGGCGGTTCCATCGGCACCACCGCCGCGTGGACCTCGCGCGGCACCGGCACCGGCAGGGTCACCTCGGCCATCTCGGTCGCACCGGTTGCAAACGCCCGGTCGATCGCGGCGCGCAGGTCCGGATGGCGCAGCACCGCCGGCATGTCGGCGCCGAACGCCGCCCGTGCCGCCGAATTGGCCCGCCGCACGCTACGATCGGCCGCCAGCACGATGATCGGGTCCGGCAGCCGCTCCACAACGGTGCCGTCCGCGCGACGGAACTGCTCCACCAGCGCCGTGCGCGCCGCCACCCGCCGCGCCAGCCGCTCCACCGCTCGTCCGAGCCGCTGCATGCCCGGCAGGCGCGGCTCGCGCATGGGCCGCACGGCCGGTTCGTCGGTGCCAATCCGGCGCAGCGCCTCGGCCAGCACGTCGAGATCGCGCGCCCAGAACAGAGCCAGCGCCAGAGCCGCAGCCAGCGTCACCGCGGCTGCGAACAATGCCGGCCCGACAGCCGCCGATCCTGCCAACGCCAGCATCAGCAATGCCGCCACCGGAACGAAAGCGATCGCCACCACCGCCCCGAGCGCGCGCATCGAGCGCCGCTACACGCAGCGAGGGGCACGAGGCCCCCGGCTGTTACGTCCCGGGCTCCGCACGCTGGTGCCGGGCGCGGACGCCGCGTTCGATCGCCGCCGCGACAAGTGGGTCCAGTTGAAGTTCGCTGCGGACGAACTCCAGCATCTCGAGTGTCCGCTGCTGCGTTACCGGGTTGGCGGCGACCACCTCGCAGGCGAGGGAATAGGCGGTTTCGCGCAGGCGTGGCTCGAGTGCGCTGCGCACCAGCCGGGCGGCGTGTTGCAGCCCGTCCTCTTCTTTCAACAGTTTCACCGCGGCGTCGGTGACGATGTGGAATTGTTCGCCCGTGAAGTCTCGGAACACCGGAAGCGTCTGCACCTGGCCGGCCATCACGCCGATCTCGCGGTCCGACATGCCGCCGTCCGCCGCGGCCACCAGGACCATGGTGAGGGCCAGTGCCTCGGGCGCTTCCAGAACCTCGCGCGACCGCATTTACCAAACTCCGTGTTTCGGGGGCGGACCCTGATCGAACTGCCGGGGCAGATCAAGCGGGCAGCGATAGGCCGAGGACGGCGCGCGTTGGTTTGATCGCCTCGGCCGGGCGTTCGGGTCTCGCCCCGCATGAAGTCGCCGCCAACGCCTTCGCCGGCAACGCCTTCATCGTCATGGCCGGGCTTGTCCCGGCCATCAGTGGTGGCACCGTGTCGCGAAGGATGGCCGGGACAAGCCCGGCCATGACGGTAACGCCTTCATCGTCATGGCCGGGCTTCGTCCCGGCCATCAGTGGTGGTACCGTGCCGCGACGGATGGCCGGGACAGGCCCGGCCATGACGGCGAAGGCGTATCACCCGACACTGTGCGCCGGAACGGCATGCTCGTCGGCGGATACTACCGGGAAGCGGAGCGTCCAGACGGTGCTGCCCTTCGAGTTCAGTTCGGCCGAGCCGCCCAACTGCTGCAGCATCCGTCGGACCAGGCCGACGCCATGCCGCTTGCTCCCGGGCCGCTCGGTGAAGCCGGGGCCGGTGTCGGCCACGGTGAGAATGGCCTCATCGTCCGTCGCCGAGCGCCGCAAGGTGACAGTGATCGTGCCGGTTCCCTCGGGGAAGGCATGGTTGCAGCTGTTCGTCAGCACCCCGGCGAGCACCATCCCGATGATCGTGACGGTGTTCAGGTCGGCGATCAGTGACTCGGCGTCGCAGTTGAGTTGCACGTTCTTCTGCGCGTCGGACGTCCGCAGGCCGGGATAGCTGTCACACAGCGACCTGATATATTCGCCAAGGTCCGTCATGCGGGCCAGGCCGGCGCCCAGCAGCTTGTCGTGCACCTCGGCCAACGCCATGACATGGCGAATGATGGCATCGATCGACGCTCTCTCCTGCACCCCCGAACTCATGTTCCAGATGCTCGGCCAGCAGTTGCGAGACATATTGCAGATTGTTCCGAGCGCGATGGTTCAGCTCGGCTGCCAATGCAACGCGTTCCTCGAGCATCTTCTCCTTGCCGGCGATCAGCGCTTCCATCTTTTCGATCGTTTCATCGTCCCGCAGGCTTTGCAGCAGCAGGTTCAGCTTCTCCCGGTCCGCCAGATCGCCCGTCATCGTCAGCTGGCCGCTTCGCTTGAAACACACCAGCGTCGGCGTCAGGAACACACCATCCGAAAGCGACTGCTCCGGGGCTTTCCGAATGTCGATGATTTCCAATCGCTGGGAGAAATCGCTGTTCGCACCGTTGCGCAGGGCGGCAAGCAGATTTTGCTCGGCTCGGGCCGAATTGGGCGTCCGGCGGGCAACGTAGAGCCGAATGCGCCCCGCGTTGCGCCCTTCGTCCTCCTCGAGCCTGGCGATCGGCCGGCTGCTCAAGGCCGTCCCCTCTTGCGGCGCGCCGGGACCGGATCTGCTGCAATGGCGCCGTCAGCCCCCCTGGCATCTCGCATATGTTGCAAATCTATGCGCTCGCTGTCCGAGCGGGTGCGTTCAGTTGCCTCGGCGAACTCGGCCTCCTGCCGCTTCCATTCAAGCTCCTGGGTCGTTGCCGCGACACGGTCTTGCAGCGTGTGAAGATCGATGTCCCGCTGCGTACGGTCGCGCTTGCGCGTCAATTCTTTCAATATGCGCTCGCGGCGGTCCGCGTTTTCCTTCTGGATCCGGGCAGTGCCCAACAAGACCTGGCCCTCGGCAAGGTACACGTCCTTCAATTCCAGGCCGGATTCGGTGATGCTCAGCTCGCGGACCTGATTCGAATGCTGGGTGCCACGCGACTTGATGATCGTCAGCGCACGGTTACGCTCGCCGTTATTGATGATATAGCTGACGTGCATCCAGGTGTCGGCGACCGTCGATACCTTGGCTGCCGAAAGTTCCTTTTCGCCGCCCAGTTCGCCGTGATCGAGCAGAGAGGTGACGAGAACGGTGAGGCCCCTTGCTTTGGCGTAGACAACGACGTTATCCAAGATCAATGCAGTGAACGGATACGAATGCCGGGTCAACGCGGATAGCGGGTCGATGACGATGCAGGTCGTTGGAACCGCGTCGAGCAGTCTGTGAAGCGCGTGAAAATGCTCCTCCGGACTGCTGGCGCCGGACACCATGGACGCTATTCTCAAGTGGCCGGAATCAATGTGTTTCTGCAAATCCAGACCGATCGATCGCATGTTGGCGACGATCTGGCTCGCGGCTTCATCGAAGCTGACAAACAGCGATTGCTCGCCTCTCTCACAGGCGGCCGCGACGAAACTCGCGGCCAGGCGGGTCTTGGATGTCCCGGGACTGCCCGTTATCAGCGTGCTGGAACCACGCAGGTAGCCACCCCCGAGCAACGTATCGAGCCGGGCAATGCCGGTCGTCAGGCGATCCGTGAAAGTGCGCGGTTGCACGCGGGAATCGCTGAACAGCACCACGTCGGCTCCCGACCGGTCGATGACCAGTGGGTACGGGCTCATGGCAAAGCCGGACCCGCGATACTTGACGATCACAAGGCTTCTGGAAGATGTCGTGTCTGTGAAGCTTCTATCCAGCCGGACGACGCAATCCGTGATATATTGCATGAACGCGAAGCGGCTCGCGTTCCGGCCGGTGACGTTGGTGGGCTTGAGTGTAATCAGCCCGGTCACGCCCGACTTACGTATCCAGTCGTCCAATCGCGTCAGTTCCCGATGCTCCTGCGCCTCACCCGGCAGACCGGTGAGTATTCTGTCGATTCCATCGAAGACCACAATCCGGGCGCCGGTCCTCTCGATCAGTGCGCCCACGCCCTCGAGCATCCCGATCAGGTCGAACTCACCCGATACGATCATGTCGGTCGGCGTCTTGGCATCGATGAAGTGGATCCTGACGTGGCCGTGATCGCTCGGACGCCAATCGAATGACGCGATATTGCGTTGGACTTGCGCAACGGGCTCTTCGAATGCAACGAAGGCGCCGGTCTCGCCATCGGTGTTCAGCCTGTTCACGAGTATCTGCAGGGCGAACACCGTCTTGCCCGCACCGGTGCCGCCGGTAATCGCCGTCACCCGGCCTTCGGGAATGCCTCCGCCGGTAATCTGGTCGAAACCTGGCATGCCGGTCAGCAGTTTGGTGATCGGCCGATGTTCGGGGTCAGGAGGTGTCGTCGCCGCGGCGTTGGATGATCCGATCGTGGCAGTCCGCGCCGTGCGTTGCACGGTTCTGCCGGTGCGTGTGCCGGCAGGTGCGGATTGCGGCGCGCGCGCGGGGTCGGCTCATGTGGCGCTCGACGCGCTGACGACCGAGGAACCGGCGAACTCGAGTCCGTTTTCCATCATCGCGCTCCCTGGAGGCATGGTGACGACCGTTGCAGCGCACGCCCGCAACGCCGGCGCGCGTCGCTCACTCGGCCGCCGATGCTTCAGTCCTCGCAATGACATTGGGGGCGTTCACGTCAAGTGCGCTCGGCGTGACCATGGCCAGCCACGGGCTGACACCCGGGATTCCGGTTAACCCAGGAACGCACGCGTTTGCCGCGCCGCCTCGGCGAGGCCGACGCGGCGAACCACGACGCCGGCAGGAAACGCCGACACCAGGCGCGACGGTGTTTGACGGTCGAGCAGCACGAATACGCCCCGGTCGGTGGCGCGGCGGATCAGCCGGCCGAAGGCCTGGCGCAGGCGCAGCCGTGCGATTCGATCGTCGTAGGCTTTCGGATCGCCCTCCGAGAGATGCACGCGGCGTTCGCGATGCAGAATGTCGGGACGCGCCCAGGGAACCTTCTCGAACACCACAAGGCGCAGCGCGCGGCCGGGCACGTCGACCCCGTCGCGCATCGCATCGGTGCCGAGCAGGCAGCTCTCCTCCTCGGTCCGAAAGATGTCCACCAGGGTGGCGTTGCCCATGGCGTCGACATGCTGGGCGTAGAGCGGGATGCCGGCCATCTCGAGTTCCGGGGCGATGCGTGCATGGACCGCCTGCAGCCGGCGGATGGCAGTGAACAGGCCGAGCGCCCCGCCACCCGCTGCGATGAACAATGCGCGATAGGCCGCGGCGAGTTGCGGGATGTTGCCGGTGACCACGTCCGTGACGATGAAGGCGCGGGTCTGTGTCGCATAGTCGAACGGGCTGGCGACAGCGGCGCGGATCGCCGATGAGGGCAGATGCGGGGCGCCGACGCGTGCCTCCGCCGATGACCACGCGGTTTCCGGGTCGGCGTCGCCGGAATCGCGCAGCGTCGCCGAGGTGACCAGCAGGCCGTGCGCGGGTGCGAGAAGCGTTGCAGCGAACGGGATGGTCGGGTCGAGCCAGTGGCGGTGCAGGCCGACATCGACCTCACGCCCCCCCTCCGTGCGGCGCACTTGGAGAAACATGATGTGCGCCGGGCGGCTGCCGGGATCGGGTCGCAGCTCGCTCAAAGCGCGCAACATGCCCTGCCAGGCGGACAGTGGGTTCAGGGCGCGACGGTTGAGCGACCGGCCGGCCGCTTCGATGCGGTTGCGCGTCGCCGCATCCATGTCGTCCGCCTCCTCGTCCAGACGCGCGAGCAGGCGTTCGCGCAGCGTGCCAAGCGGTTCGGCGATACGTGCCATCGCGCGGGCCAATCGGTCCGCGGCCTCGTCGACTCCGGGGCCGATCGGGAACACGTCACACTCCAGCGCTCCGTATGGCACCTCGCCCCCCGGCGTGACCCGGGCGTCGCCGCCGATGCGGGCGAACACCTGGTGGCGGATCAGGCGCAGAAGGACCTCGGTCGGGTTCGGTCTGCCGGTGTCCGGGCCGCCCAGGTCCGGGTGCTCACTCGCGAGGCGGCTGGACCAGCCGGGAGCCGGCAGTGCGCGGGCCGCCTGCAGGGCCGCGTCCAATGGCGCTTCCAGCATCGGACGGGCGGCGACAAGCTCCTCGATCCGCCGCTTCAGACCGCGGGCACGCGACCGGCCGCCCTCGGCGCCGAGCAGCCATCGCCGTAGTTCCGCCGTCTCCAGGCCAGAGAGTTCGGCGGAGAACGCCCCGTCCGCTGCGTCGAACACGTGGTGGCCTTCGTCGAACACGTATCGGGTCGGAACCGTGCTGTCGTCGAGCCCGCCCCAGGCGGCCTGGGTCATCACCAGGGCATGGTTGGCAACAACAAGCTGCGCGCCGCGCGCCCGGCGGATCGTGTGTTCGACGAAGCAGCGCCGCCAGTGCGGGCACGCCGCGTGGATGCATTCGCCGCGCCGGTCGGCGAGGCCGAGGATGGTGGCCGAGCCGAACAGTTCGGCGAGCCAGCCAGGCAGGTCGCCACCCTGGATGTCGCCATCGGCGGTCACCAGCGCCCAGCGGGCGATCAGGCCGAGCGGAATGACCGAGGCCGGCGCCAGCCCCGAAGTGGCAGGTCCCAGCGCGTCCTCCAGGTTGAGCAGGCAGAGGTAATTCTCCCTGCCCTTGCGCACCACGACCCGCTTGTGTCGTTCGGCCGGGTCCGGGAACAGATGCGTCAGTTCCGTATCGATCTGCCGCTGCAGGTGGCGGGTGAAGGTGCTGATCCACACGCTGCCGTGGTTCTTCTCGGCCCACACGCTGGCGGGGGCGAGGTAGCCGAGCGTCTTGCCGGTCCCGGTCCCGGCCTCGGCCAGCACAAGATGCGGATCGCCCCGGGTTTCGCGTGGTGCAAACGCGGCGGCGGCGGCGCCGGCATAGTCGGCCTGCCCAGGCCGCTGCTCCGCATGCGGGCCCAGCATGCTGGCGAGCCGCGAGCGCGCCTCGGTTTCTCCCACCGGATGCGCGGACGGCGGCGGCAGCGGTGCTGTGTCCTCCCATTCCGGCAGGCGTTTCCACACGCGCAGCGCCTCGTTCGATGGCGCCGCATCCGGCCGACCAAGCGCAGCCGTCACGAACGGCGCCCAGCCCCAGCCCGCCTGGCCCATCCGCGCCGCCAGACCCGCGGCGTCGCGGTTCAGGGCGATGTCGCGGCCAAGCGAGAGCCGGTGCAGCAACGCTGCGGCCAGTTCCGGGAGCAGCGCCGCTTCTGCTTCCAGGCCACCCGTCGGCGGTTCGAAATCCAGCATAAGGGCGAGGCCGCGCGGTGTTGGTGCGGCGGGACGGGCAGGCAATGCGAAAGCGAACAACTCCAGCAGATCGAATGCCGGCATGCCGCGGAGGCCGAGCCTGCGGAATGTTGCAGGCGCGTGAACCAGCATAGGCGGGGGCAGCCCGCGCAGGCGCGCGGCTGCCTCTGCTGCCGAAAGCAGCAACAATTCGCCATCGGCCGTAAAGATGGCGGCGCGGCCGTGGCCGGCGACGACGGCAGGCGCGTCGGGAAGGGCAATTCGCGCCATGGCATTCAGCTGGCTGGGCTCACGATCGATCCCCTAGACGCAATCAGTCCCCGGCGCCATCGCTCCTGGCGACTCAACCACGAGTTGGTGAAGCCGGGAATTCTTGTCCGGCGACGGCGTCTACACCTAGTTAAGGCATCGGAAGGGGAACGCGTCATATGAGCAAGACCCTACGGAGCGTAATCCTGGCCGCGGGCTGTGCGCTGGCTTTGGCCGCCTGCACAGCGCCGAACTCGGCCGACGTCGCAGCGCAGAAGTCCCAGGCCAATTCGGCTTTTGCGAATCCGTCGGGTGGAGGAGGGGGCGGCGGAGGTGGCGGCGGATACTAGCCCAATGTGGACCACTTCACGGTCTGCACTGCTGGTCGTGATCCTGGCATTGGCCGGCTGTGCCGCTCCGAACGGGACTGCACCGCCGAGCAGGCCGTATGTAATCCCGATGGTCGGTTCCGACGGCGGTGGCGGCGGTGGCGGCGGCGGCATGGGCATGTAACGCCTGACGTCGCCGCGACTTCGCCGAGAAAATGGCCCGCCGCGATTGACCGGGCACCCGCCGGTTTCTAGCTTCCGGCGGATGGCTGAAACAATTCGCAACAGCGAGACGGCAATTCCCAAAGTCTGGCCGTTCGAGGAGGCGGCCAAGGTCGCCCGGCGACTCGCGGCGTCTGGCAAGGAACATGCGCTGTTCGAGACCGGCTACGGCCCCTCCGGACTGCCGCATATCGGCACATTCGGCGAAGTGGCACGGACGTCCTGGGTCCGCCACGCATTCACCACCCTGACCGGCCTGAAGTCGCGGCTGATCGCGTTCAGCGACGACATGGACGGGCTGCGCAAGGTGCCGGAGAACGTGCCGAACCGCGATCTGTTGACGCCGCATCTCGGCAAGCCGCTCACCCGCATCCCGGACCCGTTCGGCACCCACGACAGCTTTGGCGCGCACAACAACGCACGGTTGCGCGCCTTCCTCGATTCGTTCGGCTTCGACTACGAGTTCGCCTCCTCGACCGAGTACTATGCCGCCGGCCGGTTCGACGCCGCGCTGATCCGCGTGCTGGAATGCTACGAACAGGTGATGGCGGTGATCCTGCCGACGCTCGGGCCGGAGCGCCGTGCCACCTATTCGCCGATCCTGCCGATCCATCCGCGCACCGGGCGCGTTATGCAGGTGCCGATGGAGAGCCGCGACCCCGTGGCGGGCACCGTCGCCTGGCGCGACCCGGACACCGGCGAGGCGTTCGAGACCTCGGTGAAGGGCGGCGCTGCGAAGCTGCAATGGAAGGCCGATTGGGCGATGCGCTGGTACGCGCTCGATGTCGATTACGAAATGTCAGGCAAGGATCTGATCGATTCCGTGCGGTTGTCGGCACGCATCTGCCGCATCCTGGGCAATCCGCCGCCGGAGACATTGACCTATGAGCTTTTCCTCGATGAGCACGCGCAGAAGATCAGCAAGTCGAGGGGCAACGGCCTGTCGGTGGAGGAATGGCTGCGCTACGCCCCGCGGGAAAGCCTCTCGCAGTTCATGTTCAACGCGCCGCAGCGGGCCAAGCGGCTGCATTTCGACGTGATCCCGCGCGCGGTGGACGAGTACCTGGCCAATGCCGCGCGGCTCGGCGCGCAGCCGCCGGAGGAGCAGCCGCTCAACCCTGCCTGGCACATTCATGCCGGCCGGCTGCCGAACCACGGCGGCAGCCCGGTGTCGTTCGGCATGCTGCTGAACCTCGCCTCGGTGGTGAATGCCGACACGCCCGCCATGCTGTGGGGCTTCATCCGCCGCTACAGTCCGGGTGCGACGTCCGCCACGATGCCGTTCCTCGACAAGCTGGTGGATCACGCGATCGCGTATTACCGCGATTTTGTCCGCCCGCAGAAGCGCTATCGTCATCCGACGGATCTGGAACGCGAGGCACTGACCGATCTTGCGGAGACCCTGAAGGGCATGGACTACGGAGCGGATGCCGAGGCGATCCAGGCGATGGTGTATGAGGTGGGCAAGCGGCATGGCTTTCCGGAACTGCGTGCCTGGTTCGGCTGCCTTTATCAGGTCCTGCTCGGCCAGCAGGAAGGCCCACGCTTCGGCGGCTTCATCGCGCTCTACGGCATCGACGAGACGGTTGCGCTGATCGAGGCCGCGCTGGCGCGCCCGGCGGACGCTGCCTGAACTCCGATGCTGACGCAGCGCACACGCGGCATCCTGACAACCTGTCTGCGCAACCTGCCGGCGGTTCTCGGCGTCCTGCTGCTGATCGGCGCGCTCTATGTCGTGCAAAAGGAATTTCGCCACCTGCAGCTGAGCGAAATCGAGGCCGCGCTGAGCGCCATCCCGGCACGCGCGCTGGTGATCTCCTTCGTCTGGACGGTGCTCTCCTACGGCGTACTGACGCTCTACGACCGGCTGGGCACCATCTACGCCGGGCACAAGGTTTCCTACGGCCGCGTCGCCTTCGCCTCGTTCTGCGCCTATGCGCTGTCGCACAATCTGGGATTTGCTGCCGTATCGGGCGCGGCGGTGCGCTATCGGCTGTATGCACACTGGGGACTGACGCCGCTACAGATTGCCAAGACGGTGGCGTTCTGCAGCCTGACGTTCGGTCTCGGTGGCATGGTGCTGGGCGGCGCGATCCTGTTCATCGAACCGACCGCGGTGCCGTTCTTCGGCCAGCACGTGCACGTCGCGGTGCTCTACACCGTCGGCGCGCTGCTGTGGGGCATCGTGATCGGCTACGTCACCCTGTCGCGCATCCTCGGCAACGTGTCCCTGTTCGGCCACGAGATCAGCCTGCCCGGCTGGCGGATGGCAATCCTGCAGGTGGTCCTGGCGACCGTCGACGTCGCGATCACCGCCTCGATCTTCTACGCCCTGCTGCCGACCGCGCCGCATCTGACCTGGCCGATCTTCCTGGGCGTCTACGTCGCCGCCTACACCGCAGGGCTCGCCGCCAATCTGCCCGGCGGCATCGGCGTGTTCGACACCGCCATCCTGCTCGGGCTGGCGCCCTATCTCAGCGCACCGCATATCGTCGGCGCGATCGTGGTGTTCCGGCTGTACTACTACATCATCCCCTTGTTCCTGGCCGGCTTCCTGTTCACCGGCAACGAGATCCTGCTGCGCGGCGGGGTCATGCTGCGACGGGTGGAACGGCTCGGTGCGGTGCAGGCGCTGGCGCGCTGGAGCGAGCCGGACTTCGCCGTGGCCAGCGCGACCGGACTGGTTGCGCTGGGCGGCGTCATGCTGCTGTGCCTCGGCATCCTGGCGCCGCAGCCGGACTTTTCCTGGATCGACCCGGACTTCGCCGAAATCGCCAATCAGGCGGGCCAGTTCGTTCCCTCGCTGATCGGCGCCGGCCTGATCGTGCTGGCGATCGGCCTGTCGCACCGGGTGAACCTGGCGTGGGGCGCCACGATCCTCCTGCTTGTCGTGGGCGCGGCCTTCACCGCCACGCAGGGCCAACGGCTGTGGATCGCCGGCGTGCTGGTGGTGATCGTCATGCTGGTGGCCCCGCTGCGCAGCTGCTTCTACCGCCATGCCAGCCTGCTGAGCGGGCCGCTCCAGCCGTCGAGCGCGGTGTCGCTGTTCGCCCTGGTGATCTGCATCCTCGCGCTGGCCGGCACCCGCCCGCGCGTGCACCTGCTGGCGAACAACGCCTGGTGGGCGGTGGTGATGTCGCACGAGCTGCCGAATTCGCTGCGCCTGACGGTGGCGCTGGCCGTGGCGCTGGCGCTGATCGCCATCTGGCGGCTGCTGCGCCCCGGCAAGGTCCGGTGGCTGCCGTGGGACGCGGCGGCGCGGCAGCGTCTGGCCCTGCTCGGCGCGACGATCCCGCCGGCGCGGGCGGACGGCCTGGTGCTGGGCGAGGCGGAGCGTGCCGGCATTCCGTTCCGCCGCTGCGGGCGGGTGCTGCTCGGGCTCGGCGATCCGATGGGTGCGGAAAACGATCGGGTCTCGGCGATCTGGCGTCTGCGCGATCTGGCGCGGCAGGAAGGGCTGGCCCCGGCGTTCTGGCGCGCCGGGCCCGGTCTGCTGAAGGTCTATGGCGATCTGGGGCTGACCGCCCTGGCGCTCGGTCCGGACGGGCTGCCGCTGCCGGAATCGCCGGACGAGACGCCGGAGGCGCGGCAGTATCTGGTCTGCGTCGCCGAGCGCGACCTGACGACGCTGCTGCCGATGTTGCCGCAGCTGGCGAATAACCAGGACATCACGGTCCCGGCGGCGGCGTAGGCGGGTTGGCTCTGACGGAACATAGGCGCATCGACTGGCCGCGCGAATCCTGGCGTGCTTGCAAAACCCGATGGCTGCTGTCGCGTCACACTACCTTTCCGAATTGCCCTCGGCCAGCCTACGATGCAGCCATCATTCGCGCCTGCGAACTCGAGGAACGTCCATGATCGATGATCCCTTGAAGACTGACATTCTGATGTCGGCGTTGAAGGAGAGCCTACCCATTGAAGCCAATATTACGCAATATCTGGCACGCGCACTGATCGAGAAATCACCGGATACCAGCATTCCACAAAAGTGCAATATCGTTAGCCATCTTCTACATTGGAGACATGGGAGGTATCCTCTATGGTTTAGACATAGGTGGTGCCGAGACCAAGACTGCGCATGTAGTTTCTATAACTCACTTAACATTTGATCGCCGCGCTCCGCTGTCGTGCGAGATAGAAGCTTATCAACGTCACCGAACCAAGAGGCTCAGACAGCAGCAACGTCGCGGCTACTGACATCGCGTCACGAGACTCCACGGTGCAGATTGCTCCCACAAATAGTCGCGATCCCTGAGACAGTTATTCCTCATCGTGTTCTTGGCCGCAGGCGTAAACCTGCCGCTCCACGAAGCGATCGCGAATTACGCTACGCTGATCCGCCCCACGATTCGTGCGGCGGCGCACAGTCTAGGTGAATACACCGAGGTGCCTCGATGCTGACCGATCTGTTTGCTGCTCTCGCGGCACTGTCCGCTGCCGCTGCCATCGCCGCGTTGTTCATCGTGCTGCGCCAGGCCGCCATGCTGCACCGCCTGCGTCTGCTGGCCGAACAGGGACTGGCCGGGACGCGCGCCGAGGCGGAGACCACGCGCGCCGCGCTGTCGCGCGAACAGGGCCAGCAGCGTCAGGAGATCGGCGGCCACTTCGAAGGCATCCGCGCGATGCTGGAGAGCAAACTCCGCGAAATGCGCGACGGCAACGAGGCGAAGCTCGCGGAAATCCAGAAGACGGTGAACGAGCAGCTCCACGCCGCGGTGGAGAAGCAGATGAACGAAAGCTTCAACCGCGTGATCGACCAGTTCGCGGCCGTGCAGAAGGCGATGGGCGACGTGCAGGCGGTCACCGCGCAGATCGGCGACATCAAGCGGTTATTTTCCAACGTGAAGACGCGCGGCGGCTGGGGCGAGACGCAGGTGCGCGCGATGCTGGACGACATCCTGCCGCCCGGCGAGTACCTGACAAACTGCAAGGTGCGGCCCGACAGCAACGACGCGGTGGAATTTGCCGTGCGCATGCCGATGAAGGGCGAGGATCGGCCGCTGCTGCCGATCGATGCCAAGTTTCCGGTGGAGGACTACGAACGGCTGCTTGCTGCATCGGATGCCGGTGACGCGGAGGCGGAACGCAGCGCGACCCGCATGCTGGAACGGCGTGTGCGCGACGAGGCGAAGAAGATCGCGGCGAAATACATCAACCCGCCGGTCACGGTGGAATTTGCCGTGCTCTATCTGCCGACCGACGCGCTGTATGCCGAGGTGGCGCGCATTCCGGGCCTGGTGGATGACATCGGCCGAGAATGCCGAGTGCTGGTGATGGGGCCCAGTCTGTTTCCCGCGCTGCTGCGCACGATCCATCTGGGATTCGTCACGCTGGCGCTGGAGCAGAAGGCGGACCAGATCCGCGACCTGTTGGGCGCCACGCGCACCGAGATGCTGAAGATGGACGATGTGCTGGAGCGGCTGGCCAAACAGGCCGGCACGTTCAGCAACACGATCGAGTCGGCGCGGCGGCGCACGCGCGCGGTGGGGCGGCGACTGCGCGGCGTCGAGGCGATCGAGGCCGGGCACGCCGAGCAGTTGCTGGAGTTGGAACCCGAGACGCTGGAGGAGGAGATGATGAGTAGCGGCGACCCCTCCCCCGCCCCCTCCCGCTGAACAGACGACGAACAGTGTCACCCATGTCCCCGAACACCTGTTACCCTTGATCTTCGGTCCAAACAGCGGGAGGGGGAGGGGTGGGAGGGGTCGAGAGGCGTTGACGTCCGGACAGGCGGGGGCTACATCGCGCGCCCGACCGCTCTCCCGCTCCGGTCGCGGAACATCGGACTGCCCAGGTGGCGGAATTGGTAGACGCGCAGGTTTCAGGGTACCTGTGGCCGCAAGGTCGTGGAAGTTCGAGTCTTCTCCTGGGCACCAATCTGTCCGCGGGCGTGGCCTGGGGAGCACTGTCAGTGGTCAGCACACAGTTCATGCCAGGCGGCACCATCCACCTTCACAAGCACGACCTGTCCGACGGTCTGGCGCTGGGGCGGGTCGTGGCGGTCGACACCGAGACGATGGGGCTGAACCCGCATCGTGACCGGCTTTGTCTGGTGCAACTCTCTGCAGGCGACGGGCATGCCCATCTGGTGCAGCTCATCCCACCGTCCCTCGGCGGGCGCGGCTACGACTGCCCAAATCTGATGCGGCTCCTTGGCGACAAGGGCACCGTGAAGCTGATGCACTTCGCCCGCTTCGACGTTGCCGTCCTGCAGCACCACCTGGGCATCACTGTCGCGCCGGTCCGCTGCACGAAGATCGCCGCCCGGCTCACCCGCACCTTCACCGACCGCCATGGGCTGAAGGACCTATGCCGTGACCTCCTAGGTGTGGAACTGTCCAAGCAGCAGCAGACCTCCGATTGGGGCGCAGTGGAACTGACTGCCGAGCAGCTCGCCTATGCCGCCTCCGATGTGCTGCACCTGCATGCGCTTTGGGGCAAGCTGGACGCGCTGCTGGTCCGCGAGCAACGCCGCGACCTTGCCGAGGCATGCTTCGAATTCCTTCCCGCGCGAGCCCGACTTGACCTGCTCGGCTACGAGCAGCCCGATATTTTTGCGCATTGATCCCGATCAGACACCACACAGTGGCATGATTCTTGTCCGCATCGGCTGCACGGGTTGTTGACCGGGCCACGTCCGCTGGTCCAATACAGGCTGCTGCACCGCACCCTAGAGGATCAAGCCGAGGGATGACCGCCGCCGTTGCCGCCGCCATGGCAGAAAGCGACCAGCCTCCCAGGGCTGGCCAGCTCGAGGTCGCGCGTGCTGTGCTGCGTACCGAGGCAGCCGGCCTCCAGGCGCTTGCCGCATTGCCTGGACGACAGCTTCGCCCGCGCGGTGGACATGCTCGCGGCGGTGACCGGGCGTGTGGCGGTGTCCGGCATGGGCAAGTCGGGCCACGTGGCCCGCAAGATCGCCGCAACGTTCGCCTCCACCGGCAGCCCGGCGCTGTTCGTGCATCCGGCCGAGGCCTCGCACGGCGACCTGGGCATGATCGTGCCGGGCGACGCCGTGCTGGCGCTGTCCAATTCCGGGGAAACCGCCGAACTGGCCGATCTGGTCGCCCATTCCCGCCGCTTCGCCCTGCCGCTGGTCGCCATCACCGCACGCCCCGGATCGACGCTGGCAACCGCGGCCGACATTGCGCTTGCTCTGCCGCCTGCCGCGGAAGCCTGCCCGATGGGCCTTGCGCCGACCACGTCCACCACCATGCAGATGGCGCTCGGGGACGCCTTGGCGGTCGCCCTGCTGACCCGGCGCGGGTTTACCGCGGCCGACTTCCGTCAGTTCCACCCTGGCGGCCGACTCAGTACCCGGCTCCGGCGGGTCCGCGAGCTGATGCACGTCGGTGATGCGGTGCCGCTCGCATCCCCCGATACGGCGATGGACCGCGCCCTCCTGCTGATGACGGAGAAGCGCTTCGGCTGCCTCGGCGTGGTCGATGCCGGTGGCCGCCTCGTCGGCATCGTCACCGACGGCGACCTGCGGCGTGCCATGGGACCGGACCTGCTGTCCCGCCAGGTGAGCGAGATCATGACCCTCTCGCCGCGCACGATCGCCCCCGATGCACTGGCAGTCGAGGCGCTGCATGCGATGAACGCGCGTGGGCGGCCGATCACCACCCTGTTCGTGGTCGATCCGCGCGGGTGTGCCGATCGGCATCCTGCATGTCCACGATCTGCTGCGGGCCGGTCTGGCATGACCGTGGAGCCCATGTCCGTACGGTCCGGCCCGGCGCGACGACCTGGACAGTATCTGGTCGGCGCTGCTGCCACCCGCGTGCGCGTGCCGCCCAGTCCAGGCGGACTGGCGCGCAGGCGCATCGTCATCACGCTGACCAAGTCGCTGCTGCCGGCGGGCGCGCTGCTGCTGCTGTCCAGCATCGCGCTATGGCCGCAGATCGATCGGGCGAAGGATTCTGCACGCATCGCATTCCAGCGCATGGCCGGCGAAGTGGGCGGCGCCCGCATGACCGATGCCCGCTACCATGGCGTGGATGACCATGGCCGGCCCTACACGGTGACAGCCGCGACCGCCCAGCAGGATGGCCCGGACCGGATCAACCTCACCGTGCCGAAGGCCGACATCACCCTGCAGGACGGCACCTGGCTGATGCTGCAGTCCAGGCTGGGCGTCTATCTGCAGCACAGCAGCCAGCTCGACCTGTCGCAGGCTGTCACCCTCTATCGCGACGACGGCACCACATTGGTCACCGCCAGCGCCTCGGTCGACCTGAAGAACGGCGCCGCCGCCAGCGCGGAACCCACGCACGCCGAAGGTCCGTTCGGCACCCTCGACTCCCAGGGATTTACCGTCACCGACAAAGGCACGGCCATCCAGTTCGCCGGCCCTGCCCACCTCGTCCTTAACGGATCGTCGCCATGACGGTCGGCGCGTGCTTGCATCGCCGGGGACTTCTCGCCGTTGGCTGCGGTCGCCGTGCTGGTCCCGTCCGGGAGGGCGTTGGCGCAGCAGTTGGATATGACGCATGGCGGGCCGATCGACATCACGGCAAGCGATGGGATCGAATGGCGGCAGGACGAGCGCGTAGGTGATCGCGCGCGGCAATGCGCGGGCGGTGCGGGGGAATGTGACGGTGACCGGGGACCGGCTGACCGCCTTCTATCGGCCGAAGAACGGCGCAGAGCCGCAGCCGGCCCAGACCGGCGTCAATTCCGATGCCGACATAGGCGGCAACGAGATCTATCGGGTCCAGGCCGAGGGACATGTCCACATCTTCACCGCCACCGACCAGGCGCAGGGCGATCGTGCGGTGTACGACATCGACCAGTCCGTGCTGGTGATGACCGGCCGTGACCTGAAGCTGACCACGCCGAATGATGTGCTGACGGCGCGGGACAGCCATGGAATACTGGTCGCAGAAGCACATGGCGGTGGCGCGCGGCAATGCGGTGGTGGTCACCAACGACGGTCGCCGGCTCGCGGCCGATACGCTGGTCGCCTACACCACCGACGCGCCGGCGCCGCCCGCCGGGGCGACGCCCGTGGCGGCGAAGCCGGCCGCCGACGATCCACTCGGCGCCTCGGGCAAGCTGGAGAAGGTCGAGGCGTACGGCAACGTTTCGGTGCGTACGGTCACCGACACCGCGACCGGCGACCGCGCGGTCTACGTGCCCGACACCGGCATTGCCCGGCTGGCCGGACGCGTGCGCATCACGCGCGGACAGAACCAGCTCGAAGGCCCCGAGGCGGAGGTGAACATGAAGACCGGCATCTCGCGTCTGCTCGCCAGCACCGGCGAGCGGGTGCAGGGGCTGGTCATTCCGAACGACGAAACCAGCAGGCAGCTCACCGGACCGCCTCTGCGCCCGGTCAGCCCCCGCAAACCAAGGCTGGGCCGGGTCAGTCAGGTGATGCGGGCGCAGCCAAGCCGACGGGGTCAGCACAGTGAACGAAATACGGACAGAGACGCGGGCGGCAGCGGAGCTTCGGCTATTGCCCGGCGGCGCGGGGCTTGTGGCGCGGGGGGTTGGGAAGACCTACAAGAAGCGGCCGGTGGTGCGGAACGTCTCGATCGAGCTGCGGCGCGGCGAGGCGGTCGGCCTGTTGGGCCCGAACGGCGCCGGCAAGACCACCACTTTCTACATGATCGTCGGACTGGTGCAGCCGGATACCGGCTCGATCAGCCTGGATGGCGCCGACATCACCAGCCTGCCGATGTATCGCCGGGCGCGTCTCGGCATCGGCTATTTGCCGCAGGAGGCGAGCGTGTTCCGTGGCCTCAACGTGGAGCAAAATGTGATGGCGGTGCTCGAGGTGGTGGAGCCCGATCCGGACCGGCGCGACCTGATGCTGGACGAACTGCTCGCCGAGTTCGGCATCGGCCATCTCCGCCGCACGCCGGCGCTCGCCCTGTCGGGCGGCGAGCGGCGTCGCGTGGAGATCGCCCGCGCGCTGGCGACCCAGCCCGCCTATATCCTGCTGGACGAACCGCTGGCGGGCATCGACCCGATCGCGGTCGGCGAGATCCGCGATCTCGTGTCGCATCTGAAGGATCGCGGCATCGGCGTGCTGATCACCGATCATAATGTGCGCGAGACGCTGGGCATCATCGACCGCGCCTATATCATGCATGACGGTCAGGTTCTGATGGAGGGACGGCCGCACGAAGTGGTGGCGCATGAGGACGTGCGCCGTGTTTATCTCGGCGAAAGGTTCAGCCTGTAGCATGAGGCTGGCGCTGACGAGTCGCCGGGTGATGCACAACCAGGCCTGACCACGATGGCACTCGGTCCACGTCTCGATCTCCGCCAGACCCAGACCCTGGTCATGACGCCGCAGCTGCGTCAGGCCATCAAGCTCCTGCAATATTCCAACATCGAGGTGGCCAGCTTCGTCGACGAGGAGCTGGAACGAAATCCGCTGCTCGAGCGCGACGACCAGGCGGAGGTTCCCGACACCGAGCGCGCGGCGCCGGACCAGCGTCCCGAGCGGGTCGACGAGGCGACGGATGTCGCGCAGTTCGCGCAGGCGGACACTCTGCCGTCCGAGGCGGCGGCGCCGCTCGATACCGATTTCAGCGAGACCTATGATCCGGGCGGTGCAGCGGATGGCGGGCCGCCGCCGCAGGCGATCAACGGGCATGGCGGGGCGCGCGACTTCCAGACCGACGAACGCGGCATCGAAGACATCGCAGCCGAGCGTCGCCCGTTGCGCGAGCATCTCGGCGAGCAGCTTCGGCTCTCGTTCGACGATCCGGTGGACCGGATGATCGGTGCGCACCTGATCGCGCTGCTTTGTCCGGCAGGACGACTGACTGCGGAGCCCGCGGCGATCGCCGATGCGATGGCGATCCCGCTCCAGCGGATCGAGGCGGTGCGTTCTCGCATGATGCGCTTCGATCCGGCGGGGCTGTTCGCGCGCGACCTGAAGGAGTGCCTGGCGGCGCAGCTTGCCGAACGCGACCGGCTGGATCCGGCGATGGCGGCGCTGCTCGATAATCTCGAACTGCTGGCGCATCGGGACATGCGTCGGCTGATGGCGATCTGCGGCGTCGATGCCGAGGACCTCGCGGACATGGTTGCCGAGATCCGCGCGCTCGATCCAAAGCCGGCGGCGAGTTACGAGACGACGCCGGTGCAACTCGTGGTGCCCGATATCCTGATGCGTCCGGGCCCGGACGACACCTGGCTCATCGAGCTCAATCCCGAGACGATGCCTCGGCTGCTGGTCAACGAGCGGTTCTATGCGCGTGTTGCGCCGCGCGCGCGCAAGGAGGAACGGCTGTTCCTCGCGGAGCATCTGGCGAGCGCGAACTGGCTGGTTCGCTCATTGCAGCAGCGCGCACAGACGATTCTGAAGGTGGCGGCGGAAATCATCCGCCGGCAGGACGGATTTCTGCGGCATGGCGTTGCGCATCTGCGCCCGTTAATTCTGCGTGATATCGCCGAAGCGGTGGAGATGCACGAGAGCACGGTGAGCCGGGTGACAGCGAACAAATACATCGCAACGCCTCGCGGCACGTTCGAACTGAAGTATTTCTTCACCACGGCGATCTCGGGCACCCATGGCGAAAGTCATAGCGCGGAGGCGGTGCGCTACCGCATCCGGGCGCTGGTGGGGGCGGAGACGGCCGATGAGATACTGTCCGACGATGCGCTCGTGGCCGCTCTGCGGCAGGAAGGCGTGGACATTGCCCGCCGGACCGTGGCCAAATACCGGGAGGCGCTGCGCATCCCCAATTCCGTGCAGCGCCGGCGGGAGAAAGCCGTGCCGGCCTGAGGGCCGCAATTTCGGCGCTGCCCCGCTGTTTGGCGTTGGGGGAGAGGCATGATGCAGATCACGGTTTCGGGCAAGCAGGTTGAGTTGTCGGATGCACTGCGCACACGCGTATCCGATCACCTGGACCTCATCTCCAACAAGTATTTCGATCATGCGCTGGAGGCGCATGTCACGTTCAGACGCGCGCGAAGTTTCTTTACCTGCGACATCAATGTGCATGCCGGTCGCGGGTTGACGCTGCGCGGCGAAGGCGAGGCGGCGGATGCCAACTCGGCATTCGACGATGCGGCCGAGCACATCGCCAAGCGACTGCGGCGCTATCGCCGGCGGGTGAACGAGCATGCGCGCGACACGGCCAACCGTGAGCGGCCGGAGGCGGCGCGCCAGTATGTTCTGCGCCAGGAAGACGATGCCGCCCCGCCGGCCGCCAACGGCGGGACCGAGACGGTTGCCTATGCGACCGTCATTGCCGAGCAGGTGACGGAGATCGACCTGCTGTCGGTGGGCGAGGCGGTGATGCGGATGGATCTTGCCGATCAGCCGGTGCTGATGTTCCGCAACAGTGCCACGGGCGAGCTTAACGTTGTGTACCGGCGGAGCGACGGCAATATAGGCTGGATTGATCCAAGCGGCTGCTGATCGAGGGGCGGCCGTTTCGTCACTGGTTTCGCGACGATGACGACGAGAGAAGTCGGCGAGCTGCACTTGTTTCTTTGATGGCATATTCATCGTTGCCGGAAACGCAGATTTGCAAAAGTACGCCTCGCCCGCTTGCGGGAGAGGTCAAGTCGCGCCAGCGACGAGGGAGAGGGTGCGACCCGGCGGCGCTTGACTGCCGCGGCACCCTCTCCCGTCGCGCTGTGCGCTCCGACCTCTCCCGCAAGGGGCGAGGTGTACATGCTCTGATTCGCGGCGAATCCGAAAGGCGCCGCCACCGCCTCAGCCGGTCACCAGCTTGCAGCCCCCCTGGTCCATCGGACGGAACGCCTGTTCGGCGGGAACCGTCCGCTTGTGCGTGTAATAGTCCCAGGGTTCCTTTGACTCGGCGGGCAGATTTCACCTCGAACAGATGCATGTCGTGGATCACGCGGCCATCCTGGCGCACGCGTCCCTTGCCGAACAGCGCATCGTCTGTCGGCACTGCCTTCATCTGCTCAATCGCTGCGCGTCCGCTGGTCCTGGCTCGGTCGGCGCCGATCGCGACGACGGCCTGGAGGTAGTGCATCACTGCCGAATACTGCCCGGCATGTATTGAACCCGGGACGATGCCGTTGAAGCGCGAGGCGAATCGCTTGCCGAATTCGCGCGTTCCGGCGTTCAGGTTCCAGTAGAACGGCTCGGTCAGCAGCACGCCCTGCGCCGAACCCAGGCCGACGCCGTGCACGTCGTGGATCAGGAAGATCAGGCCGGCAACCTTCTGGCCGCCCTTCATGATGCCGAACTCCGCCGCCTGCTTGATGCAGTTCACCGTGTCCGTGCCGCCGTTCGCCAGCCCGATCGCCTTGGCGCCGCTCGCCTTCGCCTGCACCAGGAACGAGGAAAAGTCCGTCGTGCCGGGAAATGGCGCCAATGCCTGGCCGATCACCTTGCCGTTCGCCGCGGCGACGAAGCTTGCAGCGTCCTTCTGCAGCGAATGGCCGAACGCGTAGTCGGCGGTGATGAAGAACCAGCTGTCGGCACCCTCGTGCACCGCCGCATCGACCACGCCGTGCGGCATCGACCACGTATCATAGACCCAGTGCAGATGATTGGGCCCGCACTTTGTACCGGTGATGTCGGCCGATGCGCCGCCGGTGAAGATCGCGACCTTGTCCTTCTGCTTCACCAGGTCGCCGATCGCGAACGCCGCGGATGACAGCGGCACGTCGGTGACGACGTCGACGTCCTGGTTGTCGAACCAGTCGCGCGCGATCGACACTGCGACGTCGGGCTTGAGCTGCAGGTCGGCCTGAACGATTTCGGCCTTGATCGAGGGACTGGCGCGCATGAAGTCCTCGACCGCCATCTGCGCGCCGAGCACCGAACCGAGCCCGGTGTTGGCGGCGTACGGACCGGTCATGTCGGTCAGCACGCCGATGCGGATCGGCCGGTCGGCGGCGCGCACGCGGCGCGGCAAGGCGGCGGCGGCCAATCCTGCACCCAACAGCGCACGGCGGCCGATCGACGTCTGCATGATGTTCCCCCTGGATGTTTGGCCGACTGTAGACGGGTCCGGCGACCGGCGCCTAGGCTTCGCCAAACGCAATTGAGGCGAGTGACCATTGGGGGAGGAGGGAAAAATGCGCACAGCCGATGCCGTCGTTGAGATCCTCAAGCGCGAGGGTGTGACCAACGCTGTTCTGCTTCCCCACCACGTCGGTCATCGAGACGGCGGTAGCGGGTGGGCTGCGCCCCATCATCTGCCGACAGGAGCGGGTCGGCGTCGACATGGCCGATGGCTATGCCCGCGTCACCAACGGCCAGCCGCCGGGCGTGTTTGCCATGCAGTACGGACCGGGCGCGGAGAACGCCTTTCCCGGAATTGCCACTACGTTCTCCGATTCCGTGCCGGTGCTGTTCCTGCCGCTCGGCCATGCCCGTGAGCAGGCGCAGGTATTTCCGAGTTTCCATTCGAGCCGCACCTACGCCTCGGTCACCAAGCAGGCTGAGCACATTCTGGTGCCCGAGCAGGTGCCGGCCGCGATGCGCCGCGCATTCAGCCAGTTGAAGAACGGGCGGCCGGGGCCGGTTATGGTGGAGTTGCCGCGCGACGTGCTGGACCTCGACATCGGCAGCGACACGCTCGACCACCGGCCGGTGCGCCCGACCCGCGCCGCGCCCGCGCCGCATGATGTGGAGGAGGCGGCGCGCATGCTGCTCGATGCGTCGTGCCCGGTGATCCTCGCCGGGCAAGGCGTGCTGTACGCCGAGGCGAGCGACGAGCTGGTGCGGCTGGCCGAGCTGCTGCAGAGCCCCGTGATGACGACAGTGGACGGCAAGAGCGCCTTCCCCGAGGACCACGCGCTGGCGCTCGGCTCCGGCGGCAACGGATTCACCGGCCACGGGGCGCATTTCCTGTATGCGCGCGCCGACCTGATCCTCGGCATCGGCACCGGGCTGAACCGGCATCCGCTGACCACGCCGCCGCTGCCCGCCGGCGTGCGCATCATCCACGCCACCAACGACACGCGCGATCTGCACAAGAGCTACGCGACCGAGGTGGCGCTGCTCGGCGATGCGAAGCTCGTGCTGGCCGCGCTGGCCGATGCGGTGACGCGACCGGCTCGGCGGACGCCTGCTGAACCGCTCGCCCGTGGAGGAGATCGCCACAAGGCGGAATGCCTGGCTGGCGCACTGGCAGGCCAAGCTGACGTCAGGGGAAAAACCGATCACGCCATATCGCGTCATCAGCGAGTTCATGCGCGTGGTGGACCCGGCGGGCGCGATCGTCACGCACGACTCCGGCAGCCCTCGCGAGCAGTTGCTGCCGTTCTATCGCGCGACGCGGCCACGCGGCTATCTGGGCTGGGGCAAGTCGCACCAGCTCGGCACGGGGCTGGGTCTGACGATCGGCGCGAAGGTCGCCGCGCCGGACAAATTCTGCGTCAACTTCATGGGCGACGCGGCGTTCGGCATGACCGGGCTCGACTTTGAAACAGCGGTGCGCTGCGGCGTGCCGATCTGCACGATCGTGCTGAACAATTCCACCATGGCGATCGAGATTCCCCACATGAAGCTGTCGCATGAGAGGCACAATTCGCGCGACCTCGGCGGCAGCTACGCCAACCTGGCGCGCGATCTCGGCGGCTGGAGCGAACGCGTCGAAGATCCGGCGCAGGTGGGCGAGGCGATCCTGCGCGCGCGGCGTCAGACCGAGGACGGCAGGGCGTGCCTGCTCGAGTTCGTCACCAGTGCCGAGACCGCGTTCTCGCGGCGGAGGCATGAAGCGACGACGACGATCCGTTCGAGGCGGAGCTGCTCGAACGCGCGGCGGAGTGGCGGTTGCGGAAGGTCGATGCGGATCCCGCGGACTTGGTCAGCGCCGCCGCCGCCGGCGCGGTTGGAGAAGCTGGCGCGGGAGGTGCGCGGTCTGCGCGGTACGCCGCTGTTCCTGGAATATCTGGCCATCTGCAACTGGCTGGGCGAGTTGGATGGCATCTCCGATTTTATGGAATTGGCCAACGACTACCGCGCCCGCATCGGCGTCGATCGATCGCCGGCGGACGGCGAGGCGTATCTGCGTGCTCTGATCGAGCTGGCGAAGCAGACGTTCGGAACGGCCTGACCCTGGTACACCTCGCCCACGAAGTGGGGAGGTCGGCGCACGGCGCCGGGAGAGGGTGCCGCGACCAGTGCCGACCTACGCGCGCCCGTTGAACGCGACCCACCGTCCCGCGTCGTAGTCGTACAGCTTGCACCGCCGGCACACCCGCGCGTAGGCGCGCCAGGTGAATCGCCAGCTCACCAGACGGCCCTGCGCCTCCAGCGACCGCTGCATGCGCGGCAGATTGTAGAGCGGCACGCCGGGCGACAAATGATGCGCGTTGTGTTCCATTATCGACAGCACCAGCGGACCGAACGGCCAGGGGAAGTGGACCGCCACCGCACCCTGAAGCGCGCCGCGGTCGGCGGTCCATGCGGCCAGCGACGGATACCACTTCACCGCAGGATGCGTGTGGTGCAGGTAGATCACGAACGACATGAAGCCGTTCCATATCAGGAACGGCGCCACCACGCCGACGAGCACGCTCTCCCACGGCCCCTTGTCGAATATGCCGCCGAACGCGGTGACCGACCACACTTGCAACACGAGAAACGCCAGCACCAGTGCACTGTCGAGCGCATAGACCGGCCGCAGCCGTTCAACGAATCGCGGCAGCGGCAGGACAAGCCGTGGCGCCCAGATGTGGGTGAGGTAGTAGAACGCCACGCCGCCCGGCGTGCGACAGAACCGGTACAGCAGACGCCGCGGCCACGACCCGCCGCGATATGCGTCCGGCGTCATCGGCTCCCAAACATAATCCACGCCGCGGATGTTGTTGAAGACGATGATGCGTGCGGTTGTGCGCCAGGTCCCACAGCGAGAACGAATGCAGCGCGGGCAGCAGTGCCAGCCGCCCGATCAGCCGATTGGCCCGCGTCGAGGCGGTAAAGGCATTGTGGCAGGCGTCGTGGCCGATGATGAACAGCATGCCAATGGCCATGCCGCAGGGCAGCGTCAATGCCAGCGAAACCAGCGTCGGTGACGCCAGCGACAGGATCAGCACATACAGATAGAGCAGCAGGACGCCGAAGAGCAGCGCCGTCGGCAGCAGGACGCGCCGGCGCGCGAATTCCGTCCGTTCGGCGCGCGTGAAGCCCTGTTGCCGCGCCGGCTCAGTCGTCACGTGGCGTTCCCCCGGGTCATTCCCCGGGGCGTTCCTCCGGCGATCTCGGCAACCAGCGCTGCGGTCGTCATCTGTCGGCAATACCCCCGATTGTTGCGCAGCGACCAGTCATGCCGCTCCTGGCTCAGCGTCGCGCAGGCGTCGGTCGGCACCGTCACCAGGTAGCCGAGATCGCAGGCATCGCGCACGGCCGAGTTGATGCATTGGTCCGTCAGCACGCCGGCGATGATCAGCGACCGCACGCCAAGATTGCGCAGCACATAGTCGATATTGGTCGAGATGAACACCGACGACGACGTCTTCGGCAGCACGATCTCGTCCTCGGCGGGGGCGATCGCGTCCAGCACCTTCGCATCCCACGCGCCGCGCGGCACGGACAGCCCGCTGATCTTGTAGTCGAGGCTCAGGTCGCGCCCGTCGCGCGTCAGGGCCTCGATCACCGTGTACATCACTTCGATCCTCGCACGCCGGCACGCCGCCTGAAGACGCTGCATGTTGGGGACCGCCGTCTCGCGCATGGTGCGGAAGAACCAGCCGTACCGTGGCTCGCGTTCCGCCGCGGTCAGCGAGGCGTACTCGCCGCCGTCCTCGCGTGACGTGTAGTTCTGCACATCGACGAACAGCAGCGCGGCATGGGCGCGGTCGATCGGAATTTCCCGACTGAGGGCGTGTTCACTCATGGCAGGCGCGGCCGTTCATGCAAGCAGGCGCACCACAGAGACACGAAGTCACGCAACGGATCATACTCCGCGTCTCTCGTGTATCTGTGGTGAATCTTTTCACGAACCCAGCCGCGCATCCGCCACTCGAAGCAGACGCGCGAATCGCGCCGCCCATTCCGCCTGGCCCGCCTCGTCCGCGATCAGATCCTGCCTGATCTCAATCTCCACGTGCGACAGGCCGCGCCTCTCCGCATGCACCGGCACGCCATAATCGGTGACGTCGCTCACTGCGTAAGGCGCGTTGTCGCCCACCACCAGATCGCCTTCCCCCCGCAGCAGCTCGAGCATCATCGCCGCCATCCGCGCATCGCGGTTATAGAGCACGCCGACCTGCATCGCCCGCGACTCGCCCTTGAACACTGGCGTGAAGCTGTGCATCGCCACGAACACGGTGCGCCGCGCAGCCGCCTGCCGCGCATCCAGGAGAGCGCGAATGCGCGCATGATACGGTTCGAAGATCGCCTGCCGCCGCGCCATGCGGACCTCCGGCGAAAGACCCAGGTTGCCCGGTATCTCGGTCGCCTCGCTGATCTCCGGGATCGAACTGGGCACCGATGGGTCGCGATTGCAGTCGATCACCAGGCGCGAATAGGTCTGCAGGATCGCCGTGGCGTCCAGGGCGGCCGACAGGCGTTCGGTCACGCCCGCTATGCCGATGTCCCAGGCGATGTGACGCTCCAGGTCGCTTTCCGCCAGGCCGAGCCGTCCCAGGCTGCGCGGGATCGCGCGTCCCGCATGGTCGGCGGTGAGCAGGAAGTCCGATCCGCCTGCCTCGCGCAGCGTGTGCACCGGGGCGGGATCGTCATTCTGCAGCAGTCTCGTTGATATCGGCATCCCGACCTTCCTACACGATCGGCCCGTGGCCTGGCGACCGGTGCACCCACCATTCGGCCTGGAATCCGCGCAGCTCGACAATGCCCTCGCGCACCGCCCCCAGCTTTTCCGCCACCCGGATCGAGCGTGCGTTGTCCGGCAGGATGAAGCTTGCAAGTCGGGAAAACCCGTGCCGTGCGAAGGCCCAGTCGCGCGCCGCGCCCGCCGCCTCGCCGGCAAGGCCACGGCCCCAGAACGGCTGATCCAGCGTATAGGCCAGCTCCGGTTCCGGCCATTCCAGCGGGTGCAGCACGCCGGCCCACCCGGCGCAACGCCCCTCAGTCTCGACGGCGAACAGTCCGTAGCCGCGCAGCGCCCACTGGCCCAGAACGCGCTCCATCAATCCCCAGGACTCGGCCGTGCTCAACAGTCTCCCCGCGCCGAGAAACCGCCTGACCTCCGCGTTCGCCCCCATCGCCGCGAACGCATCGAGGTCGGCGGCGCGGAACGCCCGCAACACCAGCCGCTCGGTGCGCAAGGTCGGGATCTCGAATGTGCTGCTCATGCGCCGTAGCATTGCCCGCAATGCCACGGTCCACCAGCCCGCTGCCCTCGCTCGATGCGCTGCTCCGCACACCGGAGGCCGACCTGCTGGTCGCCCGGTTCGGCCGGCCCGCGACCGCGGCCGCATTGCGCGCCGAACTGGCGTTGCGTCGTGCCGCCCGCGCGTTTCCCGCCCCGCCCGCCACGATCCTCGATGCCGCGGCTGACGCGCTGCTGCGGCGCTTCACCGCCTCGCAGCGTCTGGTGTTCAACCTCACCGGCACCGTGCTGCACACCAATCTCGGCCGTGCACCTCTGCCGCGCGAGGCCGCCGCCGCCGCCGCGGAAGCGCTCGCCGGCGCCACTTCGCTGGAGTTCGACCTCGCCACCGGCCGCCGCGGCGAGCGCGACGAGCATGTCGCCCGCCTGCTGCGCGAGATCACGGGCGCCGAGGCCGCGACCGTGGTGAACAACAACGCCGCCGCCGTGCTGCTGATCCTGAATACCCTGGCGCTCGGGCGCGAGGTGCCGGTCTCGCGCGGCGAGCTGATCGAGATCGGCGGCTCGTTTCGCATCCCCGAAATCATGGCCCGCGCCGGCGCCCTGCTGCGCGAGGTGGGCACCACCAACCGCACCCATGCGCGCGATTTCCAGGCCGCCATCGGGCCGGACACCGCACTGCTGATGCGGGTCCACCAGGCGAACTACGCCATCGCGGGCTTCACCGCGGCGGTGACGGCGGCCGAGCTGGCCGTCATCGCCCATGCGGCCGGGCTGCCCGTCATCGAGGACCTCGGCAGCGGCAGTCTCGTCGATCTTGCCGCCTGGGGCCTGCCGCACGAGCCCACGCCACAGGAATCGCTCGCGGCAGGCGTCGATGCGGTCAGCTTTTCCGGGGACAAGCTGCTGGGCGGGCCGCAGGCCGGGTTGATCGTCGGTCTCAAGCATTTGATAAACCGCATGAACGCCAATCCGCTCAAACGGGCGCTCCGGCTCGACAAGGCGCGGCTTGCGGCGCTGGAGCATGTTCTGCTGCTCTACCTGGACCCGGACGCGGCTGGCCGAACGGCTGCCGACCTTGCGGCTGCTGACTCGGCCGGCGGCCGAGATCCGCGCGGGCGCCGAACGTGTGGTGGCGGCGGTGCAGGCGGCGTGTCCGGACCGCGCGGTGGCAGTGGAGCCGTGTCGCAGCCAGATCGGCTCGGGCGCCCTGCCCGTCGACCTGCTGGGATCACACGCCGTCACGATCGCGGGTCGAAACATGGGGCAATTGTCCGCTTGGCTGCGCGCGCTGCCGCGGCCGGTGATCGGCCGGCTGCATGAGGGCCGCCTGTGGCTGGACTGCCGCTGCCTGGAACCCGACGACGAGGCGGAATTCGTTGTCCAACTGCACGGCGCGGCCGATACTCGCTGATGGAAGAGAAGCGGCTCCGGTGGGCCGGCCGGCCTTCAAAGCCGGTTGGGGCTGCTCGGCGGCTCCGGGTAGGTTCGACTCCTGCTCTCTTCCGCCTGTCCGCGGCTGTGGCGGGTCGGCCGACCCCGTGTTGCTCGACGGCAACACTGTGCTCGAAAATCGCCGCCCCCCCTCGCGTTGGCGCCGCTACTTAGGTATGGTTCGCCGATCGCAAGGGCGTGGTGCGCGCCTCACAAGACCCGCAGCGCCACTGGCGTCGGAAGAACGAGGAGAGAGCAAATGAAGCTTCGAAGTGCGCTTCTGGCCGCCACGATCGTGGCCCTGCCTTTTGCGGCAAATGCGCAGTCCATGTATGCGCAGCCCGTCACTGGTTTGTACATCGGTGCGGGCGTCGGTGTGAACGAAACGCAGAAGATGGACATCAAGAACCTGTCGTCTTCCACCCTCGCCCCGCTCGGCGCCGGGATCGCCACCGTCGGCAAACTGAACGCCAACACCGGGTTCGCGGGTGTGCTCTCGGTCGGTTGGGGCTTCGGCAACGGGTTCCGGGCCGAAATCGAAGGCAACTACCGCAAGAACGACATCGACTCCCTTACGAACGTCAGCATCGGCCCGGGCGGCGGTGCCCAGGGCGGCTCGACACAGCAGACCTTCGGCGGAATGGTCAACGTCCTGTACGACTTCAACGGCGTGTCGACATGGGTCGTACCGTATCTCGGAGCCGGCGTGGGCTGGCTGGGTATCGCCGAGAAATTCCACGCGTTCAACCCGAATGGATTCACGGTAACCTCCACTACTGGAGCCACGGCAGCGTTCGGTCCGGGCGGCGTTCATATTTCGGGCCAGGACACGACGGGTACTTTCGCCTATCAGGCGATCGTCGGCGCGGCCTTCCCCTTGACCGCGGTTCCGGGGTTGGCATTCACAGCCGAGTACCGCTTCCTCGGCACTTCGAACGACCGGTCTTACGGCGCCACCGCCACCGCGACCAGCACCGGAGGCACCACCGCCACCGGGACCACCACAACAGGCACCACCGCCTCGGCTCCGGCCACGGTGAAGTTCGGCCCCAGCTACAACCATGCGATCCTTGTCGGTCTGCGCTACAACTTCGGCGTCGCACCACCGCCTCCGCCGCCGGCCCCTGTGGCCGTGCCGGCTCCGGCTCCGACGCGCTCCTACCTGGTGTTCTTCGATTGGGACAAGTACAACCTGACCGATCGCGCGCGCCAGATCATCGCGGAAGCGGCGGCCAACTCGACCAAGGTGCAGTACACAAAGATCGAGGTGAACGGCTTCACCGACACGTCCGGCACGCCGAAGTATAACATGGGCCTGTCGATACGCCGCGCCAACGCGGTGGCCGCCGAACTCGTGAAGGATGGAGTGCCGCGCAACGCGATCTCGATCCAGGGCTTCGGCGACACGCGACTGCTCGTGCCGACCGGGCCTGGCGTTCGCGAGCCGCAGAACCGCCGCGTCGAGATCATTATCCGCTGATCGCCGACCGGCTGACGGCGAACACGGATCGGGGCGCCGCGAGGCGCCCCTTTTCGTCCGTGCCTGAGGAGGACATGAGGCATGCGATTCCTTAGCGCAGCGCTGGCGATCGCGCTTCTTCCCGCACTTCCGCCGGTGGCGCATGCACAGCCGTTCCAGGGCCTCTATGTCGGCGCCGGCGCGGGCTACACCATTCCGAAAACGGTCACCGCCGCACCGCTGACCTCCGCGTTCGGTTCGACCAGCCTGGAGTTGAACGAGAGCGGCGGCGTCACCGGTGTCGGCAGCGTCGGCTATGGCTTCGGCAACGGGCTGCGTCTCGAGGTCGAGGGCAGCTATCGCGATGCCGGATTGCGCCACCTGTCCGGCACGCCGTTCCCCACCGCTTCCAGCGGCAACGTGAAGAATGTACGGTGCGATGGCCAACGCCATGTTCGACATGGATATCGGCGTGCCCTGGCTGTATCCGTATATCGGCGCCGGGGCGGGCTATCAGTGGACCAGCCTGCATAACGTCTCGGCGGTCTCGCCCGACCCGGCCGTGCCGTTCAGCTACACGGCCAGCGGCACGCAGGGCGCCTTCGCATGGCAGGCGATCGCCGGCCTGTCGTTCCCGATCCCAAACGTGCCGGGTCTTTCGGTGACCAGCGAGTATCGCTTCACCCAGGCGACCAGCGGCGAGAAGTTCACCGGCACGGTCGTCAACGCCGCCGGCGTCGTGCCCACGACCATCAAGCTGGGCAATCAGGGCAACAACAGTTTTCTGCTCGGCGTGCGCTATGCGTTCAATGTGGCCGCGCCGACGCCGGTCGCGCCCGCCGCACAAGCCGTTCCGGCGCCCGCGCCGGCGCGCTCGTATCAGGTGTTCTTCGACTGGGACAAGGCGACGCTGACCGATCGCGCACGGCAGGTCATCAAGGAAGCGGCCGCGAACTCGACGAGCGTGCAATACACGCGGATTGAGGTGAACGGCTATACCGACACCTCCGGCACCCACCAGTATAATCAGGCCCTTTCGCTGCGTCGGGCGCATGCCGTCCAGGCGGAGTTGGTGCGCGACGGAGTACCGCAGGCCGCCATCACCATCCAGGGCTTCGGCGACACCAACCTGCTGGTGCCGACAGGGCCCGGCGTACGCGAACCGCAGAACCGCAGGGTCGAAATTATCATCCGCTGATCAGTATCGCGACGCTCTGCCCATCCTACGCAGCCCATATTTCGCAGGATGGATGGACCGCAGCGATACAAGTCATGCACGCCGCAGCAGGAACAACCCCTGCTCGCCGAACAGGTTTGCCAGACGCGGGAACCGCCGCCAGGGCGTCCGCCCACCTTCGTCGTCCGGGGCAAGCCAGCTTTCCACCACGTATCCGTCATGCGCGCAGAGGTCGAAGAAATCGTGGATCGTGCACGGATGGATGTTGGGCGTCTCGTACCACGGCCGGTCCCAGGTCTTCGTCATCGGCATCCGCCCGGTACTGAACAGTTGCCAGCGCAACTGCCAGTGGCCAAAATTCGGAAAGCTCACAATCGCACGCGTGCCGATGCGCAGCATCTGGCCCAGCACCGCGCGCGGCCGTTCGACCGCCTGCAGCGTGCGCGACAGCACGACGTAGTCGAACGCACTGACCGGATAGTGCGCAAGGTCGGTATCGGCATCGCCATGCATCACCGGCAGCCCGTGCGCCACGGCGCGCGTCACCTCCGCCATGTCGATTTCGATGCCGCGCGCATCGCAGCCCTTGGTACGGAACAGATGGTCGATCAGCATACCGTCGCCGCAGCCGATGTCGAGCACGCGCGCACCTGGTGCGATCATCTCGGCGATCAGCCGCAGATCGACCCGCATGTTCTTGGCGACAAAGCGGACCGGGTCGTGCGTGCTCATGGTCAGCCCTTCAGCGTATCCAATGCCGGCAACCGATAGCGGTCCTGCGGATCGTCCCATCCCTTGAACCGTGGTTTGCGTTTCTCGGCGAACGCCGCGCGCGATTCCATCAGGTCGCTCTTGGCGCCATGCTCGTGCAGCGCTGCCGCCAGACGCTGCAACTCCTGCGCCGGCGCAGGACGCATCTGGCGCATCATATGTACGGTGTTGACGCGCGAGGCCGGCGGCAACGTCAGAAGATGCTCGGCCATGGCAAGCGCGCTCGGCATGAGTTCGTCGGGCTCGACGAGACGGTTGAGGAAGCCGACATCGAAAAACCGTTCGGCGGTGAAGCGGAAGCCGAGCGCCATCTCCATGGAAATCGGATAGGGAACGTTGGCAATGCACCCGTGGTTGTAGCCGCCGAGCAGCCAGCGTTTGGCTTCCGAGACCTCGAAGACGGCGTCGCGCGCGGCCACACGCAGGTCGGTGCGTTCGACCAGCATGAAGCCGCCGCCCATGGCAAATCCATTCACCGCGGCGATGACGGGCTTTTCCAATGCGCCGGACATGAACGGATCTTCGATGGCCGGGCGTCGTCCGCCCGGCGCGCCGTCTCTGCAGCAATTCCTTCATGTCCTCGCCGGCGCAGAACGCTCGCCCGGCGCCGGTGAAGATGGCGACCTCGAGTTCCTCGCTGTGGCGGAATTCGGTCCAGGTCTCGGCGAGCTCGTGTGCGCATCTCATGGTTGAGCGCGTTGAGCCGCTCGGGACGGTTCATGCGCACCACCAGGATCTGTCCGTGGCGCTCGGTTTCGACGACGGCCATATGTTGGTCTCCTTTGACGCCAGGCGTTGCGGCGAGAGTCAGCCCGCCTTCACAACGCCATCCGCCGCCAGCGCGGCGATCCGTTCCGAAGAATAGCCGATCGCGCCGAGCACCTCGCGCGTTTGCTGGCCGAGCGTCGGCGCGGGATGGCGCAGCTTGCCGGGCGTATCCGAAAGACGCGGGATCACGTTGTGCATCAGCACCGAACCCGCCTCCTCGTCCGGCGCCTCGACGATGATGCCGCGCGCGCCGACATGCTCATCGGCGATGAGCTGGTCGATCTCATAGACCGGCGTCGCGGTGACCTCAGCTTCCTGGAAGATCGCCATGTTCTCATCCAGCGTGCGCTGCGCGATGAAGTCCGCGACCGCGCCGTCGCATTCGTCGATGTGGCGCACGCGGTCGGTGTTGGTGCGGAAGCGCGGATCGTCGATCATTTCCGGCCTGCCGATGGCGCGGAACACGCGTTCGGCCATCGCCTGGATCGATGCCGAGATGGCGATGTAGCGGCCGTCCTTGGTGGCATACACGTTGCGCGGCGAGGTGGTGAGCGAGCGGCTGCCGGTGCGTTGTGGCTTTTCCCCCGACACGCGATAGGTCGCCGCCTCGGGGCCGAGGATGGAGATGATCGGATCGAGCAGCGGCAGGTCGATGATCTGCCCCTTGCCGCCCCGCTCGACGACGCGCAGAGCGATCATCACGGCGTAGGCGCCGTACAGTCCGGCGACCATGTCGGCGAGCGCCAGCGGCGGCAGCACGGGCGGGCGGTCGCCGTAGCCGTTCTTCGCCGCGAAGCCGGACATCGCCTCCACCAGCGTGCCGAAGCCCGGACGGTCGCGATACGGCCCGTCCTGGCCGAAGCCGGTGATGCGCACGATGATCAGCTTCGGGTTGCGCGCGTGCAGCACGTCAGGGCCAAGCCCCATCTCCTCCAGCGTGCCGGGCCGGAAATTCTCGATCAGCACCTGGCTCTGCGCGAGCAGATCCAGCAGCGCGTCGCGTCCGGCCTGCGGGCGCAGGTTCAGCGCGAGACTCTTCTTGTTCCGCGCATAGACCTTCCAATGCAGGCTGAGCCCCTTCACGCGCCAGGCACGCAGCGGATCGCCGGTGCGCGGGTCCTCGATCTTGATCACCTCCGCGCCCTGATCCGCCAGTTGCAGGCTCACCATGTTGCCCGCGACCAGGCGCGACAGATCGACGACGCGGATGCCGTCGAAGCGGCGCGATGGCGTTTGGTTCGAAATCGATGCGCGGGATCATTGCGGGCTCTTCAGGACGCGTTAGTCTGGGTCCAGACGCCGGTGGCCCGCAAGGGCTGAAACGGGAAAGCGACGGACCCCCGGAGTCATGCGCTTCGAGGGCAAGGTAGCTGCTGCCCCCGCAACTGTGCGCGGCGACCCCCGGGTCAAGCCCGGGGGCATTGGTCGGTTCCCGGATGCCATTGCCTCTTGGGGGCGAGAAGGCGGGAACCGGCGAGACCCGCGAGCCAGGAGACCGGCCGGCGTCGAGACTGCGCGCGCGCGGCGGGCGGGGTGTACCGGTGCAGCGGGGGTGAACCCGCAGGCGGGCTGTCGTCAATCGATGACGGAGGACCCGCATGCACCGGTTCCATCTCCCCGCATCCCGCGCGTCATCCCTCCGCGACGCGAAGCGGGGACCCAGGCCGCACACACACCGGCCGTCGCCATGTTCCCTGGGTTCCCGCTTTCGCTGGAATGACAACAGTTGCTGCGCTCGTCGCACTCACCCCCGCGCACGCCGCCGATCCGGACACGCCGACGCCGGAACTCGTCGTCACCGCCACGCGCGTGCCGACGCCGGTTCTGGACATACCCGCTGGCGTGTCGGTGATCGACCGGCAGACCATCGAGCAGCGCGGCTACAACACTTTGGCCGAGGCGCTGTCGGCGGTCCCCGGCATCCGCGTCAGCCAGTCCGGCGGCGCAGGCGGTGTGGCCAGCGTGTTCGTGCGCGGCACCAACTCCGATCAGGTGCTGGTGCTGATCGACGGCATGCCGATCAACGATCCGTCCGATCCCGGCGCGCAGTTCAACTTCGGCGTCGATACGCTGGGCGATGTCGAGCGGATCGAGATCATCCGCGGACCGATGGCGGCGCTGTACGGCTCGGGCGCCATCGGCGGAGTCATCAACCTGATCATGCGCAAGGGCCACGAACAGGGCTTCCACTATCACCGGCGATCTGGCCGGCGGCTATCCGGCGCAGGTGCGCGGCATCGTGAACGGCTCGGGCATCGAGGGGCCGCTGGACTACTCGCTGACCTTCGAATCACAATCGCAGCGCGGCTTCGATTCGACCCCGCAGCGCATGTCGATCTTCACCGGCATGCCGCAGGGCTTTCGCGATCGCCTCCTGACGATCAATCTCGGCTACACACCGGTGGACGGCACGCGGGTGTCGCTGCTGCTGCGCGGACGCTCCGCGAAATTCGGCTTCAACAACCTCGGCGATCCGACGTTCGACGATGCCAATGCCACCGGCACGGACGACACGCTGCTCGGACGCGTCGGCATCACATCGAAGCTGTTCGACGGCACTTTTGAAACCGGCGTGTTTGTCGGCCGCCTGCAGGACGACCGGCAGTTCCGGCAATTGCTGAACCCGCTCGATCCGAACCAGGCATCCGAGGACAACCGCTTTCACGGCTACCGAACCGATATACAGTGGAACAACACGGTTCATCTCAACGACCTGTTCACATCGAGCGTGCTGACGGCGACCGATCTGACGTTCGGCTACGAATACATCGGCGACACGGCGAATGTGAAGGCGAACTCCCGTCTCCGGCGGCTTCCCGTTCGCGCAGAACGCGAAGGCATCGATGACGACGAATTCCGGCTATGCCGGCATGCAGACGACGCTGTGGCAGCGCGTGACGCTGACCGGGCAGGTGCGTCAGGATGTGGTGCTGAACGACTCGCCGTTCACGTGGCGGCTCGGCGCGGTGCTGGATGTGCCGGAGGTTCTTACGCACTTCAAGGCCGCCTACGGCACCGCATTCCGCGCGCCAACCCTGTTCGACCGGTTCGGCTTTGATTCAACCGGCTTCAGGGGAAATCCCAACCTGCAGCCGGAGACCGCCCAGGGCTGGGAGGCCGGCTTCATCACCGATCTGCCGGTCTTCGGGCGCGCCGATGGCATCAGCTTCGGCGCGACCTACTTCAACGAGCAGATCCAAAACCTGATCGTCGAGCAGTTCGTGCCGATTGAAACACAGGTGAACATCGGCTCCGCGCACATCCAGGGCGTCGAGACTTCGCTGACCGTGCGCCTGTTCCGCTGGATGACGCTCGACGCCACCTATACGTTCACCGACGCACAGGATGCCGACACGGCGCGCGGCTGCTGCGCCGGCCGCAGAACACGGCGTCGCTCAATGCGGCGATCACGCCGTTGCCGGGCCTGACCATCGCACCCGAACTGCTGCTGACCGGCGCGTTCCAGGATTTCCTGATCGACAACAACGGCTTCAGCACCAATGTGGGCACATCGCAGCACGGGCTGATCGCCAACCTGACCGTCACCTACGACGTCGCACCGCACGTGCAGCTCTACGCCACCGGCCGCAACATATTCAATTCGCGATTCGAACCGGTGAACGGCTTCCAGACGCCAGGCGCGTCATTCCTCGCAGGCGTGCGCGTACGCTTATAAGCACTGATCCGTGATGCGGTCTGCCATCGAACTGCCATTTATTGCCGCCCAACTGCGTTCGATTGCTTTCAACGATCGAGGTTTATCATGCGCGGCATATTGCTTTGGGTTCTCGGCATTCCGATCCCCGTCATCATCCTGCTCTATCTCTTCCACGTGATCTGACAGCGCCTCGGTCACGGCGGCGGGCCACCCGGAGCAACGCTCCAAGGTGACCCGCCGCCGCAACCGCTTCGGAATATTCCAACGCGGCAGCCTGCACTTGATCGACCGCCCGGCCGCAATCCAAGATGCGGAGGAAAATAACCGGGGGAAGGTTCGTCATGTTCGCATGGCTCTACGATCTGACTGCCCGCGAACGCCGCACCATGCTCGCCTGCTTCGGCGGCTGGTCACTCGATGCGCTCGACGTGCAGATCTTTTCATTCGTGATCCCGAGCCTGCTGGGGCTATGGCACATCTCCACCGGCCAAGCCGGCATTCTCGGCACCATCACCCTGCTGGTGTCCGCGTTCGGCGGCTGGCTCGCCGGCGCACTGTCGGACCGATGGGGCCGCGTCCGGGTGTTGCAGATCACCATCGTGTGGTACGCCTTCTTCACCTTCCTGTGCGGTTTCGCCCAGGACTTCACCCAGCTTTTCATCTTCCGGGCGCTCCAGGGCCTGGGCTTCGGCGGCGAATGGGCGGCCGGCGCCGTGCTGATGGGCGAGGTGATCCAGGACCGCTACCGCGGGCGCGCGGTCGGCCTGGTGCAGACCGGCTGGTCGATCGGCTGGGGCGCGGCGGCGCTGCTCTACACGCTGCTGATCGCCGTGATGCCGGAGGAATACGCCTGGCGCACCCTGTTCTGGATCGGGCTCGCCCCCGCGGCGCTGGTGTTCTGGATCCGCCGCTTCATCGAGGAGCCCGAAATCCGCCGCAACCGTCAGGCGCCCACCGGCTTCATGCACATCTTCTCGGCGCTGCAGCCGCCGTATCTCACCATCACGTGGCGGGTCGTCATGATGGTCGCCGGCGCGCAGGGCGGGGGCTACGCACTGGGCGTCTGGCTGCCGACCTATCTGAAGACCGTGCGCGGCATCTCGGCCGTCGGCACCGGCGGCTACACGCTGGTACTGATCCTCGGCGCATTCTTCGGCTTCGTCACCGGCGCCTATCTGGCCGACGGGATCGGGCGGAAGAACACTTTCATGCTGTCCGCCGTCGCCTCGGTCGTGCTGATGCTGGTCTATCTGTTCGCACCGATCAGCAACGCGTGGTTCATGCCGGTGGGGTTCGTACTCGGCTATGTCTCGCTGATCATGTTCTCGCCGATGGGCTCGTTCATGACCGAGCTCTACCCCACGGCGGTGCGCGGCACCGGCCAGGGCTTCTGCTACAACGCCGGCCGCGGCATCGGCGCGCTGTTCCCCGCACTGGTGGGCTTCCTCGCGACGCGGCTCGGCCTGGGACCGGCGATCGCAATTTTCAGCCTGGCAGCCTATGGCATCATGATCGTGGCGCTGTTCATGTTGCCGGAGACGCGAGGGCGTTCGTTGCTCAGCCTGGAACAGCCGGCGGCGGAGTAGGGGCGCGCCGGGCGGCGGCGGAGGCGTTAACCTCGGTTTCAGGGCTTTCAGGCTAACTGTCCGCTCCAGGACGGAAAGCGGCTCATGCTGTCTCGCATCGGAAGGTTCGCCGCCTTCATCGGTCATGCGCGCGCCAGACACCTCCTGCTGGCCTGCGGGGTTCTTATCGGCGTGGCCCTCGCAACCAGCACGGTGCTGCTCCTCCTCGAACTCCGGCGGCACGACATCGCCGGCGCCGAGCGGGAACTGAGAAACCTGTCCCTCGTCCTCGCGGCGGATACCGATCGCGGACTCCAGGCAGTGGAACTCGTGCAGCTTGGCCTGATCGAGCATTTGCGCGAGGTCGGCATCGATTCGCCGGAAAAACTGGACGCCGCGGCTGGCTCGCTCGAGATGCATCAGGACCTCAAGGACCGCATCGCGGGCGTGTCCCACATTGCGGCTCTGGCGCTGGTCGATCGATACGGCAGGCGGCTCAACTTTACCCGGTCCTGGCCGCCGCCCCAGGTCGATGACAGCAATCGGGACTTCGTCCAGGCGCAGCTTGCGCCAGGAGCACCGCCTCTGTTCATCAGCGCACCGTCGCAGAGCAAGAGCAGCGGTAGCTGGACGATCTGCTTCACACGCAGGATCAACGCCTCGGACGGGCAATTGATCGGCATCGTGGTCGCCACGATCGAGACCAGCTATTTTGAACAGTTCTTTTCCAGGATTTCGCTGGAGGGTGAGGGATCGTTCGTCCTGTATCGCAACGATGGAATGCTGCTGGCGCGCTATCCGCACGTCGATCCGAAGATCGGCAAGGCATTCGGCGACACGGTCAACTTCGCTCGCGTGCTTGCCTCGCTGGATCATGGCACCGTCAGGCAGGACAGCCTGCTGGACGGCAGAAGCCGGCTGATCGCGCCACGCAGTCTGGCCCATTATCCGCTGGTGTTCGCCGTCACGAACACCACAGATGCGATCCTTGGCGTCTGGCGTACGCAGGTACGCATCTTCGGTGGCGCCGCCCTGGTGCTGGAGCTGATCATCGTCGGGGTCATCCTGCTCGGTGTTCGCCATCAGTACAGCTATGAAAAGCTCGAAGCGGCCAACGCCGCACAACTGAGGGCCGAAGCTGCGCAGGCGGTCGCCTTGTCCGAGCTTCATCTGTCACAGCAGCGGGAGCATGCCGAGCGCGAACTGCATGGCCAATCGCTGCGCTTCGACACAGCCCTGAACAACATGGTTCAGGGGCTGCTGATGTTCGATCATGATGGCCACCTGCTCGTCGTCAACCGCCGGTTCCGCGATCTATTTGGCCTGGCCGAGTGCGATATCATCGCCAGGCATGAGCTATCCCGACGTGGTGGAGCGCATCCGTATGGTCAGCAGCATCGGCGCCGAGGAGATGCGCGGGATCCGTGAGCGCAGAGCGGAGCTGATCAGGCGTCGGGAATGCGCGACCCTCACCTGGGAGATGGACAATGGCCGCATCTTCACGGTGCATCACCGTCCCATGGAGGAAGGCTGGCTTTCCACCTATGAGGACATTACCGAGCGCCGCCAGGCGGAGGCCGCGATCACGCATCTGGCGCATCACGACGCGCTGACCAACCTGCCTAACCGCGTGCTGTTCCGTGAAAGGCTCGGCCAGGCGTTGCGACAGGCGCGACGTGGCGAGACGCTGGCGCTGCTGTGTCTCGACCTCGACCAGTTCAAGGCCGTCAACGACACGCTCGGGCATCCGATCGGCGACGCGCTGCTGCAAGCCGTCGTGGAGCGCCTGATACTGCGGACCCGCGAGGATGATGTGGTCGCGCGGCTCGGTGGCGATGAATTCGCCATAGTGCAGGCGCCGATCGGCAAGCCGACCGATGCGACCGCGTTCGCCGAACGGCTGATCGAGTTGTTCGAGGCGCCGTTCATCGTCGGAGGCCACCAGATCGTGATCGGCACCAGCATCGGCATCGCCTTCGCACCGCAGGACGGTCTTGACCCAGACCAACTGCTGAAAAGCGCCGATCTCGCCCTCTATCGCGCGAAGGTCGATGGTCGCGGCGTATATCGGCTGTTCCAGACCGAGATGGACGCACGGATGCAGGACCGCCGGCTGCTTGAACTCGATCTCCGCCGGCGTTGCAGTCCGGGCAGTTCGAATTGTTCTTTCAGCCGATCATCGATTTGCGGGCGCACGCGGTGACCGGATTCGAAGCGCTGCTGCGCTGGCGCCACCCGGAAAAGGGCCTCGTGGCACCTGACCAATTCATCCCTATCGCCGAAGAAACCGGCCTGATCGTGCCGATCGGCGAATGGGTGCTGCGCGAGGCCTGCGCCGCCGCCGCGTCCTGGCCGGGTGAGATCCGGGTCGCCGTCAACCTCTCGCCGGCGCAATTCAAGAGCCGGAACCTGGTGACCGCGGTCACCACGGCACTCCATGAAGCCGAGTCTGCCGCCCGATCGGCTGGAGCTGGAGATCACCGAAACGGTGATGCTGCAGGACACCGACGCGACGCTGGCCATATTGCACCAGCTCGGTGCCCTCGGCATCGGCATCGCCATGGACGATTTCGGAACCGGCTATTCATCGCTGAGCTATCTGCGGCGCTTCCCGTTCGACCGTATCAAGATCGATCAGTCCTTCGTACGCGATGTCTGCAGGAAGCGCGATTGCGGTGCGATCGTCCGCGCAGTGACCGGCCTGGGTCATGAGCTTGACATGGCAACCACGGCCGAAGGCGTGGAGACGGGAGAACAGCTCGACGCGGTCACGCTGGCCGGCTGCACGGAGGTTCAGGGCTACCTGTTCAGTCCGGCGGTGCCCGGGCGTCTGGTGCCTGACGTGCTGCAGACCATCGCCGATCTGCTGCTGCCGCACGGCGCACGCGCGACGCCCGAACCCGTCTTGTAGGCGCCCGCTCGCGGAAGCGTGCAGCGAGGCGCGCCATCGCGACCAGAATTCCGCCATCTGTCCGGCTAGGCTGCCCCCATCTGGAATGGAGGGAGTGATCGGTCATGGCATCATTTACCGAGGCGGCAATGAACAAGGCAGAAGACGCGACATCGCAGATCGCCCGGCTGCGCGAGCAGGTCGAGGCGTTGATGAAGGACCGGGTGACGCCGGCGGTAACCGAGGCGGCGGGTCGCGCCGAATCGGCCGTGTATGACGCGGCGGGCAAGGTGCGCGACCAAGCCGAGGTGGTGTCGGGCAAGGTCCGCGAGGCGCCGCTGCTGTCGATCCTGATCGCGGCGGCGGTCGGATACGTGCTGGGCAGGGTGACGCGCTGATCCATGCGGGCTCTCCGGCTGGCGCGCATCGCAGCGGAGGCGGAGGGCCTGCGCCTGCGCGAGCGGATGCGGCGCACTGCGACACGGGCCGCATTCGGCATCGTCGCAATGGGGTTTTTCGCGGGGGCCGTGGTGTTTGCCCACGTCGCGGCGTGGTTCTGGCTGCGGCTCGCCTGGGAAGCCCAGCACGCCGCCCTGATCGTCGCGGGCGGCGACCTTGTGGTGGCGATCCTGCTTGCGTTGCTGGCGGCGCGCTCGTCGCCGGGTCGGGTCGAGTTGGAGGCGCTCGCCGTGCGACGGCGGGCAATTGACAGCGTGGCGAGCACGCTCGCCTTTTCTGCGCTGGCGATGCAGTTGCTCCGCCTGTTCACCAACCTGGTGTCGCGCAGGCGGTCCCGCGAGTAGCGGCTCGCCGGAATGATGGGTATCGCTGTGCTCCACCCATCCTACTTCGTGCTGGCGTAGGCGTAGCAGCCATAGGGTGGGTGGAGCGCAGCGATACCCATCACACGGCGTATTTCTACCGGATGCGTTCCCAGATGCCGGTCTCCTCGTCGAGCCGGTCCTGCTCGAGCCCGCGGAAGTCGCCGCGGGAGACGATCCCGATCACCACGCCTTCTTCAACCACGGGTACATGGCGGAAGCCGCCGTCACGCATCAGCCGCAGCGCATGAATCGCCGTGTGGCGCGGCGGGAGGCAGTGCGGGTCCTTCGTCATCACCTGCCGGAGCGATGTGGCGCCAGACATCCCCTCGGCCAGGACCCGCACTGCATCGCGCCCCGTGAAGATGCCCAGCAGTTCGTTCCGGCCCTTGGTCACGAGCACAGCTCCCACCTTGTCGTCGTGCATGTGTCGGCAGGCTTCCTGCACCGTCGCCGTCGCTGGCAGGGTCAGCGGCTTCCGGTTGCGAATGATTTCCGCCATTTCCCGATTCATCGTCTGTCCTCCAGCCTTCCGCGAGACAGCGGCTAACGTGGCATGAACGTGCCCGGTTTGCATTGATCGAGATCAAACATTTGCCCTGGCGTCGAGACAATCTCGGCGGTCACAGCACGTCTGCCACAGCGTCGTGGAAGCGCCGCATCACGGCCAGATGTTCGGCGACCGAGCGGCCGGGGATGCGCCTGTGGTGACGGCGCGCAAATGTGTTCGTCAGCGTCAGGTGCGTCACCCCCGCCCGCTTCCAGAACCGTGCCTCCTCCCGCCAATCGGCTTCCGTGCCGGCGCCGCCCGATGTCCAGGCCTCGATGCCGATCCGGGCCGGATCGCGTCCCGCCTGCTCGGCAAGCCGGCGCAGCTTGGCAAACTCGGCGAGCGCCGCATCGCCTGGCGGGTAGGCGTTCATTATCCAGCCATCGCCGAGCGTGGCGATGCGCTCGAGCGTCTGATCAACGTGGCCACCGAACCAGACCGGGATCTTACGGTTCATCGGGAGAGGGTTGATGCCGGAATCCTCGATCGTGTGCCATTTTCCCTTGAACGTGACATGCGGCTCTGCCCACAGCGCCTGCATCACCTGCACCTGCTCGGCGGACCGTCGGCCGCGGTTGGAGAAATTCTCGTTGAGGCCGGTGAACTCCACCGGGTTCCAGCCCACGCCGACGCCCAGGCGGAAGCGGCCGCCGCACAATACGTCGAGGCTCGCCGCCTGCTTGGCGACCAGCACGGCCTGACGCTGTGCGAGGATCAGCACCTGGGTGGAGAATTCCGTCGTCGATCGACACACGCCGGCGAGGAAGGCAAAGGCGACGAACGGGTCGTGGAACAGGTCGGCCGAGGTGTTTCGGTCGCCCCAGTCCGGCCGGCTCGCGACATTCACGCCCAGCACGTGATCGGGCAGGCCGAGGTTGGTGTAGCCGATCTCCTCCGCCGCCTGCGCGAAGTCACGCATCACGTTCGGTTCACCCCCGATATCGGTCAGCGGCAGCATCACCCCCAGTCGCATCGCTTCCTCCATCAGTTCGGCTGGTCGCGCTTATAGCAGCAGTCCGCAGCGCCGGCCCTATTGGGCCAGACTGACGGTTGAAGGCCGCAACGCGGCGCCAGGCCGGCCGCTACCAGTATTCTCGATTTGGCGGGCACTGCGCCATAGCTCCCATTCGTCATGGCCAGCCCACTGGTCGGGCCAAAGCCCCGCCCGAGGACAGGCTCCGGCCGACCATGACGTCGGAGCCGCTCTCGCCTGTCTGCTCAAATCGAGAACTGCCGGGTTGCCACACCGCCAACGCTGCGATGTTCGGTCCGAATTACGAAAATCCAAACCGAAATGCCGGTACTGACGGGTTCGGTCCTTTGGAACCGAATGCCTCAGCGAGGCGCATTTTCGGGCGCATAGTACGGGGGATTGGACGCACCGCGCCGCCGCTGCGCCTCGGGCCAATAGTTCGGGTCGGACTGGTTTCTTTTCAGCCCTTCAACCTGTGAGTCCCTGGTGTCGTTGCCGCGCTCGTTGCGCGGATCCACATTGGCGTAAGGCGCTCCGGCGTTGCGGCCAGCGCCGGCCGCGGCGCGAATGCGGTCCCGAATGCCAAGAGCGTGCCACACAGAACGACCGTTGGTTTCATTGCCGTCTGCATCGTATTACCTCACACCATCAGACCAGGGGGTTCACAGTTGAGCGCTTGACTGTCGACGATTTTGCGTTCTCGCGCTGCCAATCAGGTTGCTGTCCGCGTCGGCGATGACCGTAGTAGCCCCCGCCTCCGAAAAGCATGAGTAGTACAACGACAATCAGAATGGTTGTCATGATTGCCGACGATATTCACATCAGCGAGCCTGGTTCGGGTCGGCGGCCGACCCGTTCGTGGCGGTCAGTGGCTCCCGCCACCACTGTTCTCGTAGGTGTTGAACGAGCTGTTGTAGTCAGGGGAATACAACGGGCGCTGGTAATATGAGTTGGTGTAATTGCTCGGATAGCCAGCGTTGTAGCTGGGATAGGCGTATGCGGTCCGATTAGCGCCGTAATATCCGTTGGGATAGTTATTGCTATTGCTATAGTAGCCGGACGGGTAGCCCGAGTACGCAATGCACCCGCCGAGCGCCGTTGTCAGGAACAGTGCCGCGAGTGGGATGAGACGGCTTCGAGCCGCCGTCGACTTTGGATGTCGCATGATGTAATCCTCGCTTCCATTGCTACGAACGTCGAGCGTAATGAAAGCGCCTGTACCGATCACGCGTTCACTGTATCGCTGAAATTTGCTGCGCGGTCCCGCCGTCTGTCCGCGTCGATTAAGTGCGGGAAGCGCTGGGATTGGCTCGGGGCTGGCACGCTATCGTGAAGTCCACATGGGGTGACGACCGTCGCGATGCAAGACACCGTTGGGCTGCACATTATTGTGCTTGTTCAAGCATCCTTTGCGCAAGCGTCGCGTCGTCAGTCGTGGCGGAGGCTGTTGCATCGCCCATCCGCAGGGAACTTGTCGGTTTACTGACCATCTACTCGCGGGCTGTGGCCAGGTTGCTCCGCTTCGGCGAGGGCACGCACTTCGGCCGGCGACTTTCCCTTGGCGCGCAACTCGCGCAGGGTCGCCGCACGATCGCGCTTCGCCAGCCGGCGACCCGTGGCATCCGCCAGCAGAGGATGATGTGCATAGGCGGGCTCCGGCCAGCCCATCAGCACTTGCAGCAGCCGATGCAGATGCGTCGCCGCCTTCAGGTCCAAACCCCGGGTTACCAGGGTGACTCCCTGCACCATATCGTCATGTGTGACGCAAAGGTGATAGCTGGCCGGCGCATCCTTGCGCGCCAGCACCACGTCGCCGAACTGCTCGGGGCGGCATGCCACGGTTGCCTCGCCCTGCTCCTCGAAGCACAGCGCCTTGTTCACACACGCCAGCGCGCAATGCATGTCGAGCCGCAGCGCATGACGTTCGCCGGCTGTCATGCGGGCTTCTCGCTCATCCTGCGACAGGTTGCGGCATGTCCCGGGATAGATCGGAGTTCCATCGGGCGTGTGCGGCGCAGCGGCGGACTGCTCCACCTCGCGCAGGATGTCGGCACGGGTGCAGAAGCATGGATACAGCAGGGCGCGGGCCGCGAGATCGTCCAGCACCGCACGGTACTCCGCCAGATGCTGCGACTGCACTCGGACCGCGCCGTCCCAGTCGAGGCCCAGCCACGCCAGGTCCTCCACGATCGCGTCGGCGAATTCCGGCCGGCAGCGGCCAGGATCGATGTCCTCCAGGCGCAGCAGGAACCGCCCGCCCGCCTCGCGCGCCCGGCGCCAGGCGAACAGCGCGCTGAACGCGTGGCCGAGGTGCAGATGGCCCGTGGGACTTGGCGCGAAACGTGTGACGATGGACATGCGGACCCACGGGTCATAAGCCGGATGCGGGGTGGCGAACAGACTGGCTCGCCATCCACATAGCGGAGCGATCAGCATAACGCAGTGTCAGCCGTCCATTTCATCACCCACCCGCAAGTGGTCATCGACCCGTCCGTACCAATGACGGACTGGGCGCTTTCGGGCCTCGGCATCCGACGCGTGGGCCTGCTGCTGGGGCGTCCCTGGATCAGAACGGTGCGAGCCCTATTCAGCAGCGCCGAGCGAAAAGCCCACGATATGGCCCGCATTATGGCCGACCATCTCGGCGTCTCACCCGTGATCATTGAGGACCTTGGCGAAAACGATCGGTCTGCCACCGGCTATCTTCCGAAGGCCGAGTTTGAGGCTGTGGCAGACGCATTCTTCGCGCAGCCGATGGAGAGCGTGCGCGGATGGGAGCGAGCGGTCGATGCGCAGCGCAGGATCATGCAGGCCGTGGATCGCGCGCTCTCCATGGCTCCGGCGGACGGAGACGTGGCCATCGTCGCCCACGGGGGCGTTGGAGCACTACTGTTGTGCGGCTTGAAGCGCGTGCCGATCAGCCGCGCGGAAGACCAGCCCGGGCAGGGAGGCGGGAATGTGTTTTCCTTCGACTCGGCCACTCGCCGTCTGCTTGCGGATTGGCACGCCATGGAGGCGTAACCAGGATGTTTCAATTCAGTGGATAATAACCGGCAAAAGGAGATGGGCATGGCCGAATTGGATGGACCGCGCTGGGGACCCGCATCGAAAGCGACGCCGAAGCAGCTTGTCGTCCTGTGCCACGGCGTGGGCGCGGACGGACATGACCTGATCGACCTCGCCCCGACCTGGTCGCATGCCGCGCCGGACGCATTGTTCGTCTCGGTGGACGCGCCGTTCCCGCATGACTCCGGTTTCGGGCGGCAGTGGTGGAGCGTCGCCGACCGCACGCCCGCGGTGATGGAGGCCGGCGTACGGCGCGCGGCGGGGTTCCTGGATGCGTTCATGGACGCGGAATTTTCTCGCCTTGGCCTGCCGCCGGACGCGTATGCGCTAATGGGATTCAGCCAGGGCGCGATGACGGTGCTGTTCACCGGCCTGCGCCGCACCGTTGCACCCCGCGCCATCCTGGCATTCTCCGGCGCGCTGATCGCCCCTGACAGCCTGCCGGCCGAACTGGCCAACCACGCGCCGGTGCTGCTGGTTCACGGCGAGGCGGACGATGTGGTGCCGGCACACCGTTCGCGCGACGCCGAGCAGGTGCTGCGTGCCGCCGGCGTGCCGGTCGAGGCGACCTATGTTCCGCGTCTCGGGCACGGGATCGACGATACCGGTCTGGCGATGGGTGCGCTGGCATTGCAGCGGGGGTTCGCCGGCGCCGGTGGATGATATTGCGGTGAAACAATCGGGCCTCGACTTGCGGCATCCTTCGGCCTCTGCGATAAACAAGCGGGTTCTCGGCGGCGCACAATATCTGGTGGGTAGATGGCAGCTACGCTCCCAGGTCTTGCGCTCAACTCGCAAGGGAGCGGCGCTTGCCTGACGGTGGCCAATTCTGTCCTGCGCTGGTGCTGAACGCGGATTTCCGGCCGCTGTCGTATTTTCCCCTGTCGCTGTGGTCCTGGCAGGATGCCGTGAAGGCGGTGTTCCTCGACCGGGTCTCGGTGCTGTCCGAATACGAGACCGAAGTGCGCTCGCCCTCGCTCACCATGCGCCTGCCGAGCGTGATCGCGCTGAAGGACTACATCCCGTCGGCGCGACGGCCGGCCTTCACCCGGTTCAACGTGTTCCTGCGCGACGCCTTCGTCTGTCAGTACTGCGGCGGACGCTGCCCGGCGCATGAACTGACCTTCGACCACCTCGTCCCGCGCAGCCGCGGCGGGCGCACGACCTGGGAAAACGTCGTGACCGCCTGCGGCGAGTGCAACCTGCGCAAGGGCTCGCGCCTGCCGCGCGAGTGCCGGATGTTCCCGCGCAGCAGTCCACGTCAGCCGACGACCTGGGAACTGCAGGACAACGGTCGCGGCTTCCCGCCCAACTATCTGCATGAGAGCTGGCGGGACTATCTCTACTGGGACAGCGAACTGGAAAGCTGAGCGGGCGCGCTGTCGTCCTGATGCGCAGCGCGGCGCTATGCGGGTCGCAGTGTCGGGGTGTGCCGTGAACGTCGCGTTTGCTGCCGCCGCCTGCGTTGGTGCCAGACCAGGCACCGTTTCTGTTGACACTCCCCGCCACTCGTACGTCGTCATGGCCGGGTGTGTCCCGGCCATCAGAAGTGGCACCCTGCCACGACCGATGGCCGGGACACGCCCGGCCATGACGGAACGAACGAGTGGCGATGGAAAGTCATTGGTTCGGGCCGCTGGTATTATCGCCTTGCCGCGATGACGCCAGCCGCGCCACACGAGCAGATGAAAACGACCAGGCGAGAGCAAATGGCCCTGAAGATCGAGCGGTTTCAGCCGGAGGGAATGAATGTCAGGATGTCCGGCGGGCAGCCCTCGTATTCGCATGTTGTGACGGTGAGCGGTACCGGCAAGCTCGTTTACACTGCCGGCCAGTTGGCCCGGGACATCGACGGCAATTGCGTAGGCAAGGGCGATATGCGCGCCTAGATGGAACAGACATTCCAGAACCTGGATCGGTGCCTCAAGGCGGCCGGTGCGACATGGGCCGACGTCGTCAAGACCAACACGTTTGTCACCGACTTTGACGAATTCCAAAAGTGCGGCGATGTGCGCATGCGTTATTAAGCTTCGCATAATAGTTGCCATTCAAGCATGCGCATAGCGCGTCGTGGGTGCACGGAAGAAACTGCGTACCAGCATAGGCAACTTCTGTAGCTGCCGCATATGTGAGATGATCATTTGACGCAGTTGCGTGAGTGAGTTGATCACCTTGCGCCCGGTGCACTGGGCCTTCAGATCATTCCATACATATTCGTCGGGGTTCAGCTCCGGCGAATAGGGCGGCAGGAAGAACAGCCCCAGCATGCCCGCTTGTTCTGCCACGAACCTCGCGACCGACTTGGCTCGGTGCGTCGGATGCCCGTCGACAATCACGAAGATCGGCTTCGTCGCGTTGACCAGCAATCGCCGGAGGAACTCGATGAACACCGCGGCAGTGACCCGCCCCTTGGTCAGCATGAAGCGGAGCTCGCCTTGGGCGCTGATCGCCGAGATCAGGTTGGCGCCGAACCGTGCGCCAGTGCTGGAGACCACCGGCGTCTGGCCTCGTTTCCCCCAGGTTGTGCCGCTGTGATAGTCCGAACGGACGCCGGCCTCGTCGGCGAAGAAGATCCGTGCGCCTGCGCGTTTTGCGCGACGCTGGATCGACGGATAGTCCGTCTCCAGCCAGCGCTGCACCGTCTCAGGGTTCTGCTGGTACGCCCGCCACAGCGGGCGTTGCGCGGTTAGCCCGAGCTGGTTCAGCAACCGGCACACTGAACTGTGGCTCAGATCTATGTCGAACCGCTCGGCAATCAGTGTCTGCACCATCGCCGCGGTCCATAGCGCGAACGGAAAATTCAACTGCAGAGGGTTCTTGTTGGCCACCGTGTTATAGATCCAGCGCAGGGCACGGCCATCGAGCTTCGGTGGACGTCCTCCGCGCTTGCGCGCTTCCAGCTGACCCCATCCGCCGCGCCGATACTGTGCGAGCCAGCGGAATAGGGTGCGCAGATTGACCCCGAGCGCGGCAGCAACATGGGTGGGACTTTCACCTGATTGCACCGCCGCAACGCCGCGTTTGCGCAGCTCGGTCAGCGTCGAATGGTCCAGAGCACGAGCATCGGTTTTCATAAGCACGCGGATTAGCACATGTCCCCGTCGTCATGGCAACTACTTTGGGAAGGTTAATATCTTGGAGTGGCGACGCCGACCAGCACGACTGTCGGCGTCACGCGCCTCGCCGGTCCGGATTTCATGGTCGAGATCGAGGCTGTCGCTGTCGTCAATTCGTGAGGCGGCGTCGGCACGGGCAGTTGGAAAGTCAGCCTCCCTCGCGCGCCAGTGTAACGGACGGAAGTTCCCCGAAGATCGACTTGTATTCGCCTGAGCTCGACTTTCCGCATTTCAGGCTGCGAGGCATAGAGTCTGGAAAACTCGGTTTAGCAAGCTGGTGGGAATTTCGATGATCTCCCCGATTGGCCGGGACGTGGAGAAATTCGGCGGGCACCAAAGCACGCGGCGCACGGCGGCGATGGCGTCACTGAATGTCGGTTCCTGCTTGCGGTACCAGGCGGCGGCATTAGGACGCAGTGCTGTCGTTGTGTCGCGCGCCAGGCCATCGGCCCACACGGTGATCAGTGAGAACAGCCCCAGTAGTGCCGGGGTGGTGCGGAGGATGGCGAGATCGGACCACTGACGCTGGGTCTCGACCCCGAGATGGGTGCGTACCTCCTGGAAGGTGGTCTCCACCCGCCAGCGCGAGACGAACCAGCCGAGAATCATTGCGGGCGTCGCATCCAGGTCGGTGCTGAGGAATGCTGCCGGCTCGTGCTCGCCGGTCGGATCGCGCACCAGCACCCAGCGGATCGGCACCGGCGGGGCGCCGGCATGGTACCAGACCGCGGTGCCGGTGGCGGTGAGCAGTTTACGCTGCTGGGCGTTGTACCATTGCGAGACGACCACGGTCGTCCAAACGGTCTTCCTGCTGGCCAGCACGGCACGCAGTGTCGGCAGGCGACGCCCCTTCAGCGGGGGACGTCCGCGCTGACCCTTCCGGCGCCGCGGCGCCGGCTTGAACAAGGCGGCATCCAGCCTGAGCCGGGTGATCACACAGACGTGGCAGCGCACCGAGGCCAACAGTTCGAGCGCTGCGAAGCCGCTGTCGGCGACAAAGATGAGCAGACGGTTGGGCAGCCAGCGTTTGGTTTGCAGGATCGCCTGCCGCGCCCAGTCGGTCAGCGTCTTGTGCCGCTTGCGGTGCTTCTCGCTCCACCGCGCCGATGGGGCGAGAACGGTCAGGAACGGCAGCGCCCAGTGCCGGCCGGACCAACTTATCGGCACCACCACCATCAGTGAAAGCCAGCGCAGCCCACTGGCTTTGACGAAGTGCCCCTTTGAGGACCGCACCGGGTCACGATAAATACCGCGCGCCTTGATGCGTGCGCCCCAACGCCGCTCGATCGTGTCGTCGATGCCGACGACGACCGGACCGCTGGGCAGCAGGCGATCCAGCAGGTGCAGCAGCAGCCGTCGCGCCACGGCACGTGCGTCCCAGCGGGCTCGGCCCAGCACCTCATGGTAGCGGCGGAACTGCGGCTCCTCGCCCAGCCCCATGACCCGCAGCGCCTGGGTGACGGTGCGCTTGCCGGGAGCCAGCACTGCGCCGGCCACCAGGACCAGAACACGGTTCCACACCGGCGCGGTGAAGCAGCAACGGAACACCGACAGCCAGGCGGCCAGCGCCGGTGGGATCAGATGCGGATCGGACGCCGCAGCGGCGCGCAGACAATTCGGTGCCATCCCAGTCGTAGAATCAAGTCGTGCCGACGCCGCAAGCGTCTGTCGGCGACGTCCGCCGGCCCAGTGTTCTATCGTCAACGCCATGGCCGACGATCCGATCATCCAGCGCATCGAGAGCTTCCGCTGCCGTCGCGGGCAACTGTTCGCCGAACGCCGCAACCGTGGCTACACGCTTTATCGTGCCAGTTCCGGCGCGCTCGTCGCGCGCCTCAGGCCGACCGGCCAGGACGATCGGGTCGAAGTGCTCTATTGGTCGCTGTGGAAGGAACGATGGACCAGGGCTGGCCCATTCGGGCGCACCGTCCTGCCGCTCGACCAAGCCCTCAAGTTCATCGCCTCAGAGGACATCTTCTGGGCTATCCAATAGCGGTGCCCCATCACCGAAAATGCGGAAAGTCGAGCTGAGAACTGTCCGAATTGCCAGAAGCCGTAGCGCGTGGCGACTTCGGTCACGGTAGTGCTTTTCGGATCGGCTCTGCTGAGGTCACGCCGCGCGAGCTGCATACGGCGCATCAAAAGGAAATGCTTGGGACCGGTCCCGAGCTGCTCCTGGCAACAGACCCGCAACGTCCGCTCGGCCACGCCGATGGCCTTGCAGATTTCGGGAATGTAGAGTGCCTGATCCGGGTGTGCCGCGACATACCGATGAAAACGCCGCATGATGAGCGCGTGGCGCCGTTGCGCGGCGCGCTCCTCCGATGCGTCACCGGTTGCGAGGCAGGCCACCATGGCCTCGATCAGGGCTTGTTCGAGTCCGCGCGCGGATTCCGGATGGGCGACGATCTCCGGCTGGGTCTTCGCCATATGTCCGGCCGCGGCATGCAGACGTTGCAGCCTTGCCATCGCCGATGGCGGTGGCGTGACGATCGACGCGTCGCCCGGCGGCGAAAGGTCGCAGCCGGCGAACGCCGTGCTGATCGCCGCAATCTCGGCCAGCGGCAGCGACATTGCGGCTGTCACCGAAGCCCCGGCTGAACGGTGATAGTAACTGCCCCCTTCCTTGTGGCGTATGAGGTTCGCCGGCGTCAGCTCCACGCCTTTCCAGGACTGTGCCGGTCCGGGCTGCGCCGGGAATGCGATGACGGCACGGCCGCCAAGACCGGTCGTATGCCTGATTCGGCTAATGTTCTCCGTGAACCGTTGCATCCACAGATGATGGAAATCGATACGCACGATCTCCGAGCGGAATATTCCGCGTCCGGTCACGGTCATTTCCGACACGCCTTGTCGGATCGCAGCGGCGTGTTCGTCAGGGTCGGAGAAGACCCGGACGGCACTTGAGGGCATAGGGACCTCTATGACGCAGGTTGCCATCGGGCCAGCCGTTCGAACGATAATCCAGTCAAGATTGCATGGCAATTCCGCGCGTTGTTCCCTCGCGGGAAGCACGACGGGCTCTGTCCGCAAGATACAGATGAACGTAAGCGGCAGGATCCATGCCCAGGATGTGCTTGCAGCAACGGCGCAGATGCCCATCCGAGACGGCAAGGTCGGCGCGCAGTGCAGTCACGTCGGCATAGCGTTCGGGCTCGCTCCGGAGAAGTTCCTCCAGGTCAGCTACAATGTCCTGACACCGATCCGGACCCGAGGCATCTACGCTCGGGCCCGCCGACAGGCACCCAACCAGGGAATGGATCAGTTGCTGTTCCATTCCATGGGCCGCCTCCAGATCGACAATCGTTTGCGGGCGCATCCGCGCAGCACGGATGGCCGCAGCATGAAGCCGCATGAAGCGCTTGCAGCCTGCCGCTGATGGACTCCATCGCTGGGCGAGGCTGGGCATTTTGAAAACCTTGCCCGTCAAACGGTTGAAATACGCCGTGAACTCGCCCGCAGGCAGTGAAACAGCGCCCCAGCAGCTCGGTCCTTCGGTCCGCATATGCAGGCGATGATTGGGGCCGCAGGTCAAAATCTCCCCCTTATCGAGGGTGATTCCACTGCAGATCGGCGACGGCTGATCGCCGATGGTGAATAGCGCCAGCAGCTTGTCTGGCAGGACCGTAAGGAAGCCAATTCGGGACGCTCGTTCGTGGACGGCCCAGAGACGCAGCCGCTGCAATTCGACCTGGGTCAGGCGTGCGCGAAAGCCCCCGCATCCGGTCACGATCAAGATGGACATCGCCGGCATTCCGCAAGGCCTCTTCGAGGTCACCTGCATTACTGAAATCCGCCATCATGCTGGCCGGCATTGTCCACCCGTTCGGTTCGGCTTCGGCGCAGCACGTTCGACCTCGGCCGCGCCCAAAGTCTCCGCCGGGACCCAACTATGGCCGATGACGTGCGTCGGCTATCGATTTTCGGCAGCACCGGTATCGATCGTGCGTGATGCCTCCCTGCGGGGTTGCGGTCACGATCTGCCGAAAATCAATAGCGCCTCGTGCGCAGGCCCCAACCGTAGGGTGCCAACCAGGCGCCCACTGGGCGCCCAAAACAACGGAGGGGTAACATGATCTCACAACGAACAGCCTGGCGTGCTGCGCTTGCCGCGGTGTGCCTGGCCCTGAGCCAACTGCAACTGATATCGCCCGCCGCTGCGCAGGCGCCGGCGCAAAAGCCCAACATCCTGTTCATCATGGGCGATGACATCGGCTTGATGCAGCCGAGCATCTACCACCGCGGCCTGATGGTCGGGGAAACCCCCAACATCGACCGCATCGGGCAAGAGGGCTCGATCTTCATGGACTACGTGGCCATGCAGAGCTGCACCTCCGGGCGCAACGCCTTCTTCACCGGCATGTATCCGCTGCGCACCGGCATGATCCCGCCGCAACTGCCCGGCAGCCCGTCCTATCTGCGGCCCGGCACTCCGGCGCTCGCGGTGTTCCTGCATGATCTCGGCTACACCACCGGCGAGTTCGGCAAAAACCATCTGGGCGACCACACCGCGGCGCTGCCGACGGCGCACGGCTTCCAGGAATACTGGGGCTACCTCTACCACCTGGACGCGATGCAGCAGGTGAGCTTCCCCGACATCAACTCGACGCCGCTGGTGCAGGGCGTCGCGCCGCCGTGCAAGAACACGCCGATTCCCGGGCGTCCCGGAGGTCCCCGGTGCGGTGGATCCCGCGACCACGACCTGCCTGACGCCGCCGCGCCCGGTCATCTCGCGTGCACATCCTCCGACGGCACGGAAAAGAACCAGACGTGCAAGGACGAGGGCCCGCTGACCCTCGAGCGGTCGAAGACGGTGGACGAGGAAATCTCGGCCAAGGTCGTCGACTTCCTCGACCGCAACGACCCCAAGAAGACCAACAAGCCATTCTTCGTCTGGTACAACCCGGCGCGCATGCACGTCACGACCGTGCTGTCGCAGAAGTACATGGACATGGTGGGAACCAAGGGCGGCAAGGACTGGGGCGTCAACGAAGCCGGCATGAAGCAGATGGACGACAATATCGGCGTCGTGCTCAAGAAGCTGGAGGACATGGGCCAGCTCGACAACACGATCGTCGTCTTCACCACCGACAACGGCGCCGAGGCGATCACTTTCCCCGATGGTGGCGTCACGCCGTTCAAGGGCCAGAAGGGCGAGGCATGGGAAGGCGGCTACCGCGCGCCACAGGTCGTTCGCTGGCCGGGCCACATCAAGCCTGGCACGGTGCACAACCAGCTCTTTGCCGCACTCGACTGGCTGCCGACGTTGGTCGACATCGCCGGCGGTCCCAAAGGCAACGCACTGAGGGATCAGATCGAGGCCGGAGCAATACCCGGGCATCGTCAAGACGACGCTCGACGGCTTCGACCAGCGCGACTACCTTGAAGGCAAGTCGAAGACCTCGGCGCGCGACCTACTTCTTCTACTTCTCGGGGGCGACGCCGTCCGCGGTGCGCTACAAGAACTGGAAGATGTACTACACCATGTCGCAGCCCGGGGCAGAAGGATGGATCCTGCCGCTCACCCCGTTCCACTTCACCTTGGTCCAGAACATCAAGCGCGATCCCTTCGAGCAGGCGGTCGGCGTGAGCAAAAGACGGCCATGAGCCTCGGTGGTGCGCTTGGCGGTCCCCTACCGCATTCCTGTACGACTGGAACATGCTGCCGATCGGCCAGCAGCTCTGGGAGAAGGAGCTGGATTCGTACGCAGAAGTTCCCGCCGCTGCAGGCACCCGAGACCTACAATCTTACCGGGATCCTGGACGCAATGAAGAAGGCCGGTCACCCGAGCGACTAGCATCTTGACGTAGCCTGAATGTGACGAAGCGGGCGGCCTGGAAGGGCCGCCCGTTTCGAAAGCGCGCGACTACGTGCGCGCCGGACACGCCAGCGACCAAGCATGAAGGAGGACGCAATGCTTCGGATCAAGTCAGTCTCTGGCATTTTCATCCGTGTGCGCCGCCTTGTCGGCCTGCGCCCCCAGGTGCAGAACAAGGAGGACATGCTGGCCGCCGCCGGCTTCACGCTGGTGCCGGCGAACACGCCGCAACGTCAAGCCTCACTGGCTTCGCTGCCGCCGCATAAATTCGCCCGGCAGGTGCGCAACAACGTCGTGGTCTTCACCTACGCCGACCCGACGATTTGCGACTGCCTGTATGTCGGCAATCAGGCTGCGTACGACCGTTACCGCCAGGAAGTGTTTGCGAAGAATCTAGCCAACGAGCAGCAGATGACCGCTCAGATCAACGAGATGAACTGGGGTCCCTGGGGTCCAGGCTGGTACTACTAGGCGACAGCGCCCAGTTGGCATCGCCACGGCCAGACGCCCGGCGCGCCGCAAACCAGTTGACGAAGGATGCATCGATGCGAAGCATTTGCGTGATTGCCGTGGCGCTTGTGATGTCGGCGCCAAACGGGGTGCAGGTTGCGGAAGGGCAGACCGGTCAAGCAGCCCCCGCCGCCTCGCCGCCCGCGGCAAACTCTGCCGCGCCCGCGGTGGCCGAGCAGGCCGACCGGCTACTCAAGCAGTTGGGTGACTATGTCGGCTCGGCGCAACAGTTCACCTTCCATGCCGACATCGCCTTCGACCATGTGCTGCCGTCCGGCCAGAAGCTGCAATACTCGGCATCGGAAGACGTGGCCCTGCAACGTCCCGGCGGGCTCTATGTCGAATGGAGCGGCGATCTCGGCGACCGGCAGTTCTGGTACGACGGCACGGCGATCACCTTGTATGATCCATCGACGCCGTTCTTCGCGAGCGAAGCGGCCCCGTCAGAGATCGACGGCATGCTGGACAAGCTGCTGACACAGATGAACTTCTCGCCACCGCTGGTCGACTTTCTCTATCACGACCCGTACCGCAGCGTGCGCGGCAATGTGCAATATGGGTTCTATCTCGGCTTGAACGATGTGAACGGCAGGACCTGCCACACGCTTGCCTTCGTAGAGAAGGACATCGACTGGCAGATCTGGATCGACACCGGGCCGCAACTGACCCCGTGCAAGCTGGCGATCACGTACAAGACGCAACCATCGCAGCCGCAATTCAGCGCGGTGTTCACCGCCTGGGACTTCGCGCCGCGGATTGCCGCGCCCGTGTTCACGCCGGACCTGCCCGCGGGCACGCAAAGGGTTCCGTTCGAGACAGTCTCTGCCGCCAGGTAGCAGTCGGGAGGATGCCGATGTTCAAACGGATGTCGTACAGGAAGAAGCAAACCGGAGTGTTCCCGGTAAGTGCCGCTTTGGCCGCGTGTCTCGTGCTTGGTGCCGAACATGCCGCGGCATTCCGCGGCGGATTTGGCGGATTTCACGGCGGTGGCTTCGGCGGGTTCCATGGCGGCGGGTTTGGGGGATTCCACGGTGGCGGCTTTGGGGGCTTCCATGGCGGTAGGTTCGGCGGCGGAGGGTCGCGTTTTGGCGATGGGGGGTTTGCCGACCGCAGCACCGATGCCGGCTTTGGCCGCGGCGGCTTCGGCAGTGTCCATAACGCGAGCAGCTTCTCCGAGCATGCCGGTGCGTTCCAACAGAGCCATCCCGAATATCAGCATAACGCAAGCCAGTTCCAGCAGGCGCATCCCGACGACCGGCAGAACGCGCAGCAGCTTCAGCAGAACCGCTCGACCGAGGCCAACGATCTGCAACAGAACCGCTCCAACGAAGCCAACACGTTGCAGCAGAACCGCTACAACGACGCGCGCAACCTGCAGGTCAATCGGACCAACACCTGGAACAACTACAACAGCGACTGGGGCGGCTATTACTCGGGTGCCGGGTTCGGCGCCGGTCTCGCGATCGGCGCGACGCTCGCCGTGCTGCCGGCGGCTGCGGCGGCGATCTCGGTCGCCGGCAACCCATATTACTATGCGAACGGCGTCTATTACGCGCCGCAAGGTGGGCAATACGCCGTGGTGCCGCCGCCTCAAGGGGCGGTCGTTGCCGCGCCGCCGCCGTCGTGCTCGACCGTCTATGTCAGTGGCGTTGCGGCGCGTTCTATGCGCCGGTCTCGGCCGGTTACAAGGTGATCCCGCCGCCGATTGGATCGACAGTGACCGCGCTGCCGGACGGCGCGGTCGACCAGAACATCGATGGCACGACCTACTTCACCTTCGGTGGGGCGTTCTATCGGCCATTCTACAGTGGCAGCAGCGTCATTTATGAGGTGGTCGCAAAGCCGGCGTAGTACTCGATTTGATCAGCTCGCACCGCCGCCAGGCCGATCGTACGCATCGGTGGGATCGCAACAATGAACCCGCGGATCCTTGACTTCATCCGCGACCACCTGCTGACCCTGCCGGTGCTCGCGAAATTCGCGCTTGGGATGGTGATGATCGTCGCCATTCCCCGTCTGTGTCGCCGACTGCACGTTCCGGCAGCCGTGGGCCTGCTGATCGGCGGCGTCATTATTGGCCCGTACGTTCTCGGCTTCTTCGGCACGGTGCGCCCGATCGCGGATTTCCTCGCGGAGCTTGGCAAATTGCTGCTGATGTTCTTCGCCGGGCTGGAGATCGACCTCGCGCTGTTCCGCCGCGCCCGCAACCGCTCGATCGCCTTCGGCGTCGCCACCACCGTGTTTCCCCTGGTACTCGGCACCGCGGTCGGCCTCGGGTTCGGCTACGCGGCAATCCCTGCGATCGTCATCGGATCGCTGCTCGCATCGCACACTCTGCTCGGCCTTACCGCACTCGATAGGCTTGGCGTCAAAGGCCTGGAACCGGTAACGGTGACGGTCGGCGCCACGGTGATGTCCGACACATTGTCGCTCGTGGTGTTCGCAATCTGCGTCTCGATCTACACGACCGGCTTTTCCGCGTCCGCGCTGGCACTGCTGCTGGCCGAGATCGCCGGCTACATCGTCCTTGTGCTGTTCGGCCTCAGCCGCCTCGCTGCCTACGTGCTGAAGCGTCTCGAGGACGAGGAGGACGCCTACTTCGTGCTCATGCTCTGCATCATGGCCATCGCGGCCGTGTTGGCCGTCGCAATTCAGTTGCCGGGCATCGTGGGCGCGTTCCTGGCGGGCCTGGCGGTCAACGCGTCGGCGCGTGACAAGCCGGCGAGCGCCAAACTGGATTTCCTCGCCAAATCGCTGTTCATTCCGATCTTCTTTATCGTCACCGGCTTCCTGATCAACCCGGCCACATTCGTTCAGGGCATTATCGACAATTTCCCGCTCGTCGCCGGCATCATCGCCGCCCTGCTCGTCGGCAAGTGGATCGCGGCCTGGGTCGTGGGTCGGAACTTCGATTACAGCCGGGATGAGCAACTGACGGTCTGGTCGCTGACACTCCCCCAGGTCGCCGCCACACTCGCCGCGACTTTGGTCGCGCACGATACGCTGGGCGCGGCCGGTCAGCGTCTGCTCGACGATCGCATGCTCAATGTGGTTCTCGTGCTGGTGCTCGTGACGGCGATACTGGGTCCGGTGCTGACGGAGCGCTTCGCGCCCCGTTTGGCGAATGGCCGTGCAAGCCAATAGATGAAAGTCGGCAAGCTGGGATACCACCCGCCAGCGACGGTTATCGTCAACCTTCAGTCGTAACCGCAGCAGTGAAATCGTTCTGCATGCCGATGACCAGCACGGCGCTGCGGGCAAGATCGATGGTCAGTGGCGCAGGCCGTGCCTCGATTGATACGATGCGGCTGGGTGCGGTCATCGCGCGCTCCCTTCGACGGGCTCCACATGCCACAGATCGAAACGCCGCCCTCCGAAATACTTGACGCCCTGCGCCGTATGGGTCTGCTGGCAGCCGGCGCCGACCCGGGCGGCGAAAGCCTGACCGGGGGCGTGTCGTCGGACATCTGGCGCATCGACCTGCCCACGGGGCCGATCTGCGTGAAACGGGCGCTGGCGAAGCTGCGTGTGGCGGCGGATTGGCACGCGCCGGTCGAACGCAATCGCTACGAGGCACGCTGGATGCAGCGCGCCAATGCCGCGGTTCCGGGAGCGGCGCCGGCGCTGCTCGGCCTCGACGAAGCCAGCGGGACGCTCGCCATGCAGTTCCTGCCGCCCGACGACCATCCGTTGTGGAAGACCCAGTTGCGCGACGGCGACGCCGATCCGGCATTCGCCGCCCACGTGGCCGCAAGCCTCGGGCAAATCCACGCCGCCACCGCCGCCGACCCCACCGTCGCGGCCGACTTCCCGACCGACCGCATCTTCTACGACATCCGCCTGGAACCCTACCTGGTGGCGACCGGCGCGCGCGCATCCCGACCTCGCGCCGCGGATCGACGAACTCGTCGCCACCACACAGGCCAACAAGCGCGCGCTGGTGCACGGCGATGTCAGCCCGAAGAACATCCTGCGCGGCCCCCACGGCCCGGTGTTCCTCGACGCCGAATGCGCCTGGTGGGGCGACCCCGCCTTCGATCTCGCGTTCTGCCTCAACCACCTGCTGCTGAAATGCCTCTGGACGCCATCCGCCGCCGCCGGCTTCCTCGCCTGCTTCGACGCGCTTGCCGACACCTACCGCGCCCACGTCGCCTGGGAGCCGCCGCACGCACTGGAAGCCCGCGCCGCCCGCCTGCTGCCGGGGCTGTTCCTCGCCAGGGTGGATGGCAAGTCGCCGGTCGAGTACATCACCGCCGAGGCAGACAGGAACCGGGTGCGACGCACCGCGCGCGCGTTGCTGACCCACCCGGTCGACCGGCTCGCCGATGTGCGCCTGGCCTGGACGAAGGAACTGGCCGCATGACAGACACCAGGATTGCTTTCGTGCATGGACGCCGCGTATGGGACAGCCGTGGCCGCCCGACGGTGGAGGCCGAGGTCCTGCTGGAGGGCGGCGGCGTCGGCCGCGCCATCGCGCCCGCCGGCGCGTCCACCGGCACCGGCGAGGCGCTCGATCTGCGCGACGGCGGCGATGCGTTCGGCGGCTACGACGTCACGCGCGCGATCGGCCACGTGAACAACGAGATCGCCCGCGCCGTCACCGGGCTCGACGGCGCCGACCAGGCGGCGCTGGACCGCCGGCTGATCGAGCTCGACGGCACGCCCAGCAAATCGCGCCTCGGCGCCAACGCGGTGGTCGCAGTCTCGATGGCCGCCGCACATGCCGCCGCCGCCGCCGCCGGCGAACCGCTGTACCGCTACCTCGGCGGCCCCGACTGCAACCTGCTGCCGCTGCCACAGATCCAGATCTTCGGCGGCGGCGCGCATGCCGGACGGCGCGTCGATATCCAGGATTTCCTCGTCGTCTGTCCCGCCGCGACGTCGTTCGCCGAGGCGCTGGACTGGACGGCGGAAGTGTATCGGGCCGCGGGGGAACTGATGAAGGCGGCGGGCACGCTGCAGGGAGTGGCCGATGAAGGCGGCTGGTGGCCGGCGTTCGCCACCAACGAACAGGCGCTGGAGACGCTGGTGCGTGCGATCGAGCGCGCCGGCTTCACGCCCGGCAGCCAGGTCGCCATCGCGCTCGATGTCGCCGCGTCGGAGTTCGGCCGCGGGGGCAAATACAAGCTCGCGCTGGAGGGCAAGGAGCTGGACAGCGACGGCATGGTCAAGCTGCTGACCGGCTGGATCAGACGCTTTCCCATCGTCTCGATCGAGGACCCGCTGGCAGAGGACGACGATGTCGGGTTCGCGGCGTTCACCCATGAGGTGGGCGGGCGCGTGCAGGTGGTCGGCGACGATTTCCTGGTCACCCAGGCGTCGCGCGTGCGCGAGGCGGCACTGCGCGGTTCGGCCAACGCGGTGCTGCTGAAGCCCAACCAGCGCGGCACGCTGACCGAGACGTTCGAGGCATGGCAGGCGGCGCAGGCGGCGGGCTTTGCCGGCATCGTCTCGGCCCGTTCCGGCGAGACCGAGGACGTGACGATCGTGCATCTGGCGGTCGGCTGGGGCGTGGGCCAGCTCAAGGTCGGCAGCTTCTGCCCGGGGAGAGCGCATGGCGAAATGGAACGAGGCACTGCGCATCGAGGAAGCGCTCGGCGCGCGGGCGCGCTTTGCCGGCGGCGGCGTGCTGGGGCGGTCGCGGGGCCTGTCCCCGGGCGCGACCCGGGGATGAAGGTGTTGTTCCATTACGCCGCCGGCCCCGACCTCGCGGCGCGGCTGGCGGCGGTGCCCGATCTGAGCATCACCGCCTGCGCCGAAGATGACGATGGGCTGCTCGCGCGCCTGCTGCCGGAGACCGACGTGATCTGGCATGTGCTGAAGCCGTGCACCGCGGCGATGATCGCAGCCGCGCCGAAACTGAAGCTGATCCAGAAGATCGGCGTCGGCGTGAACACGATCGATCTGGATGCGGCGAAGGCGCGCGGCATTCCGGTGTGCAATCTGCCCGGCACCAATTCGCGCGCCGTGGCGGAACTGACGCTGGCGTTGATGCTGGCAACGCTACGCCGGCTCCCGCGCTTCGACGCGGCGCTGCGGCGAGGCAATTGGTCCGATCCGGTGCTGCAGGACGGCATTTTCGAAATTGGCGGCCGCACGGTGGGGCTTGTCGGCTATGGCGCGATCCCGCGTCTGCTCGCGCCGGTGCTGAGCGCGTTGGGCTGCCGGCTGCTCTACACCGCGCGCCACCCCGTGGCCGATGCTCTGGGCGAGTGGCGCACGCTCGATGCATTGCTGGCGGAATGCGACGTCGTCAGTCTGCACCTGCCATTGACCGAGGCGACTGCGGCGCTGATCGACGCGAAGGCTTTGGCGCGCATGAAGCGTGGGGCGATCCTGATCAACACGGCGCGCGGCGGGCTGGTCGATCAGGCGGCGCTGGTGGATGCACTGCGCAGCGGGCGTCTCGCCGCGGCGGGGCTGGATGTGTTCGCGCGATGAACCGCCCGATCCCGCCGATGCGCTGTTCGCGTTGCCCAATGTGGTGGTGACGCCGCACATCGCCTGGCTGACCACCGGCACGTTCGACCGCAGCTTCGCGCTGGCGGCCGAGAATTGCCGCCGGCTCGCTGCGGGCGACGCGTTGCTGCATAGGGTTGTATAATGCGGATCTATGTCGTCGTTCTGATCATCGCGGCAGCTTCGGTCCTGGCGCTCGCTGCCTGCGGCAGCTATCCCGCCCCCTACGGCCTGTACGGCGGTCGGCCGGCCACGCAATGGGGCGGCGCATCCACGTGCCCATCCTGCTGATATCCGGTGTTATGGCGCCAATGAACCTTCGCCACTCGTTCCTTCCGCCATGGCCGTCCCCGGGATTGTCCCGGCCATGACGCTTGCTTGTTTCGCCACGCACACCGTGGCCGACAGGCGAAGGCAGCGAATCAGCAGATCAGCGACTTTCCGGTAAGGCTCAGAAACGTGGCAGCACCCGCGACGGCGATCACCACATCCGCAGGTGATCGGGCGCGATCGGCCAGCCGGATTCCACCCCGGTTTTCTCCATCGTTGCCTGTTCTTGGGGGGGCTGCCGCAATGCTACGGCCACAGTGCCCCAGGCCAAGGCGACGGCTATGACGGTCAGAGCGACGAAAACCAACATCGTCATTTGGGCTCTCCTCCGTCAGCTCTCGTCTTGCTCGCTGACGGATGGAGATTGCAGCCGATATAGACGCCGCAGTATGCATGGCTTCACACCACGATCAACTTTATCATGGATCCCGCGGAGCGCCCGTCACGGCCGAAACAGCCGGCCAACCTGAGCCGCGACCGCTGGATGGCGACCCGGTTGCACCCGGCTCAAGCTGTGCAGTTTGCCTGAAGGACGATTATGCCAATATGGCAACCGTGGGATTGATAGGCCGCTTGCCATCGAGGCGTTCGAGACGCATGCATGCGGAGGGTGGCAAACGGCCGGCCCTACGACAGAAAGTCAGCCCTGGCACCAAAACTGGGGGTAAACAATGATCCAGTATTCCGCCTGCTATGTTGCCATCGGACTGCTCATCTCGACTTCGGCTGCGATGAGCGAGGATGTGCCTGACGCTCTATCGGTCGAGTGGCAAGGCCAGCACCCGTGCGAAAAGCTTTACGAAGACACCCAAATCCGCGTTTTGCACTGCACGCTCGCCCCGGGTGCAGTCCATGTGCGCCACAGTCATCCGGGGGGTTTCGTCTACACACTGAGCGGAGGGAAAACCAAGGTCCAGGATGACCGCGGCACGCGCGAGGGGGAACCGAAGACTGGTGGATTCTCGGCGGGCCCACCAATTCCGTGGCACGAGGTCACGAACATCGGCGACACTACGCTGGGCTTTCTGCTCGTCGAGAAGAAATACGAGCCGGTTCCGGCAAAATAGGTGGGCAGCGTCCCTGGGCGGGAGCAGACAAACGGCACGTCTCATCGCACCTTCGGCCTCATCGCCGTCCGGGGGCGCGCGGCCGAGTAGGCACGGAACAAACGTCATGAGCGCGGACGAGCAGCACGCCGCCGCCGTTTCGGCGCAATATGTCCGGTTCGCTGACGATGAGGCCCGTGGCCGCTCGCCATTCTACGAGCAGCTTGCACGCGGCGTCGCCGGGGACCGGGAAACGATCGCCTTCCTGCTGGGGCTTCCGGCAGTGAAGCGACAGCCGAACCTCCTGCTCGCCGCGGTGCGGCATCTGTTCGGCACGCCGACGGACTGGGTCGGTTTCCGCCGAATGCTGCTGGATAATCCCGATGCCGTCCGCGCGGTCATGCTGACGCACGCGACGCAGACCAATGAGCCAGCGAGGTGCTCCGTGCTCCTGCCTGTCCTGGCGCGGTTGCCGCAGCCGCTGGCCCTGATCGAGGTCGGCGCATCCGCGGGTCTGTGTCTGTTGCCCGATCTGTATGGCTACGACTACGGACGCCGGCTTATTTGCCCCGACGCAACCGAGGCGGCTTATCCCGTGTTCGCGTGCGCGGCCAGCGAAACGACACCATTGCCGCGGGCCATGCCGACTGTCGTCTGGCGGGCAGGCCTGGACCTCAACCCGCTCGACGCGTCGGATCCAGCGCAGGCCGCATGGCTGGAGACGCTGGTCTGGCCCGAGCACACGAAGCGCCTCGCCAATCTTCGCGCTGCCATGACGATCGCTGCCGCAGTCAAGCCGCGGGTGGTGCAGGGCGATCTGCTCGGTAATGCGCTCGAGGATCTCTGTCGTGAGGCCCCAAAGCATGCCACGCTCGTTGTGTTTCACACCGCCGTGCTGGGCTATGTCGGCCACCGGGCGGACAGGCAGGTGTTCGCGGAGCGGGCGATGCGGCTTTGCCAGTTTTGGATATCCAACGAGGTCGCGCGCATGTTCGGCGATGCCGCACACCACAGCGCTGTGGGCGAAGGGGCCGGCCGGTTTCTGCTGTCGGTGAACGGCTCCCCCGTGGCTTGGACCGACCCGCACGGTGCGTCGCTCGAATGGATCGCGGACCAGGCTCGGACCTGAGGTCGGCGGCGCCCGCTGCGTCGCGCAGCCGCGTGGTCAGGCGTGCGATCGGGGAGTAACCTGATCCGCACCGCGATATCGGCATGAGGGCGACATGGGCAGGACGCCTGCGATCACGGAAGCCGCGTCAGTCCCCGTGGCGCGCACCTGGGTTCCCGCTTTCGCGGGAATGACGATGTTGGCTGCGAGAATGACGATGTTGGTTGCGCTGATGATCCTGGTCACGCTGCTGACGCTCGCCCTGCCGGCACGCGCGGATGAACGCGTGCTGAACGTGTACAACTGGACCGAGTACATCGACCCCGCCGTGCTGGAGCGCTTCCAAGAGGAGACCGGCATCACCGTCCACTACGACGTGTTCGACAGCCTGGAAACGCTGGAGGCCAAGCTGCTCGCCGGGCACTCCGGCTACGACATCGTGGTGCCGTCCAACGAGCCGACTTTTTCCCGGCTGATCAAGGTCGGCGCGCTGGCCGAGATCGACCGCGCACGCGTGCCGAATTGGAAGAACCTCGACGCGTCCCTGATGTGGCAGGTCGAAAGCTCGGATCCGGGCAACCGGCATGGCGCCATCTATCTCTGGGGCACCACTGGCATCGGCGTGAACCCCAACCGCGTGAAGCAACTCGCGCCCGACGCGCCGATGGACAGCTGGGACCTGCTGTTCAAGCCGGAGAACGCCAGGCGCATCGCGCCCTGCGGCATCACCATGATGGACTCCGCGATCGACGTGATCCCCGGCGTGCTGAAATACCTCGGCCGAAGTCCCGACAGCGCCGATCCCGCCGACCTCGCCGCGGTCGAGCACACGCTGATGGGCATCCGCCGCTACATCCGCAGCTTCGCCTCGGGTGGCGCGCTGGAGGCGCTGGCGACCGGCCAGAGCTGCCTCGCACTCGACTATTCGGGCGACGTGATCCAGGCGGGCGCGCGCGCGGACGAGGCGAAGCGCGGCGTGACGGTGCGCTATGTCGCGCCGAAGGAGGGCGCGCAGCTTGGCTTCGACATGCTGGCGATCCCCGCGGACGCCGAGCACAAGGACGCGGCCCTGGCGTTCATCGATTTCGTGCTGCAGCCGGACGTGATGGCCGCGATCACCAACAAGGTGCGCTACGCCAATGCGGTGCCCGCCAGCAGGCCAATGATCCGCCCGGAGCTTCTGGCGGACACCAACATCTTCCCCACGGCGGAGCAGCTGGCGACGTTCTTCACCATCGGCCCGGTGCCGCAGGCTGCCGAGCGCCTGCGCACCCGGATGTGGGCCCGCTTCAAGGCCGGGCACTGATTCCACTGCTTGCCATCACTGGCCTCACCGTGCAGTTCGGTGCGACGGTGGCGCTGGATGGGCTGGATCTTTCGGTCGAGCGCGGCGAGTTGTTCGTGCTGCTTGGCCGGTCGGGCTCGGGCAAGACGACGCTGCTGCGCGCCATCGGCGGGTTCGTGCGACCGGAGACGGGGCGTATCGTGCTGGACGGTGTCGACCTCGGCGTGTTGCCGCCGCACCGACGGCCGGTGAACACGATGTTCCAGTCCTACGCGCTGTTTCCCCACATGACGGTCGCCGCGAACATCGGCTTCGGCCTGCGCATGCAGGGCCTGAAGCGCCCCGAGGTGCAGGCGCGCGTGGCGGAGATGCTGGAGCTGGTGAGCCTGATCGGGTTCGCTGCGCGCCGCCCCGCGCAGCTCTCCGGCGGCCAGCAGCAGCGCGTCGCACTGGCGCGCTCGCTGGCGCCGCGGCCGGCGCTGCTGCTGCTCGATGAGCCGCTGTCCGCGCTGGACCGCAACCTCCGCCGCGAGACGCGCGACGAACTGGTGCGGCTGCAGCGCCGGCTCGGCATCGCGTTCATCCTGGTGACGCACGACCAGGAGGAGGCGCTGACCATGGCGACCCGGATCGGCGTGATGCGCGACGGACGGCTGGCGCAGGTGGGGACGCCAGCCGATGTGTATGAACGCCCGAACAGCCGCTACGTCGCGGAATTCCTCGGCGCGGCGAACATTTTCCCCGCGGTCGCGCGCGCGGACGGAAAACGGCTGGAGCTGCCTGGCCTTGGCGCGACCGTGTGCACCGCGACGCGGGCGGCAGCGGGACCGGCGCTGCTGGCGATCCGGCCCGAGCGCGTGCGGCTCGATGCGTTGGACGGCGCGAATTCGCTCCCGGGCGTGGTCGTCGATCGCGCCTATGCCGGGGAATCCCTGACCCACACCGTGCGCCTCGCGGACGGCAGCCTGATGCGCGCGACGCGTTCGCTGCGCGACGGGTTCGGCGCGGCCGAGGCAAATATCGGCGAGTCCGTGACGCTCTCTTGGCAGCCCGACGCGTGCATCCTGCTGCCGCCATGAGGGCCGGCCGCGCAATGGTGCTGGCCGTGCCGTGGGCGTGGCTTGCGCTGTTCCTGCTCGCACCCTGCGCGATCGCGCTGCTGATCGCGCTGTCCGAGCCGGTGGACGCCGTGCCGCCGTTCAGCCTGGCGCATCCCGGGCTGGACAATCTGATGCTGGTCGCAACGGACCCGCTGTATCGCGCGGCGCTGCTGCTGAGCCTGAGGGTCGCGGGACTGTCGACCCTGGCCTGCCTGCTGGCGGGCTATCCGATGGCGCTTGCGATCGCCCGCAGCGGGGAAGGACGGCGCGCGCTGTTGCTGCTGCTGGTGATGCTGCCGTTCTGGACCGGCTTCCTGATGCGCATCAACGCCTGGATCGGCCTGCTGCAGGACGACGGCTGGATCAACGCGGCGCTCGCCGTGTTCGGCGTGGCGCCGCTGCGCCTGCTCTACACCGACACCGCGATGTATATCGGGATCGTCTACACATACCTGCCGTTCATGGTGCTGCCGCTCTATGCGCGGCTGTCGCAACTCGATCCGGCGCTGCTGGAGGCGGCAGCCGACCTCGGCGCCCCACCCTGGCGCGGCTTCCTGCGCGTCACGTTGCCACTGTCGTTGCCGGGCGTCTGGGCCGGAACGCTGCTGGTGTTCATCCCGGCGGTGGGGGAATACGTGATCCCCGAGCTGCTGGGCGGGCCGCAGGCGCAACTGATCGGCCGCGTGCTGTGGGGCGAGTTCTTCCAGAACCGCGACTGGCCCACCGCGGCGGCGGTGGCGGTTGGTACTGCTGGTCGTTTTGCTTGCGGTGCCGGCCGGAGTGCTGACCTTGGCGCGCCAGGCCGGCTGCGGCACCAGGAACGCACGCCGAAATCCTTGCAGATAGTGCACACTACACGTATATGAACACGTGTAGGAGCGATCCCATGCAAAAGAAACTCACCATCACCGTCGATGCCGATGTTTACGAAGGGCTGCATACCGTCATCGGACCGCGGCGCATCAGCCGCTTCCTCAGCGAACTCGCCCGGCCGCACGTCGTGGGAAAGAATCTGAGAGCCGGGTATGCCGCAATGGCGGCTGACGAGGCGCGCGAGCGTGACGCCCAGAGCTGGGTCGAGGGGCTGATCGCGGACGTCGCCGAGGAGCCGAAGCGGCATGGCTGAGCGGCCCGCGCCGCAGCGCGGCGAGGTCTGGTTGATCAGCTTCGATCCATCGCTCGGAGGCGAGGTTCGGACGACACGTCCGGCCATGGTGCTGAGCAACGACGCAGCCAACGCCGTGCTGAATCGGGTGCAGGTGGTGCCGATCAGCAGCAGCGTCGAACGCCTTTACCCGGCCGAAGCCTACGTCACGCTCAACGGGCGAAGGCGCAAGGCGATGGCTGACCAAATCGCCACCGCGAGCACGCTTCGCCTGCGGCGCCGCATGGGTCGCCTGACGCGCGATGACGTCGATGCAGTCGCCCGCGCGGTGCGGGTTCAGCTCGACCTGTGAAAAGGCCCGCATGACCCGCCCCCGCCCCCTGCTGGCCTGGCTGATCGCCTGTTACGCCTTCCTCTACGCCCCCATCGCTTTCCTGATGGCGCTCAGCTTCAACGACTCCCGGCTGGTCACCGCCTGGGCGGGCTTCTCGCTGCGCTGGTATCTTTCTCTCTGGCGCGATCAGCCCCTGATCTCGGCCACCCTGCTCTCACTGCGGATCGCTGCGGTCTCCGCCACGCTCGCCCTCATCGTCGGCACCCTTGCCGGCTTCGCGCTGGCCCGCTTCGGACGCTTCCCCGCGCGCGGCGCCTTCGCCGCCGCGCTCGCCGCCCCGCTCGTACTGCCGGAGGTGATCACCGGCCTTTCGCTGCTGCTGCTGTTCGTCGCCCTGCAGCAGGCGATCGGCTGGCCCGCCGGCCGCGGCGCCGGGACGGTGACCCTGGCACATGCCTCGGTCTCGGTCGCCTATGTCGCGGTCGTGGTGCGCGCCAGGCTCGCCGACACACAAGCCGACCTCGAGGACGCGGCGATGGACCTCTACGCTCCGCCCTGGCAGGCCTTCATCCGGATCACCCTGCCGCTGATGGCGCCCGCCCTGATCGCTGGCTGGCTGCTGGCCTTCACCCTGTCGCTGGACGACGTGGTGGTGGCGAGCTTCACCTCGGGGCCCGGCGCCTCCACCCTGCCGATGTTGGTGTTCTCCTCGATCAAGCTCGGCCCCACGCCGGAACTCTACGCGCTGGCGACGGTCATCGTGGCGGTGGTGGCGGCGGTCCTGCTTGCCGTGTGGCGGGTGCAGCGCGGCTTTGCGGCAGCAACGATTGCCCGTCCGCCGCCGCTCCGATAGGGTCCGGCCGCGCTCCTGGGACACAGCTCATGCACCTTACCGCCGAACGCCTCGACCGCATCCAGCCCAGCCTGACCATCGCCATCGCGACCAAGGCGCGGCACATGATCGCCGAGGGCAAGAACGTGATCTCTCTCTCGCAGGGCGAACCGGACTTCGACACGCCGCGCAACGTCAAGGACGCGGCGATCCGCGCCATCGAGAACAACGAGACGCACTATACCGATGTCGCCGGCACGCCGGTGCTGCGCAAGGCCGTGGCGCAGAAGTTTCTCCGTGACTCGGGCATCGACTACAAACCGGAGGAGATCATCATCTCGACCGGCGGCAAGCAGGTGATCTTCAATGCCATGCTGGCGACGCTGAACAAGGACGACGAGGTCATCATCCCGAGCCCGTGCTGGGTCAGCTATCCGGACATCGTCTCGCTGGCCGACGGCAAGCCGGTGCTGGTGCCGTGCGAGCAGAACCACGGCTTCAAGCTGCGCGCCGAGGCGCTCGAGCAGGCGATCACGCCGCGGACCCGCTGGTTCATGCTGAACAACCCGTGCAACCCGACCGGCGCCGCCTACTCGGCCGACGAGCTGCGGCCGATCTGCGACGTGCTGCTGCGCCACCCGGATGTCTGGATCTTCACCGACGACATCTACGAGAAGCTCGCCTATGACGGGTTCAAGCCGGCGACCATCGTGCAGGTGGAGCCGCGGCTGCGCGGGCGCACCGTGACGATGAACGGCTGCTCGAAGGCCTATGCGATGACCGGCTGGCGGCTGGGCTTCGCCGGCGCGCCGGTGGCGCTGATCAAGGCGATGGACAAGCTGCAGAGCCAATCCACCTCCAACACGAACACGATCGCCATGGCCGCGGCGGTCGAGGCGCTGACCGGGCCGCAGGAACTCGATCGAGGCGATGCGCAAGATCTTCGAGGAGCGGCGCAACCTGGTGGTGGAAATGCTGAACAAGGCGCCGGGCATCTACTGCCACAAGCCGGAGGGCGCGTTCTACGTCTACCCCTCGATCCATGGCTGCATCGGCAAGACCACACGCGGCGGCAAGACCATCGCCGACGACGAAGGGTTTGTCCTGGCACTGCTCGACGAGGCGGGCGTCGCCGCGGTGCACGGCTCGGCGTTCTGCTATCCGGGACATTTCCGCATCGCCTACGCCAACGCCACCGAGGAGTTGCAGGACGCCTGCACGCGCATCCAGCAATTCTGCCAGGGACTGCATTGAATGCCGGCGTTCTCCGATCGGCTCGGCCGCGTCCAGGTCGCGGCCAGCGTGCAGATGACGATCCGCGCGCGCGAGCTGCGTGCACAGGGCGTGGACATCGTATCCCTCACCCTCGGCGAGCCGAATTTCGCGTCCCCCCGCCATGCGATCGAAGCCGCGCACGAAGCGGCGCTGCACGGCGACACCAAGTATCCGCCGCAGGACGGCACGCCGGCATTGAAGCAGGCCATCCAGCGCAAATTCAAACGCGACAACGGGCTGGATTTCGCGCTCGACGAAATCTGCGTCACCAACGGCGGCAAGCAGGCGATCTTCAATGCACTGATGGCGACAGTGAACCCGCACGACGAGGCGGTGATCCCGGTGCCGTCGTGGAGCGCCTACGAGCTGATGACCAAGCTCGCGGACGGCGAGCCCGTGTTCGTCACCTGCCCGCAGAACAACGGCTTCAAGCCGCGCGCCGAGGACATTGACGCGGCGATCACGCCCAGGACCAAGTGGCTGATCCTGAACAACCCGAACAATCCGACCGGTGCGTGCTGCTCGGCGCAGGAACTGCGTGCGATCGCCGATGTGATGCTGAAGCATCCACATGTCTGGATCATGTCGGACGACATGTACGAGCACCTGGTGTTCGACGGATTCAAACACGCCACGATCGCCGCGGTGGCGCCGGAACTGCACGACCGCACCGTGACGGTCAGCGGCGCATCGAAGGCCTATGCGATGACCGGCTGGCGCATCGGCTACGCGGGCGGGCCAAAGAATTTGATCCGCGCGATGGTGAACATGCAGGGCCAGGCGACCGCCGGCGTCTCCACGGTGGGCCAGGCGGCAGCGGCAGCGGCGCTGGACGGCCCGCAGGACGGCGTGGCGGAGCAGATTGTCGCCTATCGCAACCGGCGCGACATGGCGGTGGAGATGCTGAACGCCTGCCGCGGCATCAACTGTCACAGGCCAGAGGGCGCATTCTACGTGTTTCCCAACGTGGCCGGCTGCATCGGCAAGACCACCGCGGGTGGACGGACCCTCGCCACCGACCAGGACGTCTGCATGGCACTGCTCGAAGAGGCGCATGTCGCGACGGTGCATGGCGCGGCGTATGGAATGAGCCCCTATCTGCGCGTGAGCACCGCGACGGATGACGCGTCGCTCGCCGAAGGATGCCGGCGTATCGCCGCCTTCTGCGAAGGACTGCATTGATAGAGCCGCTGATCCGCGTCGGGCGTGACGCCGACGCGGACGGGTTCATAGCAGTGATTATTGCCTGCTGGGGCGAATACCCCAGCATCAAAATCGACATCGATGCCGAGTTGCCGGAACTGCGGGCGCTCGCGTCGTACTACACAGGCAAGGGCGGCGCACTGTGGGCCGCAGAAGCCGAAGGACGCGTCGTCGCGATGATCGGCACTGTGCCGCGTTCCGACAGTGCATGGGAAATCGTGCGGCTCTACATGTTGCAGTCGTATCGCGGGACGGACCTCGCGCCACGACTTCTCAGGATTGCCGAAGCGCACGCGCGAACGGCAGGCGCGACGCGGGTTGTGTTGTGGAGCGACACGCGGTTCGACCGCGCGCACCGATTCTACGAGAAGCACAGCTATGTGCGGCGTGGGCCGATAGGTGTGTTGCACGACATCTCGAACTCGCTGGAGTTCGGCTATGCCAAGCCGGTGTCGGGGATCGAGGTCCTCGACGCCGCGTCCGCCGCATCGGCCGAGCGGCGTTTGACGGAAGTCCTGTGCGCGTGCGTCGAGGCCGGTGCGTCGGTGTCGTACCTGCCGCCACTGGCGCCCGAGATCGCACGTGCGTTCTGGAAACGCATGGCCGCCGAGGTCGCCGTCGGTACGCGCATCCTGCTTGCGGCATGGGACGATGCCGCGCTGGTCGGCACGGTCATGCTTGAGTTCGCGTCCTCACCGAACCAGCCGCATCGCGCCGAGGTGCAGAAGCTGCTGGTACATCCGGTCGCGCGGCGCAGGGGACTGGCGCGGGCGCTGATGCTGCGTGCCGAGCAGGAGGCTCGGCGGGCCGGACGCACGCTGCTGACACTTGACACCAGGGCAGGCGATGCGGCGGAAAACCTGTATCGCGCGATGGGTTGGCATGAGGCCGGCCGCATTCCAGGCTACGCGCTGAACGCCGACCTGACGCCGTGCGGCACGATTTTCTTCTGGCGGCAGGTTGATTCACCAGATCAACGTTGACGCAACCGGACCTCGGTGAATCAATTCTGCCGTCAGTGACGCTTGGAACGGAGGCAACCCGCATGATCACGCCCGCCTATGTCCGCCTGATGGCCGAATACAACGCCGAGATGAACCGCCGCCTGTATGCGGCGGCGGCGCGCCTCACCGATGCCGAGCGCAAGGCGGATCGCGGTGCGTTCTGGCAGTCGATCCACGGTACGCTCACGCATCTCGTGTGGGGCGACATCCAATGGATGTCGCGCTTCGACAACTGGCCGAAGCCCGAGGTGCCGCAGAAGCAAAGCGCGACGATGATCGACGACTTCGAGACGCTGCGCGCGCGTCGGGTGAAGGCGGACGCCGATATCATCGCCTGGGCCAGGCGCGTCGATGACGCGTGGCTGGCCGAGGACCTCGTATGGTTCAGCGGCTCCGCGCAGAAGGAGTTGCGGCGGAAGAAGGGACCGCTGGTGCTGCATTTCTTCAACCACCAGACGCATCACCGTGGCCAGGCGCATGCGCTGCTCACCGCGAGTGGGCAGGAGACGGGAGATACCGATCTGTTCCTGGTGGTGCCGGAGGCTGCATGATGCGGGCCGTCGCTTGGCGGTTGTTCCGGAGCTGCGCTAGCCCGCATTTCTCACCGAATCAGGTGCATTGGGGCGCGGATTCTGAGAGAATCGTGTTGCGACCACGGTTTTTCTCAAATCCACAGGACGCCCCAATGCAAACAGACTGTAACCCCGCATTGTTTGAATTTCCACCCGTCGGAGGCCGCGATGTTGTGGCCTCGTTCGACGGTGGTGCGATCACCTCCGATGCCGGCGCGCTGCTGCTGGGCCAGACCGACCGAGCGATCCGGCTGACGGAGCGGTTCGCCTCCTGCTTCGCCGATACGCGCACAGCGGAGTTGGTGGAACACCCGGTCGAGACCATGGTGATGCAGCGCGTGGTCGGCATTGCTCTGGGTTATGAGGACCTGAACGACCACGACCAACTGCGCCGCGACCCGGTGCTCGCGGTGCTGGCTGGCAAGCTGGAGGCGCAGCGGAGTGACTGTGCGCCGCTGGCCGGCAAGTCCACGCTGAACCGGCTGGAACTGAGCCGCGCCGAACCGACGCGTTATCACAAGGTTAGTCACGACCCTGCGGCGATCGAAAGCCTGTTCGTCGATCTCTTCCTGGAAGCTCACACGAAGGCTCCGAAACAAATCATCCTCGACCTCGATGCCACCGACGATCCGCTGCATGGCAACCAGGAGGGCAAGTTCTTCCATGGTTATTATGACTGCTACTGCTACCCTCACGACTCCCCTCATTTGTCAGACCGGGCCGAAAACGTCCGCGAAGATCGGCTGCTCGTGCAGCATGCGGGAGAAACCCTGCATCAGCGGACGCAGCCTGGCTTCCGGCATCATGGGGATCAGATCGTAAAGCATGCAGCCCTGGCGGAACAACGAGTGGACGCGGCGTTTGGTCGTGTTGGTCTTGAGCATCCGATCATAGCCCAGCGCTTCGCCGGCGGCGCCGAGCAATGTCAACAGCACCACCGCAAAAGCGTTGATCAGCCATAGCCGGTCGCGCCGCTCGGGGGAATTCACATGCACCGTGCCCATTCCCATACCGAAGCGCAGATCCTTGGTATCGCGCAGCGCACACTCAATGCCCCAGCGACGGCCGTAGTAGCCGATCAGTTGCTTGGCGGTGGCATCGGTGCTGCTGGCGGCCAGGCACCAGGCCTGCTTCATGTCCTGGTCCTGAACGCAGACCACGGTCCCCACCGCATAGCGATCGGCGGTGACCGCGGCGCCGCGCAGCACGCGTGCACGTCCGCCGGGCCGCACCCAGGCGGCAGCGGTGCGGGTTTCACCGGTGGTGGCGGTGACCGCGATGTTGCCGCGGAAGCGGATGACGTAGTCGAAATACAACTCCTCGGTCAGCATCCGGTAGAGTTTCTGGTCGCCGAAGCCGCGATCGGCGACAACGCACACCTTGACGTCGCCGGCAGCAGTTCGGCGAGCCGCACCAACACGCGATGCTCGTAGAGGCTGCGGTTGTGCTTGAGCGTGGCCTTGTCGACCGTCAGCCACACCAGGGGGGTGGCACGACCATGGTCAGTGATCAGCGACACCATGATGGTCGCTTGTTTGTCGGCGTCGAAGTCGGTCCAGTCCAATGCCACTACGATGGCTTTGCGTGCGCCGACGACGTAGGGCACCCAGCGAACGAGTATATCGTCGACGTTGATCATCGGGTTGGAGAGCAGGCGATCCACCTGTTTCGTAGCATGCTTGGGGTTCAGGCCACGGCGGCCGCTAGGCCCTGGCCGATCATGCAGACCGCAAGCGAAGCGCTGCGCAGCACGCCGAGGTGGCGTCGCAGAGCAGTCGACGCGCTTGGCGTGAAGGTCGTGCTCCAGCACGCCGCCCAGGACCTGCCGAACATGATTGAACGAGAACCGCTGCTCTCTGACGACCATCGTAACCCCCCGACTCGCATTGCCCGCGGGCAACTCGCCGGTTGGGGTTGGGCGGGGAATCGCCTCGGCGATTTCGCAAGAATGTGTCATCGGCGCGTCGCAGGATTCTTTTCGAATCGCGTCTACAGTTGCCTCATTTTTTATGCCCTACAGAAATGAGGGGATGAGTGAGACTGCGACCTGCCGCTCTACATCTTCTGCGGGCGGCACCTGCTGGCGGCCAAGCTGCGCCGCTCGAACATCGATGGCGCCGCCGGGTCGGTCGAGGAAGTCGCGCGGATCGTGGCACAAATCCGCCGCCGCTGGCCAAGAACACGCATTCTGCTGCGCGGCGATTCCGGCTTCACCCGCGAGACCTTGATGGCGTGGTGCGAAGCCAACCGGGTGGATTACGTGTTCGGCCTGGCCCGCAACGACCGGCTGGAGAAGGCGATCATTCCCGAGCTGATCACGGCGACGATCGAAAGCATCCGCACAGGCAGGACCGCCCGCTGCTTCAAGGACTTTAGCTACACCACGCTGGACAGTTGGAGCCGCGAACGCCGGGTCATCGGCAAGGCCGAGGTGACGGGTGGCGAGGCCAATCCCCGCTTTGTTGTCACCTCGCTCAAGCGGAGCGAGGCCGGCGCGCGACATCTCTACGAGAAGACCTACTGCGCGCGTGGCGACATGGAGAACCGCATCAAGGAGTGCCAGCTCGACCTGTTTGCGGATCGGACATCAACCGCGACCATGCAAGCCAACCAGCTTCGCCTGTGGTTTGCTTCGATGGCCTACGTGCTGCTCTGCGCCTTGCGCCGCATCGGCCTGGCACACAGCCAGTTCGCCGATGCCACCTGCGGCACGATCCGGCTGAAACTGCTGAAGCTCGGCGCCTTGGTCCGTGTCAGCGTACGGCGGATCAAGATCGCGATGGCGTCAGCCTGCCCGTGGCAGGATGAGTTCGCTCTGGCGCATGTGCGACTGCGCAACGCCATCGGCTAATACGAACCAGATAGCGCATAGGTGCCGTAGAGCCCCCGCCAACGCTGCCCGAGATGGCGGCGCGGGCGGAGCTTTGCTGCGATCCGGCACTTTCCCTGGTGCAATGCAAGGGCGTAGCGAGATTTAGTCTGAACTCGCAATAAAAGACGTCAGGCTACTCGCCAGTATGAGAAATGCGGGCTAGCCTCTCCCCGATAATGGGGAGAAACGTCAATGAACGGAACACGACTTGTCAGCCCCCCTCTGCTCGCGACGGCGCTGAGTTTGATCGCCGCGGGCGCGATGGCGGACACACAGCGCGGGGTCACCGATACCGAAATCCTTGTCGGAACCATCACCGACCTTTCCGGCGTCACCGCGGTGCAGGGCGTGAACAATGCCAACGCGGTTCGTCTCGCGTTCGACGAGGTGAACGAGAAGGGCGGCATCAACGGCCACAAGATCCACTACATCGTGGAGGACAGCCAGTACCAGGTGCCACGCGCGGTGCAGGCGATCAACAAGCTGATCAACAATGACGGCGTATTCTTCACCATCGAGGACGGTGGCACGCCGATGAACAACGCCACCTTCCCGATGGCGATCGAGAAGAACGTGCCGAAGCTGCTGCCGCTGTCGGCCGCGCGTTCCATGTACGAGCCGTTCAATCGGTTGAAGTTCAGCCAGTATTCCTCCTACGTCGATCAGATGCGGGCCGGCGTGAAGTATTTCGTCGAACAGCGCGGCAAGAAGGCGGTCTGCGCGATGTATCAGGACACCGATTTCGGCAAGGACGTGCTGGCCGGTGCGCAGTTGCGGACCGAGGCGATGGGCATGAAGATCGTCGCCACCACCGCGCACAAGCCGACCGACACCGACTTCTCGGCGGCGATCGCCAAGCTGCGGGAGGCGAACTGCGACCTGATCACCATAGGGACGATCGTGCGTGATTCCACGCTGATCATCGCCACCGTGAAGAAGGTCGGCTGGAATGTCGATCTGCTGGGCCAGGTTGCTTCGTATGACACCGCGATCGCCGATGCGCCGGGCAATGTCGCGGAAGGCTTCTACTCGATGTCGCCGTCGCTGTACGCCTATCCCGACGATCCGCGGCAGGAGATCAAGGCGTTCACGCAGAAATACAAGGCGAAATACGGCGTCGATGTGAACTACCTCGGCGAGATGGGCTACACCTCGGCGCAGATCGCCATCGAGGCGCTGCAACACGCCGGGCGCGACCTTACGGTCGATAGTTTGGTGAAGGCGATGGAGGGCATCCAGGACTTCCACGATCTGTTTGGCGGAACGTATTCCTTCAGCCCGACCAACCATCACGGCGCCACGGCCGCCTTCCTCTCGGTGGTGCACAACGGCCGCTGGGAGCCGGTGGTCGATCACGCGCTGGTCTATTAGCCACGGCATGACGAAGTCGCCGATCCGCATCGCCGTCCTGCATTTCTCGCACGAAACGGTGACGTTTCTGCGGAACGACACGACGATCGGCGACTTCGTCTATCCCGGCTCGCCGGCTCGTGGCGAAGCGCTGCTGGAGGCGGGACCCAAATCCTACATGGGCGGGTTCGTTCAGGTTGCCCGCGAGTTCGGCGGGGTCGAACTCGTCGGTATTGAATCGCCGCTTTGGCCGAGGACCGGCTCCGGCTCCGGCTGGGTTACGCAGGATGCCTACGAAACATTCGTCGGTCGGATGATCGCGCAGATCAAAGCCGAGGGTCCGTTTGACGGCGTCTATCTCTGTGTGCACGGAGCGATGGCTGCGCGCGGCGTTCCTCGGCCGGAAGCCGAACTGGCGCGGCGCGTGCGCGACGCAATTGGGCCCGGCGCCTTCATCGCGGCGACCTTCGATCCGCACGGCAATGAGGACGAAGAGTTCCTTTGTCACGCCGACCTGGCGTTTTGCGGGAAGTACTTTCCGCATTACGACAGCCATCTGCAGGGCGAACGCGCGGCGCGCATTCTGGTGCGCGCGATCCGCGGGTCGTACCGGCCGACGCATGCCACAGTGAAGGTGCCGATCATCTCGCCGACAGTGGTGCAATGGACCGGCGCATCGCCATGGATGGACCTGGTGCAACGCGCACTGACCTGGGAGGCGCGCGAGCCGGACGCGTATGTCAACGTGTATTTTGGCTTCCCGTGGTCGGACGTGCCGGATGTCGGCATGACATTTCAGGTGATCACCAACGCCCATGCGGCTTTGGCGCAACGCATTGCCGATGACATGGCGCAATTCGCATGGCGGCGGCGTGAGGCGTTGCTCAACGCTACCAAGGTGCACACGATCCCGGACGGCGTTGCGCTGGCGAAGCAGGCGGTGGCGGCGGGCGAAACGCCTGTGGTGCTGGCCGATCACAGCGATCGTTCGGGCTACGCCACCTGGGTGTTGCGCGAGATCATTGCGCAAGGGCTGGCCAACACGCTGGTCGCTACGATCGCGGATGCCGAGGCGATTGCGCGGCTCAAAGATGCGAAGCCGGGCGATGCATTCGACATGGCGGTCGGCGGATTGGCCGATAAGTCAGCGGGCCAGCCGGTGCGCATCATCGGTACCGTGCTGAACACGGTCGAGCGGTTCGGGCAGCCGTGGGTCAGCGTCGGATTTGGCCAGGACAATGTGCTGGTGATCAGCCCGTATCTGGTGCAGATCATGGAGCCATCGACGCTGACGGATATCGGTCTGGATCCAGCCGCCTTCCAAATCATCGTGATCAAGTCGCGCGTCCACTTCCGGCGCGGCTTCGACGACAGCGGCATTGCGAAGACGATCCTTCTGGTGGAACCGACGGAGCCGTTCCTCGGCACGGTGCGGCTGGACGCGCTGAAATACGACAATGTCGATTTGCGGCGATTCTACCCGTACGGCAATCCGGTATTCCCGGCCTGACCATCATCGCGCTGTCACGCGCACGAACCCGTCGGCGCTCCACGCCTCACTGCCCACACCGTGGTGCACGAAGAACAGCCCGTCGGGATCGTAGCGCGTCTTCACCGCCTGCAGCCGCGGATAATTTTCGCCCCAATAGGCACGCTGCCAGTCGCGCTGGAAGTAGCTGCTCTCCGACACATAGGCGCCGGCATTTGGAACAAGCTTCAGCAACTCCGCCATCGCAGCGCTGATCGCGCCTGCATCCCGGCGTGCCGCGGCAAGATCGGGTGGTGCCATGTACGCCGACGGCCCATAGCCGGCAATGATTGCCAACGCGAAGGCGTCCAGCATTGCGGGATTGGTCGCGGTATCGCGTGCCGCGGTCACTGCCTCAACCAAGGCGCCAGCCAGACCCTTGTTGAAGTGCAGTCCCACACTCCAATGCCGGCTCGCCGCGAACAGCGCATCGGCCAGGTTCTCCTGCTGCTGCAACAGCGCCGCGGGCAGCCAGGCAGACTCATAGTTGTGCAGGAACCAGCCCACCTGCGCGCTGTCGCCGGTCCACCAGACATCGCCGGTGGACGCGCCCGGCCGATTGTCCGACTTCACCGTTGCCGGAAGATTGTGACGACGCCAGTCGGCGTCCCACCAATGTCGCGCCGGTATGCTGCCGATCCGCGTATCGCCGACGATCGCCAACTCGCGTGGCGATGCCGCAACCCAGTTGAGGAACGGCCGCCAGATGTCCTCCGCTTGTCCCTTGTCCAACTGCTGCGAGATCATGGAGATCGCCAGCGTGTTGTCACCGCGGATCGCGATGCTCTCGCCCCAGTACCGGTTGAACAGCCGGTTGCGATACAGATCGAGAAACCCGCCAAGCAGTCGACGATAGGCCGAGTCGGATGCGGCCGCGATGGTCACGAATGTGCCGCCGAACCAGTCAGGCAGTTCGTCTGTCTTGAGAGTGAGGCGCGTGATGACACCAAGGCTGCCGCCACCGCCACCCTTGATGCCCCAGAACAGTTCGGGATCGCTGCACGCGTTGGCGATGCGCACCGCGCCATCCGCCGTGACAATCTCGGCCTCAAGCAGACTGCCCGCGGCGGTGCCGTAGTTCTTTGAGAAACTGCCAAACCCGCCGCTTTGGACAAGGCCCGCGACGCCCACGGTGGCGCAGCCGCCGCCCTGCACGTAGCGAGCGGCCTTCGTCGTTACCGCGTCATAGACATGCATCCAGATCGCCCCCGCGCCGACTGACACCGCCGCCAGCGGCGCGGCGCCGTTGCAACCACGCGGCACGAACGCATCGTGCAACGCGATTTGGTTCATTGCACGCGTCCAGATCAGCAGTGAATCGGGCGCGCTGGACGTGCCAAGGTAACTGTGTCCGCCTCCCTTGATGACGAGACGCAGGTCGCGCTCGCGCGCGAAGTTCACCGCGGCGACGACATGTGCCGTGGTCTCGGCCGCGACCGCATAGACACTGGGCGTGGACATCCAGGCATCGACCCAGCCGGAGGTCTGCGTGGCACCTGGCTGATCGCCGAGGAAGTAAGGGTTGTGAAAGTCGCCCGCGGATGCAGATGGCCGTTTTACCTTGATCAGGCGGCCATCGACGGCGCGATTCAGTTGTTCCCAGTCGGCTTCACCCGGCCACGCCGGATCGGTTGGGCGCACGCGGCTGGCAGACGCCGCGCGGGGTCGCGACACCGCAAGCCCCGCCGCTCCCGCGAGCGAACCGCGCCGGTTCATATCGTCACTCCTCCCCGGCAGATCCTATCGAACGCGAGGACGTTGAACCCTTCGCCCGCAGTATGCCAGCATGGATCGGCGAAAGCCTTGCGCATGACAGGCAGCGTTGCGCGGCTGTCGGCATCCTGACCGAGCAGCGCCAGTACCACGCGTGGAAAGCGACCGGCCCGCGCGCGGATCTGCTGCCGGCGATGCATCCTTGCCGATGACCAGCAGGCGCAGTGTCGGCGGCGCCTCGATGGCGAAGGCGCCGACGATCCCGACGCCGTCATTGCCGTGCGGCACCAGCACCACGCCGTCGCCCACCAATGCCACCGCCGCCGACGGCCGTTGCGCGCGCCGGCTGCATCGTCTCCTGCCGGGTCATCAGTCCGACCAGCGACAAGATTTGGATCGCCAGGACAAAGCCGCACAACGTATGGCCCGCGCGCCGCGGCAGTGTCGCGAAGGCTCCAGCCAACAGCAGACCGATGAACGGCGTGGCAAAGGCGAGATAGCGCAACTCGATTGGCATTGAGTTGAAGACGAGGCCGAGCAGCAGCAGGCCGAGCGGTGGCGCCGCTGCGGCCATGGCCAGCAGCAGACGTGGGCCGGCGCGGCGATGCCTCGCCATTGCCATATCGTCAGGCCGGTCAGCACGACCAGCAGCAACGCCAGCGCCGCTGCCACGAGCTGGCTTGCAAGGCCGCTGACATAGCAGTGGCAATCCGCCCAGCAGGTTGGCGGCGAAATATCGTGCGAGCTGGACGGCCTGATGCCGCGTCGAACGGAGCAAACTGTCCCACGCGGCTTTGCCGCTGCGCCAGGAAGAACCAGAGTTCCGCCGGCAGCCAGACAGCGAAGCCGAGCCCGGCCGCCATTGCGAGGCGCGCGGCAAGGCCACGCAGAACGGCGAGGCAAGGTCCCCCCCCTCACCTTGGGGGAGAGGGGAGAATGTAATTTCCGCTACCTCGCACTCCACAACAGCGCGGCGCATCCTACGAACGCGGCCAGATAGTTCGAAAACGCCGCCGCACCGAGCAATATCCCCGCGGCCAGCGCGATCCGTCCGCTGGCGCGCCGTTCCGCATAAAGCAATGCCGCCACGCCCGAGAGCGTCAGCAGCTGCGCCAGCGCAAAACCGCGGGCGATCGTCCCTGTATAGACAAACCCATAGCAGCTGGCCGTCAGCAACACCGCCGTTACGGCAGGGACACCGGCAAGCCGGGCGATCACCGCAACCATGCACAACGCCGCGACGCTGAACAACACGGAGGCCAGCCGCGCCGCGAACAGCGAATCGCCGACCAGCGTCCGCCATATCGGATCGTCCAGAAATACAGTGGTGGATGCACATCGGTCGCCCGCAGATCATGCGCGATGGCGGCGAAGCCCGTGTGTCCGGCCTGCAGCCGGCGCACCTCGCCGGCCGGGAACGCATCCGTGGGCCAATTCGGGCGCGCCACGCCGGCAGTGAGGAACAGCGTATACTGCTCGTCGTATTCGGCGCCACGCATCCAGGCGGCCGACATCAGCACCAGCGCCGCGGCGAT
>CAWCDM010000143.1:0-48851 GCA_963794185.1 uncultured Alphaproteobacteria bacterium | reverse complement strand
CCACCTAGATAGGAAACCGACGCGGCTTCTACACCTGCCATGCCAGGGTTGCATCCCGGCAATGACCTGCCGTCACCGTGCCACTTTCTTGACCGACCTCTGTCGATCGTGTTCGGAGCCCTGCCGATGCTGCGACTGCTGCTCCTCGCCTGCTTCGTGGTGTTCGCGCCTGGCCTCACCGTGCGGGCTCAGCCTGCGGTGCAGGGCGGCGGAAGTGTGCCCGCGCCCATCGCGACCCCCCAGATCAGTCCGGACGATGCGCGCCGCGCGCTGGAGGTGCTGAAGGATCCGCAAAAGCGCGCCGAGATCACGTCGACCCTGGAGACGATCGCCAAGACGCTGCCAGCGAGCGCCGCCGAACCTGCCTCTGGCGCCTCGCCCGCTGCCACGTCTGGTCCCGCACCCGAGCCAGCCAGTGAACCGTCGGGACCGCTGGTGCCGAACAGCCTCGGGGCGGAGGTGCTGGTGGGCGCCTCGGGCTTTCTGAGCCAGGCGTCCAGCAGGGTGGTCGGCACGCTTCGGACTGTCAGCAGCGTGCCGATGCTGTGGAACTGGCTGAACGCCACCGCGACCGACCCGTGGGCACGCGGTGTCCTGCTGGACGCGACATGGCGTCTTGCGCTGGTGCTGGCCGTCGGCCTTGCGATCGAGTGGGCGATCCGCGTCGCCGTCCGGCGTCCCATCCTGGCGCTGATCCGCCAGGCGCCGAATGGCGGGCCGCCCGCAGAGGAAGACGGCGAGGCGCGGGCGGAGCGCGGGGAGAGCGAGCCGCCCAGGCGTCGGCGGGTCGCGGCGCTGGTGCTGCTGCGTCGCGTGCCGCTGGTGTTCGGTCGGCTTGTCCTCGAGGTGCTGCCGGTGCTCGGCTTCTTGGTCGTCGGCCATCTGATCGCGGCGAGCGGACTGGGGGGCGACATCCTCACGCGGCTCGTGCTGTTGGCGATGATCGACGCCTACGCACTGTGCGCGGCGATCCTGTGCATCGCACGGATGATGTTCTCGCCGGACGAGGCCCGTCTGCGCCTGCTGCATATCTCGGATGCCACGGCCGCCTACGCCACGCGCTGGACCAGGCGGATCGTGGTGGTGACCGTCGCCGGCTATGCGGTCGCTGAGGTCGGCCTGCTTCTGGGCCTGTCGGATTCCGCGCACGAAGCGCTGTTGAAGGCCGTCGGCCTGGTCGACCACATATTCCTCGGCATCATCGTGCTGCAGAAGCGGCGGGCGGTGCGGCAGGCGATACGCGCTCCGGCAGGCGCGACCGGATCGATCGCGGGGCTCCGCAACTGGCTGGCGCATATCTGGCACTGGCTGGCACTGCTGCTGCTGGCCACGCTCTGGCTTGCCTGGGCGGTCGAGGTTCCGCACGGCTACACGCTGATGATGCGGTATTTCATCAGCATCGTCGTGGTGGTGGCGGTGGCGCGGCTGGTGCAGATCGTCGCCCATGGCGCGCTCGACCGCATGCTGTCCGTCAGGCCCGAAATGGTAACGCGCTACCCGGGGATCGAGGCGCGCCTCGTGCTCTACCACCGGGTGCTGCTCAGCGTTGCGCGCGCGCTGATCTTCCTCGCGGCCGCCATCGCGCTGCTGCAGCTGTGGGGGCTCGGGCGCGCTCGACTGGCTGACGGCGACCGAGCTTGGCCGGCGCCTGCTGTCCAGCCTGGTCACGCTCTCGGTGACGGTGCTGCTGGCTCTGGCGGTCTGGGAAGCGGTCAACGCGGGGATCGAACGGCATCTGGCCAAGCTGACCCGCGACGCGCAGCTCGCGCGTTCGGCACGGCTGCGCACGTTGCTGCCGCTGCTGCGGACGATCCTGTCGCTCACCATCCTGGTGGTCGCCGGCATGATGGTGCTCTCCGAGATCGGCGTTAACATCGGCCCGTTGCTGGCCGGCGCCGGCATCATCGGCGTGGCGATCGGCTTCGGCTCGCAGACGCTCGTGCAGGACCTGATCAACGGCATCTTCCTGCTGCTGGAGAATGCGATGCAGGTCGGCGACCAGGTCACCGTCTCCGGTCTGTCGGGCACGGTGGAGAACCTGTCGGTCCGCACCATCCGTCTGCGCGCCGCCGACGGTTCGGTGCACATCATCCCGTTCAGCGCGGTGACGTCGGTGACCAACGTGAACCGCGGCATCGGCAACGCCTCGGTCAATGTCTGCGTCGCCTATCACGAGGACACCGATCGCGTCTGCGAGGCGTTGAAGGAGACCGCGTCCGGGATGCGCAAGGAGCCCGACTTCTCGGCGAAGATGCTGAGCGACCTGCAGCTCTGGGGCGTCGACAAGGTCGACGGCGGCGGCGTTACCATTGCCGGCCAAGTGGTCTGCACGGATTCCGGCCGTTGGAGCGTGCAGCGCGAATTCAATCGGCGGATGAAGAAGCGGTTCGAGGAGCTGGGTATCGAAATCTACAACCCGGTGCAGCGCATGGTCGCCGTGACGCAGATGGCAAGCGAGCCCGCACAGCCGCACCCGGAGGCAAGCCGGCCATGACTGCGGCGGGCGGGCTGGATCGGCTTGCCGGGACGCTGGCGCTCGAGGGCTTTGCCTTCGTGCGCGGTGCCGAGATGCGGGCGATGTTCGCGGAGCCCGGCTCGCTGGCGGATTGGGCCGATTTCGCTGCGAGCTGGGATGATCTCGGTCTGGATACCTACATGGCCGATGGCGGGCGCTATCGGAAGCGGCGCCATGCGGCGTTCGGCGCGGCGGCAGGCGAGCCGATCCATCGCGGACCGCACCAACCGCATTTTCAGAGCCGCGACTACAATGCGCTGAACGGCGGCATCGCGCGCTGGTTCGATCCGGTGCTGCCGGAGATCGCCGCCGGCCCGACCATGACGACGATCCTGGCGACGTGCCGCGCGCTGTTCGAGCGTCTTGCACCGACGCGCGACTGGCACATCGAGGTCCACCAGTTCCGCATCGAGGCGCGCAGCGGGGCCGAGGGCCGGCCGACGCCGGAAGGGATGCACCGCGACGGGGTGGACTACGTGCTGGTCCTGCTGATCGGGCGTCGCAACATCCAGAGCGGGGTGACGTCGATCCACGACCCGGACGGCCGCGACCTCGGCAGCTTCACCCTAACGGAGCCGTTCGACGCCGCCTGGGTGGACGATCACCGCAGGATGCACGGGGTGACGCCGGTCGAGCCGATCGATCCGGGCCAGCCGGGGTTCCGCGATGTGCTGGTCGTCACGTTCCGGGAATTTGAGGACGCGGAGCAAATTCACCGCAGAGGCGCAGAGGGCGCAGAGTAGGCGAGGTCAGTCAGTGCAAGGCGACGCAGTCCGTGCTTTAGCAGCACCGTGTTGAAATTCAGCAGTAGCGCAATCGGATGTCTGCTTAGACGCAGGTATGTCAGCACCTGTGCCTCGTGGATCGGCATGAGCTGCACGACGGATTTCACCTCGATGATTAGCCGCCCTTCGACAACGAGGTCCATTTGATAAACCGCAGTTCAGCCGATGGCCTCGGTATTCGAGCGGCAGCGGAACCTGCCGGTCATGGGCGATTCCATTCCACGTCAACTCGAATGCGAGGCATTCCTCGTACGCCGATTCCAGAAGGCCAGGTCTGAGCTGCTTGTGCACGGTGATTGCAGCTCCAATGAACCGACGCGTCAGATCGCTCGATAGTGTCGCAGCGACAGCAGTTTCTGATCCGTGCATTCTCGCCTGCTCTGCGACCTGTGCGCCTCTGCGGTAAGATTTTCTCGGTGAACTCCACGCACCGTGAAGCGAGGTTGGTTAACCGCCGCCTTACGCCAACAGACACTCAGTCAAACGCCCATCGCGCATCATCCCATCCGGCGCCTCGCTGCGGCAGCGTTCGATCACGATCGGGCAGCGGGGATGAAAACGGCAGCCGCACGGGATGTTGGCCGGATCGGGGTAGCTCTCGCCGAGGCCGACATCCGGGATTCCCAATCCCGGCTCCGGCGTCAGCACGGAGGCCAGCAGCGCCCGCGTGTAGGGATGGCGCGGCTCGTGGAACAGCGCATCCACCGGCGCCTGCTCGACGAAGCGGCCGAGATACATCACGGCGACCTCGGTTGCGATATGCTCCACCACCGCGAGATTGTGGCTGATGAACAGATAGGTCAGACCAAGATCGTGCCTGAGTTCGGCAAGCAGGTTCAGTATCTGCGCCTGCACCGACACGTCGAGTGCGCTGGTCGGTTCATCGCACACCACGATGCGCGGCCGCAGCACGAGCGCACGCGCGATCGCCACGCGCTGACGCTGGCCGCCGGACAATTGAGCCGGCAACCGGTCCGCGATGTCGGGCGAAATGCCGACGCGGGCGAGCATTTCCATCACCCGGTCACGCTGCTGCGCCGCCGGTATTTTGCCCTGCGCCGCCAGCGGCAGTCCGACGATGTCGCGGATGTGGTGGCGCGGATTGAGCGAGGAGAACGGATCCTGAAACACCGGCTGGATCAGACGCGCGCGTTCGCGCCGGTCCATGCTGTCGAGGCTGCGGCCATCCACCAGGACATCACCCTCGGTCGCCGGCAGTAGGCCGAGGATCAGGCGCGCCAGGGTGGACTTGCCGCAGCCGGACTCGCCGACGATGCCGAGCACGTCGCCGGCCCGCAGCACAAAGGATACGCCGTCCACCGCGCGCACCACCCGCTCCGACGTCCGCAGTCCGGCGCGCGTGCGGAACACCCGCCGCACGTTGCGCACTTCGACCGCGTGCGTCACGCGGCCTCGGCGCGCGTCCAGTCCGACGGCAGGCGGCACAGGTAGTCGTGGCCGGCGCCTGCCGTCTGCCGCGGTACGTCGCGCGCGCACGCGGCGATGGCGTGCGCGCAGCGGTCGCGAAAGCCGCAACCGGTGAAGTCGGGGGCGATGCGCGGCACGACGCCGGGAATGCTGCCGAGCGGTTCGTCGCGCCGCACGCTGCCGGGCACCGGGATGCAGCGCAACAGCCCGCGCGTGTAGGGATGCGTGGGCGCCGCGAACAACGCATCGGACGGCGCGCTTTCCACCACCTCGCCGGCATACATGACTGAAACACGGTCCGCCATGCGCGCGACGATGCCGAGGTCGTGGGTGATCAGCAGCAGGGCGAGGCCGAGTTCGCGTTGCAATGTCTGCAGCAGGCGGAGGATCTGCGCCTGCACGGTAACGTCGAGCGCGGTGGTGGGTTCATCGGCTATCAGCAACTCTGGCGCGCACATCAGCGCCATCGAGATCATCACCCGCTGGCGCAGGCCGCCGGAAAGCTGGTGCGGATACTGTTTGAGCCGCATCCCCGGCGCGGTGATGCCGACACGGCCGAGCAGTTCGGCGGCGCGGTCGAGTGCCCGCGCGCGCGAGACGCCGCGATGGCGTTCCAGGACCTCGGCCATCTGCGAGCCGATCGTGTAGGCAGGGTTGAGGCTGGTCATCGGCTCCTGGAAGATCATCGCCAGCTTGTCGCCGCGCAGCCGCGCCATGCCGCGTTCGGTGAGGCGCGTCAGGTCGATGTCCTGGAAGCGCAACACGTCGGCGCTGCGTTGTGCGGTGCGCGCCAGCAGGCCCATCACGGCGAGCGCGGTGACTGACTTGCCGCAGCCGGATTCGCCGACCAGGCAGTGGGTCTCGCCGCGGTTGACGGTGAGTGATATCCCGCGCACCGCGGCAATGGCGTTGCCGAAGGTGACGCGCAGGTTGGCGACCTCGAGGACCGGGGTCATGGCGAAGCGGCGGTGCCGAGCGGCAAACAAGAAGATTCACCGCAGAGGCGCAGAGGCGCAGAGAATGGGCGCGAGGCGCTTCGCGCGAAGCGCATTCGTTTTTCTCTGTGTCTCTGCGCCTCTGCGACGTACCTTGCTTGCTTTTTCATGTCGGCCGCCCGGTCCCCAGCAGATCGCGCAGCCCGTCGCCCAGCAGGTTGATGCCGAGCACCAAAACAAACAGCGCGACGCCGGGGACCATGATCACCCAAGGACTGAAGAACATGTAGTCCTTGCCTTCGGCGATCATCAGCCCCCACGACGGCAGCGGCGGCGGCACGCCAAGGCCGAGGAACGACAGCGCCGCCTCCAGCAAAATGGCGAGCGCCATCTCGAGCGTCGCCACGACGATGAGCGGCGTCAGGATGTTGGGCAGCACCTCGCGCAGCATGATGTGAACGCGCGACGCACCTGCGGCTCGGGCCGCGGCGATATAGTCGAGGTTGCGCACCTGCATCGTCGTGGTGCGGGCAACGACGGCGAAGCGGACCCACAGCAGCAGGCCAAGCGTAAGCACGACGACAGTCAGCGAACTGCCGACCAGCGCCACGACGGTCAGCGCCACCAGGATGAGTGGAATGGAGAGTTGGCAGGTAATGGCGAACATCACGACGTCATCGATGCGTCCGCCGAAGTAACCGCCAAGCACGCCCAGCGTAATGCCGATCAGCCCTGAGGCAATGACGGTGAAGATGCCGATCGTCATCGAAATCCGCGCGCCATAGAACAGGCGCGACAGGTAGTCGCGGCCAAGCTGGTCGGTGCCCAACGGATGCAGCGACGCCCCGCCGTCCATCCACGCCGGCGGCACCAGCCGCAGGTTCAAGTCCTGGGCGAACGGATCGTGCGGCGCGAGGAACGGCGCGAAGATCGCCACCAGTAGCACGGCGCCCACGATCAGCGCGCCAAGTCCGACGGCGAGATGGCGCAGCGCGGGAAGCTCGCGCCGCGCCGGCAGCACGGTGGCGCTCATGCGGCGCGCAGCCGCGGGTCGAGCACCGCGTTCACCATGTCGGCCGCGAGCGTCAGCCCGATAAAGATGATGGCGAGGATCAACACGACCGCCTGTACAACGGGAAAATCGTTCTTGCTGATCGATTCCCACGCCAAATATCCGACGCCATGCAGCGCGAACACCGCCTCGATGACGATGGAACCGCCGAGCATGAAGCCAAGCTGCACCGCGGCGACCGACACCACCGGCATCGCCGCGTTGCGCAACCCGTGCTTCAGCACGATCTTTGCGGTGCTCAGTCCCTTGGCGCGCGCGGTGCGGATGTAGTCGGACGACAGCGCGTCGATCATCCCGGCGCGCGTAAGGCGCATCAGCGCGGGAATCGCGGAGAACGCGAGCACAATGCCCGGCATGATGTAGCCGTCCCACGTGTCGACGCCGGAGATCGGCAGGAGCTGAAGGTTCAGGCCGAGCCATATGATCAGCACGAGCGAAAGCCAGAAGCTCGGCATCGCCTGGCCGAACAGGGCGAGCATTGTGATCGCCTTGTCCACAGCGGAACCCTCGCGCGTCGCGGCGACGATGCCGAGCGGAATGGCGACGACCAGCGCGATGAACAGGCCGGTAAGCCCGAGCGTCAGTGTAATCGGCAGCCGCTCCTTGATCAGGCCGGCGACGGGTGCGTGGTAGAGATAGGAGCGGCCGAGATCGCCCTGAGCGGCGTGCAGCGCCCAATCGATGAACTGCACCGCCAGCGGCCGGTCGAGACCGTAGTTCTTGCGGATGATCGCGACATCTTCCGTGGTAGCGTTCGGGCCCGCGATCGAGATGGCGAGGTCGCCCGACAGCCGGGTCAGCGCGAAGCTGACCACCAGCACCGTCACGCAGACCAACAGGGCGAGCACCGCCCGGCGCAACAGGAAACGCAGCATGGCGCAGCGTAGGGTGCGGGCCCGATCAGCCGCAAGGGCTGTGGCGCAACGAGATTCCCTAGGCCGGACTGATGTTGGCGTTGCTGCGGAAGAGGTTCATCGGGTCGTAGACGGCTTTGAGTTCGCGCAATCGGCGGTAATTCTCCCCGTAGGAGACGCGGACCTTTTCGGGCCGGTCGTCAGCCGCCAGATGGTTTATGTAGACGGTGCCGAGCAACTGTGGCTCCAGCCGATCCCACAGCGCCCGTACCCAGGCGATGTGGCCGCTGGACTCCGCCGGGTCGGTCCACTGCCCGATGATGTCGAAGTCCCACTGCGGCCGTCGCGCAGCGAATGCAGTCGCGTCTGCCGGCACGCGCGCCGCGGCGCCGTGGACGTAGAACAGGCCCAGCAGGCTGAGCGGCGAGGTGAAGGTTGCGGCTCCCTTCACCAGTTCGTCGATCAATGCGTCCGACAGCTGTTCGGTAAACGCCGATCGCCAGTAGCGGTGGAGTCCGTGCTTCGCAAGAGGGTCGTCCAGCAGCGTCTGGCGGACATTGTAGGGCGTCGGGACAACGGTATCGGCCATCGGTTTGCCGAAATGCCGTGCCGGGGCAAGAACTTTCTCGCCCGCCTCGATGGATCCGTTATGGCCGAGGATCATCGCGACCACCGGCGCGCCGTCGTGCGTCAGCAAGCCCGCGAATGCCTCGGCCTCATCCGGCAATGTGGCACAGAAGTCGCGATAGAGCCGCAGGACGTCGCGGGCCTGGTCCAGCGGATAGATGACCAGACCGCTCAATGAACTTGGTGACCGGGTGCAGCCGATATTCCAGGGACGTGACGGCGCCGAAATTGCCGCCGCCACCGCGCAATGCCCAGAACAGGTCGGGGTTTTCGGTGTCGCTTGCCCTGCGGAATTGCCCGTCAGCCGTCAGCACGTCGGCCGAGATCAGGTTGTCGATCGAGAGGCCATGCTTGCCCATGAGCCAACCCAGGCCGCCGCCCAGGGTCAATCCGGCAATCCCGGTGTTGGAGACCGTTCCGCCCGTCGTGGCGAGGCCGAATGCCTGGGTCTCGTGATCGAAGTCGCGCCAGAGCACGCCGCCTTGCGCCCGAGCGGTGCGGCTGCCCGGATCCACCCGAATGCCTTTCATCGGCGACATGTCGATGACCATGCCGCCGTCGTTCGTACCGTAACCGGGTGCACTATGGCCGCCACAGCGCAACGAGAGCAGAAGCTCGTGCGTCCGCGCAAACTCGACGGAACGCTGGACGTCCGCTGCCCCAGCGCATCGCACGATCAGGGCTGGACGCCGATCGATATTGCCGTTCCAGACCTGTCGCGCAGTCTCGTAGCCGGCGTTGCCGCTCAGGATCAGCTCGCCGCGGATGCTGCCGCGGAGTCCTTCGACGGCAGCGTCTGTCAGGGTGGTGGCGGTTCCCTCCAACGTGACGGCAGTGATCGTCATACGACGTCCCCCTCTCACTCGCGATCGCACCTGGACCGATTTGGCGCTAATCATCGATGGACACGCCCAGCGCGATGCGGCCGGCGAGCAGTTGTTGCTCCTTGGCTCGTATCGGATGGTAGCGTGCCGCCTGGATATCCCGCAAACGTCGCTCCAGGCGGGCGATACGATGAAACCCTTTACCGACGGCAATTTCCATCGCCCGGTCGACGCAGCGCAGCCTCGGCGGCGAGCGTGCGCGCGAGGAATACGGCATTCGTCCTTCGGACGCCGCGCGACGATCGCCCCGTCGGGAACGAAGACGTCCTCGGGCAGCACGTCGTCCGACCCGGTGGCGCGCATGCCCTGCGTTTGCCGGTTTGATGCCCTGCGGACGGCTTGGATTGGAGAGATGCCGCACGGGTAACCCTCGCCCTTCGAGCGAGCGGATATCGCGCCACTGATCTGGCCTCGCAACGCCGATCGCCGCAGGATGCACGCAGCGCAACGGGAAGAACGGCGATGAAGATCACCGCGGTCGAGACATGCTGGACGCGCATTCCGTTCGACATGGGCGGCAAGCCCGCGACGACCGGTGGGCTCAACTGGCAGTCGATGAATACGGTGTGGCTGCGCATCGTCACCGACCAGGGGCTGGAAGGCTGGGGTGAGGCCTTCGGCCATGCCTCCGCCGCGACCACGATGGCGGTGCTGGACACGCAACTCGCCCCGGCGATCGTCGGCCAGGACGCGCGCGACATCGCCGGCATGCGCCAGCGCCTGTCCCGGGCGTTCCATGGCTTCGGCCGCAACGGGGCGCATGTGTTCGCGCTGTCGGCGTTCGACATCGCCTTGTGGGACATTGCCGGCAAGGCCGCGAACCTCCCGCTGTGGCGGTTGTTCGGCGCGACGCCGGTGGCGCAGCTCGCCAGCTATGCCAGCCTGCTGCGCTACGGCGAGGCCGGCATGGTCGCAGCGGCCTGCGAACGTGCGACCGCGCGGGGCTATCGCGACATCAAGCTGCACGAGATCACCGTGCCCGAGGTGCGCGCGGCGCGGCAGGCGATCGGCCCGGACGCACGGCTGATGGTGGATACGAACTGCCCCTGGACGGTGTGGCAGGCGATCGACATGGCGCGCCGCATGCGGGAATTCGATCTGACATGGCTGGAGGAGCCGGTCTCGCCGCCGGGCGACCATGCCGGCCTAGCCCGTGTGCGGCGCGAGGGCGGCGTGCCGATCGCCGCGGGGGAAAATGCCGCCGGGCTGCACGACTTCCGGGCGCAGTTCGAGGCGGGCGCGATCGACGTCGCGCAGCCGAGCGTCATCAAGATCGGCGGACCCTCCGCGATGTTGGAGATCGCTGCGCTGGCGAAGGCGTTCGGTGTCCGCGTGGTGCCGCACAATGCCTATTTCGGACCAGGCTTCCTCGCTTCGTTACATGTCAACGCGACCGTGGCGCCGGACGCGCCATTCGAGCGACTGTTCATCGATCTGGAGGCAAGCCCATTGCACGATCTGGCGGTGGCGAAGGAGGGCAGGGTGACTGTGCCCGATGGGCCGGGGCTTGGCCGCGATCCCGACATGGGCGTACTGCGCCGCTATCGGGTCGCTGAACCGACCGTGCATCGGGGGTGACAGAACAGCGCCTCGTGTCCGCCGGCGCACGGCGATCTTGCTGGGGCCGGGCACGATCCTGGTGTCTCGTCCGGCTTCCATTTCGTCTGTTCAGCCGATCACCGGGGAAAGAGATGCCGCCGCGCTACTGGCTGGCCATCGTCGTGCCGCTTGTGCCGTGGGTCGGCAACGCGACAGCTTTGTCGGGGCCGGAGGCAACCCTACTGCCGCCGGTCGGTTCGGCCTGCATTTCATCGCCGTTCGGGCCACGCATCCTGCCCAACCGGCCGCTGGCGGGCACTTACCACTATGGCGTGGACCTGCCTGCGTCGGCCGGCGCCCCGGTCAGCGCCACCGGTCCCGGTCGGGTCATCCGGATCCAGCGCAAAGGCCCTGGCGGTCTCGAGGTGATGGTGCAGCACGACGGTTTCGTCGGCATCTACAGCCATCTCGGAAGTGTCACGCCAGCCCTCGCCGAGGGCAAGACCACCGTTGCGGCGGGCGAGAAGCTCGGGGTTGTCGGCCATAGCGGCCTGACCTATGGCATACACCTGTATTTCGAGATGCTGCTGTCCGGCCGGCCGGTGGATCCCGCGCCCTATCTCGGCGTGCCGCAGTGCGGCGGCTGGGTCCATCGGACGCGCGCCGACAAGATTGCCGCCGATGGCAGGATCCCACCGACACGGCGCAATGCGGGCCGCAACTGAGGCGGACTCGACTTACCATCCAACTTCCTGTTGGCTCCGTGGATGCGTGCGGCACCCCTCCTGCTCGGACTGTGCCTCGCCTTTCCCGTCCTTGCGGTCGCGAGGGCGGAACCCGCCTGCAACGGTATGCTTATGCCGCCCGAACATCTCCGGGAAGTCTCCCGCGGCTTCGGTCACGGCCACACCGGGATCGATCTCATGGCACCGCTGGGCTCGCCGATACGCGCCGCTGCGGGCGGGACGGTGATGTATGCGGGCTGGTATTTCGACTACGGCAATATCATCGACATCCGCCACACCGACGGTCTGATCACACGATATGCCCACATGTCGGCGTTCGCTCCCGGTATCTCGCCTGGCGCTCCGGTGGCGGAGGGCGCGGTGATCGGCCGTGTCGGCATGACAGGTCGCGCGCACGGTCCACATGTGCATTTCGAGGTGCGGATCGACGGGAAGGCGGTCGATCCGAAGCCGTATTTGGCCCTGGCTCCATGCCGTCAGCCGGCGCCGGAACCGTTGCAAGAAGCTCGGGCGCCGGATGAGCGGCGACGCGACCGGTAGGGGTTTGGCGCGAACTGATCGAACTCTTACCCGGCGCCTACGGCATTTTTCCCGTCATGCCGACGCAGGTCGGCATCCAGGTCTTCTCTGGGTGCATGGGGCAAAGACGTGAGTGCTGACCTCCGTCGGCATGACGGCAGGCGGGCTGGCGGCAACCGCTGCGGTCAACTCGCGGCGAGCCCGAGGCCCGCTCGTCAGGGCATCAGGGCTGGGGCAGGCGCGGCATGGACGATCGGCGCAGCAGTCGGCTGAGTACTCCAGCGCAAACTGCCGACCGTCATGCAATCAGGGCACGTCGGATGCCACGACGCATGCGCGGTATGGCAGGCGCTGCATCGCCACTGAGGATCCGGATCGGCGGTCGCGGCATGGCGCAGCGCATCGCGCTGGGCCAGGCGGCCTGCCTCGGTGTCGCCGCCCTCCGCTTCCTCGATCTCGGCGAGCAGCAGCCACAGCCGGCGCTGGTTCAATCCGGTGGCGCGCGCCGCCTCGGCGTGCCGGCGCGCCTCGCCGGTCAATCCGGCGTCCAGTGATGTCCGGGCCAGCAGCAGGCGGCTCTCGGCGTGCTCGGGATTGGCGTCGGTCAGGCGTTGGGCGGCCTTCAACCGGCCCAGCGCGTCCTCGATCGGCGTCAGGGCAAACGCGGCAAGATCGGGATGTGGCGCGACGGTCCAACTATGGCGGATCACGGCGAGCGCCCGGCTCTCCCGCCCCGCCGCACGCAGCCGGCTCGCATAGGCCAGCGCCGCGCTGGGCAGCGACGGGTCGTCCCGCCACGCCTGTTTCGCCAGGCGCAGCGCACGCGCCGCGTCGGGTTCGGCCTCGGCCGCCGCGGCGGCCAGCGCGGCCTTCGGCGCATCGGCATCGGCCAGCGCCAGCGCCTCGGACCAGTTGCCGGCCCGTATCGCCAGCCGGGCACGCTCATGGCGCAGCCAGGCCGCGCCCGGCTGGACCGTCTCCGCCTGGCGGGCCAGCGCGGCGGCCTCCGTCCAGTCCTCGCGCTCGATCGCCTGGCGCAGCAGACCGCGCAGCCCCAGGAACGCCGCATCCTGGCGCGCCGCCAGGGCCCGAAATGCCGTCTCCGTCTCATCATCGCGGCCGCCAAGCCGGCCTGCCTCCGCTGCCAGCAGCAAGGTCTGCGGCGTATCGCCCAGCAGGCGCCGTGCGCGGCTGGCCTCGCGCCTTGCGTCGCCCTTCTCGCCGGCGGCAAGCGCCAGCAGCGTGCGCGTTACGGCGATCTCGCCGGTGTGCCGGCGATGTGCCGCGCGCCGGGCCGCCAGCGTCCGCGGCAGGCGGAATGCGGCGCCGAGCAGGCGCAATGCCGCGTAGAGCATCGCGAACAGCAGCAACAGGCCGAGCGCCACCACCGGTGTTGCCGCTTCGAACGTCGTGTCGCCGATCTGTGCGGTCACGTGTCCGGGCAGGCCGGCCAGCGCCCATGCAAGGGCGAGCACCGCCCCGCCGACCACCAGCACGACCAGGACCCGAAGCATCACGCGTGGGTGGCCCACTCGGCGAGGGCAGCCCGGGCTTCCAGCAGCGCCCGCGCATCGGCGAGCCAGCCGGCCATCGCCTGGGCCGGGGGCCCGGTCAGTGCACCGACCGCGGCGACCGCGCCCGCGAGGTCGCCGGCGTCGAGTGCCGCGCGGGCGCGTTCCAGCACACCGGCGGCCGGATCGCCGACCAGGACGTGATCGCCCTGGCGGACGGTGACGAGGTCCTGGGTCTCGGCCCAGAGGCGCGCGAGCAGCGGCTTGCCATCGGTCGGCGGTCGCGCGGCGGCGAGTGCCTCGCGGGCAGCCGGCGGGAATGTCAGCTTCAGCCGGGCTTCGGTCGGCGGCGGTGCATTGGCGAAGCGGGCGAGAGGGGGCGGCGCGCCGGGCATGTCGCCTAGTTTTTCTCCGGAATTCAGAGCCAGTTGGGCCGCCTGTACCCGGGCGGCGCGGCCCACCCGATCGGCGAGCGCAGAAATCTGGCTCGCATTGCGTTCGGCCGTTGCGATGCGCGCCTCGTCCGCGTCGAGGCGGCGCACGAGATCGGACTGCATCGCACGCAGCGCGGTCTCCAGAGCATCGGCGCGCGCCGAAAGGGCATCGATCCGTCCCGCCAGCTGGCTGTCGGCGAGCGGCCTCGCCTCGAGCGCGGCGATGCGCGCTTCGAGAGGCGCGAGGCTGGGACCCTGGCGTTGCTCGAGCGCGGCCACGCGTCCCGTTATCGGGGCGAGGTCGGGGACCGGCCCGGACGGTGCAGGTGCGGCGACAGGGCGCTGTTCCAGCCGGGCCATGCGGGCTTCCAGCGCGGCGAGGGGCTGCGTCCGGGCATCGATCGGCGCGGGGACCGGCGGCGCAGTGAGGGGTACAGCCAAACCCCGGCGATCGCCGCCGCCAGGATCAGGAAGCCGGCGCCGGAAAGCCAGGGAAGCAGGCTTCGCCTTGTCGCCCGATCTGGCGGTGGGGGCGGCGCAGGTTCTTCCGGGGTTTCCGGCGGCGGCGGGGCAGGGAGCTCGGGTTCGGTCATGACAGCAGTGCGAGCATGGCATCCTGGGTCGGCTTGGCGGCGACGCGGATGCGACGCCATGGCAGCGCCTCTAATGCCACGGCGGCGGGTTGGCCGATAGCCAGCGCCTCAACGGTGCGGACAGCCTCCTGCAGTCGTGCACGCCGGACCAGCAGCACGCAGTGGCGCGCGGTCTCCGCGGAGAAGAACAGCGCGGCTGCGATATCGCCGCCCGCCAGGGCCTGACGCGCCAGGTCCGGCAGGTCCGGAACCGGCACCGCCGCATAGACCACCCGCCGAATGACGCGAAAGCCGTGCGCCCGCAGATCAGCCGCAAGCGCCGCGCCCTGGCTTTGGCCAGTGACCAGCAGCAGCGGCGCGTCATCTCCGTCGCAGGTCTGGCCGGCCAACGCCGCCAGCGCCCTTGCATCGCCATTGGCGCTCGTGACGCGGGAAAAGCCGGCCGCGCGGGCGCGCGACGCGGTCATCTCGCCGACGGCCAGCAATGGCAGGCGATGGTAGCTCGGCGGCAATGCCGGAATGGCGTTGCCGCTTGCCGTGACGATGGCCTGCAGGCGTGTGGCCGGCGGCAGGCGCCCGGGCAGGCTGCGGATTTCCAGGACCGGGGCGCTCACCGGTCGCAATCCCAGGGCGGTCACGCGCGCGGCGGTCTCGCTGGCGCCCGGTTCCGGCCGGGTGATCAGCACGCCCCGATCTTTGTCAGACAAACCGGCGTCAGGCAAAGATGTCGCGCGGGCTGTCGGCGCGCAGGCTGGCGCCCAGGTCGCTGCCGATCCGTTCGGCATCCGTCGCCGCGCCGTGCAGGCTGCGTTTCAACAGGAAGGACCCGTCGCCGCGCGCCACTAAGCCGGTAAGGTGCAGTTCACCGTTCGGCAGCAGCCGCGCGTGGCCGCCGATCGGCGTGCGGCACGAGCCGTCGAGCCGCCGCAACATGGCGCGTTCGGCGGTCGACACGGCTTTCGCCTCAGGGTCCTCGATGGCGGCGAGCAGTTCGAGAAGTTCGGTGTCGTCGGCGCGCACGGTGACGCCGACGATGCCCTGGCCGGCGGACGGCACCATCGCATCGGGATCCAGCACCACCGAGGCCCGTTCGGCCAGCCCCAGCCGCTTGAGCCCGGCATAGGCCAGCAGCGAGGCCGCGCAGGCGCCGGCGGCAATCTTGTCGAGCCTGGTCTGCACGTTGCCGCGGAGGGTTGTGATCGCAAGGTCGGGGCGGGCGTGCAGCAATTGCGACTGCCGGCGGATGGACGAGGTGCCGACGACGGCCCCGGAGGGCAGGCAGGCGAACGGATCGGTGGGATCGGCGGCGCCGCAGCCCTGGCCGAGGATCAGTGCGTCGTGCGCATCCTCGCGACGCAGCGTGCAGGCGAGCACGATGCCGGGCGGCAGTTCGGTCTCGAGGTCCTTCAGGCTGTGCACCGCGAAGTCGATGCGCCGGTCGGCCAGGGCCTCGTGGATCTCCTTGGCGAACAGCCCCTTGCCGCCGATGTCCGCCAGGCGGCGGTCCTGCACCGCATCGCCGGTGGTGCGGATGGCGTGCTCCTCGAACACGTCCATGTTGCGCAGCACCGGGCAGAACCGGACGAGCACGTCGAGGAAGCCGCGGGTCTGGATCAGCGCGAGCGGCGAGGCCCGGGTGCCGACGCGCAGCGGCAGGGCGCGGCTGTGCGTCTTCACCAGCGGGTGCTGCATCTCGGCGGAGGGGAACGCTGGCGGCATGGCGGCGGTCATGGGTGCGTCCTATTACTCTTTGCTCCCGCTTGGCCATGAAAAGATGGGGTTGGTGCGAATGGGTCCGGTGCTGGGCATCGAGACGTCCTGCGACGAGACGGCGGCGGCGGTGCTCGATGAGAGCGGGCACGTGCTGGCCGAGGCTGTGCTGAGCCAGGAAGGCGAGCATGCGCCCTATGGCGGCGTGGTGCCGGAGATTGCCGCGCGGGCCCATCTGACGTTCTTGCCCGAGCAGGTGCGGCGCGTGATGGCGCGCGCCGGCGCGGGCTTCGGCGATCTGGGCGGGGTGGCGGCGAGCGGCGGGCCGGGCCTGATCGGCGGTCTGATCGTCGGCAGCCAGTTCGCCAAGGGGATCGCCATCGCGCATGGCGTTGCCCTATGTGGCGGTGAATCACCTGGAGGCGCACGCGCTGACCGCGCGCCTGCCGGGGCTGGTGGAGGGAGGGGCGGAGTTTCCATACCTGCTGCTGCTGGTCTCGGGCGGACACTGCCAGTGCGTCGCGGTGGAAGGTGTCGGGCACCATGTGCGGTTGGGCAGCACGATGGACGATGCGGTCGGCGAGGCGTTCGACAAGGTGGCCAAGCTGCTGGGCCTGGGCTGGCCGGGTGGGCCGGCGCTCGAGAAGCTGGCGGTGGAGGGCGACCCGCGGCGGTATGCGTTCCCGCGGCCGCTGCTGGGGCGGGCCGGCTGTGACTTCAGCTTCTCCGGGTTGAAGACGGCGGTCGCGCAGGAGGTTGTGCGGCACGGAGCGGGTGCGTTGCCGATGCGGACGGCGGCGGATATTGCCGCGAGCTTCCAGCGTGCGGTGGCCGAGGTGCTGGCGGACCGGGCGGCGCATGCGATGGCGATCATGCGGGAGCGGACGCCCCAGCGCGCGGCTGCTGGTGGTGGCCGGCGGCGTGGCGGCGAACGCGGCGGTGCGGGCAGCGCTGGCCGAGGCGGCGCAGGCGGCGGGATTCGAGCTGGTTGCGCCGCCGGTGCGGCTGTGCACGGACAACGCGGTAATGGTGGCGTGGGCAGGATTAGAACGGCTGCGGCTGGGGCTGGTGGATGGGCTGGATTTTGCGCCGCGACCACGCTGGCCTCTCGACGCGCTGGATGTGAGTTCGGGCTACATGAACTACCGCCACGCCTTCCATGCAGGGAGCTTCGCTGACTGTATGAAGCACGCACTGCTAGTCTGGCTAGTGCGAGCGCTGACGCGGAAGCCGGCGCCCCTGTTCGTGCTGGATACGCACGCAGGCGTCGGTCGCTACGACCTGCATAGTGGTCCGGCTGCGCGCACCGGCTTCTGGCACCATGGTATTGGCAAGCTGCTCGATGAACCACCCGCACCACTCGCCGACTATGTCGGACTGGTCCGTTCGCTCGGTCTCTATCCCGGCTCACCGACATTGATCCGAGCCATGCTTCGCCCTGACGACCGCCTCGCCTGCTGCGAATTGCATCCCGAGGACGTCACCGAACTACGCCGCAACTTCGCTCGTGATCGCCACGTCAGCGTGCATCATCGCGATGCCTGGGAAGCGCTGGGTGCCCTGCTGCCGCCGAAGCAACGACGCGGACTGATTCTGATCGATCCGTCCTTCGAGGACCCGCAGGAATTCACTGACCTCGTCACCGGCCTAGCCTTGGGCTACGCCCGCTTCCGCACCGGAGTGTTTGCCGCCTGGTATCCGATTAAGCATCGCGCGCCCCTCCGAGCCTTCTCGGTCCAACTACAGGAGAGCGGCATACGCGACATCGTCGCCGTCGAGGTGCTCCTGCGCGAGCCGATAGATCCGGCGCGTCTGAACGGCTGCGGCATGGTGGTGATCAACCCACCGTTCCACTTCGAGCTCGAAGCATCCGCCATAATGGACGCCCTCCATAATCGGCTCGGCCGTGGCGAGCCAGGTGCCGGCGCCGTAGTGATACGGCTTGCCGACGAATAATATCGTCGTAGCGTGTACCCGCCAGTGTCAGCGCTAAAGCAGTCGGGGAATGCGGTCCTGTGACCACGAGACCAGTCAGCTTGCTGTCGAGGCGATCGAGTTGATAGCAGTCATCATGAGGCTCGGATTACGCCAAAACTGCCCGTGCTTGATGCTACATCTACTTTCGAGGTCTGTGCCATGCCCTCTCTCTCTCTGAGAAACGTCAAGCAGTACTCAAGCGGATTAGAGAGAATCCGCCGGCAGAAGATGATCCGCACCCCGATGTTCACGGCGTCCTGTTGAGCGACGAGATCACGTTCTATGCCAAACAGTGTCACCTCATAGCTCCCTTTGAGCAGGAGAATCTTAAGCCGGCTGCGTACGAGCTAACAATCGGCGACGAATACTTCTTAGCTGGTGAATTCAAAACTCTACGACGGGAATCAGGAAGAAAAGCTAGGATTGTAATCCCGCCATTCGAAGTTGCGGTCATAAAGACAACTGAATTCTTATGTCTTCCCAGATTTATGATCGCTCGATGGAACATCAGAGTGAGGCACGCATATTCAGGACTCCTTTGGGTGGGAGGTCCCCAGGTCGATCCCGGTTATGTTGGACATTTATTTTGCCCGCTATACAACTTGTCAGACAGACCTGTCACTTTGAATAGAGATGACAAAATTGCAGTAGTGGATTTTGTAAAAACAACGAGATTCACCAAGAATTCGACCTCCAAAGAAGTCGTGCGCTATAACTTTCCTCCTGCAAGATGTGTTTTAGAGGACTTCAACATTGATGGCCTACGAAGCGGTCTGTTTGCCATGGCTGGAACGAGGCTTATAGCGGTTGAAGACGAAGTAAGAAACATGGGACTTAGGTTCACGACATATACACAAATGTCATTTGCGGTTTTTGCTCTAGTTATATCGTCGATTGCAGTCCTTTCCAGAGCGAATTTTGAAAGCATAGCCTTTGGTTCAGCATTTTTGGGGTCTGCTACAATCGCTATTGCAATAGCGTCAGTTTTCATCGCTCTTTTCTCCTATTTGAATAAGAGGGTGGGCCATCTTTTCTACGAGCGATACGGGCTCTTCATGGGGAGATCCCCGGAGTTTGCGCAGCGATTCCTCGGGCGAGCGTGGTGGATGGGGCTCGGCATATGCCTATTGCTCGCGTCAGGTGCGGGTTGGGGCCTGTACCACATGACCGAACCTCGTTTTGCAGAATTTCGGCAGCAGCAGGCGTTGAGCACATCCGAGATTGATAGCCTAAGAACCGCGATGTTGTCGGCGGTCGAGCAACTATCCAGTCGGGTTCAACGAATTGAACGTAATCCGCTGGCGACGGTTGGTGACCTCGAAAGTTTGAAAATAGATCTAGAGCGCGAGCTTCAGGCTATGAGAACTGCATCGGGTACAAGCCAGGGGTCGGGCGCAGATACCCTCCCACCGAACCACCGGTGAGGAACCTCTCTCAGGTTCTATTTTGTGCTGCAGCAACATGTCGCCAGTTGATCAAACTGCTAGGTCCGGTTCCCACGTAGTCAACATCTCTTCCGATGTCTCGTTCTATCAAGCCCACGAACCTTGTAGCCTCTTCAGTGAGCATACCATCTCTAACTTTCGAGTCGACGTAATCTAGATGATTCAAGACAATTCGATCCGGTTGGTTGGCGTTGATCGCGCGCCGGACCAAAGTCGCGTCGAACATCCCGACCCGCCGAACGCGTCGTGTGACCGTGGTGTACTCACGCATCCCTTCAGGCAGGCCCGCATCGAGCATTATCTTGTCCCAACTGGTCTCAGCAGGTAATGGGCCGGAATCTCCAGCTACACGAATTGGATGGCAACGAATGACCATCGTGACATCATCCACATCCCGTGGGCTAAGGCCAGTTTCCGCAAGGAAACCAGCAGCTGTGGTGTCCCGACTGGTTGCTTTAGGCCAGTATCCACCTTGCAGCAGTGACAAACCAAACCCCTGCGTTCCCTCGATCACAACGCGGCGCCCGTTTTTCAGAAGGTCTCGAAGGAGTGCCGTCGTATCCCCGCTCCCGTGTACATAGGGGGCAAGATCGGGGACTTCCTCTGCCTGCATGGAGTGGAGAGGGATCTTATTAGCTCCACGGGCAACCATGGCTAAAACCGCCGCCCCGGTTCCAGATTTAGTCGATCCAATAGTCGAATTCAGCTTGGCTTCTCGCTCCCACTCCTTGTGTTCTGACGTGATGACTTGGGCGAATGGGCTGACGGCCACACTATCGGGTGTAAGCCCCAGTTCCTCGATCTCTCGATGGAACACGTCGAGATCGATAAACGATCCGGGCGGCAACACGATTAGTACGTTGCCATCGATCGCGGCCGCAGGGATTTGCCGGATACGTAGGTTCGGCCGCTCCTACCGACCGCGGTGTGGCCCGAGTTTGTACCACCGACGCGCACAACAGCCGCGACGTTGGGATCACGGCGAACGATCTCTAGGGCAACCTTGCCCTTGCCTTCAGACCCGAATTGGCCCCCTACGACGATAGAAACGGGCATTCGTGATTGTTCCTGCGAAGAATTTCAACCAGCGCATGCTGGGCAGCGATGGTCAGTTGATCAATCGTGCCGCAGTTCTCGACTACCGCCCCAGCGACTATCACAAGCTGCGGAATCTCACTTTCAACTGGGGCACACTCCACTTCTGCGAACTCGGGACCATCCGGTTGGTCGTGGCGATAACGGGACGCGCGAAGCTCCGTGGGCGCCGTAACATGGATATGCACGAATCGCGATCCAAAGCGCTCGACGAAGAACGCATGATCCTCAAGGAAGCGCAACCCATCAATTACGATCAACGCCTGAGGGCCGACGCGGTCCAGCGCCTTCTCCGCCAACCAGCGTTGCCCCCTGCTGTGATGAAGCTCCAGGCCGACCGCCTGTAGCAATGCGCGATCTGGTGCCAAGCCGCGCGCCTGGATTTCGTCCGCTATCACCAAGCTGAAGCGCGTGTATGCGAACCCACGCTGCTCAAGAAGGCGGGCCGTCGTGGTCTTGCCGGCGGCGATCTTCCCGCTCACTCCGACGACAATTGGACCAGCCTCAGCCGCGACATGCGGGATGATCAGCGGATCCTCCGCTGAGCCTGACAGGGCTTCAAATCTTCCCGCCAAGAAGAACGAGCCAACAAGTGCCGACGTGATTGCATCCAGCTCATCATGGCAAACCGCCTCTCTCGCGAACGGCCCGTCGACGCCAAAGTCGATCAGGCCTTGCCGGAGAAACTCTACTCCAGCGCCCTTCCGCGGTATGCCCATAATATCCTGGGCGGCACCGGGATAGCTTTCGATCACCGGAATGCCCATTCGCCGAAAGCGTGTCGCCAACCGTATTCCCCGCTCGGTCAGCCTCTGCATGCTCGGCAAGAGGCACGGATAGACATTGATGCCACGCCTTTTCAACTCCCGCTCGCACCGCCGCATGATGCCAAATTCCACGCGGCCCGGATCATCATCGGTGACGCGAGTTCGTCCGAACGGAATTGAAAGCGGCGAGTCGATTGAAACCAGGGCTGGTCTTGCTGCCACTACCCGCTCAACCAGCTCTTCGTCTGTGGCAACCATGGCCGTTTCTGCCTGCTGGCCGTGCAAGACGCACCAACCAGACGGCCGGGCCTCAGAGCCAGTCAGGTCGATGCCGACAATCGTAGCGGTCTCTGCCGGCGTCAGCCCGAACAACCCGCGAAACGTATTCTGGCGGCGCTTCAACCGGGTGGGACATGGTAATCCCGCGGCAGCGTCGGCCCATCCTCCAGCTATTGCCGGTTGGTTCCCAAATTGTGGCGGCACGAACCAAAAGTCAGGATCGGTGACCAAACGGTTCAACACTTCGTCCAGCAGCCAACGCATGCCCAGGACATCGCATCGATTGTACTTTATCAAGCGTCTCAGAGAGGCACTGTCCCCACGCAGATACCGGTGCCACAGAAGAACCGCCTCGGCCCCATCCACGTCCTGGATGTCGTTCCGGATATCGAGCTTGAGCTGCCGCTCGATAGCCTTCTGGCCACCGGTGAGGTCGGCGCGCTTCCCCAGAAAGCGTAGGTCGGCATGGAGGGGCGGAAGCTCAATACCGGGGAAGGCCTTTCTGAGGAAAGGCAGGTCGAACAGCGTTCCATTGAACGTCACGATCGCACAGGCCTTGGCGAGGGCGGTCTTCAGTTGGCCAGGATCGTCTCCCGCAACAAGGGGCTCATAGCGGCCATCGTGAAGCCACCCGACGATGGTGATCTCGTCATAGTAGCGGCTCAGCCCAGTCGTCTCGATATCCAGGAACAGGACATTTGACGTGTCCTGCAAGGCGTGAAAAAGGCGCCGGTCTGCCGGCTTGAGGCGAGGCTTGGTGTGCCGCAAGCTTGGCGCAATGCGCTTTTTTATGCTCCTTTGCGGAGTGCCTAGCAGGTTGCCGGCAAGAGCAAGGGCCGATTGTTGGTTGGCCACGGGTCTCACCGTTTTGATTCCCGAGTAACTGCCATCGTCGCGAGGGTTACTGGCATGAGACTCCCACGTGCACAGTCAGATCGTCAACGTGGTGGCGGCCACGCCTCAAATCGGCGAAATCGTCCTAGCGTGACCGCGCCACGGTGGCTTAGACCAGGGCAATGCTCAAGGGGTATTCGGCGGTTGAAGGCTGATATATCGTTAACTTGGCTTGTCCATAACGGTCGATCAGCAGCGCCTCAGCGCGCACCTTCTCGATGAGTAGCGTGGTGGTGATCGGCGCAGGGGCCTGGGGCACCGCGCTTGCCATCCAGGCGGCGCGCGCCGGGAACGACGTGACCCTGTGGGCGCGCGATCCGGCACGGGCGCAGGCCATCGCCGTGAGCCGGGAAAACCCGCGCCTGCCGGGCCAACGCCTGCCGGACGCAATTCAGGTCGTCAGCGTGCTGCCCGGTTCCGCCGACGCCGCCTTGCTCGTGGTGCCGATGCAGCATCTGCGGAGCGTGCTGGAGCGCCTGCCCACGCCCGCCGCGCCGCTTGTCGTCTGCATCAAGGGCGTAGAGACCGGCACGCTGCGCCTGCCCCTGGAGGTCGTGGCGGAGCTTCGGCCCGATGCGCCGACCGCCGTGTTGACCGGCCCGAACTTTGCCCACGAGGTCGCCGCCGGCCTGCCGGCCGCCTCTGTGGTCGCCGCCACAGATGCTGAGGTGCGCGACCGGATCACCGCCCTGCTCGCGACGCCGTCCTTCCGCCTGTACGGCAACGACGATCCGGTCGGGGCACAGGTGGGCGGCGCCGCGAAGAACGTGATCGCCATCGCGGCCGGGGCGGTGATCGGCGCAGGCCTGGGCGAGAACGCCCGCGCCGCCCTGATCACCCGCGGCCTCGCCGAACTCGCCCGGCTCGCCGCCGCACTGGGAGGGCGCGCGGAAACGGTCATGGGGCTTTCCGGCCTCGGCGATCTGCTGCTGACCTGCACGGGGCCGGCCAGCCGCAACTACAGCCTCGGGCTGGCGTTGGGGCGCGGCGAGCGGTTGGCCGATGTACCTGGCGGCCCGCAGCGCCGTCACCGAGGGTGTGGCCACCGCGCCCGCCCTGGTGGCTCGGGCCGCTGGGGTCGACATGCCAATCTGCACGGCGGTGGCCGAATTGGTCGCCGGCCGCACAACGCTGGCAGACGCGATTGCCAGGGTGCTGGCCCGGCCGCGACGGGACGAATGACGGCAGGCCGGCTACCCCTCCCCCCAACCCCCTCCCCACCCCCGCAAGGGGAGGGGGAGTTGTGGAAGCCAGCCTCTCCCTCCCCTTGCGGGCGTGGGCCGCGAAGCGGACCAAGGTTGGGGGTGGGGGCTCCGGTGTTTCGTCTCTGCCCGAATCGGTTCTAGACCGCCCCATGCTCCGAGGCATCCTTACGGTTGGCGGTTGGACCATGGCAAGCCGCGTGCTCGGCTTTGCCCGCGACATGCTGATCGCGGCGATGCTCGGCGCCGGCCCGGTCGCCGATGCCTTCTTCGTCGCCCTGAAGCTGCCCAATCTGTTCCGCCGCCTGTTCGGCGAGGGTGCCTTCAACGCCGCCTTCGTTCCGGAATTCTCCGGACTTCTCGCTGCCGAGGGGCCGCAGGCGGCGCGACAGTTCGCCACCGAGGCGTTCGCGGTGATGACGTTCTGGCTCGGCGTGGTGACCGTCATGGGCGAGGTCTTCATGCCGCAGATGATGGCGGTGCTGGCGCCCGGCTTCGCCGCAACGCCGGAGAAATTCGCCCTCGCGGTGGACCTGTCGCGCATCACCTTTCCGTACCTGATCCTGATCTGCCTGGCCGCGCTGGTGTCGGGCGTGCTGAACGGGCTGGAACGGTTCACCGCCGCCGCGGCTTCCTACGTGCTGTTCAACGCGATCTCGATCGCCTTCATGCTGGGGCTGACGCCCTACGTGCCCACGGCCGGCCACGCCCTGTCATGGGGCGTGACTGCGTCCGGCGTCGCACAACTGGCGCTGCTGCTCTGGGCTTCCTGGCGGGCCGGCATGCCGCTGGCGCTGCCTCGACCGCGGCTCACACCACGCATGCGCGTTCTGCTGCGGCGCATGCTGCCGGGCCTCGTCGGTGCCGGCGTGACCCAGGTCAACCTGGCAGTCGACGTGATCATCGCGAGTCTGCTGCCGCCCGGGACAGTCTCGCTGCTCTACTACGCCGACCGCGTGCAGCAACTGCCGCTGGGCGTCATCGGCACCGCAGTCGCCACTGCGCTGCTGCCGCTGCTGTCGCGCCAAGTGCGCGCCGGCGAGGGTGCGGCGGCGATGGCGACCCAGAACCGGGCGATCGAATACGCACTGTTCCTCACCCTGCCGGCCGCGCTGGCGCTGATCGTGAGCGCCTATCCGGTGATGTGGGTGCTGTTCGGCCGCGGCGCGTTCGATGCCGAGAGCGCGCGCCTGTCGGCACAGTCGCTGGCCGCCTATGCGCTGGGGCTGCCGGCGTTCGTGCTGGTGAAGGTGCTGGCGCCGGGTTTCTTCGCGCGCGGCGATATGGCGACGCCGGTGAAGATCGGCGTTACGGCGGTGGCGCTGAACCTGGCCATGAACGTCGCCTTCATGGTGCCGCTGCAGCACATCGGCCCGGCCCTGGCGACCAGCCTGGCGGCGATCTTCAACGTGGGCGGGCTTGGCGTGGTGCTGGCACGTCGCGGACTGCTGCGGCTGGACGCGCAACTGCGACGGCGGGCGCTGCGGATGTCGCTGGCAGCCGGCACAATGGGCGTGGCTCTGTGGCTGACGCAGCGGACGCTGTTCGAGACCCCTCTGCATGGGGCGGCGCGGGCGGCAGCGCTAGCAGCGCTGGTTGGCGTGGGGCTGGTCGCATATGGCGTGGCGGCGGTGGCATTCGGAGCAGCCGATTGGCGAGCGCTCGGCAGGATCCTCGGGGGAAGGATGGCCGGGCGGACAGGCGCCAGAAGCTGAGGCTGCGTTGGAATCGGTGCCTCCCCGGACGCGACCATTGCTGGTCAACAGCCTTGCCTACGCGTCCGTCTCCGTCGCAATCTCCAGGTGGCAGCATGAACGAAATACGAACCCGCGTTCTGGTCGGTCCCGACCGTCGCATCTCCGGCACAGCCCCCGAGGAGGTGCCCCCCGGCGAGCATGACGTCGTAATAACGGTCGTGAGCAAGCCGGGATCAAAGCGTTTCCGCCTCCCTGACATGCCGGTTCATGATACGCCGTGGGACGGCAGAATTTCGCTCCATCGTGAGGATATGTATGGCGACGATGGCCGCTGATCCGGTCTTCGTCGACACGAACGTGCTCGTTTATGTCAGCCGGCCGACCGCGCCAGAGCATCCGATGGCGCGTGCGGCGCTCGGCCGGCTCAACGCGGACGGTTGTGCGATTTGGATCAGCACGCAGGTGATGCGCGATTATCTTGCCGTCGTCACCCGCCCGCAGGCAGGCAACTGTTGCACCACTGCCGGTGGCGGCCGCGATAGCGGACGTACGGCGATTTCACACATCATTTGAGGTGTCAGCCGATATTCCAGCCGTACTCGAACGGCTGCTCGCGATTCTTGCGGCCCACCCAAGCGCTGGCAAACAGGTGCATGACGCCAACATCGTCGCCACCATGCAGGGGCACGGCGTGCGACGACTACTGACCTTCAGCACCAGCGACTTCCGCCGCTTTGCCGGGATCATTGACTTGGAGCCTTTGCCAGCCGTCTGACCCGCCGGACGACCAGCAAGCTGAATACGCGTTTGACGCTCGACGGAGCCTCCCTGGACTGCCCGGTCGGCCGGTCAGGCCGCGGCTTTCCGGTTCATCTCCAGCCTGGCATCGACCATGCCCACCGTGTTGTCGAGCACGGTGTTCCGCATGCCCTGCTGCGCCGCGATGGTCTGCACGAGCCGATCCACCCGCTCGATGTTGGGTGCGCCGGCAAACAGCGCGCGTGCAGCCGATGATGGCCGCACCAGCCCATTCGCCGCGGCGGCATACTTGTCGAACGGCACCATATCGTCCGGCGACGCGCCGAGCCTGACGCACACGCCGTGCACCCAATCGTAGATGTCCCGAGATGCATCGAGGTCGGTATGGACGGCCTCCCTGATGGACCGCGCGGCATCCTCCTGGACGCAGCGGTAGTTGCCGGTCACCAGCATCGCCCACTTGGCCAACGGCACGAAGATCGAGTCGTGCACCTTGAGCTTCACCGGCAGATCGATCGTCGCGTCGCCCACATCGAAGCGGATTGCTTCGATCTCCGCCTGCATCTGGCGAAGTATCGCAGTGTGCTCGTCGGAATCCATGCGCGCCGCCTTGAAGTTCGTCGGCAGCGTGACCTGCAGCACGTTGATCTTCTCTTCCGGTGGGCGGAACGCCTGCGGGTCGGGGCTGCACAGCGTCATCACCGCGGGATCGAAATTCTCCCAGACGGTGGCGTCGGTGTAGCAATGCGTCAGGTCGGCGGTCGCGAGACCGGGTATGCGCTTCAGATAGGGCAGCGGCGGCATGTTCATGATCGACATGCACGGCACTCTGGACCTGGCCACCGCATCCAGCAGTTCGCGCACACCCGGCGAGCGGTACTGCGGCTCCTGCATCGCCAGCGCGACGAGGTCGTAGTCGGCCGGGTTGACCTCGCCCGGGCCGGCGGCGGACAGCTTGCCCGGCAGCGTCCGCGAATTGATCTCGACGAGCGCGCGCCTGCCCTTCACCGGCAGCCGCACACGGATACCGTCGCTGTTGATCGCCTCCACTTCGGCCGGGAGGCACACCAGCGTCACGTTATGTCCTGCGAAAAGCAGCTTGCTCGCCAGCAGCGAGCCGTAGGACGCACCCATGATCAGCACATTATATGTGGCCACTTCGTTTCCCCCAATCGAACCACCGGACGACGTGAGCCGTCGTTCCTGGTGATGACGGTGCTTGTGCCCGTCCGGGGGTAGTCTGGCACATGCGCAGCCGCAAGTTAATCGGCGATCGGCCGGCCCGGCTTTGAGAGGCAGCGGAAAGACGGCCGGTTTGCTGGTTCGTAACTGAGCGAACGTAGGGCCAGGGCTCCGCCCCTGGACCCCGCCAAGGACAAGTCCTCGGAACCTATCACTTTCAGTGGACGGGGGTCTGGGGCCTCAGGCCCCAGCGGATCCAGAGCCTGCCCCGGGCTTGACCCGGCGACCCGGAGGCGGAGCCCTGGCCTTCCTTGTTCCGCAGCCTGTTAATCAAGGTCCGCGATGGTATGGCTTTTCTGTGACTGGGATGAACGAAGTATTGACGCTGATATAACGCGATATACCGACTTAGTTACGACAGAAAACGATGAGTAATTCTTGCCATGGACTGGCAAAACCTGTAGCTGCACCTCGTTGATTACTTTGCCTTGTGTCGTCAGGATGCCTTGCGCGGCCGACCGCGACCACGACGGCTCGGCGCGGTCAGCGTCGGCCGATCGAGTCCTCTGATCAGGAACAGGGAATGCGACGGTTCTTGCTGGGGCTGCAGCTGCTCAGTCTGTGTGGTGCCGTTGCGGGCGCGGTGTTGACTTGGCCGAAGGGTGCGAACGACCCCGCGAGAATCAGCCCCACGCTGTCCGAATTCCAAACCGGGGTCCGTATTTCGCTGCTGTCCGACGCTGCGAAACAACCATCTCCCGCGTCTGCCGCGCAACCCGAGCGTATGCAGCGCAGCGAAGCACGTGTCGCCCCGCCGCCCGCGCAGGCAGTGGAAGACGCCGGTCCCCAGCCGGATTCTGGCAAGGATACGTTAGCCCAGACCTACCGCGTCGCATCCACCGGATCACTGCAGCAAATGCTCAGCGTGGGTGAAAATGTCCCTGAGGCAGATCCGCCTCGGTTGCCGGTGTCGCACGCAACACCTGACGAGCCTCGACACGGCGACCTGTTGAGGGAGGCCATCGTGCTCGCCAGCACTGAGTTGGCGCAGCCCGTGACACTGGCGGTTGCGAAGACGCCGGAGCCAGGCCCGCCGGACGTATCCACAAGACCATCTACGATCGCCTATACAGTGCGGCAGGACGATGTATCCACTGAAAGTCCCGGTGCTGCTGTTGAAACGGAGAAGCCACGAGCACGGAATCCCGATGACCCTGGTACGAATGTGTCCTATCATACGCGCATGACCATTCGTCACGTGGAGCACATTTCAATCCACTATCACGGTGACACCCGGTCTCGTACGGACGCGCAGCACATCTCGGATCGACTCGGATCATCCGGTCTGAGCGCGGTTGAAATGCATACGACCGCGCATATCATGCCGATACCTCTGGTGCGCTACTTTTCGCGGCGGGATGCGCCTGCCGCCATCGCACTGGCCGAAGGGCTGGGCAGCAAGCCAACCAACTGGCATGTGGACGATTGCACCGCCTACCGGCACAAACCCGAGCGCGGCACGATTCAGATATGGCCGGCAACGGCCCGCATGAGCCCGTAGCAACCACGCGAACGAACCGCGTACCGGCGAACAGACTTTTGTCTGTATGACCCCACCTCGCCGGCAAGCCGTGCTGCGGCTAGACTGCCGGGATGCAGCGCAACCCGGCCGTCGCGACCCTGGCATACCCGCACGCGCAGCCACCTGCCCCCGGCAGCCTCATCGAGGTCGCCTCAGGCGTGCAGTGGTTCCGTCTGCCGCTGCCCTACCGGCTCGATCACGTGAACATCTATCTGATCCAGGACGCGGACGGCTGGACGGTGCTCGACACCGGCCTCGGCACCGATGCCTGCCGGGCGGTCTGGGAGGCCGTTCTCAAAGGACCATTGGCCGGCCAGCGGCTCACGTCGATGGTCGTGACGCACTATCATCCCGATCACGTCGGTCTCGCGGGTTGGCTCGCGGAACGCTTCGGCCTGCCGCTATCGATGCCGCGCCCCGAATACCTCTACAGCCTCGCGCTGCAATATGCGCCCGGCGATTTGGGCGCCGACATGCACCGGCCCTTCTACCGTCGCCACGGACTTTCGCCGGAGGTCACGGAAGGCGTGCTTGGCCGCGGCCACGAATACCTGCGGCGGACGACAGGTGTGCCCACCACCTACCATCGCATCCAGCATGGCGATTCACTGCGGATCGGTGCCAGGCCCTTCCAGGTGATCACAGGCGGAGGCCATGCCCTGGAGCAGGCCATGCTGTACCGGTCGGAGGAACAGTTGTTCTTCGCAGCCGACCAGGTGATTGCCCGCATCTCGCCCAATGTGAGCGTGCACGCCATGGAACCCGACCTGGACGCGCTCGGCATCTACCTGCGCTCGCTGTCGGGTCTGCGTGATTTGGTTGCGCCGGACGTCCTGGCGCTGCCGGGCCACGGACTGCCGTTCTACGGTCTACACGCGCGCATCGCCGAACTGATCGAGCACCACGCGCAGCGTTGCGACGCGATCGCCGATGCATGCCGGCGGCAGCCGCTTTCGGTTGCCGAGATCGTTCCCCGTCTTTTCCAGCGTGAGCTCGATGAGCATCAGACCGGTTTCGCCTTCGGCGAGGTCCTGGCGCACGTGAACCACATGCTCAGCGGGGATCGGCTGGTTCTGGAGACCGACCAGGACGGTATCGACCGCTATCGTGCCAGGTGAGGGGATGCTGTCGCCGGCACGCCTTTCGTGGTCGAATATTCGAAATGCAGCGCCTCGCCGGGATGCACGACGCCGAAGATCGCGTGGGCGGCGATGGCCGCCTCGCTGAAGCCCTGCAGGATCAGCTTCAGCTTGCCGGGATAGGTCACGACGTCGCCGATCGCGAACACGCCGGGCGTGGAGGTCTGGCACGTCGCCGGGTCGATCTTCACATGGTGCAGGTGGCGATCGAGGCCCCAGGCGGCGATCGGCCCCAGATCCATCGACAGGCCGAAGAACGGCAGCAGCACATCGGCCGGCAGACGGCGCGTCTCGCCCTGCAGCGTCGCCACCTCCACCTCCGCCAGTGCCCCGTTCGAGCCGTGCAGGGCGTGGAGCTGATAGGGGATGACCAGCTCGATTTCGCCATTCCCCGCTGCGGCATCGAGCTGCGCCGCACTCTCCGGCGCGGCGCGGAATTTCGCGCGCCGGTGCACCACCGCGACCCGGGCAAGGTCCTTCAGCGCCAGCGCCCAGTCCACCGCCGAATCGCCGCCGCCGGCGATCACCACGCGCCGGTCACGAAAATCCTCGCGCCGGCGGACGTAGTACTGCACCGCACCGGACGCCTCGTATCGGGCAAGCCCGTCGAGCGGCGGACGATTGGGGCCAAACGCGCCGGCGCCAGCGGCCACCACCACGGCCTTGGCGCGTATGGTGTCGCCCTGGTCGGTGGTCAGCACGAACGCCCCGGGCGCGCCGGCGAGACCCAGCACGCGCCGGCCAAGCAGGCGAGGCGCGTGGAACGGCGCGATCTGGCGTTCGAGCTGCGCCACAAGCTCGCCCGCGTCGATCAGGGGATGGCCGGGAATGTCGTAGATCGGCTTTTCCGGATATAGCGCGGCGCACTGGCCGCCCACGTCGGACAGCGCATCGATCAGCACGCTGGAAAGCTTCAGCATGCCGAGCTGGAACACCGCGAACAGGCCGACCGGGCCTGCGCCGATGATCGCAACATCCGTCTCGATCCTGCTTGCCATCTGCGGCACGTCTTAGCCGACTGCGCTGTTGTCCGCGACTCCGCCGCTGCGGCAGATTGGGTTCATGTCCGCTGCCGCCGCGACCCGCCTGATCGAGCTGCCGAGCCTGGCCGCCACCGAAGCGCTGGCGGCCGCTCTCGCCGGGGTGGCGCGGGCCGGCGATGCGATTTTGCTGGAGGGCGGGCTCGGCGTCGGAAAGACCGCTTTTGCGCGGGCGTTTCTGCGCGCGGCGACCGGCGATCGCGCGCTGGTGGTGCCCAGCCCCACCTACACACTGGTGCAGAGCTATGCCACCTCGATCGGGGTGGTGCACCACTTCGATCTGTGGCGGCTGGAGGGTCCCGGTGGGTTGGCGGAACTGGGCTGGGACGAGGCGTGCGACGGTATCGTGCTGCTCGAATGGCCGGATCGGCTGGGACAGCTGCGCCCCGCCGATGCGCTGACCGTGGCGCTGCAATCGACCGGCACGGGCAGCCGCAGAGCGGTGCTGTCGGGTTGGCCTGACCGGCTAGGCCGCATTCCGTGAGCCGCGACGGGCTGATCGCGACGTTTCTGGGCCGTCATGGCTATGCCACGGCGCGGGCCGAACCGCTCGCGCAGGACGCGAGTTTTCGGCGCTATCTCCGCCTGGCTGGTGGACCTCGTCCTGCCGTCCTGATGGACGCGCCACCCCCCGAGGATATCCGGCCGTTCCTCGCCATCGGCGAGCATCTGGCTGGGATCGGTGTGTCGGTGCCGGAGATTTTCGCCGCCGACGCGGCCGAGGGCCTGCTGCTGGAAGAAGACTTGGGGGACGACCTGTTTCCCGTGCACACCTCTCCCGCGAGCGGGAGAGGTCGGCTCGCGATTGCGAGCCGGGAGAGGGTCGATCCGCCGTGGAAGCACCCTCACCCGACGCGCTCACGCGCGCCGACCTCTCCCACAAGCGGGAGAGGTGTACTGTTCTGCCTATTCTGTTCGACGCCGCCGTTGATGTGCTGGTGGCGATCCAACGCGCGCCGGCACCACCCTGCCTCCCAGTGTGGGACGCCGCCACCATGGCAAGCACGGCGCTGGCGACGCTGTTCGACTGGTGGTGGCCCGCCATGTTCGGCGCGCCGGCGCCGGATGCGGCTGTACGGGAGTTCGCTGCCGCGCTCGCGGCGATGCTCGCGCCAGTCGCCGCCGGGCCGACCGGCTTCGTGCACCGCGACTTCTTCGCCGGCAACCTGCTATGGTTGCCCCAGCGCAAGGGCATCCGCCGCGTAGGCGTGCTGGATTTCCAGAATGCCGCTATTGGTCACCCGGCCTACGACCTCGCCTCGCTCCTGCAGGATGACCGCCGCGACATACCGGGGTCGGTCGCCGAACGCGCAATCGCACGCTACCTCACAGCGCGCCCGGAGCTGAACCCGTCGGAGTTCCGCGCCGCCTACGCCGCCTGCGCGGCGCAGCGGCACCTGCGCGTGGCAGGCCAATGGGTGCGCCTTGCCCGCCGCGACCGGCGCCCGGGCTACCTGGCATTCGGTCCACGCACATGGCGCCTGCTGGAGCAAGCAGCGGGGAAGCCCGCCGCCGCACCACTGGCCTCTGCACTGGACCGCTGGATTCCGCCGGCGCGGCGCGGCAACCCGCCTGACCTCGCAGCATGACCGTTCGTCCACGCACCGGGATGCTGCTGGCGGCAGGGCTGGGAACCCGCATGCGGCCGCTCACCGACCGGACCGCCAAGCCCCTCCTGCCATTTGGAGACAAGGCGCTGATCGACCACGCGCTGGGCCGGCTGGCGGCATCCGGGGTGGAGACCGTGGTGGTGAACGCCCACTGGAAGGCCGACCAGGTGGAGGCGCATCTCGCCGCACGATCGATCCGTGCGCCGCGCGTCATGCTCCGGCGGGAGGCAGCGCTGCTCGAGACCGGGGGCGGCGTCAAGGCGGCGCTCCACATGCTCGGTCCCGCGCCATTCTTCGTCGTCAATGGCGATGCGTTCTGGCTGGACGGCCCGCGCCCGGCGCTCGATCGGCTGGCCGCCGCGTTCGATCCGGCGAAGGTTGATGGCGTTTTGCTGGTGCACCGCACATTTCAGGTGCGTGCCGAGGTCGGAATGGGCGATTTTGCGCTCGACAAGTGGGGTGCGCTGCGCCGCCGCGGCGAGCGCGAGGTGGTGCCATATATCTATGCCGGCCTGCAGCTCATCGCGCCCGCGCTGCTCGCCGGCACGCCGGAGGGAGCGTTCAGCATGAACCGAGCGTGGGATACCGCCATGGCGGCCGGCCGGCTCCGCGCCGTGGTACATGACGGGCTGTGGTTCCACCTCTCCACGCCGGCCGACCTGGCAGAGGCGGAGACCATCCTGCAGGCCCGATCGACGGGAACGACCCGCTGAACCTCTTCACCATCCCGCCCGGTGTGGCGTTTCTGGATGCGCTGGCGGCGGAATGGCTGGCCGGGGCAGGCGACCCGCTGCACGCCGCGCATGGCCTGATCCTGCTGCCGACGCGCCGCGCCGCACGCGCGCTGGCCGAAGCCTTCCTCCGCGCGTCCGGCGGACGGCCACTTGCTGTTGCCGCGGATCACCGCGCTCGGCGCGCTGGACGAGGCGCCCCTGGCCCTGGCCGGCGCGCTCGACCTGCCGCCCGCGGTGGAACAGACGCAACGGCTGGCCGCCCTTGCCCGGCTGATCCTGGCGATGGGCGGCGCCGACGGTGCGCCGCGCACGGCCGACCGCGCCTGGATCCTCGCCGGCGAACTGGCCGCGCTGATGGACGAGGCGGAACGGGCGGAGATCGACCTTGTGGACCGCTTGCCGGAGGCCGCCGATCCGGCCTTCGCGACGCATTGGGCGCGGACGCTGCAATTCCTGCACATCGTCACGCGCGCCTGGCCGGATTGGCTGGCCGAGCAGGGACTGATGAACCCGGCGGCGCGGCAGGTGGCGCTGCTGAATGCGCAGGCCGATGCCTGGGAACAGGAGCCGCCGGCAGAGCGGATCCTGGTCGCGGGCGCCACCGGCGGCATTCCGGCAGTGGCGCGCCTGCTGCAGGTGATTGCCCGCCTGCCCACCGGCGCCGTGGTGTTGCCCGGGCTGGACACCGACATGGGTGGGGAAATCTGGGCCGAACTGGATGCCTCCCATCCGCAGGCCGGCTTGGCTCGCCTACTACACGGTTTGGGCGCTACACGGGGTGATGTCCGGCCATGGCCGGAAGCTGCAGCCGACCCAGCGCTTGCTGCACGCAGTGCGACAATTGCCTGTGCGTTGCTGCCGGCCAAGGCCCTGGTCGAATGGCAGACCGCGCCGTCCACGGCGATCGCCGACCTGTCGGTCCTCTCCGCCGCCGACCAGCAGGAGGAAGCTGTCGCGATCGCGATGGTGCTGCGTGGGGCGCTGGACACACCGGGTGCGCATGTGGCTCTGGTGACGCCGGATCGCGACTTGGCGGGGCGGGTGACGACCGAACTGCTTCGCTATGGCGTGGTTGCCGACGACAGCGCCGGGGAGAAACTGTCCGATACGCCACCGGCCGTGTTCCTTCGCCTGCTGGCCCGGGTGATCGCCGACGAGCTGGCGCCGGTGCCGCTGCTTGCGCTGCTGAAGCATCCGCTGGCCGCTGCCGGCGTTTCCCCTGCCGCCTGCCGCGCCGCCGCACGCGTGCTGGAACTGGCCTGCCTGCGCGGACCTCGGCCACGGCCCGGCTTGCCGGGGCTGCGGCGCGCGGTGGACCGGGCGCGCGCCGAGCCCGAAGTGGTTGCATTGCTGGATCGGGTCGAGAAATGCCTGGAGCCGGCGCTGCGGATTGCCGCCTCGATCGAGCTGGCGCCCGCGCAGGGTTTGGCAGCACTGATCGAGGCTGCCGAACGCCTCGCCGCCACCGACGAGCTGCCTGGCCCGGCCCGTCTGTGGGCCGGTGAGGAAGGCGAGGCGCTGGCGGCACAACTGGCAGAGGTGCTGGCAGCGCTGTCTCTGCTGCCTGACCAGCGGCGCGACGTGCTGCCAGGGCTGCTGGATGCGGTGCTGGAAGGCACCGTCGTCCGCAGCCGCCGGGCGCTGCGCGGGCGGTACGGGACCGAGCATCCGCGGGTGTTCATCTGGGGTCTGCTGGAGGCTCGCCTGCAGACAGCCGATGTTATGGTTCTGGGTGGCCTCGCCGAGGGGGTGTGGCCGCCGCTGAGTGATCCGGGGCCATGGCTGTCGCGTCCGATGCGCGCGACGGTCGGCCTGCCTTCACCCGAGGAGGTCATCGGCCAGGCGGCGCACGACTTCGTCGCTTGTGCCTGTGCCGCACCGACCGTGGTGCTGTCCTGCCCGCGTCGGCTGGACGGCGCTCCGGTCGTGCCGGCGCGCTGGCTCACCCGGCTGGAAACCCTGCTGAGCGGCCAAGGCGCGGCGCTGCCGCGGCATCCGGCTGCCGCGTGGGTCCGGATCCTGGACCAGCCCGCGGGCGCCCCGCTTGCCGTGCGTCCGCCGCGTCCGTGTCCGCCGGTCGCGCTGCGCCCACGCAGGCTGTCGGTGACCGAGATCGAGACCTGGCTGCGCGATCCGTACGCGATCCATGCCAGGCACGTGCTGCGTCTGTCGGCGCTGAAACCGCTGGAGGAGGCGACCGACGCCGCGGATTACGGCATGCTTGTGCATGCCGGGCTGCATCATTTCCTCGGACAGCACGGCATAAGGTGGCCGGCCGACGCCGAGGACCAGATGCGCCGCGCCATGATGCGGGCGTTGCAGGAGGCCGATCTGCGTGAGGCGCTGGCCACTTGGTGGGCACCGCGGCTCACGCGGATCGCGGACTGGGTCGCGTGCATCGAGGCGGAGCGCAGGAGCGCGCGCCCGCCGGTGAGCATCGCCCCCGAGGTCTCCGGCACGTATGAACTGACGCGGCCGGGCGGTGTGTTCCGGCTGACCGGCCGGGCCGACCGGATCGAGCTGCGGCGGGACGGCAGTCTGGCGATCCTTGACTACAAGACCGGCACGCCGCCGAGCCAGAAGGAGGTGGACGCCGGCCTCGCGCCACAACTCCTCCTGGAAGCGGCGATGGCCGCGGCCGGCGGGTTCGGTGCCGCGTGGATCGGCGCGGCGGCGGAGCTGGCCTACTGGCACCTGACCGGCGGCTTTCATGCGGGCGAGTTGCGGACGCTGTTCAAGGGCGATGGCGACGCGATCGCCGCTGCCGTCCGCGACGCGCGCGACGCGCTGTCCGCGCTGATCGACGCCTACGACGCGCCGGACCGGTGCTACCTGTCGCAGCCGCAGCCTGGCCTTGCGCCGCGCTTTTCCGACTATGCGCAACTTGCCCGGGTGGCCGAGTGGGCGGCTGCGGGGGATGAAGGATGAGCGGTCCGCGCGACCGCGCCAACGCGGAGCAGCTTTCGGCCTCCGATCCCACGGTGTCCGCCTTCGTCGGGGCATCGGCGGGATCGGGCAAGACCAAGCTGCTGACCGACCGGCTGCTGCGGCTGATGCTGGCGGGCGCACGGCCGGAGCGCATCCAGTGCCTCACCTTCACCAAGGCCGCCGCCGCCGAGATGGCGGTGCGTCTGCAGAAGACGCTCGGCAGATGGGTCACGCTGGACGACGCAGCGCTGGCCCGCGAGCTGCGGGCGCTCAATGTCGAACCAACTGAGGAAACCCAACGCGACGCCCGTGCGCTGTTCGCCACGGTGCTGGACCTGCCCGGCGGCATGCGCATCGGCACGATCCATGCCTTCTGCCAGTCGTTGCTGCGGCGCTTCCCGCTGGAGGCGGCTCTGTCGCCGCATTTCCGCCTGGTCGACGATCGCGACGCCGAGGACGCCCTGACCGAGGCCCGCGAAACCATGCTGGCGGGGGCGAATTCGCCGCGCATGCGCGAGGCGCTCGATGCGCTGGCTGGCCTCGCATCGGCGGACCAGTTCGGCCGGCATGTCGCGGCGCTGCAGCGGGACCTGCCCCGGCTGCAGGGGGCGCTCGGTCTGGGCGAGGGGCTGGTGGCGGCGCAGCGTCGCACGCTCGGGGCGACCGCCGGCAGCGAGACGGAGACGCTTGCCAATGCGGTCAACTGGCAGTCGGAGCGCGATCTGCGTGAGGCGGCGCTGATCGTGCAGCGTCTCGGCGCGAAGCAGTGCTCGGAGCGGGCAGCCCGGATCCTGGGGTGGCTCGGGCTGGAGGCGACGGATCGCTGCGAACACTGGCAGCACTGGTGCGACGAGTTCCTGACCAAGGAGGGCAAACCGCGCGCCGAAAGTGGGTTCGTCAGCAAGGCGGTCAAGGACGCGCACCCGGACCTTGCCCGATGCTTTCTCGCCGAATGCGAGCGGGTCATCGAGGTGATCGACAACTGCCTGGCGCTGCGCGTGGCGGCTGTCTCGGCCGCGCTGCTGACCCTTGCCGCGCCGGTGCTCGGCGCCTATGCGGCGCACAAGGAGGCGTCGGGCCTGCTCGACTACGACGACCTGATCGGACGGACGTCGCGCCTGCTGGTCGATCCCGGCGCCGCCTGGGTGCTGTACAAGCTGGATGGCGGGCTCGACCACCTGCTGCTCGACGAGGTGCAAGACACCGCCCCGGCGCAGTGGGCCATCGCGCATGCGCTGAGCGCCGAGTTCTTCGCCGGCGAGGCGGCCCGCGAGACCGCTCGCACGGTGTTCGCCGTCGGCGACCGCAAGCAGTCGATCTACTCATTCCAGGGCGCCGACATCGACGAATTCGACCGCTCGCACCGGCTGCTCGCCGCGCGGGTGCGGGCGGGCGAAAAACCATGGCGCGAGGCGCAGCTCGACGTGTCGTTCCGCTCGACCCGGCCGGTGCTGGAACTGGTGGATCAGGTGTTCGCCAATCCGGCCGCGGCGACCGGTGTCGTCGAGCCGGGCCAGACGCTCGCGCATTACGCCGACCGTGTGGACCATGCCGGTTCGGTAGAGCTCTGGCCGCTTACGCCGGTGCCCGAGGCGATCGAACCCGTGCCGTGGAGCGTGCCGGCGCAGAACCAGGGTCTTACGTCCGCGCCGCAGCATCTGGCGGAGACCCTGGCGCGCTGGATCGCGCAGACGGTGGGCGGCGGCGTGGTCCTGGAGAGCAGGGGGCGGCGGATGGCCCCTGGCGACGTGATGGTTCTGGTCCGGCGAAGAAATGACTTCGGACGCGCCCTGGTGCGCGCGCTGAAGTCACACGGGGTGCCGGTGGCCGGGCTCGACCGGCTCATGCTGACCGAGCAGCCGGCGGTGCAGGACCTGATGGCGCTCGCCGATGCGCTGCTGCTGCCGCAGGACGACCTGACCTTCGCCTGCCTGCTGACCAGCCCGCTCGGGGGGCTATCGGACGATAGCCTGATGGAGCTCGCGATCGGCCGGCGCGGCCCGGTATGGGAGGCGCTGGGCGAACGCGCCGATGAGCGTCCGGACTGGCGGGCGGCCTGGGGGTTCTTTGCCGCGATGTTCGCGCGCGTCGATTACGTGTCGCCGTACGCGCTGTTCGCCGAGGCGCTCGGACCGCTCGGCGGCAGGGCGCGGCTGTACGCCAGGCTGGGTCCCGAGGCCGCCGAACCGGTGGACGAGCTGCTGAATGCGGCTCTGGCCTACAGCCGCATGCACCCGCCGTCGCTGCAGGGCTTCCTGCACTGGCTGCGCCGGTCGGGCGCGGAGGTGAAGCGCGAGGCGGAGGGCGCCGGAAGCCTCGTGCGCGTGATGACCGTGCATGGCGCCAAGGGCCTGCAGGCGCCGCTGGTGATCCTGCCGGACACCACCTCGCTGCCGCCGGAGGAGGGGTCCATCTTGTGGGCGACGGATCCCGCCAGCAACCACGAGGTGCCGATATGGTCGCCGCGGCGGGAGCTGCGCTGTGCCGCCGCCCAGCGTCTGCGCGATCAGGCAAAGACGCGGCGAATGGCGGAATACAACCGGCTGCTCTACGTCGCGCTGACCCGGGCCGAGGACCGGCTGGTGATCTGCGGCTGGCAGACCAGGCGCAGTCTGGACGATGCGTGCTGGTACCGGCTGATCGAGCGCGGCTTCGAGGGCTTGCCGGCGGAGCGTGAGGCGTTTGGCGTCTGGGAGGGCGAACTGCGGCGGCATGCGACACCCCAGCGTGCGGAACCCGATCGGGGGACCGTGGAAGAGGCCGGAGTACGGGATCGCCGAACTGCCGCCATGGACCGGCAGAGCGCCGGACTGGCGCGCCGAGGCCCCGCCGACCGAGCCGGACCGGCCGGCGCATCTCGCCCCCAGCCGGCCGGAGGGCGCCGAACTCGGCCCGGTGCCGGCATCCTCCTCGCCGCTCGGCCAGCGGGAGCCGGCGGGCAATCGCTTCCGGCGCGGCAGGCTGATCCACGCCCTGCTGCAGCATCTGCCCGACCTGCCACCCGCACGCCGCGCCGCCGGGGCGCGCGCCTGGCTGGACCGGCCCGGCAACGGGTTGGTCGCTGGCGAGGCTGAGACGCTGGCCGAAGAGACCCTGGCAATCCTCGACCATCCGGAGCTGGCTCCGCTGTTCGGACCGGACAGCCGCGCGGAGGTGCCGCTGACCGGCGTGATCGCGGGTGCGGTCGTGGGTGGGCTGGTGGATCGGCTGGCCGTCCTGGCGGACGGGGTCCTGGTGGCCGACTTCAAGACCAATCGCCGGCCGCCCCGCCGGATCGAGGACACGCCCGTGCTCTATCTGCGGCAGATGGCCGCCTATCGCGCGGTGCTGCGCGAGGTCTTCCCCGGCCGTGCCATAGTATGCGCGCTGGTCTGGACCCAGGCGTCGCAGGTCGTCATTCTGCCGGACGCGATGCTGGCGGCCCATGCCCCCGGGTCAGGCACGGGACAGTCTCCCAGCCATGCGCGCGACGCTGCTTGACCTGCCGACCCAGGTCCCCACGTTTCCCGCAACCGTAACGTTGAGGCTGCAATGAGCACGAACACCAAACCCGTCACCGACCAGAGTTTCGACACCGATGTGCTGAAGGCCGAGGGAGCTGTGCTGGTGGACTTCTGGGCCGAGTGGTGCGGCCCCTGCAAGATGATCGGCCCGGCGCTGGAGGAACTCGCCACGGAGTTCGCCGGCAAGCTGACGGTCGCCAAGGTGAACATCGACGACAACCCCGTGACGCCGAACAACTATGCGGTGCGCGGGATCCCGACGCTGATTCTGTTCAAGAACGGCCAGCCTGCCGCGACGCAGGTCGGCGCGTTGCCGAAGAGCCGGCTGAAGGACTGGATCTCGGCGAATATCTGAGGTCCGCCTGGATCAGCCCGGAGGGCGAGGCCTAGCCGAGCGCCGCGACCAGTGCCTCCGCGCTGCGGCCGTTGGCGATGGCGGCGGAACGGCCATCCCAGTGGGTGCCGCCAACGCGGGCGAAGGCGTGGTCGGCGTCGGGATAGACGTGGCACGCGATCTTCCTGTGGCCTTTCACGGCCTCGACCACCTTGGCGCGGCCTTCGGGCGGGAAGAACTCGTCCTTGTCGGCGATGTGCACGATGAGCGGTTTTTGCACGCTGCCGAGGTCGCTCAGCAGGTTGTCGAGGCCGACGCCGTAGTAGGAGATGTTCACATCGGCGTCGGACTGCTCGGCCATCATGAACGCGAGCCGGCCGCCGAGGCAGTAGCCCATCGTGCCGACGCGGCCGTTGGCGCCCGGCAGCTTGCGCGCCACGGCCACGGTGGCCTTGAGATCCTCGATGCCCTTGGCCTGGTCGAACTTGCCGAACAGCTCGAACGCCTTCTTCCACTCGGCCTCGGTCTTGTCGGTGATGTCGATGCCGGGCTCGATGCGCCAGAACAGGTCGGGGCAGACCGCGATGAACCCCATGTCGGCGACCCAGGCGGCGATGTCGCGCATCGCCTGGTTCACGCCGAAGATCTCCTGGATCAGCACGACGACGCCGGCCGGCTTGGTCTTCGGCTCCATGAGATAGGCCGAGAAGCTGCCTGAGCCGTCGCTTGCCTGGATGGTGATCGATGGCACTGGTGTAATCCCTGTGAACGGGCAGTCCAGCATAGTCGAAGGCGCCGATGCGGGCGCCGCTCCTCGCAAGTCTGGTCTGCCTCGTCGTGCTATCGGGCGAACAAGCTTCGGCGTATTTCCGTGATCGACATGCTTCCCGGTCCGTATTCAGTAACCTGGCTGACATTGAAAGCGCACTTGCCAACAGTTGCCGTTCGGATCGCAGCAGCCGTGTCACTATCAAAACTGCCATCCGGCCAAGGTAGCACGCTGTTTGCCCAAGATAGCACCTGGTCATCCACCGGATAATTGCTCAAGCTGGTCTTGAGGATGACGGCCAAGCCGCCATAGTCCTCAATGGTGTTCAACAGTTCGGCTGATGCGAGTAATAGCTCCAGTCGTAGGGGATCCTCGAGAGCCAGACCGCATTCGTCGCCGAAGAATGACGAGACCCTGCGCTGCATTCGAAATTCGGCATCGCTCCAGCTGCCGCAGCAATCTTCATGTCGATTGGCTTCATCGGGCTATCCAATAAGACCCATGGATTTCCAGACGCGATCGTGATTTTGACTTATCCATCGTGAAAGATCAATGCTCTGAAGTGCTTCCTCTGTATTTCCTGCCGCACGATCTGGTTGCTTGGATGAGCAGCCTCAACGCCCACGAGCGTTCGTCACGATTTCGGTTTGGCCGAACCTAGAGCGCCCTGCCGTAGTCCTCCAATACATCTGGGGTGAATGAGGCCTTATTCGGCGATTCAATGATTTCCTATGTACGTCCCCAATGCGGATCAGCTCAATTGGCGCCTTCGACAGAACAATTTCTACGCACGCAGAAAATACATAAACGCAATCCTCATACTGCGCTTCGTCCTCGTCATCCTCGTGCTCCAGGTCTCTTCTGATATCGTAGGCGCGTGTCAATCTGCGCCAATCCGGGCGAGTGAGTAAGCCGATCCTATAGGCGAGGTCGAGCGTGTTGGTCGCTCGATAGCTCTCCAGGACGTCATCTGGCTTTGTGACGGGCGGCAATTTGTGCAGCTTGGCCGCCTCGGTTGCCAGATCGATGCCAGGCGAGCTACAATCTTTGACCGTAGATCCTTAATTGCCGTGATAAGTAGCTCGCTGTCATGCGCTCACGTTTTATCATCCGGTCAGGAGGCCAATTACGCGCTGGACATGCCGCCGAGCTTGGCCATTCCCGGCCCAGATCTGCGCAATAAACGTGGCTACGGACTGTAACTCCGCTGGCACGCGACCGATGGCTCCCGCGATCATGCGTTCCTTGGAGGAGATCATCGTTCTGCCTCTCTACAATGACAGTTGACGTCCTGGATCTATAGCTACAATTACACGTAATATTCGGCCAGCGGTGCGAAGCCCGTTGAAGCGCTGGCTGGCATAGGTCGTGACATACGCGCCGGCGGACAGCAGTTCCACACGGTCGCCGGACGCGAGCGCCAGAGGCAGGCGATAATTGCACCTCTCATAGAGAATGTCCGCGCCGTCGCAGGTCGGGCCGGCAATCGCCACCGGACCCGTCGCACCTCCGTCATGCGGTGTGACGATGCGGTACTTGATCGCCTCGCCCTCGGTCTCCGCCAGCCCGCCGAAGCGGCCGATGTCGAGATACACCCAGCGCACCGGATCGTTCGGATCGCGCCGGCTGACCAGCACCACCTCGGCGCTCACCAGTGCCGGCGTCGCCGACGATGAAGCGGCCCGGCTCGATCAGCATCTCCGGCATGGCGTTGCCGAAATGCTCGGTCATCGTCGTCATGATGGCATCGCCGAACTGGTCGATCTCCGGCACCGGATCGCGATACCGCGTGGGAAATCCGCCGCCGAGGTTCATCATGCGCAGGTTCACGCCGGCCTCGGTCAGGTCGGTGAACAGCATCGCGACCTTGCCGATCGCCACCTCGTAGGCGCGCGTGGTGGTCTGCTGGCTGCCGACGTGGAACGACAGCCCGTACGGATCGAGCCCCATCTCGCCGGCGCGCAGCATCAGCTCGCGGGCGCTCTCCACGGTGGTGCCGAACTTGCGCGACAGCGGCCAGTCGGCGCCCTTGTTCTCCACCAGGATGCGGCAATAGACCCGGGCGCCGGGCGCATTCGCCGCCAGCTTCTCCAGCTCCTCGGCCGAATCGAAGGCGAACAGATGTCACGCCGCGCTGAAACGCGGCGCGGATCGCCGACGCCTTCTTGATCGTGTTGCCGTAGCTGATCGCCTCGGGGCGCGCGCCGGCGTCCAGGCAGCCTGCCACCTCCTCGAAGCTCGCCGCGTCGAAGCTCGAGCCGAGGCGGACCAGCCGCTCCAGCACCGGGCGGGCCGGATTGGCCTTCACCGCATAGTAGATCTTCGCCAGCGGCAGAACGCGCTGCAACGCGCGGAAATTCGCTTCCACACGATCCACGTCGAGCACCAGGCACGGCGTGGCCGGCTGCTGCTCAGCAAGGAAACGGGCGACCTTCGGGGTCATCGCACCGAGCCTCCCTTGGCTGGACGCCCGCCTGAAACAGGCGACGGGCGTGAGTTGACGAAACGGTCGAACGAACCAGCGACCAAAGCGATTGCCAGAACGCTTGACGTCGTTGCGTAACCACAAGAGGGCCAGAGGCACGTGCGTTGCTGCGTGGGGGCCAATTAGGACCCCTCCGGGCTCGACGCAAGACTGAATCTCGATAAGTTGGCAAGAATCTGCCGCGCCGGGGTGCCGTCGCTGCATCCGGCGCGGCGGCGGGGCGTTCTTCCTGCTTGCCTGCGATCGGGCCCATACCGGGACCAGCAACCGACGAGGAGAGACATTGGACGCATCGCCCCCCTCGCCCAGACACTCGACGCAGGTCGGTGCCGCGCCGCGCGCCCGCCCCGGCAGCATGTTGTGGCGCCGGTCCAAGACGGTCACCATCGGCTCGCTTCGCGAGAGCACCACCGACCGCGTGTCGCTGGCCGCGGCGGGCTGTGGCTTTTACGCCACACTGGCACTATTTCCGGCGATCAGCATGCTGATTTCGGTCTATGGGCTGGTCTTCAATGTCCAATCGGTGGAGCAGCAGCTTCAGGTCCTGCGCGATCTGCTGCCGGCGCCGGCCTTTGCGTTGATCGACGAACGGGTGCGCCAACTCGTCGGTCAGGCCAGCGACACCCTGAGCACCGGGCTCGTCGTCAGCCTCGTGATCACGTTCTGGAGCGCCGCGACGGGAACGAAGTCGGTGCTGTCTGCCTGAATGTGGCCTACGACACCACGGAGCGGCGGGGCATCGTGGGCTTTCAGCTCATCGCGCTGCTGATGACGCTGTGCGCGGTGGCCGCGGCCGCCCTGGGGATCGCAGTGCTGGTGTTCCTGCCGACCGTGATCTCGTTCGTCGGTCTCTCGCAGTACAGTGCGAAGCTGATCAACTGGGTGAGCATCCTGTTTTTGGTCGTGCTGGTCGGCGGGACGATCGCGCTGCTCTATCGGTTCGGACCATCGCGCCGCCCGCCACCCAACCAGCACATATTTCCGGGCGCCTTCCTCGCGACGGCGCTCTGGCTGATCGCCTCGGTGGGGCTTTCGTTCTACGTCTCGCACATCGCGAGCTTCGGCGTCACCTATGGGTCGCTTGGCGCCGTCGTTGCAATCATGCTGTGGTTCTACATTTCCGCCTACGCGGTGCTGCTGGGCGCGGAGCTGAATGCGCAGCTCGAGCAGGCCGCAGGCAGCTAGGAAGCGCCGGCTATGGCCCATGGAATGGCCCATCGAATGTCCCATTGGGACGATGGCTACGTGACCGACGTGGCGTACACCAGCAACTTCTACCGCGAGATCACACCGTGCTGGCTCGGCATGACCAGCCTCCTGCTCGGCCATCGCCCGCCGGACCTCGCCCGACCATTCCGCTACGCCGATCTCGGCTGCGGCAACGGCTTCACGGCGCTCGCAGTCGCGGCCAGCTGTCCGCACGCGGAGGTCTGGGGATTCGACTTCAATCCGGCCCATATCGAGTTCGCCCGCGCACTGGCGGCCCGCGCCGGCCTGACCAATGCGCATTTCGTCGAGACCTCGTTCGCGGCACTCGCCGTGCTAGCGGACGATGCGCTGCCGGACTTCGATTTCATGGTCTCGCACGGCGTGCTGAGCTGGATCTCGCCGGCCAATCGCCGAAATCTGATGTCGGTCATCGCCGGACGGCTGAAGCCGGGTGGCCTCGTCTACCTCGGTTACAACGTCACCACCGGCTGGACGGCGATGGTGCCGGTGCAGGCGCTGATGCGCATGGTGGCCAACGCGAGCCCAGAACGGACCGATCTCGCGGTTCCCGGCGTGCTGGATTTCATCGACCGGCTGAAGCAGGCCGGCGCGCTGTTCTTCCAGGCCAATCCGTCCCTCGAGTCGCGATTGCAGGACATCCGGAAGCAAGACGCGCGTTACATCGCGCACGAGTATCTGAACCAGGACTGGCATCCGCTGATGTTCGGCGACATCGCCGGCGAGATGGCGGACGCCAAGTGCCGCTTCATCGGCAGTGCCACGCTGGCGGAGAACATCGACACGGTGGCGGTGCCGGCCAACGTGGCGCCGATCCTTGCGGAGACGCGGGATCCCTATCTTCGCGAAACGCTGCGCGATCTCGGTTGCGCGCAGGGCTTCCGGCGGGACGTCTATCGCAAGGGCATCGCGCCGATGCCGGCGGCGGAGCAGCAGGCACTGACGGAGTCGTTAGTGCTCGTCGGCCTTGGGATGGCGGTGCCGCAGGGTGGACCGAGCTTCGCCACGCCCATTGGCAACGTGGCCGGGCGAGCGGAGGTCTACCAGCCGTTGCTTGAGATGCTCGACGCGGCCCCTCTGAGCATCCGGGCGGCGCGGGAATCGCCCGCCTTCGCCGGCCGGTCGCTGGTGGAACTGATGCAGGCGTTCGCCTTGCTGGTGTCCGGCGGCTACGCCCATCCGATGCTGCCGGAGGGCGGCACGGCGGCGGGACGCGAGGCTGCCCGGCGTCTGAACCAGGCGATTGCACGCGCGAACGCCGATGCGGCCGATATGCCTCGGCTCGCGGCTCCGGCGATCGGCTCGGCGGTGGGTGTGGATATGCTGGAGACGATGGTTGTCGGCGAGCTTCTGGCCGGGCGGCCTGCCGATGTCGATCCGCTGACGGCCGAAGTGCTGGCCGTGCTCGCTCGCAGTGGCCGCAGCGTGCAACGGGATGGCGCTGCGGTGCCCGATCCGGTCGAAGCGTGCCAGATCGTCTCGGATGCCATCCGCACGATGATCGAGAGGCGGTTTCCTGTGTTGCGAAGGCTGGGCGTGCTGGAGGGGTGAGGCGGGTCGCCGATCATGCCGCGTAGGCGGCGAGCTGGATGATGCGGAGGTTTGGCACGACGGGTAGCCGACGATCACTTGTGATGAACGCTGCGCAACCGGCTGTCAGTGCCGCTGCGACTTGCAGCGCATCGGGTGTCCTTATTCCGAATGCAGCGCGCAGCTGTGCCGGATGGCGCAACAGATCGCGTGTCATGTCGATCAGCCGGACGCCTCGACTTCTCGTGAGCAGCGCCTCGTAGCGCTCAGCCAGCACATGGTTGCCGGCACGGTATGGCACCACAAGCACCTCAAGCAGCGTTACCGCGGATGCGATCAGCTTCCGTTTGCCGTCGTCCGCATCCTGGAACAGCGGAGCAACGGCGGGAAGGTATTCCGGCGACTCTCGATGTAGTAGCTGAAGACAGACGTATCGATGCGGACGTTGCCGGGGCCGACATCGTCGATCAATCCCACGAAGCCCGTTCGCTCTCGATGTGGCCGGCGGGCTCCACGCCGCGCCAGATCTCCTTGCCAAGGCCGCGGAGTTCCAAAATCGAAAGCACTTCAGGCGCTTCAAGCGCCGTGGCAAGCAGATGCGTCGCTTCCTGCGCAATCGAGCGGCGGTCGCGTCTTGCGCGCGCGCAGTCGTTCATAGAGGCTGTCGGGCAGGTTCTTAATGTTGAGTGTTGCCAACGACTTCCTCCGTTGCGCCTCCATTTTGGAGGTCGCAAGGCCGGCAGTCAAGGCTGGTCCGTGCGCAGGCATTGGCCACTTTTGGCCGGCTTCTTGGTATGGCGGCGCATCCGCAGCCGCCTCTTGGGCTCGTCAGAGTTGCCCAGCGCGTGCGACCTCGGCTGCCCTGCTACCGGATCAGTCCGGTGAGCGGGCTGGACGGATCGGCCCCCAGTCGCCGCGGCATCCGGCGGCGGGATAGCCAGCCGTCCCGCCTCGATCGCCAGTTTCATCGCACCGGCCATCTTGATCGGGTTCTTGGCATGCGCGATCACCGAATCCAGCAGCACTGCGTCGCAGCCAAGCTCCATCGCGATCGCCGCATCCGAGGCGGTGCCGACGCCGCATCCGCGAGGAACGGCACCTTGGTCTGCTCGCGGAGCATCCAGGTCATTGGGCGTTCTGGATGCCCAGGCCCGAGCCGATCGGCGCCCCAAGCGGCATGATCGCCGCACAACCCATGTCCTCGAGCCGCTTGCACGCCACCGGTAGTCGGCGGTGTAGACCATCACCTCGAATCCGTCCTTGATCAGCGCCTCGGCCGCTTCGAAGGTCCCGGGCATGTCGGGATACAGCGTGGGCGGCGGTCCGAGCACCTCCAGCTTCACCAGGTTCCGCGCCCGCCTCGCGTGCCACCCGCAGCGTGCGCACCGCCTCCTGCGCGGTGTGGCAGCCGGCGGTGTTCGGCAGGTCGGTGTACTTCTTCGGATCCACGTGGTCCTGCAGCATCCGCGCCTTGGGATCGACAGGTTCACCCGGCGCACCGCCACAGTGACGATTTCCGCGCCACTCGCCGGATGGCGGCGCCGGTCTCCTCAAGGTCCTTGTAGCGACCGGTGCCGAAATGGGGCGGGAGCGGAAGCGGCGGCCGGCAACCACCCAGTCGTCATCGGCCGGCGATGTAGCATCCATGTCAACCTCCCCCGATGAAATGCACGATCTCCAGCGCATCGCCGCTCTCGAGCCAGGTGTCGGCGTAGCGCGAACGCGGCACGATCTCGGCGTTCCGCTCCACCGCCACCTTGCGCGTCTCCAGCCCGAGTGCCGCGAGCAGGCCGGCGACGGTCATCGGTCCGTCGAAGGCGCGGTCTCGCCATTCAGTGTCATGGCAACGGCGGTCTGCATGCGGCAAGTATGGTCATCCGGGACCGGCGCGGCAAGGAATGGCAGCCCGACGCCTACGCTCTGATGCGGGCCGGGTTTCCCAACGCGGTGGCGCCTGCCGGAATGTCGCGCGTGACCACGCTGCCCGCTCCGATCACCGCGTCGTCGCCGATCACCACGCCCGGCAGGATGATCGCGCCACCGCCGATCCAGACATTAAGGCCGATGTGGACGGGTCGTCCGAACTCGAGGCCCGCGCGGCGCTCCGATGCGTCCCGAGGATGATCCGCCGCATATATCTGCACCGCCGGGCCCATCTGCGTGCCTGCTCCGATCGTCACCTCGACGACATCGAGGATCACGCAGTTGAAGTTCGAAACGCGCCCGCCCCGAGCCGGATGTTGTAGCCATAGTCGCAATGAAAAGGGGCGCGAATGACCGCTCCTTCACCAACCTCCGCCAGGCGTTCCCGCAGCAGACGATGGCTATCCGCGGGAGAGCAGGCGAGCGCTGTGTTGTAGCGCTCCATCCACGCTTCCGCCGCCGCTCGGTCCGCCTGAAGTTCGGGATCGTTGGCGTTGTAATGCTGTTCCGCCAGCATCTTCTGCTTCTCGGTGAGGTGCGCGCTCATGCGATCACTTCCGCTTCCCCCATGGGCGGCCGTCCGCAGCCACCGATTGGA